>JANNXU010000064.1:0-159291 GCA_031409715.1 Gemmatimonadaceae bacterium | reverse complement strand
CATTCCGGTGCCCCGCTCTCGTCTCGCTCCGTCGTGCTGCTGCCGTGCGATCAGGTGCTCTGGCGGCGGGCAGCGGCGTTGAGCTTCTTGCGATTGTCGACGATCGAGGCGCCCTTCTTCATGCCCTCGAGGTAGTCGCGGACCATCTGCTCGCGCATGCCGCGGAGGACCTGGGTGCGCTGCGTCTCCTTCTGCTTCTCGAACTCGGCGCGGTCGGCCGGCTTGCGCTGGTCGACACGGATCACGAAGACGCCTTCGGCGGTGCGGATCGGCTGGCTGACTGCGCCGATGGGCAGCGCAAACGCGGCACCGATCGCCTCGTTGAAGCCGCCAAGGCCCTCGGTCTGCATGGTGCGCGCAAACATGGGCGACGTCGAGACCGACAGTGCACGGCGCTGCACGGCGCCCTCGAAGCCGCCGGCACCGTTCGACGACTCGGTGATGTTGCGACCGAGCGTCATGAACTCATCCATGACCTTTTCCTTGGCGAGGCGCTCGCGCACCTCCTCCTTCACCTCGTCGAACGAGGCGACGCCCTCGGCGTGCAGCGTGTCGAGCCGGGCCACGTAGTAGCCGCTGGCGTCGTCGAACATCTCGCTGCTCTCGCCCGCGCGCGCGCCACTGAATGCCCAGGCGCTGACGTTCGGCACGTAGCGGCCGGCAATGGTCAGCGGCTCACGCTCGAACGCCGTGGCGCGCATCACCGGCAGCCCCAGCGTCTTTGCTGCGGCATCGAACTTCGCCGGCGTGTCGGCGCTGCCGGCGAGAGTCGCCAGCGAGTCGGCACGCTTCGACACCCGTCCTGCCGCCGCATCGTTCATCACGACGCTGAGCAGGATGTGCCGCACGCTCACGGTATCACCACTACGCGCCTCGACGCGCAGGAGGTGCCAGCCGAACGCCGTCTTCACCGGCTGCGAGATCTCGTTCACCGCCAGCGTCTTCGCGGCCGCCGCGAACTCCGGGACGTAGCTGCTCGCGGGCTTGCGGCCAAGGTCACCACCCTGCACGGCCGACGAGGTGTCGTTCGAGACCTGCGTGGCCAGCTCGGAAAACCGCGCCTTCTGGTCCGTGGCCGCGAGGATCTGCGCACGCAGCTTCAGGATCGAGTCGCGCGTCGCGGCGCTGTCGGCGGCGCTCACCGTCAGGGGCAGCGCGATGACCGAGACCGCAGCGCGGCCCGGTCGCTTGAACTCCGAGGGGTGTGCGCCGTACCAGGCACGCGCCTGCGCATCGGTGACCTCGGTGGGCGCGATCGTCGTCGGGCGCATGGCGATGTAGGAGACCTGCGCCGAGTCGTGCGAATCCTGATAGATCTGCCAGAGGCGGGCGTCGCTCACGAACGCGCCGGCCGCCACTTGCTCGAAGAGCTTCTGCTTCGGGATCGTGCTGCGGTAATAGCCCTCGAGCTGCGCCAGCATGCCCTGCTGGCGCGCCTGGGGACTGCGCAGGAAGCGCTGGTACTTCTCGAAGTCGAACTGGCCGTTGGTCTGCAGTTCCGGGAGCTGCGCGTACTGCGGCGGCGGCGAGAACTTGGCATACTCGACGATCTCCTCCTCGGTGACGGAGATGCCGCGCTTCTTGTACTCGTGCTCGAGCAGGACTTCCGTGATGATCTCGTCGTAGGTCTTCTGCTCGACCTGCGCCCGTTCGTCGAGCGTCAGCGAGCGGCCGCGCTGCTGCTCTTCCTGCTGCACGGCCGCCTCGAGCGCTCGCTGGTACGCGCCGTAGGTGACGTCCTGCCCATCGATCTTCACGACCGTCGTGCCGAGCGTCGGGCCTGAGTCCCGTCCGAAGAGACCAGAGGATTCATAGAAGACGAAGCCGCCGATGAACGTCACGGCGAGGCCCCAGAAGATGTACTTACCGAACGAGCGGAACGTCTGCAGCACTGAACAGAACTCCTCGAGGGAACGACCTGGACCGCGGGAGAGAACAGCCGAGAAAAATAGGCTCGCAGGTGGTACAACTTCAAGTGATACCGATACTTCGATGGGTATTGCGATTTGACGCTCGTCCGGGCGGTCCGCTATCTTTGGCGGTCCGGCGTTCCGGGCTGAACCCACGCGGGCAGTTTTCATTCGAGGACGTGATGTCGCCTGGTGCCCGGCTGCAGGATCTGACGGCCAAGTACATGCAGAACCCGCGGCGCTTCTTCGTGCCGCTCGCGAACGAGTACCGGCTGGCTGGCGAGCTGGATCGGGCGATTGCGCTGTGCCGGGAGCACCTGCCGGCGCAGCCGGGTCACATGAGCGGGCACATCGTCCTCGGGCGTGCGTATTTCGAGAAGGGTGACGCCGAGGCGGCTCGCGAGGTCTTCCTCACCTCGGTGTCCCTGGACGATGAGAATGTGATCGCGCTTCGTCATCTGGGTGACATCGCGCGCCTCCGCAACGAGATCGGCGAGGCGAGACAGTGGTACGCCCGGGTGCTGGACGCGGATCCACAGAACGCGGAAATCGAGCGGCTGCTGCGATCGCTGCATGAGACGGGACGCCCGCCATCCACTGGCGTCGTGCCGAGCATGGTCCCCGCGCAGCCGGGGGCACCGGAGACCATCCGACCACCCGTGCCTCCCGGGACGCAACTGCCCGACCCGTGGGCGCGGCAGACTGCCATGGAACCGGCAATCGCGGAGCGCGCGCCCGACCCGGTTCCTCCGGAGCCATGGGAACGTCGCCCCACCGTCGCGGCGGACACCGGGCCAGTGGACGTCGTGGCGCCACCTTCCATCGTGGCGCCCGTGCCGACGGATCCGGTGTTCACGCCACCGTCGGCTCCAACACGCTGGGAGCGGCTTGCCGATGCCTTGCCGGCGGAGCTCCCCTCGGAGCCGGTGGAGGAGTGGGAGCGCCCGCGGCGTGTGCCGCAGGCGCCACAGCCCCCGCTGGCAATGCCCCAGTCGGAGGCGCCGCCGGCTCCGGTCGCGTCCGGCGCGCAACACCCTCCGTTCTCAGGCCTTGAGTTCGTCCGTCCGGCGCCGACGACGGCGCGCCCGACGCCGCTGCATCAGATGCCGCCGTCGACCTTCGACCGCTCCGATGCCGCCGCCGCCCTGTCGGAACCGACTCCTCCGGGGCTGCGCGCCATCCTCGGCGAGCCGCCGGCTGCGGTGCCCGAGCCTGCCGCCGTCGGCCCGATCTACGACGCGGAGCCGGTCGCGCCGCCATTGGCGCCGACCATCGCGCCTGACGAGCTCACGCTGCCGGCGATCGCCCTGTTCGGAGAAGGCTTCGGTTACGACGATCTGGATGAGCTCAGCGTGGACGCCCTTCCGGACGCCATGCCGGGTGACGGGGAGCTGGTGATCGGCGAGGCCGTCGTGGTGGAGCTGATCGAGGAGGTCGCCGAGATACCCGCGCCCGCTGCAGCGCAGCCCGAGCTGACCGAGCTCGCCACTGCCGGTGCTGACTCGGATGTGACTGCGGTTCCGACGCCGTCGCCGGTGGCCGAAGCGATGGCTGCTGCACCCGCGCCAGCGGTGTCACCACCCGCAGTCAACGAAGCGGTCGACGTTGGGCCGGCGGTGGCGCTTCCCGAGCTCCTCGAGGACGACGTGGCCGCACGGCCAGCGTTCGGAGCACTGGCGAGTTTCGCCGCGTGGCGCACGGCGCGCGACCGCAAGACACCGGTCAGCACGTCTGCCATTGTGGAGGTGTCGGATCAGGCTGCCCCCACCGCACCCCCGCCGCTCGTGGTCGAGCGCGAGCCGGATGAGGTGGTGGCTGCCACGTCGTTGCCGGCCGCGGAGTTCGAGACCGAGACGATGGCGCAGCTTTACGCTCAGCAGGGATTCACGGAGCAGGCGCTGAACGTCTACCGTGCCCTTGCGCGGCGTACTCCGGCCGACGGTGCGCTGCAGGCCCGCATCGAGGAGCTGGAGGGCCGCGGCGCAGTGTCCGATGCTGACAAGTCACTGGAGGCCGATGCGGATAAGGCGTTGTCATTCAGCGACTTCGCAGACTCTGGTGACATCCAGTCGAGCACCCCGTCGATTCTCGAAGCGATGTATGACGTGTCGCCGCCACCGCGCACCGATGGGCTGGACGGCGCCGAGGCTGCCGAGGCGTGGCGCGCGGACGCGCCCGCAGACGCTGGCGGTGACGACTGGTTTGCCGAGGAGCACGGCGTACTCTCCGACGACCAGTTCCGTGAGCGGAGCGACGCGATGTTCGCGACGCCGCCGAGTGGTTTTGCCGCGGCTGCGACGTTGCCAACCCCCCGTGAGAGCAGGGCTGTCGCCAGTCAGAGTGGCAGTGCGTCGCTCTCGACCTTGTTCTCGGGCCTCGAGGTGGTGGGCGCCGATGCAGCCGCCGGTGTGCTGCTGATCGAACTCGCCAGCCAGATGGTCGGCCGGCTGCCGAAAGATGCTCCGACGCTGCCGGTGCCTGACGTCCTCGAGCTGCCGACGGCTCCGGCGGCTGATGGCGGCGGGGTGGCGAAGGCGCCGCTGTTGTCCTTCGATCGCTTCTTTGCCGGCAGCGGGTCGCCGCCGCGGGCTCGGATCGACACGCCACCGCTGCCGCTGCGCCAGACAAGCTCGGTACCAACGCTGCCGACCTCGGCCCCGGTCAAGGCCCCGCCGTCACTCTCCCCGACGTTCGGCGGTCTGCCGGTGATCGCTCCGCCGCCAGGGGCGACGGTGCCGTGGGCGAGCTTCGAACCGACAGTCACGCCACCGCCGGCAGGTGCAGCGTCCCGGCCTGCGATGCCGACGGCGCAGACGGAATCGCCCGGTCGCTGGGCGACGCGCTCCGAGCCGACCAGCGATGCAGCGCGGCACGAGGGAAGCGACACCAGTGCGGTGACGGGAGAGCCCACGCCAGTCGTGTATGTCACGTCGATGCCCGCGCCGGGCGCTGCCGTCACCGACTCGCCGACCCGGACGGATGCGCCGGCGCAGATGCCTGCGTCCGACGGCCAAGAGGGGCCCGACGCCGGCGCAGATACCCCGCGCGCGGCACCGTCGGAATTTCACCGTTGGCTCGAAGGACTCTCGTGATGGCCACGCGCCGGCGCATCGCCGTGCTGCACGGGCCGAACCTGAACCTGCTTGGCGAACGGGAGCCGTCGATCTACGGAACGGCGTCGCTGGCCGACCTCGATCGGCGTCTCGCTGCGCTCGCCGCAGAGCTCGGCGTCGACATCGAGTGCTCCCAGCACAATGGTGAAGGCGCGATGCTGGACGCGATCCACACATGGCGCGGTGGTCGAGTGGCCGGGGCACTGGTCAATGCCGGTGCGTACACGCACACGTCGCTGGCACTGCGGGACGCGCTGGTCGGCGTCGCCGTCCCGTTCGTCGAGGTGCATCTCTCCAACATCTATGCCCGCGAGGCGGAGCGCCGACATTCGATGCTCGCTGCGGCGGCGCTGGGCGTCATTTGCGGGTTTGGGCCGGCCAGTTATGAACACGCGCTCCGCGCCGTCGTCGCGCATCTGGCGACCCCCAGCTGATGCCGACGCCGCACGCCGCCCGGCTTGCCGCGCTTCAGGCCGGCCTCGTGGAGCATCACCTGGATGGTCTGCTCGTCTCGTCGTTGCCCAACATCCGTTATCTGACCGGCTTTTCGGGGAGCAACGCGCTCGCCTTCGTCCCGGGGCGGGGGGCGGTCACCCTCGTCACCGATTTCCGTTACCAGACCCAGGTCGCGGACGAAGTCGGTGATTCGGTGCGGGTCGTGATCGCGCAGAACAGCCTCTGGACCGAGCTCTGGGCGTTCCTGCCGACGGTCACGCTGGAGGTGATCGGCTTCGAGAGCGTGCACCTGCCGCACCGCGATTTCGAGCGATTGCTCGATGACGGCGCGCGGTGGCAGTGGCGGCCGTCCCGTGAGCTCATCGAATCGCTGCGCGAGCGGAAGGATTCCGGTGAAGTGGCCCTGATTGAGCGTGCGGCGACGATGGCGACGCGGGCGCTCGCCGTGACGCTCCCGCGCATCAGGCCGGGCCAGACCGAGACATCGATTGCCGGCATGCTCGAGAAGGCCCTGCGCGACGAGGGCAGCGAAGGGTTCCCTTTTCCCACCATCGTGGCGTCGGGGCCGCGGTCGGCGCTTCCGCATGCGCGGAGTTCCTCCCGTATGGTCGAGTCCGGTGACTTCCTGCTCCTCGACTTCGGCGCGATTCACGAGGGCTACTGTTCGGACATCACCCGGACGGTGGTCGTCGGGCGTGCTTCACCGGAGCAGCGCGTCGTGTATGATGCGGTGCGCGTGGCCCAGGAAAAGGCGTGCGTCGAGGTTCGCGCGGGGCTGCGCGGTCGTGAGGCGGATGCGATTGCCCGCGAGTCGCTGAAGGAGGCTGGCCTGGCCGAGGGGTTTGGACACTCGCTCGGACATGGCATCGGCCTGGAGGTGCATGAAGGACCGCGGCTCGCCTCGTCGGCGGACGCAATCCTGCCGTTGGATGCGGTAGTCACCGTCGAGCCAGGTGTGTATCGTGCTGGTTGGGGTGGGGTGCGCATCGAGGACGATGTCCTGCTGGGCGCCGCCGGACCCCGCCGTTTGACTGATTTCCCCCGCGAGTTGCTGGAGCTGCGTTGACAGTGCCACTCGCGCCATCCGCCGTCAGAGCCCACTCATGATCGACCTGCGATATCTGAAGAAAGTTCTGGAGATGCTCGATGAGTCGACCATCGACTCCCTGGAGATCACCTCGGACAAGGGGATGAAGCTCCGCGTCTCGAAGAGTCCAACCCAGCGCGGTGGTGCGGTCATGGGCGCGACGCACATGGTGGCGGCCGCGCCCGCGCCGGCGGCGGCCCCCGCTGCTGCGGCCCCCGCGGCAGTGGAGCCGGCCAAGCCGGTGTCGACACTGCTCGAGGTGAAGTCGCCGATGGTCGGCACTTTCTATGCGAAGCCCGAGCCGGGGGCGAACCCGTACGCCAGCGTCGGGACGCGTGTGGCGAAAGGGCAGATCCTCTGCATCATCGAGGCAATGAAGATCATGAACGAGATCGAGTGCGAGGTGTCCGGCGTGGTGGTGGATGTCGCGGTCACGGATTCCTCCGCCGTCGAATACGGGCAGGTGCTCTTCCGTGTCGATCCCAATGGCTGATCCGAACGGCGCCGCCAATCCATCGGTCGGCGACAAGCCGATCAGCGGCAGCGGCAAGCAACTGTCAGCCCAGCTGCGCAGCTGGCTGGCGTCGCTGATCGAGCGGGATGGGTCGGACCTGCACCTCAAGGTGGGGCGTCCGCCGACCATCCGCATCGCCGGCGACCTGGTCGGCCTCGATCACTCGTCGCTGAAGGCCGACGACCTGTCGGCGCTGGCCGAGCAGATCATGCCGCAGCGCTACCTGAAGGAGTTCCAGCAGACCCGCGAGGCCGACTTTGCGATCGGCGTTTCGGGCATCGGGCGGTTCCGCGTGAACGCGTACCAGCAGCGCGGCACCGTGTCGTTCGCGCTGCGCGGCATTCCCTACCAGACGCGCACCGCGACCGAACTGCACCTGCCGCCGGTGGTGGAAGAGCTGGCGCTGCGCCCCCGCGGACTGGTCCTGGTGACGGGCATCACGGGGTCGGGCAAGAGCACCGCGCTTGCCGCCATGATCCACCACGTCAACCAGCACCGGTCGGTGAACATCATCACGATCGAGGATCCGGTCGAGTTCCTGCACCGCGACATCCGCAGCCACGTGAGCCAGCGCGAGGTGGGCACCGACACGCTGAGCTTCAGCTCGGCGCTGCGACGCGTGCTGCGGCAGGATCCGGACGTCATCCTGATCGGCGAAATCCGCGACCTCGATACGCTGGATACGGCGTTGAAGGCAGCCGACACGGGGCATCTCGTGTTCTCGACGCTGCACACCACCGATGCCTCGTCGACGATCTCGCGCATCCTGAGCTTTTACCCGCCGCACCAGCAGGCGGAGGTTCGCTTCAACCTTGCGAATGCGCTCGCCGGCATCATCTCCCTGCGGCTCGTCCCGCGGAAGGACGGCAAGGGACGCGTGCCGGCCTGCGAAGTGCTCGTCAACACGGCCGCGGTTCGCGACAAGATCCGCGATCCGTCGGCCTCACTGGACATCGTCGAGCTGATCAAGGAAGGGACGGTGCAGTACGGAATGCAGACGTTCGACCAGAGCCTGCTGTCATGGTACACGCGCGACGTGATCAGCTACGACCAGGCGCTGTTCTACGCCACGAACCCGAGCGAGTTTGCGTTGCAGATCCAGGGTGTGGCGTCAGCAAGCGATTCGTCGTGGGACGCGTTCCGCGCGCCCGCGCAGTCCTGAGGCGCCATGTTCAAGAAAGTCCTGATCGCCAATCGCGGCGAGATTGCGTTGCGCGTCATCCGCGCCTGCCGGGAACTCGGCATTCAGACGGTCGCCGTGTATTCCGAAGCGGATCGTGACTCCCTGCATGTGCGCTTCGCCGATGACGACGTCTGCATTGGGCCCGCCGCGGGGCGCGAGAGTTACCTGAAGATTCCCCGGATCATCGCCGCCGCGGAGATCACGGGGGCCGACGCGATCCATCCGGGCTATGGCTTCCTGGCCGAGAACGCGGAGTTTTCGGAGACGTGCACGGCATCCGGCATCACCTTCATCGGACCGACGGCGCATCAGATCCGTGTCATGGGTGACAAGGCCTCCGCCCGCAAGGCGATGGCCGAATGCGGGGTCCCGATCGTGCCAGGCACCCCGGGCCCCGTGGAAGACGTGGACGAGGCGCTGGCGTTCGCCGAGTCGATCGGCTTTCCGGTGATCATCAAGGCGTCGGCGGGTGGCGGCGGCAAGGGCATGCGGGTCGCCAAGGATGCGGACGACTTCGCACGCAGCTTCAACCTCGCGCGCAGCGAGGCGCTGTCGGCGTTCGGCAACGGTGACGTGTACGTCGAGAAGTATTTGCTGAGGCCGCGGCACATCGAGTTCCAGATTCTCGGCGACCAGCACGGCAACTGCGTCCACCTCGGTGAGCGGGACTGCTCGGTGCAGCGCCGGCACCAGAAGCTGATCGAGGAGGCGCCGTCGCCGGCCATGTCGCCTGACCTCCGACTGCGGATGGGGGCCGATGCGGTGCGCGGCGCGAAGGCGATCGACTACGTCGGTGCGGGCACGATCGAGATGCTGCTCGACACCGACGGGTCGTACTACTTCATGGAGATGAACACGCGCATCCAGGTCGAGCATCCGGTGACGGAGATGCTGACGGGCGTGGATCTCGTGCAGGAGCAGATCCGTGTCGCCTCGGGGCTGCCGCTGCGGATCACGGAGCTGCCACCGCTGCGTGGGCACGTCATCGAGTGCCGCGTCAACGCCGAAGATCCGATGCGCAACTTCCAGCCGTCACCGGGGAAGATCAACACCTTCCATCCGCCCGGCGGTCCGGGGGTGCGCATCGACAGCCACGTGTACGCCGGCTACACGGTGCCGCCACATTATGACTCGCTGCTGGCGAAGCTGATCGTGCAGGCGCCGACGCGCGCCGAGGCGGTGAAGCGCATGCAGGTGGCGCTCGAGAGTTTCATCATCGAGGGGCCGACCACGACGATTCCGTTTCTGGCCAAGGTGATGCAGAACGCGACCTTCCAGTCCGGCGATTTCGACACGAAGTTTCTCGAGCGCGAGACCGACCTCTTCGCGAAGGAGTGACGGTGCGCGTGCGGGGATGCCCGGTGCCGTCGGTGGTGTCTCCGACGGCGCCGGCGGCGCGCGTCGTGGCCGTGGCGCATGGGAGGCGGTGTGGTCGTCCGGCGTGAGATGAGTGGCGTGGGGCTGCTGTTGCTGGCCGTGTTCCTCATCGGCCTGCTGATGACATTTGCCATCGGCACGGACGGCGGCCTGCGCGAGGTGCGCGGCGCGTTCGGTGCGATCGGTGCGGCGATCGTCTCGCCGCTGGTGACGGTGCTGGGCTGGAGCGGCGTCGTCTTCCTACCGGTGCTGCCGGCGGTGCACGGGTTGCGCCTGCTCGGCCGACTGGACCGCGCCGAGGACCGTTCGTGGCTCTGGTTCATCGGCGGTCTGATGCTGCTGCTGCCGATCGGCTGTGCACTCGGCCTGCGCGTCGGGCGGGAGACGAGCCTCGCGGCGGGGGTGTGGGGCGGCCTGGTGGCGTTCTATCTCGAGCGGCTGATCGGCTATGTGGGCGCGTGGCTCGCGGTCACCGCCGGCATGTCGGTGCTGACGATCGGCACCCTCGCCTGGAACCCGGTGCTGGCGCTCTTCGACCGTGCCCCGAAAGTGGCCGCGGCGCTCACGCCGACCCGCGATCCCCTTGCCGCGCTGCAGATGGAGCCGTCGCCGGACGAAATGCCGGCCATCGATCCGTATGCTGCTGGGTCGCTGGCAGCCGATGCCCCCCCGACTCCGCGCCGACGCACGCCGGTGCCGCTGTCGCCGGTGCACGTGGTGGCCGGTGACGACGATGAGGATGATGACGAGGTCGATGATTCGCCAGCCATTGTGCTGCCGATCACACGCAAGTTGAAGCCGGCGACTCCAACGCGCGAGGCACGCGTGACGGCGGCGATCGAGGCGACCGCTGTGCCCGACGACGATGCCGAGTCGCTGCTGCCGCCCACGTCACTGCTGACGGAACCGCCACCTCGCAACATGGATGCGAACCGGCGCGAGCTCGATGCGTCGGGCGTGCGTCTGATGGCGGCGCTGCGGACCTTCCGGGTGGAGGGCCAGCTCGTCGGGCGCACCACGGGGCCGACGGTGACGCAGTTCGAGGTGGAGCCTGCGGCCGGCGTGAAGGTGCGGCAATTCGCGTCGTTGTCGAACGATCTCGCACTGGCGATGCGTGCCACCAGTATCCGGATCGTGGCACCGATCCCCGGCAAGGGTGCGGTCGGCATCGAGGTCCCCAACCCGAATCCGGAGATGGTGTCCTTCCGTGAGATCGTCGAGCACCCGGAATACAGCTCGGCGCGCGCGGCGCTGCCGGTGGCGCTGGGCAAGGATCTCGAGGGGCGTCCGGTGATCGCGGACCTGGCGAAGATGCCGCATCTGCTGATCGCAGGCGCGACGGGATCGGGCAAGTCGGTCTGCGTGAACACGATCATCACCTCGCTGATCTACCGGCACACGCCCGCCACGCTGCGTTTTCTGATGGTCGATCCGAAGATGGTCGAGCTCTCCGTGTACAACACGCTGCCGCACCTGCGTCACAAGGTGATCACCGACAATCGCGATGCCGCGGCGGTGCTGAAGTGGGCGGTGCTGGAGATGCAGGACCGGTATGCACTGCTGGCGGCCAACGGCTGCCGTAACGTGCAGGACTTCAACCGGCGCGTTCAGGAAGGGGCGCGGCTGCAGAAGCCGCGGAATCCCGAGGTCGGCTTCGAGGTCAACGCGTACGACGGCGGAATCCTGCCGTACATCGTGGTGATCATCGACGAGATGGCCGACCTGATGATGACGGTGCAGGGCGAGGTGGAGACACCGATCGCGATGCTGGCGCAGAAGGCACGTGCGATCGGCATCCACCTGATCCTCGCCACGCAGCGGCCGAGCGTGAACGTCATCACGGGACTGATCAAGGCGAACTTCCCGAGCCGGATCGCCTTCCGTGTCGCGAGCCAGATCGACAGTCGCACGATTCTCGATGGCTCGGGTGCCGAGTCGTTGCTGGGCAATGGGGACATGCTGTTCTTGCCGCCGGGCAAGTCGGAGCCGGGCCGACTGCAGGGCGCGTATCTCTCCAGCGAGGAGACGGAGCGGCTGATGCAGTGGTACGACGCGCAGCGCGCGCGCAGCGAGGCGGAGCGTGCCACGAGCGGGGCCGCGGTGTCGCTGCCGCCCGACGAGCCAGACATCCTCGAGCAGATTCGCGCGCGTGAGGCCATCGACGCCGGCGGCGGTGGGGAGGACGACGGCGACCCGGTGGACCGCGACAAGCTGTTTCGCGAGGCAGCGGAACTGTGCATCCAGCATCAGGGTGGCAGCACGTCGCTGCTGCAGCGTCGCCTGAAGATCGGCTATGGACGCGCGGCGCGGATCATCGACCAGTTGCACGACGCGGGGATCCTCGGTCCGCCTGACGGCAGCAAGCCGCGCGACGTGCTGAAGGGTTTTCAGGACCTCGACGAGATCGTCGGCGAGTAGCCGCGCTCGAACGATGATCGGCGGGTGATCGCGGTGTGCGTGCAGCGCATGTCTGCACGATCATGTCGCCATGACACAGACCAAGGCACAGGCGCTTGGCGCCCTCGGGGAGCGGATCGCGGAGCGGTGGCTGGCCCGCGACGGCTGGCAGGTGGTGGACCGGCGGTGGCGCTCAGGTCGGCGCGACATCGACCTGGTGGCGCTGCGCGATGGCGTGGTCGCGTTCGTCGAAGTGAAGACGCGACGAACGACCTGGTCGGGTGAGCCCGTGGAAGCAGTGAACTGGCGAAAGCAGCGCGAGCTGACGCGGTCGGCGCAGGCATGGATCGATCAGCGGGGCGCGGCGATCTCGCCGGCACCGGCCAGCTTCCGTTTCGACGTCGTGGGGATCGTGGCGAGCCGCGAGCGCGTCGCGGTGCGGCATGTGCCCGGGGCATTTCCCGCCTTTCAGGCCCAGTGAGTGCGCTCCGCGCGAGCGGAAGGCCGGGCGGGGGGGCTTGACGGTCTTTGTTCGGTTTCGTATTCTCTTCGGGCGCCGGGGCGTTTGCCCGGATTCACTACATTGCGGTTCCCGGCCCGGTGGCGCCGCGACCTTCACGCAGGAGAACCGAGATGGCTTCGATGGCGATTGCTGACGACAACAAGAAGAAGGCGCTGGCGCTCGCGGTGGCCCAGATCGAGAAGAACTGCGGGAAGGGTTCGATCATGCGCCTGGGCATGGACACTCGCATCAAGGTGGATGCGATCCCGACGGGCGCGATCAATCTGGATGCGGCGATCGGCATCGGTGGTGTGCCGCGCGGCCGTGTGACGGAGATCTATGGTCCGGAGTCGAGCGGCAAGACCACGTTGTGCCTGCACGTCGTGGCGAATGCGCAGAAGACGGGCGGTGTGGCGGCGTTCATCGATGCCGAGCATGCGCTGGATACGGAGTATGCGCGCAAGCTGGGTGTGGATGTCGAGAACCTGCTGATCAGCCAGCCCGACACGGGTGAGCAGGCGCTGGAGATCTGCGAGATTCTGGTGCGGAGCGGTGCGGTGGACGTGATCGTGATCGACTCGGTGGCGGCGCTGGTGCCGAAGGCGGAAATCGAGGGCGACATGGGCGACAGTTTCGTCGGCCTGCAGGCGCGTCTGATGAGCCAGGCGTTGCGCAAGCTGACCGGCGCGATCGCGCGGTCGAACACATCGGTGATCTTCATCAACCAGCTGCGTGAAAAGATCGGCGTGATGTTTGGCAGTCCCGAGACGACGACGGGTGGCAAGGCGCTCAAGTTCTACGCATCGCTGCGGTTGGACATCCGCCGTATTGGTCCGGTCAAGGACAAGGAGGACGTGGTGGGTTCGCACGTCCGTGTGAAGGTGGTGAAGAACAAGGTTGCCCCGCCGTTCCGTCAGGCGGAGTTCGACATCATGTATGCGGAGGGGATCTCGCATGCGTCGCTGGTGCTCGACATTGCGGCCGAGAGCAACATCATCGAGAAGAGCGGCTCCTGGTACAGTTACAAGGGGCAGCGGATTGGTCAGGGCCGAGAGAATGCGAAGATGTTCCTGAAGGACAACGTGGCGCTGCTGTCGGAGCTCGAGGAACTGGTGAAGGGTGTGCTTGGGATGAAGATGACTGAGCAGCCGGTAATTCCGCCGGACGCTGACGGCGAGGAGTAGGGGAGTGGGCGAGCGTCTCATCACCGGCGTGGGTCGAGGGTGGTGTGATGCGCATCGCTGACGCGGGAGCACGCGGGGGGGAGGAATCGACACGGCGCGGGGCCCGGTACCCTGCGACGGACGATGCCGCCCCCTCGTCTCGTGTGCCGACTGGGGTGCGTGACGGAGCTGCTGGTTCTGCTGCTGGTTCTGGTGTTGGGGGTCGGCGAGCGTCCGGGTCTCGGCGGCGCTCCGGCGCGGAGGTGGTGGTGTTGGAGCCACCGGTTCGGGTGCTGGCGGTGGCTGAGGATCCGCGGGTGAAGGGCCGGGTGCGTGTGCGGTGCCAGTCGACGGCGGGGACGCTGACGGTGGTGATCGGTGCGAGTGGCGTCCGTGCGTTCAACCTGCGGGCCGGGCTGGTGCTGGATACGGTCGGGTGGGCGGCGGTGTTGCGGGAGGCGCGGGTGGTGGATGCGCAGGATGCGGCGTTGCGGATGCTGTCGACGTCGCGGCGGAGCCGTCGCGATCTGGAGATGCGGTTACGGCGTCGCGAGTCGGATCCGACGGTGATCGGGGACGCCCTTGGCCGTCTCGACGCGATCGGCCTCCTGGACGATGACGAGTTTGCGCGCGCAGAGGCGGCGGCGCAGTTGCGGAACGCCTCTCGGAGCACTGGGTCGGTGACGCGTCGGCTGCGGCAGCGTGGGGTGTCGGCCGAGGTGGCGGATGCCGCCGTCGCGTCTGCGGTGGCGAGCGAAGGGGTGGACGATGCGGCGCGCTGTGCGGCGGCGGCAGAGAAGCGGGTGCGCCAGTTGCGGGCGCTCGATCGTGCCACGGCGCAACGCCGGCTGATGGGGTTCCTGATGCGGCGCGGCTTCGCCTCGGATCTGGTCATGGCGAGTTGCCGGCGCCTGATGGCGGGGTGGAGCGCGGTCTCGTCGGGCGCTGTGGATGCCGTGGACATGGAGGACGACGACCGGGCGCAGTGATGTGCGCTCGTCGCCGTGTCTGCCGGCCGCGCGTATATTTCGGGTCTATGCTAGCGTCTGAGATCCGATCCCGCTTTCTGGCCTACTTCGAGCGCCAGCACCATGCCATCCGTCCGTCGTCGTCGCTCGTCCCGGTGGACGACCCGACGCTGATGTTCACGAACGCCGGCATGGTGCAGTTCAAGCGTGTCTTTCTGGGCCAGGAAGAGACGTCCTTCGGTACACGTGCGACGACATCGCAGAAGTGTGTGCGTGCCGGTGGCAAGCACAATGACCTCGAGCAGGTGGGGCACACGGCCCGGCACCACACCTTCTTCGAGATGCTCGGTAATTTTTCGTTCGGCGACTACTTCAAGCGCGATGCGATCCGCTTCGCGTGGGAGTTCGTCACCGAGGAGCTGAAGATTCCGCGCGAGCATCTGCGGGTGACGGTGTACCATGAGGATGACGAGGCGCGGCAGCTCTGGAAGGATGTCGCGGCCGTTCCCGAGAGCCGTATCTACGGGCTCGGAGCGAAGGACAATTTCTGGCAGATGGCCGATACCGGTCCCTGTGGGCCGTGCACGGAGATCTTCGTCGACCTCGCTGCGACCGCGAGCGACTGGGCGTTCCCCGACGGGGCGACGGGTGAGTGGACACGGACCGACCTGACCGAGTTTTCGCTCGACGCGTTCGTCGAGGGTGCGGAGGCTGGGCGATTCGTCGAGATCTGGAACCTCGTGTTCATGCAGTTCGACAAGCAGCCGGATGGCACCAACGTCCCGTTGCCCGCGCCGAGCGTGGACACTGGCGCTGGTCTCGAGCGGATTGCGGCGGTGATGCAGGGGGTGAGCAACAACTTCCACACCGACGTGTTCGCACCGTTGATCGCGGCGGTGGAATCGGCGGTCGGGATCGCGTATCCGTACCGACCTGGCGTTGGGGTGGGGACCGCGCACGACGTGCATGGCACGGCCATCGATCCGGCCAGCTTTCGTGTGCTGGCCGATCATGCCCGCGCGACGGCCTTTCTGTTGGCCGACGGCGTCTTTCCATCGAACGAGGGCCGCGGCTATGTGCTGCGGCGGATACTGCGCCGCGGCGTGCGCCATGCGTGGTTGCTGGGCCGGCGCGAGCCGACGCTGGTGCACGTGGTACAGGCGGTGATCGACAGCATGGGCGATTTCTTCCCCGAGTTGCGGTCGCGGGCGCAGCACATCGTGGACACGACGCGGGCCGAGGAGGTGCGGTTTCTCGCGACGATCGATGCGGGCATGAGCCGGTTCGAAGAGCTGGCGCCGGTCGGATCGACGCAGGGCTCGACGACGATTCGCGGCTCGTTGAGCGGTCAGGATGTGTTCATGCTGTACGACACCTACGGTTTTCCGATCGACCTGACCGAGCTGATGGCGCGCGAGCGTGGGTATCTCGTGGACATCGCCGGCTTCGAGGCGGCGTTGCAGGTGCAGCGCTCGCAGTCGCAGGAGGACCGGAAGAGTCGCAAGCTTGGTGTGGCGGCGGATGTACTGGCCGACCTTGCCTCGTGGCAGACGGAGCCTGCCGCGCTGCGCGCGTTGCGGTTCGTGGGCTACGACGTGCTCGAGGCGACGACTGACGTGGCTGCGATCCGCGCGCTCGACGGGGGCAAGACGGCGCTGATCCTGCGGGATGCGCCGTTTTACGCCGAGTCCGGCGGGCAGGTGTCGGACACCGGTGACGTGCGTGGCGACGGCTGGTCGCTGGCGGTGGAGGACGTGAAGAAGGTGGACGGGCGCACCGTGGTGATCGGGACGACAGTCGGGCGTCCCGCATTCGGCGCGGTGACGGCGCAGGTGTCCCGTGTCACCCGTCTCGAGACCGAGCGGAATCACACGGCCACGCATCTCCTGCACGCCGCGTTGCGCCGTGTGCTGGGTGACCACGTGCATCAGGCGGGCTCGCTGGTCACGGCGAACCGGCTTCGGTTTGATTTTGCGCACCACGGTGCGGTGACCCCTGCGCAGCGCGCCGAGGTCGAGTCGCTGGTGAACGCGGAGATCTGGAAGGCGACGCCGGTTGCGACGCGGGTCATGGCGCATGCGGACGCGATCGCGGATGGTGCGATGGCACTCTTCAACGAGAAGTACGGCGACACCGTGCGGGTGGTCGGCATCGGCGCGTTCTCGAAGGAGTTGTGCGGCGGCACGCATGTGCGGAACACGGCCGAGATCGGCATGCTGGTGCTGGTGCACGAGACCGGCGTGGCGGCCGGTGTGCGTCGCATCGAGGCGCTGACGGGACGGGCGGCATTCGCGCACCTGCGCTCGCGGGAGGCACTGCTGGTCGACGCGGCCGACCTGCTCAAGGCGAACCAGGTCGAGCTGGTCCCGCGCCGGGTGCAGCAGATGCTCGATGAGCGTCGCGCGATGGAGAAGCGCGTGGCCGATGCGATGAAGGGGGGCGGTGGCGGGCTCGCTGACCTGATCGCGAAAGCGGTTGAGGTGAGCGGTGTCCGTGTGGTGCGCGGCGAGGTGAGCGGCGTGCCGGAGATGAAGGCACTGCAGGCGATGGGTGAGGCGCTGCGGGAGCAGATCGGGAGCGGGATCGGCGTGATCGTCACGCGCTTCGACGATGGCAAGTTCGCGATGCTGGCGTCGGTGAGTGACGATGTGCGTGCGCGCGGCATCGGTGCCGACGGTGTGGTGAAGGCGCTGGCCGCCTTGTCGGGCGGACGCGGCGGTGGCAAGCCTCACATGGCGCAGGCGGGGCTGCCGGATGCGGCGGCGATGGCGACGGTGCTCGAGTCCGTCGAGCGGGTGGTTGCCGGGCTGGCGAGCAACTGAGGGCATCGTGGGCATACCAGCGAGGAGCGGGAGATGACGACACCGGCGGGTCAATGGGTCGCGGCGCACGCAGCACAGCCGCCAGCCGCGCTGCGCGCGCGACTCGATGCGATCCTCGACGACGATTCCGTGGTCGCCGGTGGCGCGGTGGCCCCGGCGCTCCTCGACGCTGGCCGCGGCCTGCTCGCCTCGATCCTGCAGCATGGCTCGACGCAGCGCGATGCGGCGCTCGACCTGCTGACGGCCGACGCGCTGGTGACCTATGCGTTCGAGGCCGCGGCCGAGGATCCGGCCACGCTCGATGCACGGGCCGCAGCGGCGATGCGCGCGATTGCTGGCGTGGTGGACCCCGCGCACGACTGACGCCGTCGCCATCGGATCATGATCGACATCCACACCCACCTCTTGCCCGGCGTCGACGACGGCGCCCGGACGATGGAGCAGGCGCTGGACGTCCTGCGGCGCTTCGTGGGTGCGGGTGTGACCTGCATCGTCTGCACACCGCACCTGGCGGCGACCGAGGCGGCGCACATGCCGACGGAGCGGTATCGCCGACTGCATCGCGAACTGTGCGAGGTGGCGCCCGAGTCGCTCACGATTCAGCGGGGCTGGGAAATCATGCTCGACCGCCCCGGGATCGACCTGACCGCGCTGCACCTGCGACTCGGCGTCTCGAACGCCATCCTCGTGGAGTTTCCGCGCGGGCCGCTGCCGTCGGGAACGGAGCTGGAGCTGGCGCGCCTCAGGTCGACCGGGGTGATTCCCGTGATCGCGCACCCTGAACGCTACGGCGGCGCCTCGCTCGAACTCGTGCGGCGCTGGCGTGCGTCGGGGGCGCTGATCCAGACCGATACCGCCTACCTGCTGGGCGACGGCCCACGCGCCGAGCTGGCCAAGGGGATGCTGGCGGAAGGGTTGATCGACATGCTCGCCAGCGACAACCATGGTGACGCGCGGTCGCTCTGGGCGGCGCACCAGTGGCTGGAGGAGATGGGAGCGCGCGACGCCTCCAACCTGCTGACCGTGGTGAACCCCGCGGCGCTGCTGAGTGACAAGCGGCTCGTGCCAGTGCCGCCAGTGCGACCGGACAAGGGTATGTTTGCGAGACTTCGCGAGCTGCTCGGTCGTCGTCGGGAGACCCCGTCAAGCAACACCCCGATCGCCTGAGAGGCCGATGCCGACGAGAGTGGAGCACATCACGCGCGCGCTGCGGGAGCTGTCGGAGACGGCACTGCGCACTGCGGAGACGATCGGGCCGCAGCTGGATCGTGCGGCGGCCATGGTCGAGGCGACCGTGGCGGGCGGCGGGACGTTGTTCTTCTGTGGCAACGGGGGCAGCGCCGCGGATGCACAGCATCTCGCCACCGAGTACGTCGTGCGCTACACGCGTACACGTGCCGCGTACCCCGCGGTGGCACTCACGACCGACACCTCGCTGATCACGGCCACCGGGAACGATTTCGGTTTCGACCACATCTTCGAACGGCAGGTCCAGGCGCTCTGCCGCGCTGGAGACCTGCTGATCATCCACTCCACCAGCGGCAACTCCCCGAACGTCCTGCTGGCCGCGGCTGCCGCGCGAGCGAAAGGTGTGGCGGTGCTGGCGTTCAGTGCCCGCGATGGCGGTGCGCTACGCGCTGCCGCCGATCATTCCGTCATCATTCCCACCAGCCGCACTGACCGTGCGCAGGAGCTTCACCTGACTATCGAGCATGCCATCTGCGATCTGATCGAGGCCACCCTGTGATCGACCTGCGTGCACGCCGTGTGGTCGTGACCGGAGGCAGCCGCGGCATCGGGGCCGCCTCGGCAGTGCTGTTTGCTCGCGCCGGAGCCGACGTGATGATCGGCTACCGCTCGCGGCGGGTCGAGGCCGATGCCGTGGTGCTGGAGTGTCTCTCGCATGGCGTGCGCGCGGCGGCGGTGGCTGCCGACCTGTCGCAGAAGGGAGGTGCCGATGCCCTCTGCATCGCGGCGACGGCGACGCTGGGCACCATCGACGTGATGGTCGTGAACGCCGGCGTGTGGCCGACGACGCCGGAGCCGATCGCCTCGATGAGCGACGCACGCTGGCACGAGACGGCGGCGCAGAACTACGACGCGATGTTCCACTGCGCACGGGCTGCGGCGCGGAGCGTTGCCGATGGGGGCCGGATCATCTTCGTCAGCAGCACCGCCGGCCAGCGGGGTGAGGCGTTCCACGCGGACTACGCGGCCGCCAAGGGGGCGATGATCTCGCTGACCAAGTCGATGGCGATCGAGCTTGCGCCGCGGCAGGTGACCGTGAACGCCGTGGCGCCGGGCTGGGTGGCGACCGACGCCATCGCGCCGGTGGTGCACGGAGAGGAAGCGCGGCGCATTGCCGCCTCGATTCCGATCGGCCGCATCGCAGCGCCGGCGGACATCGCCGGGCCGATCATCTTCCTGGCCAGTCCACTGGCGCGCCACATCACCGGCGAAATCCTGAACGTGAACGGCGGCAGTGTGCTGTGCGGCTGACGCGTCCGCTGCGGCGCACGCGATGATCGCGATGGTGTTCACCGGCGGCACGATCTCGATGCGTGTCGATGCCAAGCTGGGTGGTGCAGTCCCTGCACTCGATGCCCGTGACATCCTTGGCGCGGCGCGCGGCATCGAGGAGGTCGCGGAGCTGCGCGTCGAGGAGTGGGGCCGCTTTCCCGGGCCGCACATGGATGTCGACCGGATGTGGGCGCTGCGCGCGCGTCTGATCGAGCTGGTGGCGGAGCCCGGCGTGGATGGGGTGGTCGTGACGCACGGGACGGACACGGTCGAGGAGACGGCGTATCTCGTCGCGCGCTCGGTGCTCACGGAAAAGCCGATCGTGTTCACCGGGGCGATGCGCAACCTGAGTGAGCTGGGCTGGGACGGTCCTGCCAATCTGGTGGACGCCGTGCGGGTGGCCGCGCACCCCGAGGCGCGACGCTACGGCGTCCTGCTGGTGATGAACGGGCGCGCCTACTCCGCGCTCGATGTGACCAAGGCCCACACGCATGTGCTCGACGCCTTCGAGAGCCCGGGACTCGGCCCGGTGGCCGAGGTCGACGACGAGGCGGTGATCTTTCGGCGGGCACTGCCGATGCGGCGCCCGGTACTCGCGCCTGATGCGCTCGCCACCCCGGTCGACATCATCGGCGCCTGGGCTGGTGCCGATGCCCGGCTGCTGAACGCCGTCCTGCCGACGGCGCGGGGGGTGGTGATTTCCGCGCTCGGCCGCGGGAACGTCCCGACGCTGATGGCGGATGCACTGCTGCCCTGGATCGAGGCGGGGAAGCCGGTCGTGATCACCAGCCGGACCGGGCGCGGCCGGGTGGGGCAGACCTACGGTTATCCCGGTGGCGGGCGCCGACTGGGCGAGGCGGGGACGATCTTCGCCGGCGCACAGCGCCCGACGCAGGCGCGCCTCGACCTGATGCTGGCGCTTGGTGCCGGGCTCGAGGGCGTGGCGCTGCGCGAGGTGTTCGACAGCGCCTGATCGTGCAGACGCGTCAGGCCGAGGCGTGTACGGCGCCTGGCATCCGTTCCCACTGAGAGAAACACCGCCAGCCGAACTCCTGGGCGGCGCGGATCTGGTCGGGAAAACCGAAGTAGTCGGTGTAGCCGAGCTCCCTGGCTTTCCACTCGCAGTTCCACTCGAACTGGAAGCGGTGCGTCTCGCCGGAGACGTCGGTTGCAGCAAGCTCGCCGGCGAAATCGGCGCAGCCGCTGGCTGCGCGCACCGAGATGCGATCGACCGCGAGCGTCGGTTCCGCGTGGAGGAGCTGGGCGATCACGCGCAGGACCTTCACGCGAGGGGCGGGACCCATGATCGCGATCCGCCCGGCGGGCTGGCGTGCCTCGTAGGCAGCGAGGTCGGTACGGAAGGCCGCAGCGGCGTGCGAAGCGGCGAGAAGTGGCTCGAAGTCAGCGCTCGTCATTTCGAAATGTAACCTGTTCAGGATGGTTAGATTGACGGCATGTCATCACTCGTCCTCCGAGGTGTGCGACCGCACGCGCCGTCGTGCCACACGGCGGCGCAGTCGGCGGTGGCGTGATCGTGACGGCACCGGCCATCCAGCCACCGCGCGCGGTGTGCGAGATCGTGTCACGGCTCGAGTCGCACGGCTTCGAGACGTGGTGTGTGGGCGGGGCCGTGCGCGACGCGCTGCTGGGGCGCGCTGACCTGGACTGGGATCTGGCCACGGCCGCCACGCCAGCCGAGGTGAAACGTCTGTTCCCGCGCACCGTGAACGTGGGCATCGAGCACGGCACGATAGGCGTATTCGGCGCGGACGGCCGGTTGCACGAAGTGACGACGTTCCGCGCCGACGTCGAGACCGACGGTCGGCACGCGACGGTGCGGTTCGGCGTCTCGCTGGAGGAGGACCTGGCGCGTCGGGACTTCACGATCAACGCGATCGCCTGGTCGCCGTCGCGCGCGGCATTGTGCGATCCATTCGGTGGACGCGCGGACCTGGACGCCAGGGTGGTGCGCGCGGTGGGCGAGGCATCGCGGCGGATGGCGGAGGACCGGCTGCGTGCGCTGCGTGCGATCCGGTTTGCGTCGCGCTTCGATTTCGCCATCGCGCCGGCCACGTGGGAGGCGATCGTGGCGAGTGCGCCCGCACTGTCGCAGCTGTCGGTGGAGCGTGTGCTGCAGGAATGGACGAAGACGCTGGAGCAGGTGCGTCGACCGTCGCTCGCGTTCAGGCAATGGCGGGAGTCCGGGGCGATGGCGGTGCTGGTCCCGGCACTGGTGACGAGCCGCGACGAGTTCTTCGAGGCGATCGATGCGGTGCCACCGGCGTCGGCAACGCGGCGTGTCGAGCGTGCATCGCTGCGCCAACTGACGCGGCTGGCGCTGCCGTTCCTTCCGCTTGGCGGAGCAGGGACGAAACGTGCGCTGACGGCGCTGCGGGCGTCGAACCATGACATCGCCTTCGCGAGCGCGCTGGCAGAGTCGTGGGTGACGTGTGCGGAGCCGCTCGAGCAACTGGCACGCGCGTCGGCGCCGGACCGTGTCGCGTTGCGCCGCCTCGTCGCGCGGATCGGGCGCGTGCGTGTGCATGGCACGATCCGCGCCTTCGCGGCCGTGTGGGCGGCTCGGCGTGCGCGCGCGCAGGCGGCGCCCGCAGCCGGGGACGTCCATCGCCTGGTGCGGCTGATGCTCACGATCGCGTGGCGCGAGCCGATCGCGCTCGGCGATCTCGCGATCACGGGCGCCGACCTGCAGGACGCGGGGGTGCGTCCCGGCCCGGCGATGGGCCGGATCCTGCAGACCCTGCTCGAATCGGTGCTGGTGAATCCGGCGGTGAACACGCACCACCAGCTGCTGGTGCTGGCGCAACGCATGGCCGAGGAGCGCTGAATGGCATTCTTCCGTGAGCCGGTGCCGGAGGTATCGGTGTGGCGTCGCTTCCGTGACACCACCGACGTCTACGCCGTGATGCGACGGGATGGACTGATCGGCACGCGGGTGATCGGGAACGCCGGCGCCATGGTGGAGTTGTTTCTGTCGCTCGTGCCGGAGTTTGCCGACATCTTTGCGCTGACCGTCGACGACTGGCGCAGCGACGTCGTGTCGCGTGCGGATGCGGTGACGCAGGACGCGCTGCTCGATGCCGTGTACCCGCTGCGCGTGCCGCTCGCGAGCGCGGGTGGTGTCGAGTTCACGCTCGAGTCGGTCGGAGAGCAACTCACGCTCTCGGCGCATCTCGAGCTCGTGACCTGGTCGCGCACGGACCGCTGGCTCTATCTGCTGGACCGTCAGGGGTTGCAGGAGCGTCCGCAGGTGCGAGGACGGCTCTGGCGTCCTGCGCGTGGTGCGTTCGCGAGCGCTGGCACGCTCACGGCCGGCGTGCGCACGCTCGTCGAGCAGCTCGCCCTGCAGCCGGCATGATGGCGCGCCGATCCGGGCCGTCAGGCGCAAGTGGGGCGCCCGGGCTGTTCAGCGAGACGGTGAGTGTCGCGCCGCTGGCGCATCGGCTGCGGCCGCGGCGACTGGAAGAGTACGTGGGCCAGCGACAACTCTTCACGCCAGGCACCCCGGTGCATGATGCCGTCGCCAAGGGCGTGCTGGGTTCGATGATCCTGTGGGGACCGCCGGGCACGGGAAAGACGACGCTGGCGCGCCTCGTGGCGCAGCGGATCGGCTGGACGTTCGAACCGTTCAGCGCCGTGAGCGACGGTGTGCCGCGGCTGCGGGTCGTGGCAGAGCAGGCTCGCCAGCGGCTGCTCGCGGGAGGCGGTCGCACGCTGCTGTTCGTGGACGAGATCCACCGCATGAATGCGGCGCAGCAGGATGCCCTGCTGCCGATCGTGGAGGACGGCACGGTGACGCTGATCGGTGCCACCACGGAGGCGCCGAGTTTCGAGATCAATGCGGCGCTGCTGAGTCGCGCGCGCGTGGTGGTGCTGCAGCCCCTGTCCGCCCAGGAGCTGCGCGAACTGCTGGTGCGCGCGCTGACCGACACGGAGCGTGGGCTGGGCACCCGGAGCCTGGTGGCGGACGATGAGGCGTTGGACGCGCTCTCCCGGTGGGCGGACGGGGATGCGCGACGCGCGCTCGGCACGCTCGAAGCGGCGGCGGCGGCACTGGACGATGGCGGCACGCTCACGGTGGAGTTGTTCGAGCGGGCGTTGCAGCAGCGATTGCCGCGCCACGACCGGAACGGCGACCAGCATTTCGACCTGCTGTCGGCCTATCACAAGTCGCTGCGGGGTAGCGACGTGCAGGGCGCGCTGTACTGGATGGCGAGGATGATCAACGCCGGCGAGGACCCGATGACACTTTTCCGGCGTGCGATGGCGATGGCGGCCGAGGACATCGGGGTCGCAGACCCCCGCGCCCTGCAGATGGCGGTGGCGGCGCGCGACGCCTTCCACATGCTGGGCGCGCCGGAAGGGCTCATTCCGCTGGCCGAGATGACCATCTACCTGGCGACGGCACCGAAGTCGAATCGCGTCAAGGTGGCGCTGGACGCGGCGCTGTCGAGTGCGCGCGCCACACCGAACGCGCCGGTGCCGCTGCAACTTCGCAATGCGCCGACGCGGCTTCACGAATCGCTTGGCGATGGTGCCGACTACGAGTATGCGCACGCGCAGCCGGCAGGGGTGCCGCTGCATTCGCATCTGCCCGACGCCGTCGGGGCGGCTGTGTTCTACGAACCGGGACCTGTGGGGTACGAGAAGGAGATTGCGAAGCGACTCGAGTGGTGGGCGGCCCGCATTGCCGAACGGAAAGGGGACCTCACTCAGGACGCCGCAACGGGATCACGACGCACGGAGGCGCATGACTGACACACGCACGGGGGCGGGAATGCAGGCTGTGGGATGGAAGCGCTCGCTGGTGGTGCTGGCGCTGGCCACGGGCGCAGCACTGGCGGGGTGTGCGACGGCAGCCCGGGCCGTGTTCACGCAACCGGATGTGGCGTTTCGCGGTGTGGGAATCCGTTCGATCGGGGTCGACGGCGCCAATCTGGAAGTGCTGCTGAACATCTACAACCCGAACGGTTACGCACTCGGCGCGTCCCAACTGCATTACCGACTGCTGGTGGACAGTGTCGAGCTTGGCGCCGGCGCGATCGACAGCGGATTCTCGGTTCCGAAGCGCGACTCGGCGGTGGTGCGGTTACCGGTTCGGCTTGGCTTCCGCGCGCTGCAGCGGCTTGGTCCCCAGTTATTGCGCGGTGGCGAGATTCCGTATCGCCTGATGGGTGACGTTACGTTGAAGTCATTCGTGGGCACCTTCGCCCGCCAATTCAACGAGGCGGGACGGTTCGACGCCTCACGCACGTTCCGCCAGTAGACGAGGTGTCCCATCGCGCGTGATTCGATCACCCTTACGCCCCCGACGGAGCGCGCCCTGCTGGTGGGTGCGCCGCGCAAGCGCACGGCGGCGCGGCATCAGGTGGATGAACACCTGGCGGAGCTGGCGCGACTTGCCGACACGGCCGGTGCGGAGATCGTCGGCACCTTCACGCAGCAGATCGACAAGCCGCATTCCGGGACCTATCTCGGCAGCGGCAAGCTGGACGAGTTGCGGGAGCGCGTGAACGAGCTCGATGCGACGCTCGTCATCTTCGACGACGAGCTGAGCCCGACGCAGGGCAAGAACATCGAGCAGATCGTGGGCAAGCGCGTCATGGATCGCGCGGAGCTGATCCTCGACATCTTCGCGACGCGGGCGCGCAGCAGCGAGGCGCGCATGCAGGTGGAGCTGGCACAGCTCAACTACATGCTGCCGCGGCTGACGAAGATGTGGACGCACCTCGAGAAGTTCCGTGGCGGCATCGGTATGCGCGGGCCGGGTGAGACGCAGCTCGAGACTGACCGGCGGCTGATCGGGCACCGCATCCGGGTGCTGCGGGAGCGGTTGCAGGATGTGACCCGCCATCGGGCGACGCTGCGCGCCCATCGTGAGGGCACGTTCCGCGTGTCGCTGGTCGGGTACACGAACGCAGGCAAGAGCTCGATCCTGCGCTCCCTGAGCGGCTCCGATGAGGTGTATGTCGAGGATCGCCTGTTCGCGACGCTCGACCCGCTCACGCGCGACGTCGATCTCGGTGAGGGCTACCACTGCCTCCTGACCGACACGGTGGGGTTCATCCGCAAGCTGCCCCACCATCTCGTGGCGAGCTTCCGTGCCACGCTCGACGAGGTGCGCGAGGCCGACCTGCTGCTGCATGTGGTCGACGCCAGCCACGCGAGCTGGGAGGAGCACCGTTTCGTGGTCGACGAGGTGCTGACGGAGATCGGTGCGATCGACACGCCGCTGGTGCATGTGTTCAACAAGATGGACCTGCTGACCCCCGAGGTGGACGAGGCGGTGCGCACGCGGGTGGGCAACCTGATCCCCGGATCGCTGTTCGTCTCGGCGGAGTTGCCCGGGGCGCTGGAACCGCTGCGTGCGCGCTTGCGGGAGGGGGTGCGGGCGGTGCGTCCGATCATTCGCGTGCGGGTGCCCGCGTCCAACGGCAAGTTGCTGTCGACGCTGTACCGGCAGGGCGAAGTGCTGGAGCAGGAGGGGGATGGCGAGGACCTGCTGGTGCGCGTGCGGGTGGACGCGGTGCTGCGCGGACGCCTCGAGCGCGAGGGCGTGATCGTCCGGGCCTGAACCCTGCTAAGCCGCTGCGGCGGCGTCACTTCGGTGGCCCGACCGGGCGGTGTCGGCTAGGTTTGTGGTGTGAGCTTCGTCGTTGCGCATGGGAGCACGACGCTGCCATGCCGGGCCTCCACGCCACATCCGTTTCCATGTCACCACGCAAGGCGCTGATCACCGGGATCACCGGGCAGGACGGGTCGTATCTGGCCGAATTCCTGTTGTCGAAAGGCTACGAGGTGCACGGCATCGTGCGCCGCGCGAGCACGTTCAACACCGAGCGGATCGATCCGCTCTACGAGCTGCCGCACATCGCGTCCGGGGCGCACCTCCAGCTGCACTACGGTGACCTGTCGGACAGTTCGTCACTGCAGCGCGTGCTTGCGAACGTCATGCCGGATGAGGTCTACAACCTCGGTGCGCAGAGTCATGTGCGCGTGAGCTTCGACGTGCCGGAGTACACGACCGACGTGGTGGGCACCGGCACGCTCCGCCTGCTGGAGGCCATGCGCAGCCTCGGCATCGCGCCGAAATTCTACCAGGCCAGCTCGAGCGAGCAGTACGGTCTCGTGCAGCAGACCCCACAGAGCGAGGCGACGCCGTTCTACCCGCGATCGCCGTACGGCTGCGCCAAGGTGTATGCGCACATGCTGACGGTGAACTACCGTGAGAGCTACGGATTTCCGGCGAGCTGCGGCATCCTCTTCAATCACGAGAGTCCGCGTCGCGGCGAGAACTTCGTCACGCGCAAGATCACGCGCGGTCTGACGCGCATCAAAGTGGGCCTGCAGAAGGAGCTGGCGCTCGGCAACCTCGATGCCCGCCGCGACTGGGGCTTCGCCGGTGACTACGTCGAGGCGATGTGGCTGATGCTGCAGCAGGACGTGGCCGATGACTTCGTGATCGCGACGGGGGAGACGCACAGCGTCGAGGAGTTCCTGACCGAGGCGGCGGCGTACCTGGACCTGGACTGGAAGGCGGTGGTCACGCAGAATCCCCGTCACCTGCGGCCGGCCGAGGTGGACCTGCTGCTGGGTGACGCGACGAAGGCGAAACGCGTCCTTGGCTGGGAGCCGAAGGTCACCTTCCGGGGGCTCGTCCACCTGATGTGCGACGCCGACCTCGCTCTCGCCCAGCGCGAGGCCCGCTAGCCAGTGCGCCCGAGCAGTCCGTCCCACTTCACGACGTCATGACCCGCATTCTCCTCACCGGCGCGGCCGGGTTCATCGGATCGCACGTCGCCATCACGCTGCTCGAGCGCGGTGACGAGGTGACCGGCATCGACAACCTCAACGACTACTACGACCCGACGCTGAAGGACGCGCGCCTGGCGCGACTCACGGGCCGGCCGGGCTTCACGTTCCGCAAGCTCGATGTCGCGGATCGCCCCGGCATGGAGGCGTTGTTCCGCGACGGCGGCTTCGACAAGGTGATCCACCTCGCGGCGCAGGCCGGCGTGCGCTACTCGCTCGAGAATCCCCACGCGTACGTCGACAGCAACATCGTCGGCTTCATGAACATCCTCGAGGGCTGCCGTCACACCGGCGTGCGGCACCTCACGTATGCGTCATCGTCGAGCGTCTATGGTGCCAACACGGCGATGCCGTTCAGCGTGCACCAGAACGTGGATCATCCGCTGTCGATGTACGCGGCGACGAAGAAGGCGAACGAGCTGATGGCGCACACGTACAGTCACCTGTTCGGCCTGCCGACGACAGGGCTGCGCTTCTTCACGGTGTATGGACCGTGGGGCCGCCCCGACATGGCGATGTTCCTGTTCGCCAAGGCGATCCTCGCGGGTGAGCCGATCAACGTGTTCAACAACGGCCAGATGCGCCGTGACTTCACCTACATCGACGACATCGCCGAGGGTGTGGTTCGCACCAACGACCGGATCGCGTCGACGAATGCGGCGTGGGATGGCATGCGTCCCGATCCGGGCACGAGCGCGGCACCGTACCGCCTGTACAACATCGGCAATCACAATCCGTGTGAGCTGATGCACCTGATCGGCACCATCGAGAAGGCGCTCGGCCGCACGGCGATCACGCACATGATGCCGATGCAGATTGGCGACGTGCCGGCGACGTACGCCGACGTCGAGGATCTCGCGCGCGACACCGGCTTCAGGCCCGCCACGCCGATCGAGGTCGGCGTGGAGCGCTTCGTGCGGTGGTACCGGGAGTACTACCGGGTCTGAGACGCTGGCCCCGCCGAGAGCGGGCAGGGCAGCGTCAGGCGCGCGCGGCCCCGAGTGCGGCGAGCGCCGACCGCTCGATCACCTCGGACGTCGGCGTGGTGCGTGCGATCCGGGTCGGTGACTCGAAGTCGGGCACGATCTCCTCGAGGGAGCGCCGCAGGTACGAGTCACTGGCGTTGCGCGTGGCCGACTCGATGAGCTGCACGATCTGCATGTAGACGCGCAGGTCGGGCGGCTCGTAGCGCGCCTTCATGATCTTCGGATGCGACGTCTTGAGCACCTCGTCGCCCGAGAAGAAGAGCTCCTCGTAAAGCTTTTCGCCGGGGCGCACGCCGTTGAACACGATCTCGATGTCCTCGCCTTCCGTCAGGCCGGAGAGGCGGATCAGGTCGAGCGCGAGGTCGTAGATCCGGACCGGTTCGCCCATGTCGAGGCAGAACACCTCGCCGCCCGATCCGATGGCGCCCGCCTGCAACACGAGGCGCGTCGCTTCCGGGATCGTCATGAAGAAGCGGCGCATCTCCGGGTGCGTGAGCGTGATCGGCCCGCCGTTCCTGATCTGCCGCATGAAGGTGGGCACGACGCTGCCACGGCTGCCAAGCACGTTGCCGAAGCGCACGGCCATGAAGTGCGCCTGATGCGTGTGTGCGGCGTGACAGACGATCATTTCGGCGACACGCTTGGTGGCGCCCATGATGTTCGCGGGCCGGACGGCCTTGTCGGTGGAGATCAGCACGAAATGCTGCACACCGGCATCGAGCGCGCTGGTGACGACGTTGCGGGTGCCGACGATGTTGTTCAGCACCGCCTCGATCACGTTGTCCTCCATCAGCGGCACGTGCTTGTGCGCCGCGGCATGGAAGACGGCGAACGGGCGCCAGTCCTGAAAGACGCGATGGATGCGTTCCGCGTCCTTGACGTCGGCGATGATCGGCACGGTACGCACGTCGGGGAACCGCTCGCGCAACTCGGCGTGGATCTCGAAGATCGAGTTTTCGCCGTGGCCGAGGAGGACGATGTGGCCGGGCGCGAGCGTGGCGATCTGGCGGCAGAGTTCACTGCCGATGGACCCCCCCGCGCCAGTGACGAGGATCGTGCGGCCGGCCGCCATCGACTGCAGGCCTCGCAGGTCGACCTCGACGGGCTCGCGACGGAGCAGGTCGCCGATCTGGACCTGGCGGAGTGCGGCGATGGAGACGCGACCGCTGATCAGATCGTCGAGGGCGGGCACGGTGCGGGCTTCGACACCGGCCTCGCGCGCGAGTTGCACGATCGTGCGGATGAAGGAGCCGGGCGCCGACGGCGTGGCGATGACGACCAGGTCGACCTTCGCCGCCTTCGCCACGTCGACCATGTCGGCGGTGTTGCCGAGCACCGGCAGGCCGAGGATGCGCTTGCCGTGGAGGGTGTGGTCATCGTCGAGGAAGCCGAACGGCACCATGCCGGTGCGATCGCTCTCGAGCATTTCGCGGGCGACGAGCTGCCCGGCGCTGCCGGCACCGATGATCAGCGTGAGGCGCCCGTCACGGGCCGGCTTGGCACGCCCGAACGCGCTCATGCGCCGGACGCGGGCAAAGAGCCGGACGCAGACGGCGCCGCCCATGAACAGGGCGGCGTCGAGCACCAGCACCGACCAGGGCACTGCCACGCCGCCGAACAATGCGTAGATGCGACCAATGATGATCGTGAGCACGGTGGTGAACAGGCCCGTGTAGATCAGCAGCACCGCTTCGCGCACGCTCGCATAGCGCCACGCCTGCGAGTAGGCGCCCGTCGCGTAGAAGATCACGACCCGCAGCAGGCATGCGGCGACCGCGTAGCGGGGCAGCATCTCGCCGTACGGTTCCGGCAGCGGCCACTGCTCGAATCGCGTGAGGAATGCCAGTAGCGATGCGCCGACACAGACGATCAGGTCGGCCGCAACGAGCACGCGTGTCCGGGACGTCGACACGCGAGTCAGGCTCTGGGGTGTCAACACACCCGGCATGGATGTCGGCAGAGAGGAACGAGGTTCCGCAGCGGAGACACGCGGTTGAGGCTGGAGGGGCGTACTCGGTGATCCACGATTCGGTCACAACGGCATCACGCCGGTGCCTGCGTCGAGCCTGACAATATACAACGCGAGGTTTGATGGGTCGTCAGGGAGTTTCGGCCAGCACGGTCGCATGATGGAGGCGACGCGCGGTGCAGTTCTGGCGGACTCGAGTGTGCAACGTCCGCATGACGCGGTCCCCTGCCGATCAAAAGATCCCGTAACTCGCGCGCGCGTAGAGGTTGGTCCGGCTCGACGTGAGTTGCCACACGGGAGCCCACGCAAGTCCGGCCTCCACCGTCAGCATGCCGTGTCCGCGGTTCCGGCTCATCGCGACGCTGCCGTCGATGATCCAGTCATGATACTTCGGGTACGCAGCGGGCTGGTCCGCGTCGGGGTACAGACCGTCCTCGATCGTCCCCTGGAAGGATGACCGGGAGCGCCAGCGCTGCAGGTTGATGCGCAGCCCACCGTCGGGCGTGAAGCGCTCCCACGCGATGCGAGACCCCGCAATCGCACCGACGCCCACCGGAGCGCCCAGCAGCTGGCCGCGCTGCGTGTGCCCCTGACGCAACGTCCCGTGCACGTACAGCGCGCCCTGGCCTCGCATCTGCGCGATGGGACGGACATTGCCGTCGAAGTACTCAAGGCTGAGGCGCGACAGCGCGCGGGCTGACCGACCGGTGATGGCATGAATCGACGCGAAGACAGCGCTGTTGTTCTCCGGCTCCTGCGCCAGATCGCGTGAATCCCAGTTGTAGTCTTCTCGCAGGAGTTCGAAGGTGGCTTCGACGCCGCGGCGCGGGAACACGACGCGCGCGAAGAACGATGCGATCTGGTTGTCGAGGTCGCCGTTCTCTTCACCGGCGGGGCCAGTGCGTTGCGGCACACTCTCCTTGAAGATCCCCTCGAACGGCCGTGACCACGCATTCCAGCGTTGGGCGCCGGCGAGCCAGGGGCTGTGGTAGAAGCGGTCGGCGCCGAGTTCGAGTCCTGGAATGAAATCCGGCATGACGCTCACGACGAGGCCGGTTCCGAGGCGTCGCGTCCCCGACTCGATTCCATCGACGTAGGTCTCGCTTCCCTGCACGGGTGACCATGGCGTCTGCTCCAGCACGCCGAGGACGTACCGTGTGTTGATGCGGCCAAGGCGGGGAACATGCACGCCGCGGCCCGACGTCCCCGCGAACAGGTGTGCGAAACCGCCGGCGTTGGCACCGAACAGTGCCGGAAACTGCTCGCCCGGTCCCCAGCCCAGACTCGCCGTCGAGATGCCGAGTGTCAGGCGGCGCACATCGAGTCGCAGTGTGCTTTCGCCCGGATCGACGCGCGTGTAGGCGGATCGTCCCATGCGCAACGGAAGGTCGACATTGTTGCCGAACAGGGGATCCACGGTCACGCCGCGGGGCTGATACAGGAGCAGTGGCACGGACGCGTTCTGCGCGATGAACGCAATGGGGGCGGCGACGGCGCTGAGCGGGCCGATCCGCCAGGTCGCAGCGACACCGAGCGCGCCCGTGAACCCGCGTCCCTGCCAGAGCGCGCCATCGTTTGCGCCCCATGCGAAGCTGCTGTTGGCACTGGTGAAGAGCATCGCACCGAGTGCGCCGCGACGGTTGGTGGCGCGCTGCAATGCCTCGCGCCACGGGTGCACGCCGCTGCTGTCACTCGTGCGGAGTGCCCGCTGCACCTCCGCCGGTCCGAAGGGCCGTGCCGCCCAGGGGAGTGTCTCGATCACGCCGGCGCTGGCGAGTGCCCTCAGGTAACGCTCGACGTCGCCGCCAACCGTTGCGCCGAGGGCGGCGCCCGCCGGACCCGTGGCTGCCTGCCACTGGGCGCGGAGCGGCACCGCGAGGCACTGCAGCGCAAGGCCGGCGGTGCATGCAACCCATCGTGATGATCGAGGCATGGGTGTATCTTAGCGCGACCGCTCCATGACCACACGCTTCTCTGCGCTGCTTGCGCTGACTGTCTTCGCCATGCCGCTCGCGGCGCAGGCGGTACGCTCCTCGACGGTCTGCGCCGGCGGTGCGGTCGTGACGAACCTGCCGGGCGGTCTGGGTGAAGAGAACGCACGTGCGCGCGGCCTGCGCGACAGCCTGCCGTGGTCGCTGCTGCGCGGCGCGACGGATGCGGCGACGGCGCGTATGGTGGCCGACAGCAGCCGCGCACCGTTGCGCGTCGCCGCCGTGCTCCCCGAACTGCTGCTCACCTCGAACCAGACCTTTCCCCTGCCGGCCAATGACGGCCCGATGTGGGCGGGTCGCGGACTGTCGTACAGCATCACCGGCGGCATCGCGCTCTGCGGCTACAACGGTCGATTCGGCGCGATCATCGCGCCGACGTACTGGTATGCGGAGAACGCGCCCTTCGACCTCGTGACCAACAGCGAGATCGTGCCACCGCGACTGGGCGGCTACAGCGAGTGGGCGTCTCCGTACTACTACATGCCGCGCTCGCTCGACGCGCCGCGACGATTCGGTCCCACGGCACTGCGACGCTTCGACCCCGGTGCACTGAAGCTGTTCGGTCGGGCGAGCGGGCTGGAGTTCGGCGTCACCACGGAATCGGAATGGTGGGGCCCGGGCCAGCACAACGCCTTGCTGCTGAGCGCACAGGCGGCCGGGGCGGCGCGTGGCTATGTACGCACAGTTCGGCCGCTGCGGCTGGCGGGTGAGCTCGACGTGCGCTACTCGCTCGGCGGACTGACGTACTCGCCGTTCTTCTTCCGGGAGAATCCGGTGGACACGACCCGATCCATCGCGGCGCTGGCGCTGGTGTGGCGACCGCGCTGGGAGCCCAACCTCAGCGTCGGTGCCGCCCGCGTCGTGATCGCGCCGGTGGCGGGCCGTCAGTTTCTCACGCACGTGCTCGATCCGCTGGTCGCTGTCGGGACGCCGAATGCGGTCGGTCGCGGCGATTCGACGCAGTATCCGGGTCGCGATCAGCTCATGAGCATCTTCGCCAACTGGCGCCTGCCGAAGGACGGTGGCGAGATCTGGCTGGAATGGGCGCGCGCCGAACTGCCCGAAAACCTGCGTGACCTGCTGCAGTCCCCCAATCACACGCAGGCGCTGACGATCGGGCTGCAAAAGGTGTCCGCCACACCATGGTCGGGGTGGACCTGGCGCGTGGGGGCCGAATACTCTCAGACGAACCAGAGCTCGACCTACCGTGAGCGCCCGACCGGGTCATGGTACACGAGCCGCGCGGTGCAGGGCGGCTTCTCGCAGAAGGGTCAGGTGATCGGCGCGATGATCGGCCCTGGCAGCGTCACGCAACGCGTCGGCACCGATCTCGCCGGCGCGCGGTTCTCGCTCGGCGCGTTCGTCTCGCGGATCAAGTGGGATGACGATTCGTTTTACACCATTCCGCGGCCGAACGGCAATGGGCTTTGCAAGCACGATGTGAGTCTGGCCTATGGCGTCAGGGGCAGCGCGCGGACGGGCGCCGGGTGGATGGAGGCGACCCTGACGAACCAGCGACGGCTCAACGTCTACTGGCAGGCGCTCGGGCTGTGCTTCGCGAATGAGGAATTGCAAATCGACAAGCGAAACCTCTCACTCGAGTTCCGCTTCCGTCCGATACTTCCGCATTGAGGTGGGCGATGGGGTGGCAGTCGCGGCAGCTCCCGCTCAGCTTTCCGTCTCCGCGGTGCATGCCCGCGGCCGATTGCCTTCGGGCGCAACCCCGCACGCTCCGGACTTGCCAGTGCCTCTGATGCGCCCAAGCACCCTGTGAGGAAGCCGCCGTCGACGACGCGATCCGTCTCGCGTCGCGTGTCTGCGGCGTCGGCGAGCGTCTTCGACGGCACCGTCGGCGACGCGGGGCCGCAGGGGATCCCGCTGCCGGAGGTGTTGCATGCGCGGGCGCCCCATGCCGTGTGGCGGCACCTCTGGCGGACCGTGCTGCGCATCGCCGTCCTCGTCGCCGTGGACCTGGTCACGCTCGAGGTTTTGCGGATCATCCTCTCCGCGGCGCGTGATCAGGCCTGGTTCGGATCGCGCATCGCGGCCGCACTCGCCACGATCGTTCCTGCGGGCAGCGTCCCCGCGCTGCCGCTGCAGGCGGCTGTCCTCGCCGGCCTCGCCATCTGCGGCGGCTACGTCGGCGGTGCCCGCAAACGGCACAACCGCAGCGTGGCCCTCGGTGCCCTGCTCGGCGTGGTGATGGTGGCGTGGACTGACCTGTTCACCCCTCCGGCGCTCACGCGACTGCTCAGCGTCGCCTTCATCGGGCTGGCGATCGCGGCCGCCGTGACCCTCGTGCGATTCGCCCTGGACCTGATCGTCGACCGGCTGCGTCCGCGCGCCTCGCTCGCGCTCCGTGCCATCCTCGTCGCCCCGACTCGCGACCTGCGCGCCGGGCGCACGCATCTGGCCTTCGCCGATCCGACGGAGTTCCGCTTCGTGGGCGAGGTGGACTCCACGGAGCACGAAACTGCGCAGGGGGTGCTTGGGCCGACCAGCGCGATGATGCGGCTGATCGATGAGCACCGCGCCGATACGGTCGTGCTCTTCGGACATCTGAGCGACGCCCTCGCCGAGCGTCTCGCGCGCGTGGCCGATGCGGCCGGCTGCAACGTGGTCTGCCTGCCGCGGACGCTCAATCTCCACGGCTTCGAGCCGCAACTCGTCTTTCATCACGGCGATCCGCTGATGCGACTCGTGCGCCCCGGTGAACGCGGGCGGCAACTGGTGGTGAAGCGCGCGATGGACCTCGTCATCTCGCTGCTCTTGCTGGTGGCGCTGGCGCCGCTGTTCGTGCTCATCGCACTGGCCGTTCGCGTCACCTCGCGCGGGCCGGCACTCTTCCGTCAGGTACGCGTGGGGCAGGGCGGGCGCCACTTCAGCATGTGGAAGTTCCGCAGCATGATCGCCACTGCAGAGGAGCAGCAGGCCGAGTTGCGGAGCCGGAACGTGTACGGCGAGGAGCCCCTGTTCAAGATCGCGCACGATCCACGCATCACGACCTTCGGCGCCTTCCTCCGCCGTACCAGCCTGGATGAGCTGCCGCAGTTCTGGAACGTGCTGCGCGGCGACATGTCGCTGGTGGGGCCGCGTCCCCCCCTGCCCGATGAAGTGGCACGGTACCAGTCCCGCCACCTGATCCGTCTCGACGTCCGCCCAGGGCTGACGGGTCCGTGGCAGGTGTCGGGGCGCAACCGCATCATCCATTTCGAGGATGTCGTGGCACTCGAGTCGACCTACATTGCCCAGTGGTCGTTTGCGCGTGATGCGATGATCCTGCTTCGCACGCTGCCGGCCGTGATCCGCATGGACGGGGCGCTCTGATCGCAGGTGTGCCGGTGCCGGCACGCAGTGACCGGCGCCCCGCACGACCCGTCCTCTCCGCATGAGCGCACTGGCTGGAAAGATCCGGCGAAGTCTGGAGCGCGACAGCGATTTGCCGCTGTCGGAGCGGGCGCGCAAGGGCGTGCGCTACCTGCTCGGCACGCTGCTCGCGCCGTCGTACCTCCGGGCCGCGTCCCGTCTTGGCGCAAGGGCACGGACCGTCGGGCGCCCGCGCATCGTGAATGCCGGTGAGCTGGTCATCGGCGCCGACCTCGCGCTCACCAGCACGTTCAGCCCCGTCGAACTCGTCGCGCAGGCGGGCGCCCGGCTGCAGCTTGGCGACGGTGTGCACGTCAACTACGGCACATCCATCCGCGCTGCGGGCGTGATCAGCATCGGTGATCGTGTCAGCATCGGCCCGTACTGCCTGATCGACGACACCGACATCACGGCGTCGGAGGGTGTGCGTTCGATGCCCATCACCATCGGGGCCGGCGCCTGGCTGGCCGGTCGCGTGACGGTGCTGCCCGGCACGACGATCGGCGAGGGTTCCGTCATCACCGCCGGCAGCATCGTCTCGGGCGTGATCCCGCCCAGCGTGGTGGCCGGCGGCATCCCGGCGCGCGTCATCCACATGCTTGGAGACACGCTGACGGCCAGTACGTCGGCAAGCGCGGTACCATCGGTTCCGGTGACGCCGGTTCGCGACACGATCCCATTCGCGCACGGCGCGCCGTGGCGCGGCGTGGTCCTCGCCGACTTCACCGTCGGGGACCTGGCGGTGCGTCTCGCTGATCCTGCCGACGGTCCGGTGATGGAGGTGATGGATGCCCCATTCTGCCAGACGACACAGGGGCTGCTGTCCGGCCCACCGTCAGCGGACGCGGCGGACTTCGCATTGGTCTGGACACGTCCGGAACTCGCGCTGCCGTCGTTCGATGCGATCGTGCGCGGCCTCGGTGCCACCGAGCGCGCCTTGCACGCCGAGGTGGATGCCTTTGCCGCGCTGGTGCGCCGTGGAGCCGCCACCTACCGCATGCTGTGCGTGCCGACATGGACACAGCCAGCGTCCCAGCGAGGGATGGGCCTCATCGATGCGCGGCCGGGCGGCATCGCGTGGGCGCTCACGCTCGCCAACGCACGCCTGATGTCGCAGCTCGCCGACATGCCGAACGTGTTCGTGCTGCATGCGCAGCGCTGGGTCGAGGCGACAGCCACGCGCGGCCGTTCGATGGCCAAGGCGTGGTACCTGGGCAAGGTTCCGTTCCCGCCGGAACTCTTCGCGGAGGTGGCGCTGGACCTCAAGGCGGCGGCGCGGGCGATGAGCGGCCAGGCGCGTAAGCTGCTGGTGCTCGATCTCGACGACACCCTGTGGGGCGGCATTGTCGGCGACGCCGGTTGGGAGAACCTGCAACTCGGCGGACACGACGGCGTGGGCGAGGCGTTCATGGATTTTCAGCACGCGCTGCAGGCACTCACACGGCGCGGCATCGTGCTCGGCATCGTCAGCAAGAATACCGAGAGCGTGGCGCTCGAGGCGATCGACCGGCACCCGCAGATGGTGTTGCGGCGCACGGACTTCGTCGGATGGCGCATCAACTGGCAGGACAAGGCACAGAACATCGCGGACCTCGCAGCGGAGCTGCGCCTCGGGCTGCAGTCGGTGGTGTTCATCGACGACAACCCCGTCGAGCGTGCGCGCGTGCGAGAGGCGCTGCCGGAGGTGTACGTGCCCGAGTGGCCCGACGACGCGCTTCGCTCGGTGGAGCGGCTGCAGTCGCTGCGCTGCTTCGACGCCGCGGCGATCAGTCGGGAGGATGCGGAGCGCACGGCGCTCTACGCCGCCGAACGTGAGCGCGGTGCCGTGCGCGCCAGCGTCGGTTCCATCGATGCGTGGTTGCTGAGCCTCGGCATCGCCATCGCCGTGGAGCCGCTCGGTGCGGCGAACCTCGCACGCACGGCGCAGTTGCTGAACAAGACGAACCAGATGAACCTGCGCACGCGACGCCTCAGCGAGACCGAACTCACCGCATGGGCACAGGTGGATGGTCGTGCGCTGTGGGCGGTGACCGTGGCCGACAAGTTCGGCTCCGCCGGATTGACGGGCATTCTGGGTCTCGAGCTGCGCGATGACACCTGTCACGTCACGGATTTCGTCCTGAGCTGCCGGGTGATGGGACGTCGCATCGAGCTCTGCATGCTGCACCTGGCCGTGGAGTGGGCGCGGGCACAGGGGGCTGTCGTGCTATGCGCGAGCTATGCACGGACGGCGAAGAACGCGCCATGCCACGAATTGCTGCTCGCGTCCGCCCTGCACCGGGACGAGGGAGGTGCGGAGTTCCGGTGGGACTGTGTGCACTCCTTTCCCAAGCCGGACGGGATCGCGGTGAACTGGATGGGCGATCCGCGTCCGCAGCCCACGGGCGCATGAGCGCAGGGGAGCGGCGCGCGCTGCGCAGATGCACGTCGGTCGGTGCGGATGTGCGGATCGAGGGCGCACTTCACGTCGAGAATCAGGGCCGCATCACGCTCGGCGACGCCGTCGTGATCCGATCCGCACCCGCCATCTCGCACCTCGTGACGGGCCCTCGCGGCGACCTGCGCATCGGCACGGGCGTCGTGATCGGGCACGGTGCCGCGATTGCCTGTCACGAGCAGATCACCATCGGTAATGACGCTCAGCTCGGCCCGTTCGTGATGCTCATGGACACCGACTTTCACGAAGCGGGCCGGCACGATTCCACCGGAGCGACGGGAGCCATCCACATTGGTGCTGGCGCACGCCTTGGCGCGCGCGTGACGGTGTTGCGCGGCTCCACGATCGGCGCCGGCGCGGTGGTGCACGCCGGCAGCGTGGTGAAAGGTGACGTCGCACCGGGAGTCCACGTCGCGGGCAATCCGGCACGCATCGAGCGGGCGGGGAGCGCGCTCGATGCCGTGCGTCAGATCGACATCAGCGCGGTCTGCGACGTCGTTGCGCACACGCTGGGACTCGCCGCCGTGCCGCTGCCGGGCGACCGGCGGGACATGATCGCGGCGTGGGACTCGCTCGGGATGCTGAACCTGCTGCTCTCGCTGGAGCAGGCCTTCGGTGTCAGCATCGCGAGCGACGCGATGCTGCGCGTGGCGTGCGTGGGTGACCTGCTGGGCGTGCTCGAGCGTGCCACGCCGCTCGTGGAGCAGGGTGCAACCGGCTAGCGTGCGCTCGGGACCTCGACGGACTCGCCCCTGCCCCCCGCCTTGACGATGGCGACGAGCGCGCGGATGTCGCCGATGGTGACGACGCGAATGGCGAGCGCAATTGCCGTGTAGGCGAGCATGTCGATCACGAGCCGCGCGGGGCCGAACGCGGTCAACGTCTGGTCGATGCCGACCACGACCAGCGCCGCGGCGAGCGACTTGCCCGTCGCCATCACCGACCGCCGGTCGACGGCCTGTCGGCCGCAGAGGTAGAGCGAGACGGCGGCCGTGAGCGTGATGCCGATCACCTCTGTGATGCCCGCACCAACCGCGACTCCGCCGACGCCAAGCCAGTGCCCGCAGACGGCCGTCAGCGGCCCGATCGCCAGTGCCCGGACCGGCACCGCGACGATCGAGATCGCCGTCACCTCCCAGTGCCGCTTGTTCAGGATCAGCATCGTGGACGCGACGATCGCCACGTACATCGGGATGAAGTCGAAGGCGAGGGCCCGCAGGCTCGGCGCCGCGTCGGCGAACTGCGTGCCGAAGGCCAGGCGCACCACGTCATCGGCCGCGAGGAAAATGAAGAGCGTCACCGGGACCATCAGCACCACCAGCACTTCGAGTGCGCGGCGGAGGATGCCGTAGGCCTCCCGTTCGCTGCGTTCGCGCGCCCGCGCCAGCAGCGGCATCATCACCCAGCTGATCAATGGCGACAGGAGCAGCGCCAGCCCCGCCATGTTGGCCGCAGCGCCATACCAGCCGACCTCCCGCTTGTCGTCGGTCACGAACTCGAGCGCCGACGCCGTCAGGCGCGCGCCGATGCCCACGGCGCCGGTGTTCACGAAGTACGGAATGCTGGCGAGCAGCACCAGCTTCGTTGCCGCGATGTCGATGCGGAAGCGGACGCCGGCCGCACTGCGCAGCACCGGCAGCAGCATTCCCGTCTTCACGAGTTCCGAGAGCAGCAGCGGGAGCACGAGCAGTGGCAGTGAGGCCTTGAGGAGAATCGCCACCGCGAGCCCGATGCCCCAGAGCACCTTCGACAACACGTTCGCAACGGCAAGTCGCCCAACGTTGGTGGACGCCTGCAGCAGCGCAGCCAGCGAGTTGTTGTTGATCATCGCGAGCTGCGCGACACCGAAGACGAGCACCGCCTGCTGCACGATCGCCGGTCGTCCGGACGCGCTGAGTGCGACCCACATCGCACCCATCAATGCCAGTGCGGCGACGATCCGCGCCAGCAACACGCCGCCGACGAAGTCCGACGCGTGTTTCGGCCGGACGGTGACTTCGCGGATGATGTACATGTCCACACCCAGCTCGGCGAGTGCGAAGAACGCGGCCGAGAAGGCGTCAGCAAAGTTGAACGAGCCGAACAGCTCCGGTCCCAGGTACCGAGGCAACTGGAAGCGGACGAGGAACGCCACGCCCCAGGTGAGGATGAGCGACGTGCCGAGCGTGACGGCGTTGCGGCCGGCGGTACGCAGGTCGCGCGCGGCCGATTCGGCATGCTCGGCGGTCGCGCCGGGCGTCGGCGTGCTGGCGCGTGCCAGCGTAGGGTCGGCGACGGTCACATCGGGCCGTGCGCCACGAGCGGCGTGCGAGTCGCGGGCGCCGGGCTTGCGATGCCCAGCGCATGTGCAAGTTGCGCCCGTCCGATGGCCGCCGTGTGGTTCGCGGCGAGATAGGCCGTACCCTGCCGCCGGAGTTGCTCGCGCAGCGGCGCGTCCCGGAGCAGGCGGACGACGCGCGTTGCGAACGCCACCGCCGTGTCGGCGATCAGCAGTTCGCGACCATCTTCGACCTGCAGGCCAGCCGCCCCGTCGGTGGTGGTGACGGTCGGCATGCCTGCGCTGAATGCCTCGAGCAGTTTCATCCGCACGCCGCTGCCACCGATGATCGGGGCGACGAGTCCGATCGCCTCGGCATAGATCGGCTCCAGGTCGTCCACGTAACCGATGGCGCGGATCCCGGGCACACGCCACTGCACCGGCATGACGGGCGCCCCGTGCGCATCCGTCGGCAGTCCGCCGCCAGCGATCGTGAGCGTGGCATCGGGCACGTCACCACGCACCAGCGGCCACACCTCACGGCAGAACCAGTCGAGCCCTTGCACGTTGGGTTGCCAGCCCAACACGCCGATGTAGACGAGCGCGGGAGCTTGCCCCCGTTCCACGCGATGCGGGCGGGGCTCGACGAACGGCGGAATGACGACCGCGTCGATGCCGGCCATGGCACGAAACGCGGTCGCATCGGTGCCGGAGATCGCAATCACGGAATCGACGCGCGGCAGCAGTCGCGCCTCGAATCTCTGCACGGCGTTCGCCTCCCAGCGCACCACGTGACGCATGCGCGGGCCGTAGCTTTCCGCCAGCCGGTCGAAGATCTCCCACTCGACGTTGTGCTGCTCGAGCACGACCCGCGCCCGAGGCGCATGGCGGCGCACGTCGTCGAGGTAGGTCGCCATGCCGAGTGAGCCCAGGTACACGGCGTCGTAGTCGCCCGCGCGCAGGTGACGGGTGAGCAGCGCGCGCATGGCCGCGTTGTCACACTTGCCGACGATGTACGGGACGCCGCGCAGCAGCCGGAGGGCGAGCAGGCGCGGCAAGGTGTCGGGATGCTGCCGCATGTGGATCGGCTGGAAGATCGGTGGCTCAGAGCGGACCAGTGGCAGTTCCTCCTGCAGCGCCTGAATACACGCCGCCGGAACGGGCAGGTTGTGCAGCGAGAGCAGGGTGATCTGTTCGATGCCAGGCAGGCCGGCGAGGAGGCGGAGCTGCGTGAGCGTGCGGACGCGCAGGCCCCGGTCAGCCGGGAGCGGGAAGTCCACCGAGACGAACAGCAGCTTCACGGACGGTCGATCTCCAGTGGACGCAGCAGGGCACGCAACGCACCCGTCTCGCGGGGGCGGCTCCGGTGTCGCGGAGCCGTCGGGCGCTGCGCGGTCAGCATCGTCCGCGCGCCGCGGAACAATACGCACGACGCCTGATCACGAGAAGACGACTCATGACGGTCGAGCCCACACGTACGTCACAGTTCCGAGCGCGGCGTCGGTGGTCCGGATGCTCCACCACCCGCGCGGAGCGGCGATGCCATCGCGAGTGTGGCGCGCGGGGGCAGCTGTGCGTCTTTGTCACGGCGCCCCGACACTGTTATGCTTCGCCGCAGGATTTCCGTACCCCGGCGGAGCGCGGCGCTGCGCAGTCTGGCAAGACGACACGCACTTTCCGCTCCCGAGCATTGCCGCATATGGTCAAGGACACTGTCAAGAAGTTGCTGACAGGCGTCGGTGCGTTCGACGCATTGCGATACTCCTTCGTCTACGACGCCTTCCTGACGGTCTTCCGTCCCGATCAGGTGGCGGGGCGCAAGACCGAGGTCGCATTCTATCGTCGCGCCATCGGGCCGTGGCCCGCCAACGCCGTCGTTTTCGACGTGGGCGGCAACCGCGGGTTCAAGAGCGAGGTGTTCGTCCAGCTGGCGCCGAAGGTCGTGTGCGTCGAGCCGGACCGGAGTAACGTCGACATCCTGCGCAAGAAGTTCCGCACGACGCCGGGCGTGACGATTGTCGATGCTGCGGTGGGGGCGGCGGAGGGTGACCTGCTGTTCAACGTCATCGCGCCGGGCTCCGCCTACAACACGCTCAGCGCCAAATGGGTGGAGTCGCTTGGCCACGCCGATGGCGACAACCGGCCGGCCCTCGCGCTCAGCGAGCAGTACCCGGTGCGCGTGGTCACGCTCGACCGGCTGATCGCGACGCACGGGACGCCGCATTTCATCAAGATCGATGTCGAGGGTTTCGAACTCGAGGTGATCCGCGGGCTGTCGTCGCGCGTTCCGTATCTCTCGTTCGAGCTGAACCTCCCGGATTTCCGCGCCGAAGGGCTGATGATTCTGGAGCGCCTGGCGATGATCATGCCGGGCGTCCGCTTCAACTACTGCGCGGAACCTGCCGCCGAGGCTTTCTCGTCGGAGCAGGAGCTGCAGTGCACGGAGTGGCTCGACCTGCCTGCATTCGCCGCGCTGCTGGCCGCGACCACCGAGCCGTACCTCGAGGTCTACGCCCGTGACTCGCGCGGCGGATAGCGCGCGCCGTTCCGTGCGAGGGCATTCGTGAACGCCGTCCGCGCCTTCGTGCACGCGGTGCGCGCCGATCACGCGGCGCTGCGTCGTGGCGATGAGCGCTACGGAGCGGGTGGAGCCCCCAAGGCCGGGTGGCTGCCCGTCGATGCGGTGCGCCGCATCGGCTTCCAGATGCTGATTGCCTATCGGGTGATGCGGCTGCTGCGCAGCCTGCGCCTCACACCGCTGGCGATGATCCAGTCGCGTCTCATCCGGCATCTCTACGGCGCCGAGATCCACTGGGATGCCGACCTCGCACCGGGCGTGGCGATCGTGCACGGATCGTCGCTCGTGCTGAGCCGCGAGGCGCGCGTCGGCAGCGGATGTATCCTGTTTCAGTCGGTGACGCTTGGCGTGAGCATCGATCCCGTGACGCGCCTCGTCGGTGGACCGACACTGGGCGAGGACGTGCACGTCGGTCCGGGGGCCGCGCTGCTCGGGCCGATCACGATCGGGCGGGGCACGAAGATCATGGCCAATGCCGTCGTCATGGTCTCGGTGCCGGAATTCAGCGTGGTCGAGGTGGCCGCGCCGACGATCCGCACGCGCGGACAAACCACCGCCAGCGCAGCCGACGGCGAGGTGATCGCGGCATCGCCGTCACGGGTCGAGCAGGAGCGTTGACGCCGACAGTGCCGGCATCCTGAACGTGAGGGCGCCCCCGGGCGCCGTGGTGAGGTCGGGGCCACGCGCCGGCACTGGCGCCCCGGCGCGCATGGTCCAGACCTGTGCCGCACGTGCCTGCGAACCGTTCGTCATCGGGATGATGGCATCGATGTCTCTCGCCGTGTGATTCGTCACGACGAGGATGCGCTTCCCGTCATCGCGGACGCTGGCGTAGATGGTTGCGCGCGCGGCGTCGGAGCTGTGCGCGCCGAGCCCGATGCGTCCGAAGCTGCCGCCGGCGCCATCGAAGTCCCGAAAGAGGCTGAACGCGCCGAAGATGTATGCATAGGCCCGGGCACCGCTGTTGCCGTACGCCGCCGGTTGCGCCTGCGGCCAGAGGGTCGCCGCAAACAGTCCCTCGCGTCCGAAGATGCCGAGCGCATCGACCTGCGCGATGCCGCCCGCGATGTCTCCGCCGCGGCCGTAGAAGTATTCGCTGATCGCGAGCGAGGTGCCCGGATACCGGCGTGCCACCATGCGTCGCAGTCGCGGGATCAGCTGCACCGCGCCATCGGTCACACGAGACACCCAGCTGCCTTCGTTGTACGTCGAGTCCCAGAGCGAGCGGGTCGCGGCGAGCCGGACGCGGAGCATGGTCGTGTCCTGTTCGGCCATGTCATCGGCGACACTGCCGCCGCGCGTGGCCATCTCCGGATACCAGTGGACGTCGAGCACGTCGAGCAGTCGCCGCCCGGCCACGCCCTCCGCGTCGCGGAACTTCGTCAGGTAGACTTCGAGGAACGGATCCGCGCCATGCACGGGATCCGTGTCCGGATGCTGGCCGAGCGTCAGCTGTCCCGTGATCGTCGCCGTGGCGGGGCCGAAGACCAGCGCGCGCGGCTGCACCGACTTGATCATGCGGGCGAAACGCACACTGGTCTGCGCGAAACCATCATACGTCTGCAGCCGGCGGCCGCCCGCCGTGTCGCTCATGATGGCCCGATGGGTGGTATGCCAGATGTCGGGTTCGTTGTCGAGCGCGTAGAAGATCGGGCGTAGCGAGTCGCGCGCGGCGTCAGGGAATGCGCCGTGCAACCACTCGACGAATTCGCGCTGCGAGATGGTGCCGGGCGGGTCGTTCGGACCTGGGTCTGCACGGCTCGGCACGAAGTGATCGCGCATGCGCTGCTGGTGCGTTGCACCGGTCGTGTCGAGCGGGATGCCGCGGTCGTTCGCCGCGACCCAGGGCAGCATCGGCACCGTCAGCAGTGTGGCGGCACCACGGGCCCGCGACTCGGCAACGCGTCGGCGGATCGCCTCGCCGCGGATGGTCGTCGGCTCGAGGTAGTGGTCGTTCTGGAAGCGATAGTCGGCCCCCGCATTCGAGAAATTGTTCGTCCAGTTGTAGGCTGACAGCCGATTGCCGCCGAGCCGATTGAGCGTGACCGTCGCGGGAACGGTGGCTCCATACCACGGCGGCAGCGCGGCCATCCGCTGCCCGTCATCGGTGAGAAAGTTCACGCCATAGATGAAGCGTGAGATCGCGTGGGTGGAGCGCGGCTGCACGGCCAGCGTCACGGTGCCAGGCGCGGCCACCGGGATCCACGCCGTGTCCGGTGGCGTGTCGCATGAATCGGCGCACGCCGCCAGCACACGCACCATTCCTGCGTGCATACCCTCGAGTGCTCCCTTCGGTGACAGCGTCGCCGCGTCGCGGCCACTGAGGAGTGCCCAGGTGATCGCGACCGGCAGCGCGGCGCGGCCAATGGCGTCGTAGGTGTCAGCCTGGAGACGTGTCGATTCGCCGACGATGACCGTCGCCGCGTCCGGCCTGATGCGGATCCAGCCGCGGGGGAACTGCACTGGCGCAACGACCACCAGTGCGAACCGTGCGCGTGCCGCAGCAGGGGGCATCTGCAGGGTCACTGCGGCGGGCGCCGAGACCGACCCGCTGTCGAGGACAGCACCGCTGCGGATCGCCGGGGCAGGTGCGCTTGCGGCGCTGTCACGAACGAAGGCGACGCCGAGCGCTGGCCGGGCGAGCGGGAGCGTGTCTCCGGAGCCGCCCGAGACGGTCGAGTCGCCGGGTGGCACGAACACCACGCGGATGCCACGCGGATCAGCGACGCTCCCATCGACGGTGCCAAGTCGCTGGCCCGCGAGGTTCTTGACGGCGACGTTGAACGTGACGGTGCTGTCGCGGAACACCGCATCGTGGGTCACGATGGCGACATCGGACTCCTGGCCGGAGAGCACGAGCGCCGTTCCTGAGCGATCGAGGTGCGGGCGCGTCGGACTGTTGCCGCTCACGCAGCGCACGCTCGCTGCGGCACGATCGGCGATGCACGTGATGTAGTCGTCGACGGCCAGTGGCACAGGCGTCCGATCGCCGCAGCCTGCGAGCAGGAGCAGCGCGATCGCCGGCAGCGCACCGGCGCTTCGGCCCGCACCTCGTCGGCGCAACTGGAGGGCGCCCGGTGGTCGACGCAGCCATGCCGGGATCATCGGGTCCTCACGCGCCGAGCGAGCGTGGTGCTGGGCCGCTCGACGGTCCACCAGAGCAGATGCGCCGCCGCGACGTTCACGGCCAGCACGACGAGAATCGACACGAATTCCGCCAACGTCGATGCCGGGAGCATCCGACGCATCGCGTAGAATGCCGCACCGCTGATCGGGACATGCAGCAGGTAGAGGCTGTACGAGATGCGGCCGAGAAACTGCAGCGGCCGGGCCGACAGCCAGGTCGCAAGTCCGTCGGCCCGATCGACGAGCAGAATCACGCTCGCCGTCGCCAGACAGACGACGGTGAAGCTGTCACCGGTCAGGGTCCACACGCCGACGAGCAGCAGGGCAAACAGTGCAAACCACGTGAGCTTCAGGCGCCCCGCGATGACCCACGCCGCGAAGGCGCCGAGGAGGAAGCCGTGCCAGCCGGGGAGCGCCAGCCCACGCACGTACAGCGCTCGCACCAGCGGCCAGACCACGGCGGCCACGGCGGCCACCCCGAATGGCGCGAGCAGCCGGGGCCTGCCACCGACGTGAGCGACGGCCAGCAGGGTGCAGAAGAGCAGATAGAACTGGACCTCGTAGCTCAGTGTCCAGAACACCGGATTCAACTCGCGGATGCCGAGAAACTCCTGCGCATAGAACATGTGCGCGAGGACGGCGCCCGGGCTTTGGTGCGTCAGGGTCGGGTCGCCGGTGATTTGGTGCTTGAGCATGACGAACACCAGCGTGAGCGCAATCGCAGCCCAGTACGGGGGATCGAGGCGGACTGCGCGGCGGAGGGCGAAGCGTCCGACGTAACGCGCGTCGACACGATCGGTGCCGATCGCGCGTGCGATCACGAAGCCGCTCAGCACGAAGAACACCGGGACGCCGAAATGCCCCGCATCGAAGAGTGCGGCGCGAAGGAACGCCGGCAGCGCCGCGCGCGCCTGGCGCGCCTGGTCGGCCGCGGCCACGTGGTAGAGCACGACCCACATCGCCGCGAAGCCACGCATCGCGTCCAGGAACGTCAGGCGCGTCGGCGGCCGTCCCATGCCGTCGGGTCCTCCAGCCCCCGCCGTCACGGGGTCGGAACCGCTGTCACCCGGCTGACGACACGGGCGCTCGATCGATCGTCGTCCAGGTGGCTGGATTCCCCTGAGCCAGCGAGAACGGCGGCACGTCGCTGCGCACGACGGCGCCGGCACCGATGACCGAGTGCGCTCCGATCGTGACGCCAGGCTCGATGATCGCCCCATACGCCAGCCAGACGTCGTCGCCGATGTTCACCGGTGCGATGGTGTGCTCGTTCTGATCCCGGATCACGACCATGGAGGCGATCTGGCAGCGCTTGCCGATCCGGATGCGTCGTGCGGTGCGGATTGTCACGCCGTAGCTCAGCAAAGTGTTGGCCTCGATGGACAGCGTGGCGCCTTCGAGTGTCGTCAGCTTGGTCGCAAACATGCCACCGGCCAGCTGGACCCGATCCCCGATGTGCACCTCACCCCTTCCCTCGACCTGCACGTCGCCCAGCGCGACCACCAGCGCCCCGCACCGACACTTCCGCAACAGGACGCGCGCGCGCGCCAGCCCGACGAAGCGCGACAGGCGCCGGAGGCCGCGACGTGGATCGCTGACGAGTAGTCCGAGCAGCCCCGCGAGTTCGCGAAACACCAGACGCCCCGTCAGGCGAGGGACCGGGAGGTTTTCCATCACGCGTCGGGTACACGTGCGGTGCGGCGCCGGTCCCGGCGCACGATCGACGCGGCGCCGTGCACGGTGCCGGCGGGAATCGTCGCCCCGGCCATCACGATCGTGCGCGGACCAAGGACGACATCGTCGCCGATCACGACCGGTTGGGGCTCGGGGCTGACGTGGCGGTTTCCCAGGAGCGCGTGAAAGTGGTTGTCCATGATGCGTGCAAATGTGCCCACGCGGACCCGTGCCCCGATCCGGATGGAGCGGGTGCATTCAATGGAGGCTCCTCCCTCGATGCGCGTCCCTGAGCCAATCACCAGGTCGGCATCTGCCCACGCGAAGAGTTCGATCGGTGCGTGCGAGCCATCCAGCGTCACGTCATCACCGATCAGCACGCGTCCGTCGCCGTGAATCCAGATGCGGCCGAAGGCGCGCACGCGTCGCCCCACCGCAGCACAGCGGCGCAAACGGATGGCGGTGATCACGCTGCCTGCCGCCAGGACGACCGGACCGCCGCCAGCACCGTGCTCTACGGTTGCCGCCGGACGGGTGAGTTGCTCAACACGCATCGCCAAGCTTAGAATGTTCTAAGGACAATTGCGAGCCTCGGCATTCTCGAGTCGCGCGGGGAGCGTCGTCGCGCCACCATCGCGATCGGCCGCGGTGCTCCACGTGCCGCGTTCGCGCTGCGGGAAGGCTACGGTGAACGCATGGATCGGGAAAGCGTCTCATTTCATGCGAAGCCGGCGGTCATGCAAACGGATGGAGAATGGTCGTGTTCGCACAATGCAATAATGCATGAGTGTTGCCATTTCATGTCGGCATGTCACGTTGGATACAGCAGCGTGTCGCGGCACGCTCTTGCCGCACGACGCGAATACCTTTCACATGCAAACGCACTATCATGCGTGCGGGTGATCAGGATAGCATCTGGAGCGATCAACGGGAGCGTCACCGCTGACGGTGGCGACGGATCGCGGCGTGACGAAGCGCTGGGCCTGTGAGTCCTGCCTGACAACCGGCCATGTCGCCGCCCGTCACGGACTCGTCGCACGAGCACGACAGCACGGCGGGATCGACGACGGCTCGCCGGCTGCGCTGTGGCATCGCGCCTGCTCAAACTTCTGTTCTCCGGGTGTCGACGTTGTCGTTCATGCCGTTGGATTCGTTCATCGTAGCGGAGGATGGTGACACGTTGCGTCCGGTGGACGGGTCGTCCGGGGCGGTGCCGGTCGACCGTGCGTCGCACGACGTGTGTGGCATCGTGCTTGCCGGTACGCATCACTGGGGCGATGGCGTGTTCGAACGTGTGCTGCGCGGCCCGCTCCTGCCCGTCGCCCACACGCCGCTGATCGAGTACCCGCTGCAGTGGCTGCGCGACGCGGGCATCCGCACGGCCGTGCTCTGTGCCAACAGCGCGACACGTTCGCTCCGGGCGGCGCTCGGGGGTGGCTCGCCGGACACGTTGTCGCTGCAGTACTTCGAGGATCAGGAGCCGCGCGGCCCCGCAGGCTGTGCACGCGACGCGGCCGTGATGACCGCCGCCGACCGTTTCGTGGTGCTCGAGGGCACGATCATCCCGACGCTCGACTTCGCGGCGTTGCTGACGGCGCATCGCGCGTCGGGCGCCGTGGCGACGGTGGTCGTCGAGTTCGATCGACGGCGTCGTGGCATGGCGAGCGGCGTGCGCCGGCAGCCTGCGGGCATCTACGTCTTCGAGCGTGATGCCCTGACATCGGTACCCGCGACAGGCTATCAGGACATCAAGGAAGGCCTGCTCGGCCGGCTCAACAGTGCCGGACGCCATGTGGCGATGCACGAAGTGTCCGGCCTGTCGGCGAAGATCATGGACTATGCGAGTTACGCCTCCGTGAGCCGCTGGCTCGTCTCGCGCGCCGTCGAGCGACCGACGTTTCTGTCGCACTATGTCCGCGTCGGCGACGGCATGCATCACCCGACGGCATTCGTGCATCCCAGCGCCCGGCTGGTCGGCCCGGTGCTGCTTGGCGATGGTGCACGGGTGGAGGAGGACGCGGTGGTCGTCGGGCCCGCCTCGATCGGGCAGCGCTCGATCGTGGGTGTCGGCGCGCTCGTCTCGCGCTCATTCGTATGGGACGACTGCGTCGTGGGTGACGGGGCGATCATCGACTCGTCGGTGCTCGCCGATCGCTGCATGGTGCCGGCGGGCGAGCATCTGAAGAACGCAACGCACCTGCCCGACGGGACTCCGGTTGCCCCCCGCGCTGCGGCGTCCCGTGCGCCGACTGCCGACCTGCTGCCCGATCTGACGGCGGCGACCGAGCGTCTCCGCACCGGCTTCGCCGCGTACGTCCGCCCCTCGCAGGCACCGCAGCGATGACGTTGGTGCCGGTGCTGCTGGATGTGCGTCCCTCCTATCTCGGACACGATGTCGATGGGGGGTCGCTGCTGCTGCTGCCGACGGCCGCAGACCTGCTCCTGCACGAGGTCATGGAGCGCGTGCGACGCGTCTCGGCGCAGCCGCCGGTGGTGCTGACGACATTCGAACCGGATGACGCATACATCCGGCAGGTCGGCCGCCTGTGCGGCCGAGTCGAGTCGGTGCAGCGCGTCGACGCCTTCGCCAGCGTCCTGCATCGATTCGCGGCGTCCGACGTGCTGCTGTTCGTGTCGCCGGTCTGCTATCCGGCGGACGGCGTGGACCTGCGGGCACTGGCAAGTGCCGACGCCCATGACGCCCGCATGGTCCGCCACCTCGTCGCGTTCGAGGCACCGTCGCAGCACACCAAGGAGTTGGTGCAGACGGATGCGGACGGGCGGGTGCATCGGATTCAGCGATACTTCGAGCCCGTGACCTGGCCGTTTCCCTCTGGCGTGCTCGCGTCGATGGTCCCCGTCGCCTGTGCGCAGGTGGCGATGCCGCTCATGCTCACCTCGCTCGAGGCGCTGCGCATGCAGCTCGCGTCGAGTGGCGTGCCGTCGCAGGATGTCCCGTACCATGGTGACTGCTTCGACCTGCAGGACGAAGCCGGGGCACTCGCGCTCGCGGATCGCCGCATCACGGCGTTCGCCACGCATGAGCCCACGAGTGAGCGGGCGCGTGGCGATATCGCGCTCGTCTCCGATCTCGCGACCATCCACCCGGACGCGCGTCTGGTCGGCCCCGTGCTCGTCGCGGCAGGCGCGGAGGTCGGTGCGGGCGCGCTCGTGATCGGCCCGGCGCTGATCGGTGAAGGGGCGCGGGTCGAGGCCGACGCGGTCGTGGCGCAGTGTCTCGTGCTGCCGCAAGCCGTCGTGGCGCGCGGCACGACGGTCCGCCATCACGTCGTCAGCGGTGAACAGCAGCATGCATCGGCCCATGGTCGCCAGCGTCGCAATGCCCAGCCGCACCTCGTGGCGGCCCCGGAGCCCGCGCGCCGCGGCGCCCTCCCGACCTACGTCAGCATCAGGGCCCTGCTGGAGCCGCTGCTGGCGCTGCTGGCGCTCGTGCTCCTGTCGCCGATCCTGCTGGTGATGGCGATGCTCGTGAAGTTCACGTCCCGCGGGCCGATCTTCTATGGGGACACCCGCGAGGGCAAGGATGCCCGTGCCTTCACGTGCTGGAAGTTCCGCAGCATGCTCACCAACGCCAGCGAGATGCAGCGCCAGCTCGCCGGGCAGCAGCAGATGGACGGGCCTCAATTCAAGATGGATCACGATCCGCGGGTGACGACGGTCGGGTACTGGCTGCGTCGGCTCAACGTGGACGAGTTGCCGCAGCTCTGGAACGTGGTTCGTGGCGAGATGAGCTTCGTCGGCCCGCGACCCTCGCCGTTTCGTGAGAATCAGATCTGTGTTCCATGGCGAAACGGCCGCCTGTCCGTGCGTCCCGGCATCACGGGCCTCTGGCAGGTCTGCCGGAAGGATCGGGCCACCGGTGATTTCCATCAATGGATCCACTACGACCTGATCTACGTGCGGAACGTGTCCTTCCGCCTCGACCTGATGATTGCCGCCGCGACGATCCTCACGCTCGGCGGGCGGACGCCGGTTCCGCTGGCACTGATGCTCGGTCGGAAGGCGCGGCCTCGTGCTCGCCGCATCGACGGCACCTCCGCCGCCGCCTACCGGTTGCGCCAGGCCGAGCAGCTCACTGGTTCGGCGCTCCGATGACCGGGCGGGAGCTGCAGGGCGCGGCGCGGTGCACGAGGGTGCTCGCGGTCGTCATGCTGTTGGCCAGCGCCGGGTCTGGACTGGGCGCGCAGCGCAGCATCACGCAGGCGCGCGCGCGACCCGAGAGCCGCAGTAGCTGGCTGCTGGTCACGACCGCGGACCAGGGCTGGGACAGCAACGTGCGTTTTCTCGACAGCAAGGACGCGGACGAGATCCGCCGCATGAACAGTGCGCTGACGCTCGTCCGCATCCGCCCTCGCAGCCGCATTGGTGTCTCGGCCAGCGGTTCGTTGCTCAGGTACGGCAGAGTCGATGACTTCAACACCATCAACTACGGCGGCCTGATCGACGCGAGCCGTCGGTTCACCGCATTCACCAGCGGCTGGGCCAGTGCCGGTTTCCAGAAGGTGCTCGCCGCGACCGTGGCGGGGACGCGGCTGCCGTTGCTCGCCATCAGCAACCAGACGAGCACCGTCGCCACGGCCGGCCTCGAGAAGCGGCTGACCGCCCTGACGTCGCTGGTGATCGAGGGCGGCTACACCGATACGCGTTTTGACGACGTGACCCTCGTTCCCGGGCACGCCTATACCGCCTCAGCTGAGCTCATGCATCGGTACAACTCGCGTGAGCGGTTCGGCCTCGAGGCGCAGGTGCAGGACGGTGCGGCGCAGGCGATCCCGCTGCGCAGTCAGAGCCTCTCGGCAGCCTGGGAACCCCGCGTCGGCTCCGGAACCTTGCGTGTCGCGGCGGGCCTGTCTCGCACCTCGACCGGATTCGAGCCATCGTACGTGCCGACCGGCGTGCTGCAGTACAGCGATTCGCTCGGGCCCGGTGTGCTGCTCACGGGCGCTTCGCGCACCGTCGCGCAGGCGTTCGGGATCGGCTTGCTGCTGATCAACGACATCGCGTCGGTGAGTTACGAATACCGCACGCGGAAGGGCACCTTCCTGTCACTGGGCGGGAATGTTGCGGCCAGCGTGCCGTCCGATGGCATCGGGCCGACGTTCACGTCACAGGCGGTGACGGCCGACATGCGGCGAGTGCTCGCCTCCGGCGTGACATTCGGCCTGGGTGCGTCGTATCGACAACGGAGGGATTTCGTGACGGCGTCCGGGTACGGCGGCCAGGTCGCTGTCGGCTACTCGCTCGGTTCGCGATGACCCGCTCCTTCCGACCCGTCCCCACCCCACGATTCGCCATGCCCCAGAACATCCATCCCCCGCGCGCCGTGCGCGGCGCGGCCGTCGTCCTGCTGTGTGCACTCGTCTCACTCACGGGCTGCGCATCGGGCACCAAGGGCCCCTTCGTCTGGGCGGCCGATTTCGTGGCGAGTGATCCCTCGACGGCGGATGCGCAGTATGTCGTCGGCGTCGGCGACCTGCTCGCGGTGCAAGTGTTCGACAACGAGAAGATCTCGACGCGTGGTCGGGTGCGGAGCGATGGCAGGCTGGCGATGCCGCTGATCAACGACGTGCTGGTCGTGGGCCGGTCGCCGTCACAGGTTGCCGCCGCCGTGGTCAAGGCGCTCAAGGACGGCAACTTCGTGCTCAACCCGCGCGTGAACGTCGTGGTCGAGGAGGTCCCGCCGGTGAAGGTCACCGTGCTCGGCGCCGTCGACAAGGCCGGGACCTACGCGATCGATCCGGGCAGTGGTGTCGCCGAAGCGCTGGCGAGCGCCGGTGGCCTGACCGAGTTCGCGCACAAGGATCGGATCTTCGTGCTGCGGAAGGTGCCGACGCCGGTGCGCATCCGCTTCACCTTCGCCGGATTGACGGACACGGGACCGGCCGGTCGCTTCCGCCTGCAGCAGGGTGACATCGTGGTGGTCGAGTAACGGACGGAACGGCCGCGAGCATCCCACGATGCAGAAGTTCCTTCTCCTGTCGATCCTGCTGTTCACGGTCGTGGTGCCCATGCGCACGGCGCGCGATCCCTCGGCCAGCCGGGGACTGCGACGGACGCTGCTGCTGATGGTCCTCGTCAACGCCGTCTACATGTTCTCGATCATCTACGTGCTGCCGCGCCTTCCTTCATGATTGCCGTCCGAGTGTCCCGCCGATGAACCTTCCCGCCCGCAACGACGACTCGGACAGCGAGAGGTCGCTGGCGCGCCGAGCCCCTCGCACCTATGCGATCCAGCGTCCCGGGCAGTCGGCCTCGCTTGGTGAGCGGCGTCCGTCCTCGTATGAGGAGGAGGCGCCGGTCTTCGAGCTGGCGAATCTGCAGATCGCTGCGGGCTTCCCGTGGCGATCGGTCAAGCGGCACCGGCGGCTGGCGACGCAACTGTTCGTCGGCCTCCTGACGCTGGTCGGCATTGCGATCGCGATCACGCCCAAGCACTACCTGATCGAGACGAAGTTCTTTGCCGAGAAGAACTTCGTGATGCCGGCGCTCGGCAACCCGAAGCGTGCCGTGCCGACCGAATCGGACTCGCCCACACGCCTGGCCGCCGAGGCGGTGCTGAAGCGCGCGAACCTGCTCGAGATCATGCGGCAGACGAAGCTCATGGACGCGTGGGATGAACTGCGCTCGCCGCTCGGCAAGGTCCGCGACCTGATCGTCGCAGCGATCAAGGGACCGCCGACGGAGGAGGATCGGGTCGAGGCCATGCTTGGCTTCATCGAAAAGCGCATGTACGTCGAGTCGGCCGAGGGCACGGTGACGATTGGCCTCGACTGGCCGAGCGCCACGATCGGCTATCGCATCGTGCAGACCGCACAGCAGAACTTCTTCGAGCAGCGGCACGCCTCCGAGATCTCACTCATCGGCGAGTCGGTCGGCATCCTCGAGGGGCACGTGGCGTCATCGCAGCGCGCCATTCAGGAGGCACTGGCACAGATCAACGCGGCCTTGCCGCGGCGCGGTGCGGCCCGGGTCGTCGAGCCGGTGGCCATGGCACCAGCGGCTCCGGCCGCCCCCTCGGCCGCGGTGCTGGCGCTGCAGGCCGAATTGCGCACGGTGCAGCAGACCATCGCCGACATCGCGACGTCGCGCTCGCAGCGACTGCTTGCCGCGCAGGCGCGACTGCAGGAGCTACGCGCCACCTTTGGCTCAGCGCATCCGGACGTGACGGCCGCCGAGGAGAACGTCAAGGCCATCGAGCTGCCGTCGCCGCAGATCGGCGAGCTCCGCACGCGAGAGGCCGCTGCGGTGTCCCGATTGACGGCGCTGGGCTGGCGAGACGGGCAGGTGGCGGCAGGTGGTGCGCCGTCATTCGAGCGTGCGGCGCTCGAGCGGCTGACGCGACCGTCCGTGGACTCGCAGGAGGCGCCGGAGGTGACGTTCGCCAAGTCACGGCTCAAGATTGCGACCAGTGACTATGAGGACCTGCTCGACCGTCTGGAGGGGGCGCGCATCGAAATGGAGACCGCGCGGGCCGCCTTCAAGTATCGCTACAGTGTGATCAAGCCGGCACGGATCCCGAAGGAGCCGAAGAAGCCGAAGGTCGCGCTGCTGATCGTGGGCGGGTTCATCCTCGCCGTGCTGGCCACGCTGTTCACGGTGGTCATGCTCGACTTCGGCAGCGGCCGTGTGCTGGAACCGTGGCAGGTTGACCGGCAACTCGGCCTGCCGGTGCTGGCGGACGTGAAGCGACGGTGAGTGCGCCGGTGGCAGGTCCGATGCCGCTGACGTCGGCCGTGCCTGGCGCGCCGGCTGGCGTGGCGCTGCCGGGGCGGGGCACCCTGCTGTTCATCGCGGCAGTGGTGACGAGCCTCTCCGGCCTGCTGCTGGTCTTCGGCGACCCGATCATCGCCTCGGTGCCGCTGTTGCTCGTGCTGGGCGCGTACCTGTTCACGGCGCTGCCGCTGCGCGTGCCGCTGTTTGGGCTCGTGTTCTTCGCGGCGCTCTGCGATTCGCTGCCGATCGAACTGCCGGGTGGTGGCCTCTGGGAACCGCCACTGTACCCGATGTACTCGGTGCTGTTCGAGAACCTGAACAAGGTGTTCCCGGTCGAGGCGCTTCGGTTCTCCGCGGTCGACCTGCTCTACGTCCTGAGCCTGCTGCTGCTGGCGGCCCGGGCCCTGCTCCGCATCCGGGTCGACCGGACGGGGCGCCTGCCCGCGACCAGTGCGGTGTATGCCGTGGTCGCGCTGGCATTCGTCGGTGTGGTGTGGCTCGAGGTGTGGGGCGTGGGCGTGCGCGGTGGTGACTTCCGTCAGTCGCTCTGGCAGATCCGCCAATTGCTCTGGCTCCCGACCGTGACCGTTCTTTTCGTGTTGACGCTGCGCGGCGTGCGCGACTTCGATCTCGTGCTGAACCTGATCATTGCCGCGTCCTGCCTCAAGCTGGTGAGTGTCGTGTGGTTCTATGTCACCGTGGCCCGGCCAATGGTGTTCGAGCCGGCCACCCTCACCAGCCACTACGACTCGATCCTCTTCAGCATCTCCATCGCCACGCTCGTCTCCCGGTACCTCCACACCATGCGGTGGCGCTACCTCGTGCTGCTCGGCACGGTGGGCCTGTGGATCATGCTCGGCGTGGTGCTCAACAACCGCCGGCTCTGCTTCGTGAACATCGCGGTGTCCCTCTTCATGATCGCGCTCATGCTGCGCGGGCCGATGAAGCGCGCCATCATCCGGTACGGCCTGCTGGCAATGCCGCTGGCCTTCGTGTACGTCTCCGTTGGGCAGGTGGCGAACAGCAAGGTGTTCAAGCCGGCCAAGCTCGTGATGTCCGTCGTGAAGCAGGACGACCGATCCAGCTCGACGCGTGACGTCGAGAACTACAACCTCCTCGTGACACTCAAGCAGTCCAGGATTCTCGGCAGCGGGTGGGGGCACGAGTACATCGAGGAGGTGAAGGGTGACGACATCTCGCACGCCTATCCGCAGTATCGCTACATGGCCCACAACGGCGTGCTGTGGCTCTGGAGCGTCGGTGGGCTGACCGGCTTCACGCTGCTCTGGATGCCACTCAGCATCGGCATCTTTCTCGCCCGGCGCGCGTACCTCTTTGCCCGGACGGCGGGGGAGCGATCGGCCGCCGCGATGACGATCTGCATGATGGTCACGTACATGCTGCAGGCGTGGGGCGACATTGGCACCCAGCACCTGAACTCGACGCTGACGTTGGCCGTCGCGTTGGCGATGTCGGCGAAGCTCGCCGTATCCACTGGCGCGGTGCCGCGTCGATTCCGCTTCTTCGGCACGCGACGCGAGGATCCGCCCGTGGCGACCACCGTCTCGTGGGTCGGCGGTGTGCAATGATGACCGTGCTGACGTCCACCACCACGGGCTGGGACGTCGCGTTGGTCCTGCTGTCCGTCCCGGTCGTGGTGGCCACGGGGTACCTCGCGCTCCTCACGCTGCTGTCGGCCCGAACGAGTCCGCCTGCGGGTGGCACGGCGACGCGGTTCGATGTACTCGTGCCGGCGCACGACGAGGCGGCCGGCATCAGCGCCACCGTCGCATCACTGCGTGCCGTCAGCTATCCGGTGGAGCAGTTCCGTGTGATCGTCATCGCCGACAACTGCACTGACGCGACCGCTGATCGCGCCCGCGACGCCGGCGCCATCGTGCTCGAACGGCGGAACGCGCGCGAGCGTGGCAAGGGCTACGCGCTGGCGTACGGCTATGCCGCGTCGCTGGCGGCGGGATTCGCCGACGCGGTGGTGGTGGTCGATGCCGACACGAGCGTCGCAGCCAACCTGCTTCAGGCGTTCAGCACCCGCTTCGAGCGTGGCGACGAGGCTGTTCAGGCGGAGTACGGCGTGCGCAACGCGCAGGCCTCGTGGCGCACGCGGCTGATGGTGCTGGCCCTGACGATGTTTCACACCGTCCGTTCGCTCGGACGCGAACGGCTGCACCTGTCGTGCGGCCTGCGCGGTAACGGCATGGGGTTCAGCAGCGCGCTGCTGCGACGCGTCCCGCCGCGCGCATTCTCCATCGTCGAGGATGTCGAGTACGGGATTGCGCTTGGCCTCGCGGGCATACGGGTGGCTTATGTGCCCGAAGCCAGGGTGCACGGCGACATGCCGGCCACGGCCTCGGCGTCGCGGACACAGCGCGAGCGCTGGGAGGGCGGGCGTCTGCAGCTGATCCGGACCAACGTGCCGCCACTGCTGACGGCGTCGCGCCGCGCGCCTGGCCGGGTGGCGATGGATCTGGCCGCCGACCTGCTCGTGCCTCCGCTGACGACGCTTGGCGCCTGTGTGATGGCCGGCCTGCTTGCGGCGGCAACCGCAACGATCCGTGGCGCTGCCAGTGGCATCGGCGTCATCCCCTGGCTGCTGGCCATGCTCTGCCTGCTGCTGTACGTCACTCGCGGCGCAATGCTGTCCGGCAGCGGTGCGCGGGCGATACTCGATCTTGCCTGGGCGCCGGTGTTCGCCGTCTGGAAACTGACGCTGCTGTTCACGTCCACCCGCCGTACCGGAGCCTGGGTGCGCACTGCGCGCCCGGATGAGCGATGATCGGAATCAACCTGAAGCGACGTCGGACACGTGAACCGCAGGACGTGGAGCCGGAGATCACGGCACGACTCGACGAATGGCCGGAGGAGATCGACGGGGTCCGCCTGATCGCGCGGCCCGACATCGTGGCCGGTCCTGAGGACTGGCCCCCGGTGTGGTTTGCCTTCGCCCAGCATCGCTGGACGTCGCTGGTGCTGGTGCCCGCACATCCCGGGGTGTCGGTACTGGCCTTCGCGCGGGCACTGGCCAATGCCGGTCGCTCGTACGACGAGCCGTTGCTCGGGCTGATCGAGGCGGAGCGCCTGGTACCGTCGCGCATCCAGGGGGTGGTCGCCGAGATCGAGGCGCGCACCTCGCTCGAGCAGCGGACGATCATTGCGGTCGCCTCACCGCTCGAGGACAACAGCGCGGTGCCCATCATCCGCGCCTGCGATGGTGCGGTGATGGTCGTGCCACTTGGTGACACGCCGCTGGATGCTGCACGCCGTACCATGGCCGTCGTCGGCCGCGGGGCGTTTCTTGGCGCGATCACCGTCTCTCACTGAGGTCGCGCGTGCGACACCGGGTACGGTTCGGCAGGCTCTGGGTCGATGCACTCGCATTCGATGATGCACTCGACTCGGTGCGCGACCTGGTGCGCCGGCGGCGGGGCGGCGCGATCTTCACGCCGAATGTGGACCATGTCGTGATGGCCGACGAGCACGAGGGGCTGCGTCGGGCCTATCGTCGGGCGGATCTCTCGTTTGCGGATGGCATGCCGCTGGTGTGGACCTCGCGGCTCCTCGGGCAGCGCATCCCGGAGAAGCTCTCCGGCTCGGACATGATCGTTCCGATCGTGCAGCTGGCGGCTCGGGAGCACTGGAGTGTGTACATGCTCGGCGGCATGCCGGGCGTACCGGGTGCCGCGGAGCTGGCTGCGCAGCAACTCTCGGCGCGCTTCGGCGTGCGCATCGTCGGCGTGGACCCGGCGTTCGTCTCCATGAATGGCGATGCGCCCGAGGACGCGGCGGTCCTCGAGCGCGTCCGGGCGGCGCGACCGGACATCGTGTTCGTCGCTCTCGGTGCACCGAAGCAGGAACTCTGGATTGCGCGCTCCCTGGACGCCATCCGTCCCGCTGTTGCGATCGGCTGTGGCGCCAGTCTCGACTTCATATCGGGGCAACTCAGCCGGGCACCCGGCTGGGTATCCAACGCCGGGTTCGAGTGGGCGTACCGCCTTGCGCAGGACCCGCGGCGACTGTGGAAGCGCTATCTCGTGCGCGGCCCCCGTTTCGTCGGGATTCTGTGGAGGACGGCACGGCTCCTCAAGGCGCAGCGCGTCCGGACGCTACCCCGGCGGCCGGTCGTGGATCTCCCGCCGTAACGAACGCCGCACGCCACCAGGGACCCGCTGGATGTCATCGCACGAGCAGGACGCCGCACCCTTCGACCCATTTGCCGGCCCCGCGATCGCACTGGGCTGTCCGACGACCGAATCGCAGCGCGAGGTCTGGGCTGCCGCCCAGATGTCACGCGAGGCCTCGCTGGCCTACACCGAGGCGGTGATGCTCGCGTTGCGCGGACGGCTCGACGTGCACGCGCTGCGTGCGGCGATCACGGCGCTCTGCGCGCGGCATGAGTCGCTGCGCGCCACGTTCACGCCGGACGGGCTCACAATGCTCGTCGGCGAGCCGGCACAGGTGATGCTGCCGCTCGTGGATCTGACCGCGCTGGACGATGCAGCGCGCCACCTGCGGCGCACCAGACTGCTCGACGACGCCGTGCGCGAACCGTTCGACCTCGAGCGGGGACCACTCGTACGCTTCATGATCCTGCGGCACGAGGCGCAGCATCACGAGGTGCTCATCGCCGCGCACCACATCATCTGCGATGGCTGGTCGTTCGGCGTGATCGCCAGTGATCTGGCCACACTCTACGACGCGCAGCTCCACGGCGCCGCCGCACCGCCGCCGGCCGCCCGCTTCACGCAGTACGCCGCGCGCGCCTGTACCGCCGCCCGCTCGTCGGTGCGCGCGGTGGACGAGCGCCACTGGCTCGACCAGTTCAGTGGCACGCTGCCAGTCCTCGACCTGCCGAGCGACCGCGTACGCCCGGCGCGGCGCACGTTCGAGGCTGGCCGCGAGGACCTGCTGATCCCCGCTCCGTTGGCCGGGGCCGTGCGCGCCGCCGGTGCCCGCACGGGCAGCAGCCTGTTCGTCACGCTGCTGGGTGGCTTTGCGACGCTGCTGCACCGTCTCACGGGACAGGATGATCTCGTGATCGGTGTGCCCTCGGCCGGACAGGCGGCGAGCGGTGACGAGGGACTCGTCGGGCACTGCGTCAACACGCTGCCGGTGCGGGTGCAGGTGCCACCCGACGCGCGGGTCAGCGCGATGCTCAACGCACTGCGCGCCAGCACGCTCGATGCTGCGGAGCATCAGCAGCTTGGGCTGGGCAGCCTGCTGGCGCGACTGCCGGTGGCGCGTGACCCGAGCCGCCCGCCGCTCGTGGCGGTGATCTTCAACCTGGATCGCGCGCTGCCGGCATCAGCGATCAGCTTCAGTGGCATCGTGGCGTCGATGACGACGGTTCCACGTGCCTACGAGAACTTCGAACTGTTCGTCAATGCCGTCGAAACGCAGGCCGGGATCGTGCTCGAATGCCAGTACAGTGCCGCATTGTTCGATGCGGCCACCGTCCGGCGCTGGCTCGCGAGTTATGTGGTCCTGCTGCAAGGCATGGCCAAGTCCACCGACACGGACGTCGGCGCGCTGCCGCTGCTGACGGATGCGGATCACGAGGCGTTGGCCCGCTGCAACCAGACAGCGCTTGAGGTCCCCTTCGATGCTTGCGTGCACGACCTGATTGCCGCCCAGATGCTGCGGACGCCGGGTGCCGTCGCCGTGCAACAGGACGGTGCCGTCGTCACGTACGCCGATCTCGACACACGCGCCAACCGGCTGGCGCACCATCTCCGGAGCCTCGGGGCCGCTCGCGGCACGCTGGTCGGCCTCTGCCTCGACCGCACGCCCGACCTGCTCGTGGGCCTGCTCGCAATCCTGCGATCCGGCGCCGGATACGTCCCGCTCGATCCGTCCTACCCAGTCGATCGACTGGCCTTCATGGCTCGCGACGCTGCGTTGGCGGTGTTGCTGACCGATGCGCACCAGGCGACGGCACTGGCGCTGCCAGCCGCCGCCGTCGTGCGAATCGACGCCGATGCCGCAGCGATTGCGGCATGTCCGTCCACGCCACTGCCGATCGGGATCGCGTCGGCACGGCCGGACGACATTGCGTACGTGATCTACACGTCGGGGTCCACCGGCCGGCCCAAAGGCGTGCTGGTTCCACACTGCGCCGTCGTCAACCTGCTGTGCAGCGTCCAGCGCGAGCCCGGACTCTCGGCCGAGGATGTGGTGCTTGCCATCACGACGCTGTCGTTCGACATCGCCGTCTCGGAAGTGCTGCTCCCACTGACGGTCGGCGCCCGCATCGTGCTCGCCTCGCGCGAGACGGCGTCGGATGGCGCGCAACTCGCAGCACTGATTGCGGACAGCGGGGTCACCTTCATCGACGCGACACCCGCGACCTACCGCATGCTGCTCGCGAGCGGTTGGCGTGGCGGCCCGACGGTGCGCCTGATCTGCACCGGCGAGGCAATGCCGCGGGACCTCGCGCAGCAGCTCGTCGCCTGCGTACGCGACGTCTGGAACGGCTATGGTCCGACCGAGACGACCGTCTGGTCGACCTTCGCACGCATTACATCGCCCGTCGAGCGGATCCTGATCGGCAGGCCGATCGCGAATACGCGCATCCGTGTCGTGGATGCGCGTAGGCAGCAGGTGCCGGTCGGCGTGGCCGGCGAGCTGCTGATTGGCGGCCGTGGTGTCACTTCGGGATACCTGCATCGCAGCGATCTGACGGCGGAACGTTTCATCGACGACCCTGCGTCACCGGGAGCGCGCTGCTACCGCACGGGTGACCTCGTGCGATTGCTGCCGACGGGTGAGCTCGAATGCCTCGGGCGCAACGATCATCAGGTCAAGGTGCGTGGATTCCGCATCGAGCCCGGCGAGATCGAAACGGTGCTCGCACGGTTCCCCGGCGTGCAGGCGGCCGCCGTCATCGCACGCGAGGATCGTGTGGCGGATGTCCGTCTCGTCGCCTATGTCGTCCTGCAGGGTGGGGGAGCGTTGCCGGAGGCGTTGCGTACGTTCGCGCGCCGAGCGCTCCCCGACTACATGGTGCCGAACCTGTTCGTTGGCCTCGATGCGTTGCCGCTGACACCAAGCGGCAAGGTGGATCGCAAGGCTCTTCCGGCTCCGCACGCTGGCGCCGCGGCCGCAGTCATGGCCCCATTCGTCGAGGCTCGCACCACATCGGAGCGGACGGTGGCGACGCTCTGGGCCGAGGCGCTGGGTGTGCAGCGCATCAGCATCCATGACGACTTCTTCGCGCTGGGTGGGCACTCGCTGCTTGCGTCACAGGTGCTGGCGCGACTCCGACGCGACCATGGCGTGCAGCTCTGCTTCCGCCGGATCTTCGAGGCACCGACGGTGCAGGCATTCGCGGCGTTGATCGATGCCGAGCAGGCCGCCAACGTCGGCGGTCCCCCGGCGCCCGTGCTCGAGCCGATCGTGGCACAGCCCGCCGCCAATCGCGGGCCGCTGTCGGTGCTGCAGGAACGTCTCTGGATGCTGGAGGAGCTGCAGCCGGCACAGGCATCGGCACACGCGCACAGTGCGTCATGGCTCCTGGAGGGTGACCTCGACGTCGAGCGACTGGAGCGAGCGATACGACAGGTCATCGAGCGGCACGCCACGCTCCGGACACGTTTCGAGATCGTCGACGGTGAACGATGGCAGGTGATCGAGCCGACCACGAGCTTCGTGCTCGCCCGGCTCGATCTTTCGTCGCATGCCGAGGCAGCGCAACGGCAGGCGTTGCACGAGTTCTTCCGGTCCCAGCAGCTGACGCCATTCGAGCTCGCAACGGCGCCGCTCCTGCGCGCGGTGCTGATCTGCCTCGGTGCGGGTCAGCACCTGCTGTACACGCTGCAACACGGCATGATCTGGGACGGCTGGAGCTTTGACCTGTTCCTCCACGACCTGAACGCCTTCTACTCGAACGCCGGTGCGTCGCTTGCACTGCTGCCCGTCACCTATCGGGACTTCGCAGCCTGGCAGGCGACGTGGCTGGCGAGCGACGACGCGGCTCGACAGCGGGCGTTCTGGGAGCGTCAGCTGTCCGGCGAGCTGGCGGAACTCGTCCTGCCGACCGACCGCCCTCGTGACCGCTCGTCCACGCTCGCGGGCGACCTGGCGACGCTTGCATTCACGCCCGATGAGGTCGAGCAGCTGCGTGCCTTTGCGAAGGCGCGGGACAGTACGCTCTTCATGGTGACGTTCGCGGCGTGGAATGTCGTGCTGCACCGTTACAGCGGCATCGAGGACCTGCTGGTCGGGTCACCGGTCCGCGCGCGGACGCGCCCGGAGCTCGAACGGATCATCGGTCCATTCGTCAACACCGTCCTGCTGCGGACGATGGTCGTCCCGTCGCTTCGATTCAGTGACCTGCTGACCGCGGTGCGTGAGACCACACTCGATGCGTTCAGCCATCAGGAGCTGCCGTTCGAGCGCCTCGGCGTGCGTGTGCCTCCGCTCCGTGTCTTCTTCTCGATGCAGGATGCGCGTGAACGGCCCACCGCGCTCGGCGCCGTCACGGTGGCGCAGCAGCATGTGCCGCAGTTCTCCGCGACGAACGACATGATGCTCTGGATGATGGAGTCGCGGCATGGCATGCTCGCGGTGCTGAACTTCGACACAGGGCTGTTCGGCCGCGCATCCGCCGACCTGATGTTGACGCAACTGCGCACCCTCCTGCTCGCCGCGATGGCGCACCCCGATGCGACGATCGGCAGCTTCGATCTGCGTGAACCCGGGACCGCGTCGCAGGCGGCCCCGCTGCGCGCCCCCGGCGCGGCAGGCGCAGTGCCGGTGCACCATGCGGTCGCGCAGCGGGCGAGCGAAGTTCCGGATCGCATCGCCATCCGGGCCGGACGCGTCAGCCTCACGTATGCCGACGTCGATGCCGGTGCGCGTCGCGTCGCAGCGGCCATTGCGGGCCAGCCCGGCACGACGCCGCACACCGTCGCCATCATGCTGCCGCCCGGGGCTGATCGCGTCGTCGCGGCACTCGGGGCGCTGCGGGCTGGCGCCGCCATCACGTTCCTCGATCCGGCCGATGCCGCTGTACATCGGCAGCGTGTGATCAGCGCGTGCGGCGCGACGCTCGTCATCGCCGATGCACCAGCGGCGTTTGGCGTGCTGTGCCTGGTGTATGCCGAAATGCCGCCCAGCGGAAACGCCCCCGCCATCAACGTCGCGCCGGCGGAGCCGGCCCTGGTCGTCACGGCCCCTGGTGCCGGCGGTACCGTCGTGTGGCAGGTCATTTCCGGCGAACTGCTGGCGATACAACTGCGCGAGTTGACGAACCAGCTCGCACTCGATGGCGCCGACGTCGTGCTGACCGTGCAGGATGTCGCGGTGCCGTCAGCGCTGCTGGAGTGGTTGCTTCCCCTCGCGAGCGGTGGGACGCTGGTGATCGCGTCCGACGACGCGCGGGACGATTCTCGCGATCTGGCCGACGAACTGGTGCACGTCGGTGCGACGCTTCTCGTCGCGGCAGAGGAAGTCTGGCGCGGGCTGCTGGCCACGTCGTGGCAGGCTTCGGAGCGGTTCACGGCGGTCGTGACGATGGGGGCACGACCTGTATCACTCGCTCACGCACTCGTCGTGCGGGTACCTCGTGTCTTCACGCTGGTCGGCACGGTGTGTGACGGCGGCGCCAGCGCGGTGCATCGCGTCAGCGACGATGATGCGGGCTTCTACGCCGGGACGCCGCTCACGCCGTGGCCGCGTGCCGTGTGTGATCCGGACGGCAGGATCGAGGCGACCGGCATACCCGGGCAGCTCGTGGTCGAGACGGCGACGGCACGGGTGCTGCTCGCGGCGCGCGCGCGTGTCACCAGTGATGGACGCGTGCAATTGCTCGAGGATGATGACACCTGGATCTGGCTCGACGGCGCGCCAGTGCAGCCCGCCGCACTCGTGGATGCGCTGCAGGCGCATGTCGCCGTGCGGCACGCTGCGGTCACCGTGCACCGTGATGCCACAGGGGCGCGCCGGCTCGTCGCCTACATCGTGACGGAAGACGGCGCGCGTGTTGGTGACGCGGAATTGCGCACGACCATTCGGAAAACGCTTCCGGACCGTTGTGTGCCGCAGCGGTTCATTTCGCTCGATGCCGCTTCGTTGGCGCCAGGCGGGACAATCGAGCCCGGCCACCTGGTATCACCGTTCGCGATTGCGGACCAGGCTCCGCTGCGGGTTGCGCCACGCACTCCAGCCGAGTCGGTGCTGGCCGACGCATGGAAGGAAGCGCTGGGCGTCGGCGATGTCGGCCCGGGCGACAACTTCTTCCAGCTCGGCGGCACCTCACTGCTCTGTTTCCAGGTGGTGGAGCGAGTCCGCCGGACGAGTGGTCAGCACATCAGCCCACGCGTGATGCTCGTGGGAACCCTGGAGAGCGCGGCCGCCAGCATGACGTCGCCGAGTGCCGGGCCGACCGATGCCACGGTCGCGACCGCAAGTGGCATGATGTCGCGTTTGAAGGGGTTGGTCAGCGGTGCAGCCGTCTGATGGCGGCTGGTGCGGCCCATGCCGTGCTCAGTGCGCGGTGAGCGGGGGCGCTGCGGCGGAGAGTGCGCGCTGCAGAAAGCCAACCATTCGCCGGCCGTACGTCGCGTCCGCCTGCAGGTAGGTGCCATGGCTCGCGCCTTTCACCAGCCAGAACTCCTTGGGCGCGCGTGCGGCGTCGTGCACGGCGCGGCTGAGGATCGCCGGCACCGTCACATCGTTCGTGCCGGCCACGAACAGGATCGGTCGCGGAGCAATGGCAGCGACGATTTCGCGGCTGCGCACTGGGTGACGCTCCACGCCAGCGAGGCGAGCACCGATGTAGGCCCCGAGCTGCGAGGCCGGTCCGCTGTTTTCATACTCGCTGCGCAACTGCGACCACGGGTCGTCGAACACGCCCTCGGCAACGACAGCCCGGATGCGTGTGTCTGCCGCGGCGACGGCCAGCGCCATCCAGCTCCCCATCGAGAACGAGACGCAGCCGACCTGCCCGGGTCGGATTCCGGGCTGTGCGACGAGGAAGGTGACCGCGCTGTGCAGCGCACTGCGTTCGGCCGCGCCGAACCCGATGCGCCCGCCGCTCTCACCAAGCCCGGGCCAGTCGAACATGAGCACGCCGAATCCCGCGGCGTGCAGGAGGCGCGCGTGGTCCAGCAGGCCCGTCCGCGTGGCAAGGCTGCCGGCCGCCAGCACGACCGCCGCGCCGGTCCGCGATGGCAGGTACCAGCCGCGCAGGGTCACGAGATCCGGTGTCGTGAAGGCAACATCCCGCAGCCCCAGCGCCTGCGCATCGTGCGGCCGCACCGGCACCGTGCGAGGCTCGTGGAAGTTACTGTACTCGTAGCGTGCGGTGTGCGCTGTGTGCCAGACCGGCACGGCTGCGAGCAACGCCGCGATCGCCAGCAGGATGCGCAACCGGCGCGTCATCCGTGGTGCTCGCGGGGGCTGACCGTCATTTCCCGAATGTATCAGAGGTCATGATCAGCGTGGAGAGTCGCGCAACGTTCGACACAGCGGGACATGACGCAATACCACCAGTGACGCAACACTTCACCGCGATTACGCCGCCGGGGGTGTTCACCGCATTCGGCGCGGCCCACATGGTTTCACTCGACAGCGTGGACCCGCCGTCAGCCGATCCGCGTGTCGAGAGTTGCACGGTGGTCCTGCCGCCCACCCTGCAGCGCGCCGTACCGATTCGCGTCCGCGGCTTCGTCGGCGGTCGGCATTGCGCCGCGACCGCGCTGCGGGCGGCTGGAATCGACGCCATGGACCTGGTGGGCCCGCTGCCGATCGGCGCGATGGGGGCACCGCAGTGGCCGGAGGGCTGGATGGGGTCCATCACGCATTCGCCAGGATTTGCAGCGGCGGTGGCGTGCCCGCGCGGCGTCTGGCGAGGCATCGGCATCGACTGCGAGCGCCTGATGTCGGATGCCGCGGCGGATGGCATCGCTGAGCGCGTCATTCCCGAGGCGGGCGCCGTGCAGCTTGCTGGGCAGGTGGGTGCGGCGCTGCCATGGGGCAGCTTCGTGACGGCGGTATTCTCGGCCAAGGAGAGCGTCTACAAGTGCCTCAACCCGACCTGCGGCACGTTCTTTGGTTTCGAGGTCTGCCATCTCGTCGCAATCGACCCCCATGCCGGCACCATGACACTGCGGCTGGTCGAGTCGCCCGGACCCGGCGTGCCGGCCGGCCTGGAACTGCGGGCGGCCTTTCATCTCGCACGGGGCCATGTGTTCACTGCCGTCGGATGGCTGCCGACACCTCGAGGGAGCGGACGCACCGAGGACCAACCGGACCCCTGACATCATCGTGTTGCACGACCTGACCACCGCCGTATCGCCGGTCGTCCCGGCCTATTACGTCTCTGGTACGCATGCGCTGCTCGGCATCCACCATGTGGCGTCGGGCACCAGCGTTCGGGAACTCGGCGTCGTTCTCTGTCACCCGGCACCGCAGGAGTACAGCCAGACGTACTGGGCGATGCACAAGCTCGCCGGCATGCTGGCCGCATCCGGCTTTCATGTCCTGCGCTTCGACTACGCCGGCACGGGTGATTCGTCCGGCGCATCGGATGACGTGTCGCTGCACGGCTGGGTTGGCGACATCGCGGGCGCAATGCAGCAGCTGCGTGACATCAGCGGCGTGCGCCGCGTGGCGCTTGTTGGCATCCGGCTCGGCGCCGCTCTGGCCTTGCGTGCCGTCGCAGCAGGTGCGAGGGCACGCGACGTCGTGCTGTGGGAGCCGGTCGTCAGTGGCGAGGCCTATCTGTCCGAGCTCGACGCAGTCGAGATGCGCCGCCTCGCGATGCTCAACTATCCGGAGCCCGATGAGCGACTCGACGACGAACTGATGGGCTACCCGTTCCCAGCGACGCTGCGAGCCGAGACGCGTGCCATCGACCTGACGACGGAGCCCGTCGGGCGCATCAGTCGTCTGCTCGTCGTGAGCACGGCGATCACGCCCGCGCACGAGGCGCTCGAAGGCTACATGCGCGCCGCGGGGGCTGATGTGACCATGCGGGCGGTGCCCGACCCGGTACTCTACGCAGGGGACGGGCACCCGAGTGATGCGCTGCTCTCCCACGCGATCCCACTGGCGATCGTGTCGTTCCTCCACGACAGCGCATCGTGACGGAGCGCGCTGTCACGTTCGGCGCGCACGGGACGCTCGTCGGCGTCGTCGCCGAACCGGCGACACCCGGCGTCGGTACACGCGCCGTGCTCATGTCGAACATCGGCATGCACCATCGCATCGGACCCTTCCGGTTGTATGTCGAGCTGTCACGTGCGCTTGCGGCGAGTGGACTGTTCGCGCTGCGGTTCGACGTCTCCGGCATGGGCGACAGTGCACCACGCCGCGAGACCGGCTCACCCACTGCCCTCGCGGCACGCGATCTCGACGACGCGATGACCTTCATGACGGCCGAGTATGGCGTGACGGAGTTCGTGCTGGTCGGACTTTGCTCCGGTGTGGACAGCACGCATGCGGTGGCCGCGCTGGACACGCGCGTGCGCGGAGCGGTGTTCATCGATGGCTATTCGTACCCGACGCTCGGATACACTGTGCGCCGCGCCGTGCTCCGGCCCCTCCAGCCGGGCCGCTGGGTGCGGCTGGCCCGGCGGCTCGTGAACGGGCAGCACCGGCGCGCGGCCGGCGCCGCCGGTGCCGTGGTCTTCGCGCGTGAGGAACCGACGCAGTCACAGTTCGCCAACGACGTCCTGGCGATGTCGTCCCGCAACACGCGCCTCCTGTTTCTCTACACCGGCGGCGTCACGTACCGCTTCAACTCCCCGCGTCAGCTCAGGGAAATGCTCGGGGTTTCGGCTGCGCCGGCAGGGATCGAGTGTGCGCTCATGCCGCAGGCCGACCACGTCTTCTCACGCACCGACCAGCGCCGCGCCCTCTGCGATCGTGTGACGCGGTGGTGCGTGTCGCTCCCTGTCTGACCGACCGGGCCGTTACGGCACGATGGCGATGGTGCTGACGCTCATCGCCGGCATGGTATAGCGCAACTGGCCCGCGTCGAGCGTGGGGCCGCTGGATTGGCGCACGGGATTGGGCGCACCGTCGGCCATCGTCCACGCGGTGGCGCTGCGGACGGAGGTCGTGCCCGTGATGGCGATGCGCACCACACGTGACGCAGTGCCCTTGTTGATCGCGATCACCACGAGACGTCCGCCGGCATCACGGCTCGCATACACCGAACTGGCCGCGTCGTCGCTCGTGCGTGCCTGGAGCCCTGTCTCACCGAAGCGGGCACCGCTGCCGTCGTAATTCAGGAACATCCGGAACGCGCCGAAGACGTAGGCGTACGCCTTTCGGCCATCGCCGTCGTACCCCGGTGCCCACACTTGCGCCTGCGGCCAGAGCGCTGCGGCATACAGTCCCTCGCGCCCGAACACACCGAGTGCGTCAGCCTGCGCCACCCCACCCGAGATGTCGCCACCGCGACCGAAGTAGTACTCCGTGATCGCCAGTTTCGTCCCCGGATAGCTGGCGGCGATCTGCGCCCGCAGACGCGGGATCAGGCGCACCGGGCCACCAGTCACGCTCGTGACCCAGCTCCCGTCGTCATACGTCGCGTCCCACAGCGAGCGCGGTGCCTGCACGCGCTGCTGGATCATCGCGGCATCCTGCGTGGCATAGTCGTTGGTGATCTCGCCATTCGACGTGCCGCTCGCCGGATACCAGTGCAGATCGAGCACGTCCAGCAACCGCCGGCCGGCGCTCACTTCGGCCGCACGCATGCGGGCGAGGTACACGTCGAAGAAATTCTGCGTCCCGAATTGCGGATCGGGGAACGGATACCGGCCGGCCGTGACCACGCCCGTGTAGGTCGCCACCGCCGGCCCGAAGACCACGGCCATCGGCATCGCGGCCTTGATGGCGCGGGCGTAGACGATGCTCGTGTCGCTCAGGCTGGCATACGTCTGCAGCCGCGGTGCGCCGGCATTGTCATCGACGTCGCTCTGCAGCTCCTTGTGCGTGACATGCCAGATATCGGGCTCGTTGTCCAGCGAGAAGAACACCGGCGTCTGTGCACTGCCGGCACGGCCCGGGAACGTGACGTCGAACCATGACACGAACTCGTCCTGATAGACGAATGCGTCGGTGCGGTCCGGCGAGGAGCTGAACGCGCTGCCCTTCGCAGCACGGCTGATGCGGAAATGCTGCGACAGTCGCCCGGCGCGCGTCGCATCCAGTGTGTCGAGCGGCACGGCATCGGCATTCCGCGCGACGTAGCCGAGCATCGGAATGGTCGCCATGAACGCCTGCCCCCGCCCGAAGCTCACCTGCGCGCGGTCACGCACGGCCGCACCGGGGGTGCCGCTCGCGCTCAGGAACGTGTCGTTCTGGAAACGATAGTCGCGCCCCGCATTGCTGAAGTTCGTCTCCCAGTTGTAGGCGGAGAGCCGGTTTCCACCCATGCGATTGAACGTCATCTCGGCTGGCGGCGTCGCTCCGTCGTACGCGGCGTCGATGAAGTTGCCGCCGTAGATGAAGCGGGAGATGGCGAAGGTCACGCCGGGGTCGATCGTGAACGTGAGATCCGCGGCGGCGGCTGGCGGCACCGCATCATCGACGCCCGTCGCGCCGGCGGCACCACCGGTGCAGCCGACCGCCAGGGTCATGAGCAGTCCCATGAGCTGGGAGAGGCGAAGGCGCGACGCGCCGGGACCGAGGGCAGACATGCGCTGAGGATACAACACGAAGCGCCGCGCGGTGCGTTTACCTCGCCGCCAGCGCCCCCAGGTGCGTCACGACTTCCTCGGCGAGCCCCAGCACCTTGCGCATCCCATTGTCGAACCGGCGCGTGGCGAAGCGCTGGGCATTCTCCCGGCAGGCCTCGGCGGTGATCTCGGACTCGTGTCCGTAGAAGTCATCCAGCGCCCTCACGACGGCATTGGGCGTCTGTGCCCCGAAGAACACCCCGGTCGGCGTGTCGTGATCGAGTCCGCGAATCGTTTCGGTGGCGGCCCCGCGACCGAACGCGATCACCGGCGTGCCGCACGACTGCGCCTCGAGCGGCGTGATGCCGAAGTCCTCCTCGGCCGCGAAGAGGAACGCCCGCGCGTCCTGCAGGTGCTTGCGCAACTCGGGCAGGGGCAGACGACCGGTGAATTGCACGTTCGGCGGCGCACTCGCCGCGATGTCGGCGCGTTCAGGACCATCACCGACCACGATCAGTCGCTCGGTGGGTCGCAGGCGGAATGCCTCCACGAGCAGATCGACCCGCTTGTATTGCACCATGCGCCCTGCCGTCACGAAGTGCGTTCCACGCGGCGCCGCATTGAGCGTGAACGCCGCCGTGTCGACGGGCGGATGCACGACCGTGCTGTCGCGTCCATAGCAGCGGCGGATGCGTGCCGCGATGTAGTTGGAGCATGCAATGAACTCCGTCACCCCGTCGGCCGTGCGGCGATCCCACTCGCGGAGGCGGGCCAGCACAAGGCGCGCCGCCCAGGCTTTCGGACCACGATAGCCACTCGTGTCGAGATAGGCACTCTCGAGGTCCCACGCGTACCGCATCGGGGTGTAGCAGTAGCAGACGTGGCGGACACCGCGTGGGACCGTGATGCCCTTGGCCACCGCGTGCGAGCTCGAGACGATGAGGTCGTAGCCAGTGAAGTCCCACTCCTTGATCGCCATCGGCATCAGCGGCAGGAGCATGCGGTAGTTCTCGGCGAGCCGCGGCATGTGCTGCAGCCGTGTGGTGCGCGGCGTGCGCCCGACCAGGCCGGCGCGGTACTCGGCAGGCAGCACGTCGATGGTCGAGTACAGGTCGGCCTGCGGCAACAGCGTCAGCAACCGCTCGAGCACGCACTCGGCCCCACCCCACGTGGTCAGCCAGTCATGGATGATCGCGACGCGCATCAGGCGAGACACCGGTCGAGGTGCGCCAGCGCCAGCGCGGCGGCGTGCTCAGGTGCGAGGGTCATGTCCACGAAGGTCAGGGACGGGAGGCCGTCAGGAAAGGCCACGACGCCCGACGCGGCAGGATTGTTGAGCACGACGGTGGGTCGGCCATGGCCAAGTGCGAGATGCGCGACCATCGACTCCACACCGACGGCGGCCCTCGCACGGCCCGTCACCGCCACGAGTGCGTCGAAGCTCGTCGCGCCCATCGCATCGATGCAGCGGTCAGCGGGGAAGAGTGCACGCAACGGGGCAAACCGATCGCGGTCGGCGGCGTTCCCGACGAGTTGCACCGGCGCCCGTTCGGCGAGCGCGGGCAACAGTGCCCGCCAGAACGCCATCGGCGCTTCCTTCACCGTGCTGCGGCTGCCGGGCTGCACCACGATCGGCGCGCCTGCCACAGGTTGCGGCGTGGCCGGCAGCACCGGGCCACGGTAGGTGGCAGGTGGCAGCCCGAGCACATCGAGTGCGTGCAGCCAGTTCTGCCCCAGCGACGCGGATTCGCGATAGGGGATGAGTGCGTGATACTGCCAGCTCCGGCCGCGCAGGCCGAAGCCGATGCGCAGCGGTACGCCGCTCGCGAGTGCGAGGTCGATCGTGCTGGGTGACGTGCAGCGAATGTCCAGATAGACGGCCGCATCCAGCGCACGCAGCCGCTCCGCCGCTGCCGCGCGCGTCTCCTGCTCGCGGCGCAGGCGCGCGGGCCACGATCGGTCGGACGGCTGCAGCCAGGCGGCGTCGAACGTCACCACCTCGTGGACGTAGTCCTCGCGGACGAGCCACTGCGCCACCTCGTGCGCCCACGAGCCATGGACCAGCACCACCCGCGCCTCCGGCAGCCGCTCGCGCAGCGCGCGAAGGAGGGCGGTCGCCTGAATCAGGTCGCCGAAATGATCCGGCTTCGCCACCACGATCGTGGCGGTCGCGAGCGGCGGAATCCGGTACGGACCTGCCGGCGCGGACACCAGCCGCCGGCCCTGATCCACGAGCGCGAGGCCCGTCACGAGCGGCGACGGATACCACGTCGGCAGCAGGTAGCGGCGACCCAGAATCTCCACGAGTTGCGGGCGGCTCATGCCTCGAGCGGCATCTGCGCCGCGAGACTCCCTTTCGGATGAGGCCGCTGTGTGATGGACATCGAAGAAAACTACTCGATGCCGGCACACGCATCTACCGCAATGCCGTGTGTTGGCGGAGACTCATGACGTGGCGCCGACTTCCTCGCGCAGCCGCACCCCGGTCACGAGGCCGCAGAACGCCCAGATGAAGAGCACGGTGATGCTCGGGAAGGTGAACAAGCCGAGCGCCACCGCGGCCAAGCCGGCGCGGAATGCCACCGCACGTTCTCCGCCAGCCATCCGCCAGACGCGACGCGCGAACGTCAGGAAGATCGCCGTGCCGACGACGCCCGTCTCGGCCACCAGTTCCACCCAGGGATTGTTCGCGATCGGCTTCACCGGCCGGAAGCGGTCGAAGAAATCGGTCAGCTGATACGGTCGATAGTTGAAGCCGTAATGCGAGAGTCCCACGCCCAGCACCGGATGGTCGAGCGACATGCGCAGTCCGGCCACCGCCAGGTCCAGTCGGTCGAGCTTCGATCCGAACTCCTCGGTCGACAGCTTGGCGATGAAGAATTCCGACACATAGCCGGTGGCCACCAGGATCGACGTGACGATTGCCGCCGCCGCGACGAACAACGCAATCGCATACACCTTGCCGCGCGGATCGCGGTCCTGCGCACCCACCCCGAGCGAGTAGATGCTGCCGAAGAGCGCCAGCGCGACCACGTTCGCCGTCGAGAAGGTGATGAACACCGTCGTGACCAGGAACGCTGCGGTCCACCGCCATCCGAGCCAGAGGGCCACCGCCAGCGATGTGAGCAGGTACATCGCGAAGTAGTTGCCCTCCTCGAATGTCCCGCCGCGGAAGATCTCCCGCCCCGCAATGTTGATGATCTGCGGATTGACCATGCCCGGCAACAGCGGCGCCGGCAGGCTGAACACCGATGACAGCGTCAGGAGCCAGCCATAGATCGAGGCCACGATCGCACCGATGCACCACCAGCGTCCCACACGCCGTCCATCCTCGTAGGCCGCCGTCGCGACCAGCACGAACGCGAACAGCGCCATCAGCCAGTAGGCGACCTTCACCACCGGGTCGCCGACCGGGCCGAGTCGCGCATCGAAGCCATCGGTGGTGAACGACTCGAGCGGCACCGCCAGCCGGAACGCCAGCACCAGCACCGACCACACCAGAAACGCGAGGATCGGCCGCGCAAAGCGGGCCAGTCCCGGCGCCAGCACGATGCGTCCCTCCCACAGCATCAGCGCGCCGCAGATGCACAGCACCAGTTCGTAGATCTTGATCGGGAAGACGATGCGCAGCGTCATCGCGTACGTCAGCGGCAGCGTGCCGACGACGACCAGCGTCGCCAGGTGGCGGACACTGCGTGTGCTCGGTGTGCCGGGCAGGACTGACGAGCGGTCCGCGTCAGGTGTGAGTGCGGCCGCCGGCACGGATCGTCCGGTTCAGGACGCGACGCGCATCGGGGCGTCCGTTGCGACGTAACGCGTCACCCGGACCGGCTCGCGCCGGTCGGCGAGGGCCGCGAACACGACGCCGACGATGCCCAGCAGGAGCCCGGCGCCGGCGGCAAAGCCGCCCCACAGCAGTGGGCGCTGCTGCGGGCGGTCGGGCGGCGTCGCGACATCCACCACCGTCAGCAACGGCGTGTCGCGGACCTCGGCCACCCGACTCTCCTCGAACGTCTTGGTGAGCCCCACCAGAATGCCTTCCTTCACGCGCACCTCGCGATCGAGCTGCTCGTACACCGCCATCAGTCGCGGCGACTCGTAATAGCTCCGATTCGCATCGAGAAAATCCTGCTGCTGCCGTACGGCCAGCTCGAGCTCGGTGCGCGCCGTCAGGAGCCGCTGCTCTGCGAACCGGCGCTGCTCGGTGGATGACCGTTGCCGGCGCTCGAGGTTGAAGCGATTCAGCAGCTGCAGCATGTGGTTCGCGACGGCCGCCGAGAGCACCGGATCCCTGAGTGTGACGCTCAGGTTGATGATCGCGCTCTTGCGACTCACCAGCACGTCGACCTTGCGCGTGAGCTTGCGCAGGCCGTTGCCGAGACGGCGCTCCGGTGTCGCGCCGCTGACGTCGATCAGCTCCAGCAGCGGCGTGCTCGTGCCGGGGTGGTCGGGGTCGGCGAACTTCGTGCGCAGCGTGGAGGTCAGCAGCTCGTTGCTCGTCAGCACGTCGGCAAAGAACTCGGTGGATGGGCCTTCCTTGAGCTTCGCGAGCGCGCTGGCGCCACCCGCCTCGCCGAGCAGCGAGCCGATGCCGCCGAGTGCCCCGAGGATGCTGATGTTGTTCGTGCCGAGCGCCGACTCCGGGACGAACGTGGTCGTCGCGACCCAGGTCTTCGGCCAGACGGCCGCCGCCCCTGCGCCGATCAGCGCCGTCACGACCGGCGCCAACACCAGCCAACGCCAGCGACGTACCACGCCACGGCGCAGCTCGACGATCGAGAACTCCTCGACCGGCAACGACGCCGTGGTGCTGGGCTGGACAGGCGACTCAGGGGTCACGACGGGCGGACGAAGAGTGATCGGCAGGAGCGTTGGGGCGCGGGACCGGGAGGCCACCGCCGGCGAGCAGGCGAATGACGGCAGCCGCCCGCCGCGCGTCGCCACGACGCAGGCGATTCAGGGCAGCGCCGACCAAGCTCGAATATACGGTCGGCAGGCGTCCCGGGAAAAAACGACGGGTGAGTGCAAGCCGGGCAGAGATCCCGCAGAGGTCGACCAGTTCGCTGCGCTGCGCCGTCCGGCGGGCGCCCGCCCCGATCGTTGCACCCTCGCGATGCCACACCACGGCGTCTGCAATGAGTCTCGTCTCCCAGCGGCCAACAGCGCGCCTGGACCAGTCCAGTTCCTCACCATACAGGAAACGCTCCTCGCTCAGCAGCCCGACCTCGCGAAGCGCCGCGGCGCGCAGCACCCACGATGCCCCATAGACGTACCCCGGCTCGCGAGGCTCGCGGCTGAGCGGCTGCTGCACGCTCGCACCATCGTGGACGCGGCGGGCCGTGGCCAGCCAGGGATTCCACTCGCACCACCCGACGGATTGGATGATCGTGGGTCGATCGTAGTAGCAGACCGTCGTCCCGAACTGGCCGACGCTCGATGGCGCATCGTCCAGGGCCCGCCGGATCGCCGGGATCGCGCCGCCGTCCACTACGGCATCGTTGTTGAGCAGCCAGATGCCATCCACCTGCGGGTCATCCAGCGCCAGGCGAATGCCGTGGTTCACGCCGACCGCGAACCCGTCGTTCGTGGCACGCGGGCAGAGCGTCCAGGCACTCGGCGTCGGCGCCTCGCGCCAGCCATCGGGCACCAGCGCCCAGCTCTCCCCGGGCGCACCCTCGAGCGGCCACCAGTGGGCTGCCACGGTGTCGTGAATCGGGCGCGGCTCGCCGGCGCTGCTGCCGTCGAGCCACCGTGTCACCCGTTCGAGGCTGTCGTCGGGCGAGGCGTTGTCCACCACGATCACGCGCGCCGCTCCGGCCGCGACGGACGGGACGAGGCTCTGCAGGCACGCCAGCGTGTCGCGCCAACGGCCATACTGCAGCAGGACCACCGCGATGCGACGTCTCACGCCAGACCCTCGGTGCGACCGAGCGCACTCCGCTCACCGGCCGGACGGCGCCACCAGAGCAGCAAGGCCGCAGCGCATGCGAGCAGTGCCGGCACGAGCAGCAGGACGTGATTGGACGGCGCGACCACCGTCCCCGCCCAGGCGCTCAGTGCCACCGCCACGACCATGCAGGCCTCGAGCAGCAGGATCGCAGCGGGCAGGGGGGCGATCGACTGCGCCTGCCACGCCAGCAGCGCGGCATCCACCACCACGCGCGCCGTCCACGCCGTGGCCACCCCGACGATGCCGTACTGCCGGGCCGCAAACCAGAGCAGGAGCGCGTACGGCACGATCTCGATCAGGTGCAGGGAGGCGGTCCAGCGGGCGCGGCCGGTCGCCTGCAGGAGCGTGAACGGCACCGCGCCGACGCAGTTCGTTGCCACGCCGATGGCGAGGATGCGGAGCACCAGCACGCTGTCGCCGCGATACTGCGCCCCACCCGCGAACTGCAGGAGCCACGGTGCGAGCAGACACGCCACCACGCACACCGGCAGGACGACCAGCGTCACCAGCCGCACGCCAGCAGCATGCAGTGCGCCCATGCGCGCCGTGTCGGTGTGGGCGGTGCGCGCGATGGCGGGGAAGAGCACCATCGTCAGCGCGCCCGGCACGATCCAGAGTTTCGTCACCGCCTCCCACGGGACCGCATATAGCGCGACCGCCGTCACCGAGATCATCGAGCCGATGAGGAAGCGATCGGCATAGGTCATCAGTGGGCTCAGCACGTTGCTGATCGTCATCCACGCACCGGCGCGCAGGAGCGGCGTCAGATGCCGGCGCTGCGCCCGATCGTTTGCGTGTTCGGGCATCGTCGCGGCGGCGAGCGTGCGGTAGCGCCACCACGCCCACACGCGCATCACCCCGATGGTGGCCGCGATGGCGGTGAGCGATGCGGTGAATGGCAGCAATAGCGTCGGCACCGCAAAGGCCCCGACACTCACCGGGAGCCGGACGAGATTGACGTCGCGGAAGCGATGCCGCGCCTCGAGCACCGCGCGTGGCACGCTGGCCGCCGTGACGGCGGGCACGGCGAGTGCGAACAGCACGGCGCTCACCATCGCATCCGTGCGCAAGACAGAATCGACGTGCAGGATGTGCGTCACGTACCACGGTGCGAGGATCGCACCGATGCCACCAACGACCGCGCCCACCAGCGCGAGCGTGGTATGGGCGGTTGCGATCACCCCGCCGAGCGTCGGGTCACCGCCGTCGCTGGCATCACTCGCGGCGACCATGCGCGTGAGTGTGCGCCCCAGCCCGAAGTCCAGCAGTGTCGCGTACCCGAGCCACGCCCACGCCAGCGAGAGCAGCCCGAATCGTTCGGTGCCGAGGTGTCGTGTGAGCAGCGGCAGGGCCAGCAGCGCCACCACGATCGGTGCCGCGCTGGTGGCAAGGCTGAGCGCGCCGTGCCGCAGCAGCGAAGGCGCCTCTGCCGTCACGGCGACGCGGGGGGCCTCCTCATCCATGCGCGACAGCGGCGCTAGCGCGTCTGGATGATGATCGTCGCGAGCGAGGCAAGCAGCGCCGCGAACGTGCCGATGATCGACGCGATCTGGGTGCGCGCGGCGAGGTTGTCCTGCCGCTCGGTGCGGTCACGCTTCGGCACGGTCACGACGGCCCCCGGGCGCGGCGATGGCTGTGCATCGGGCAGCAGGAAGCGGCGCGACACGGCATCGACGCGCCCGTTCGGCTGCGTCACGTACGTTCTCGGCAGGTCGGCATCGAGTCGTCCGCCACCCGCCGCGCGGATGTAGTACTGCATGTCCTTGCCACGGACGAAGGGCAGCGACGTCGGCGAATTCACGGCACCGTCGACCCGCACCACGGCATCGTATCGGGGAATCGTGATCGAGTCGCCATCGAAGAGGATGACGTTGTCCGCTTCGCGCGCGTCCTTCAGCACCGCCGGCAGGTCCACGCCGATGCGGCCGACGCGGTTTCGCCGCCGCGTGAAGTTCACACCATCCGCATACGCCTCGCTGTTGAGCCCCCCGGCGCGCGCGATCACGTCGCTCAGCCGCTCGGACTTGCTCACGAGTGTGTACGATCCGGGAAACCGGACCTCGCCTCCCACGAAGACCGTGCGCTGCAGGTCCCAGTCGGGCTGGCGCAGGATCAGCACGTTGTCATACGCATCCAGCACCACCTCACGCGCGCCGCCGGCTGGCCCCGGCAATCCTGGCGGGCCGCTGTACCGGCCACCGGCACCACGCTCGAACAGGTAGCTCGAGTCCATCGCCACACGCACGGTGCTCGCCGACTGGCCACCCGCCCGCGACGCCGGCATCCGCGCCACCTCGGCCTCGCTCAGCAGCGCGCTTTCCTGCAGGCCGCCCGCGACCAGCACGAGATCGCGCATCGTCATCCCCTCGTGATACGGATAGCGGCCGGCGCGGCGCACCGCACCGGTGATGGACACGAAGCGCAGCGGACGGAACTCGCTGCGGCCGAAGACACGGATCTCGTCCTCCTCCTGCAGCACCGGATCGTTCACCACCGTGCCCATCGTGTCGGCAAGTGTGGCACGCAGCTGTGTGCGTGTGCTGTCCGAGTTGAGGCGCGTGATCAGCACCTGCCCCAGATAGGTGTCCGGCTGGAGACCGCCGGCCTTCCGCAGCGCCTCGCTGAGCCGCATGCCGGCCGTCAGGCCGATGGTGCCCGGTGTGAACACGTTGCCACGCACCACGACGCGATTCCGCACGCGATCCGCCACCTTCAGGATTCGCACCACGTCGCCATCCACCAGGCCCAGCGCGGGAATGTCGGTGCCACCGGCGCTGCTCACGTCGAGCACGGCGCGATCGCTGCCCGGTGCCCTGCGCTCGCCGGCAGGTGTCAGCCGCTCGATCTGGATGCGCGAGCGCGCCGCGGTCGGCATCAGGCCACCGGCCGCGCGCACGATGTCGCTGAGCGAGCCGTTCGTCCCCAGTTCGTACGTGCCGGGTCGGTTCACCTCGCCGATCACCCGCACGCGACCCGTGTGCACCGGCACGAAGACGAGGTCACCGTTCAGGAGCCGTGTATCGCGCGAGGCGTCGCCGTTGATCAGGTAGCTGTACAGGTCGATGCTGCCGACCGTGCGGCCACCGCGGCGGATCTGCACGTTACGCAACGAACCGCTCATGGTCGGTCCGCCGGCGGCGTAGAGCGCCGTCAGGGCGGTGCCGGCCGCGGAGATGCGGTAGCTGCCCGGCCGCGCCACTTCGCCCACGACGAAGATCTGATTCGAGCGCAGGCGCGCGACGCTGATGCTGAACGTGGTGGTCGCGCCAGCGCCGCGGCGAATGCCGGAATACGAGCGGCCAAGGCGGGCGTAGAGCAGGTCCTCGAGCTGTGCGAGCGTGAGATTGGCCACCGGGATCTGACCCACCTGCGGGATCACCACGAAGCCTTCGCGCGTCACGTCGAGCGTGTACGCCTGCTCCACGTCGCCGGTCAGGATCAGCACCAGCCGGTCGCCGGCACCGAGCCGGTAGCTCGGGTCCACCGGTCCGGCGAGGTTCGCATCGAACTGCGTCCCGTTGCGCCGCGTGAAGAGGTCGAGCCCGAACACCTTCAGGCCGCTGTCGCGCTGGATCGAATCGGCGCGCAGCCAGAGGTACTGCTCGTACGGCGTGAGCTTGCGACCATCCCGGCCGCGCACGTCGCCGGGGATGCGCGAATCGAGCGTCGAGTCGAAGGCGGGTTCAAGCGAATCGCCGCTGATGCGGCGGGTCCGGTTCGTGTCGCCGGGAAAGTCGAAATCGCTGGAGTCGGCAATGCCCAGTTCCCGCAGCGCGCTGAACACATCCGACGACGGCATCATCGGGTTGGTGCTCGTGCCGCCGACGCCCGGCATGCCGCTGCCTGGCAGGATGCCACCCGCCCCCGCGCCCGTCGCATCGCCGGTGGCGCCACCACTGCCGCTGCGCCCCTCGCCCTGGAGGTACGAGTCGAGCAGGTTGTCGGGATAGCCCTGCGCCCGCAGCCGGGCGCGGATCTGGTCGGGTGTGAGCCCCGAACCGCCGAGGCGCTGGCGCAGCTGGTTCAGCAGGTCCGGACGGGTCTGCAGCAGCTGCTGCGCCTGCTGCGGATTGACCGTCTGAGCGTGACCGGTCACCGACATAAACAAAAAGACCCCGACCGCGAGCAGCGGCCGAAGGAGAGAGCGATTCATCGTTGCCTGTATGGCTGAGAGACCACGAGCGGGGGGGTAATGGACGCGCAGGGACTCGAACCCCGGACCTCTGCTGTGTGAAAGCAGCGCTCTAACCAGCTGAGCTACGCGTCCTTCAAATCAAGCGGCAACCCCTGTTCGGCTCCTCGCAGCAGCAAGGGACTCGAAGCACGCAAATCTAACCGTCACAGCGGGTTCGGGAAAGGGGGAGCGACCGGGTCTGCGGCACGCCCCCGGCCGCGAATCGGATCGCGCGTGGCGTGCGGCGCGCGGCGCGGGTGGATAGGCCAGGTAGGATTCGAACCTACGACCTGTCGGATTATGAGTCCGCTGCTCTACCGCTGAGCTACTGGCCCCCAATTGCACGCATTCTAGGAAGGTACCGAAAACGGTCCGGTGGAAATGGTGAGATGTCGTGGGACGCGGCCTTTTCGACCGAGCTTGCGTCCAGACGGAAGCTACTCCCGCAGGCCAACCCCCAGTCGAGTGGTTGCCAGCGCGAGTGCGTTGCGATCTGCGCCGAGCGAAACCGTCTCGCCCCACGCGAGCGCCGTCGCGGCCCGATCCCACAGCGCGATGCATTCGTGCGCCGCCCCGAAACGCGATCCGTAGGCGATGCCGTCCGGACACATTGCGGTGCCGTCCGGTTGCGGGAGCGTCAGGCGTGTGAGCTGTCTTGCGAGCTGCTGCGTCGCGCCGTATGGAGGCACGGCAGCCACCGCATGCATCTGGACACCGTGGACCGTCCATGGCGTGGCCAGCAAGTCGATCAGCACGAAGTCCCGTGTCAGGCGTGCCGCGGTGATCGCGTGCTCTCGCGAGAGCGTGGCGTGGCTCAGCGGGTTGATCGTACTGTCACGAATGACGCGCTCGAGCAGCACGCCTTCGAGCGACGGGGCGAGGTAACACACGCCGGGATCATCCTCGGTGCGGAGGGGCACGTCGAATCGGTGGACGCCCACTCGGCCCACGGCTGGGCCAAACCAGTCCGGCGCCTTGTTCGGACTGTGGCCGCGCATGAGCGTGGTGCCTGCCTCGCACCGGGCGTACCCCGCGGGCAGGCCACCGGCGGGGCCAAAGCGCAATGCGCTCACGCCGTGCCGGTGGCGGTTGCCCCTGTCGCCACGTCGGGCGCATCGGCATCCGGTGGCGTCACGACCCACCGCACGAGTTCGAGGACGCGAGTGGTCTCGCCAATTGCCAGCGCAGCGAAAGGCGTCATCGGCCGGCCGGTTGTGTCGCGCAACATCACTTGCGGCGTCGCCAACAGGGCGACCAGCTCTTCCGTGCTCAGCCGCGACCCGACGATCTCGCTGATCTGCGCGATGCCCTCATACGGACGCGGGGCGATGGTGTCCGTGGCGGGGGGCTCGAACTGCGCCACAGGGTATGCGTAGGAGCCGTCGTGACGTTGCAGCGCAAGAACGCGACCTTTGTCGCGCCACTGCTGCAGCGTCTGGCGCTTCACCATGAGGCGGGTCGTCGCCTCGTCCGCTGTCCAGACACCGCCGGCGGCTTCCAGGCACGACGCCAGCGCGACGCTGCCCTGCATGAGGGCCGTGGTCCATGCGTCGTCTGCCGGCGCCTCAGTGACGACCATGTCCGCCAGCGCATGCACGAGCTCGGCGTTCGACCCGGACGCAGCTGCCCGGATGACCGCCGCCTGTGGCGCTCGGCTGACCAGCGCGTAAATCAGCGCACTGAACCGTGCGATCAGAATTTCGGACGCCGGCGACATGGCGGGCGCCGAGGCGTCCGCGCCGACCATGGCCAGAAAGGGGCGATTCAGCAGAGCAGACATGCACGACTCCGGAGGGTGACAGGATTGACACTATCTGGTATCGTCACTTTGGTCAAGCTGCTGCAGTGCGGCTGGTGGACTCAGACGAGAGTCCTGGCGAACCTCTGCACAAGTCTTGCAGTAGGATAGGCTCAGCGGCACCACAATCGATCTGACAATTCGTGCGCGCAGCGAGCACAACGAGCAGCGGACGTTGGCAAACGTTGGCGTGCGTGGTGCACGACACGAAGCGGAAGGTGACGAGTCGCGAGCGCTTCCTGAGCGGGATTGACGCCGTCCGTCCGTTGGCATCTCCGCTCGCGCTGATCGCCCCGCACTACCCGAAGGCGGGTCGAAGCCGCCGCCCGCTTCCGCTGGCGACGATGCTGCGCGTGTTTTTCCGCCAGCAGTGGTTCGATCTCTCAGACCCGCACGCGGAGGACATGCTCGACGACAGCGAGTCGATGCGGCGCTTCAGGCGCCGTCGCCGCACATCGCCTGCCGAGCTCTACCGGAATAGCGTCGTGCGAACCCGGCCCCACGATGGCTCCAGCGCGACACGAAGCCGTCCCTCGAATCGCGTTTTCGTTGCGCCACGCACCCGCAGGTCGTTGGCACTGTGGTTCACGCCGCCATCGGCTGTGACCTCGACCGCATCGCCAATGCGCAGCGCGCCGCTGGCCGCGACGCGTAAGGTCTTCACCACCACACCCTCGAAGATCGACGGCCACGTGCTCCGGTCAGCCTGCGCCGGAAATGGCTCGCGGTAGTCACCGGCACCCTGTCGGCGGTACGCGACATAGAGGCGCACCGGCGCTGGCAGCCAGGGCCCGACATCCACACCAGCCCGCACCTCGTCGAAGTCGCTGTTGCGCTGGCCAAGGCCCACGGTGCGGCTTGTGTACCGCTCGAAGCGGTCGGGGGCGCGATAGGTGAGCGTGGTCACGCGGGTGTAGCTGGCGAATGCCCGCGCGCCGCCGCCCAGCGGGACGCCATCGCTCATCAGCGTCAGCGCAATGCCGGCAGGTTCGCCACACAGCTCGCAGCGATCGATCTGGAAATCATCCACGAACAGCTGTGCCCCCAGCATGGCACCGTTCTGCGCTCGCCACAATGCATCGGCACCGAAGCCGATATTCGCGCGCTCGCCGTCGCTGTACTGGGTCAGGAACACCGGCGCGATCGGATTGGACAGCGCCGGACGGAATCCGGCCCCGATGCCACCATAGATGACGCTCTCGCTGATACCGGCCTCGAAGCCCGCCAGTGTCAGGCCAAGCCGGTGCGCCATGAAGTAGCGCTGCGCCAGCGTGTCGGTGACGTTGTTGAGCCGCTCGTCATCCAATCGCGCCAGCACCGACGACAGGTGCAGCCGGTCACCGCCAAGGCGCAGCGCGAGATGATCATATGTATAGGCGCCGTTGCTGAGCATCAGCCCGAGATGGCCCGGCAGCGCCCACGACCGTCCGGTGCGTCCCGCCTGGATCGAGGCGAAGCGCGACGTCACACCGATGTACGCATCCTCGGTGCGTGACGAAATCACACGGTCACGCCGTCCGAGGTATTCCGGGTCCACCCGCATACGCCGGTCACCAAGCACGCGCATCGCCGCCGTGACGGGCCCCGCCTGCAGCAGCGAACGCACGGTGAACCCCGGCGCCAGCGTGCTGACGCGATCCGACTGCATCAGGTCGCGTGTCCCGCTGCTCTGCGCCACGCCGTACCCCGCCACGCTCGCCGTCAGCACGCCGCTGTCCGCCGCCGTCACGCCCGGCGCGTACTTCTCGGCGGCGGCAGTGATCGCGGACAGCCAGCGCAGCGTCCCGGCATCATTCGCGTCGCGCCGTGCCGCCACCACTGCCGCGCGGACCGCGCCGATGGAATACGGCCGCTCGATCAGCGGCAACCCGCGCAGCAGACCGCGCGACTGCAGCCCGTCGATGTAGGTGTAGGCGATGTCGTCCAGCGGCAGGATCGCCTGCTGCGCACGCACCGGTCCGGCGCGCACGAGCAGGGCGAACAGCGCAAGCAACGGCGCGGCAGCACGACGGCGGGTCAACGATGCCACGGCACACCTCGCACACCGCTGCTCCGGAACTCGAGCGCGGGTGAGGGAAAGTGGTAATGACGCAGCCCCTTCTTCACCGTCACCCACCACGGTGCGCGGCCGGGCAGCTTCAGCGGATCGATGTCCAGTGTGAGCATGATGCGTCGTTGTGCGCGGATGTCGGCACCGGTACGCGGATCGATGAAGTCGGTGATGGTGTGACCGATCGAGAGCCGCAGGAGGTCGGGCCACAGACGTCGTGCGCGTGCCGGCAGCAGGGTGTCCACATCGACCGACAGCCAATACGTCTGACCGGAGTAATCGACCGTCGGGCGCAGGTCGCCGGGAATGCTGCCGGACTGCGTGTTCTTCAGCGCCTGCGTGCGGTGATACGAGATCGTCGGCATCACCGCGCGCATCGGCGGCACGAAGGCGTGCGAGAGCGAGAGGCCCTGCCCGATGGTGTTGAAGAGCAGGTCCGGCGGCGAGAAGCCGTAGCGGGCCTGCGTGCCGTCCCACAGTTCGATCTGCAGCTGGAATGCAGCGGCGTAGGCCACGGCCCAGAGCGTCGCCTTCTTCTCCGACAGGCACGCCGCCTCGAGCAGTTCACGGCCCCCTTCGCTCAACAGGTACCCGCCGAGCATGTGCCCGAGCTTGTCCTGATCACGGAAGTTGCCGTCCCAGTCGTAATTGAGGAAGAACGGCGCCTTTTGGCCCGACCACCACGCGCGACGGAAGTACTCGTAGAGCCCGAGGTTGCCGCCGACGAACGTGCCGCCCACGGCGAGCTGTGCGACACGGCGTCCGGCCGTGCCGCCCCGGCACCAACGCGGCGCCGGCATTGGCCCCCGCATGACGGGACTCGTGTCGTTCGGTGCGTCGGCCGGGATGGCACGCAGCAGCGACGCCGTGCTGTCGGCAGGCACGCGCAGCCCGGCCGCGACATCGCTTTGCGCACGCAGTGGCGCCGTCGCCAGCACGACCGCCGCCAGGATCACACGGGCGCGCCCGCTCATGCGGAGAGGTGCAATGCGTCGTAGGCGGCCAGCACCTCGGCCGGTGTGACCGTGGCCGCGCCGAGCTTGCCGACCTCCACACCGGCGGCGTAGTTGGCGATCACCGCCGCCTCGCGCGCATCGGCGCCCGCCGCCAGCATCAGCGCCAGGTATGCCGTGACGGTGTCACCCGCACCCACCACATCGTAGACCTCGCGCGCGGTCGTCGGGATGCGCGTGATCTCGCCGCCGCGGGACACCAGCGCCATGCCGTGCTCACTCAGCGTCAGCAGCAGGTGCGCCACGTCGAGTCGGTCGAGGGTGGCGGGCAATGCTGCCGGATGCGCGAGATCCACCGCGGCGCCGAGCGCCTGCTCGAGTTCGCGCCGGTTGGGCTTGAAGATCGTGGCGCCCGCAAAGCTGAAGAAATTGCGGAACTTCGGGTCGACGACGATCGGGACGCCGCGCGCCCGCGCCAGCGCGATCGTGTGCTCGATGACTGCCGGCACCAGCACGCCCTTGTTGTAGTCCTCGAGGATCACGGCATCCGCCGCGGCGAGCGCGGCCGTGATCGCCGCGAGGACGGCCGCGATGCCCGACGCATCGAGATCGCCATCCTCCTCCTCGTCGAAACGGAGCAGCTGCTGCGCCCGCGCGACGAGGCGCGTCTTGGTCGTGGTCGGTCGCGGCACGGTCACGAGTGCGTCGGTGGCACCGCCGAGCGCGTGCAGCATCTCGCGGAGGCGCGCGCCGGCGCGGTCGTCGCCCACGGCTGCCACCAGGCTGCAGTGGGCCTCCACCGCCAGCACGTTCTGCGCGACGTTGGCCGCGCCGCCCAGGGCGTCACGACGCTCGCGCACCCGAACCACCGGTACCGGTGCCTCGGGTGAAATCCGCTCGACATCGCCACGCAGGTAGACGTCCAGCATGGCGTCACCCACGACGACGACACGACGGCCGCGGGCGGACGCGAGCAGCATCGCGAGGCGGTCGCGGGAGATCGGTGCTAGCATATCGGGCGCAACCTACTGCGCCCCCGTCCAGCGGCCAACGCAGACGCCGCCACGTTTCACCCGTCACCTGTCGCCGTGCGCCGTCTTCTCCAGTCCACGCTCCTCGCCCTGCAGGATGTGCTCCTGCTCACCTGGCAGGCGATGCGCGCCTTCCCGGGTGGACGTGGGGGCGGGGCACGCCTCGTGGCGCAGCTCGATGCGATCGGCGTGCGATCCCTGCCGATCGTCCTGCTCACGGGGCTCTTCACTGGCATGGTGCTGGCGCTGCAGGCGTCGGTGCAGCTGGCGCCGTTCGGCGCGACGCTGTTCGTCGGCCGGTTCGTCGCCGCATCGATGCTGCGCGAGCTGGGCCCGGTGCTGTCGGGCATCATGGTCGCGGGTCGCGTTGGTGCGGGCATCGCGGCGGAGCTGGGTGCGATGAAGGTCACCGAGCAGCTCGATGCGCTCGAGACACTGGGGGCCGAACCGGTGCGCGTGCTCGTGCTGCCACGGCTCCTCGCCGCGGCGCTCTCGGTGCCGGTGCTCGCGCTCGTCGCCGATGTCGCGGGGCTCGTCGGCGCCGCGATCGTGTCGCGGGCCTACCTCGGCGTGCCATTCCGGGCCTTCTGGGGCGCGGCGCAGGATCAGATCGTGCTCGATGGATTCGTCGCCGGTACGATTCCGTCGGATCTCGTGCAGGGTCTCGTCAAGCCGTTCGTCTTCGGCATCCTGCTGGCGATGATCGCCTGTCATCACGGCCTGCGTGCCGAAGGCGGCACGGCCGGCGTGGGCGCCGCGACGACGCGGGCGGTGGTCGGGGCGAGCATCACGATCCTGATCGCGGACTACTTTCTCACCCAGTTGCTGCTCGCCCTCGTCTGAATGCTCCCTCCCACGTCACCCGCGACCGCGCACCGCATGTCGTTGTCCCCCGTCGTCGAGCTGGACGACGTCACCGTCGCATTCGCGCGACCAGTGCTCACCCACCTGTCGCTGGCCGTCGCACGGGCGGAGACGCTGGCGGTGGTGGGCGAGTCGGGCACCGGCAAGTCCACGCTGCTGCGACTCATCCTCGGGCTGCAGGCGCCGGACAGCGGTACCGTGCGCGTGATGGGGCGTGACGTGCGGCGACTGAACGTCGAGGAACGGCGGACGCTGCGCGCCGACGTGGGGATGGTGTTCCAGGGCGGGGCGCTGTTCGACTCGCTGGATACCTTCGAGAACGTCGCCTTCGCGCTGCGCGAGCGCGGTGCGTTGTCGGAGGCGGAGATCCGCACACGCGTGCGCGAGACGCTGGCGCTGGTCGATCTCGATCCCGACGAGGTGTCGCGACGCCTGCCGGCCGCACTCTCCGGTGGCATGCGCAAGCGGGTCGGGATCGCGCGCGCCGTCGCGCCGCGCCCGGCACTGCTGCTGTATGACGAACCCACCGCCGGTCTCGATCCGCTCACCAGCGACATCGTGACCGCGCTCATGCAGCGGCTGCAGCACGAACTGCACGTGACGAGTGTCGTGGTGTCGCACGACATCCGCGCCATGCTGCGCATCGCCGATCGTGTCGCCCTGCTGCACGACGGCGTCTTCGCCTTTCTCGGTGCGCCGGCCAGCATGCGCGAGAGCGTGGAGCCGTACACGCAGGCCTTCGTGGCGGCGGCATGAGCCTGCGACCCGAGCCGGGCGAGATGCGGTGGATGCAGCTCCGCATCGGCATCGTGGCCGTCGTCGTGATGGCGCTGGTGGCGGCTGCGATCCTGCGCCTCGACGCGGTCGGCTCGGTCTTCACGCGCCCGGTCGAGTTCACGGTCCGCCTTGCCGACGGGCTCGGCCTGCGCGAAGGCAGCCAGGTGACCGTTGCCGGCCTGCCGGCTGGCATCGTCACCACGCTGGTGGTGGCCAGGGCGCACCACGATTCCACGTCGGTCGTCGCGGCACGCATCAGGATGAACGCCGAACAGTATGCGCTGCTGCGGGCGGACAGCCGCAGCCGCATCCGTGCGCTCGGGCTGCTCGGTGACCGGCTCCTCGACTTCACCCCCGGTTCACCCACGCGTCCGGCGTTGCGGCCCATCGACACGCTGGACGTCGAGTCGTTCGCGGAGCTTGGCGATCTCTTCTCCGCCGCCGACACGGCGCTGCGTGCGGTGTCGGCGGTCAGCGGCGACGTGCGCCGAGTCGCAGGTCGCCTGTCGCGTGGCGAGGGCACGATGGGTCGCCTCTTCAATGACGCGGCGCTCTACGACACGCTGCTGCGCACCATTCGCCGCGCCGACGCGGTGCTGGCGCAGGTGCAGCAGGGCCGCGGCACGCTCGGACGGCTGCTCCGCGACACCACGCTGTACGGCAGCGTCACCAGTGCGGCCGTCGCTCTGGACAGCGCGGCCTCCATGCTCAACGACCGCACCGGCGTGATTGCACGACTCCAGCGCGACACCACCTTCTATCTCCGTGCCCGACGTGCCACGATCGGCATCGACTCACTGGTGCGTGGCCTCAACACAGGGCGGGGCACCGCCGGTCAGCTGATCGCGGAACGGGAGCTGTACGACAGGCTGCTCCGCACGACGTCGCTGCTCGACAGTCTGCTGTCGGATGTGCGACGCAATCCGTCGCGGTATACGAAGGGCGCCGTCCGGCTCTTCTGATCGTGCCCACATCGTGCGCACAGCCTGATGGTGCACAGGTCCTGATGGTGCGCACTCCATGAGCGCCACCCCGCAGCCCGTGCAGGGCGCACCGACGCGCACACGTGCGCTGCTCGTCCTCGCCCTCGCGATCTTCGGCATCTCATGGGCGGCGCCGCTCATTCGACTGTCCTCGGCGCCGCCGCTCGTCATCGCGGGGTGGCGGCTGGTGATCGCCGAGTCGGTGCTGATGGTGCTGCTGGTGTGGCGGGGCGACTGGCGCGTGTGGCGACGCATGCCGGCACGCGATCACCTGCTCGCGGCGGGGGCGGGTGGCATGCTGGCGCTGCATTTCTGGAGCTGGAACGCCTCGCTTGCCTATACGACCGTCGCGGCATCGGTGGTGCTCGTGAACCTCCAGCCCGCTCTCGTCGTCGTGGGATCGGTGCTGCTCCTCGACGAGCGCGCCACGTCGCGACAGCTGCTGGGTCTCGCCGTCGGGATTACCGGCGCGCTGCTGGTCGCCGTCCCTGCATTACTGGGTGGGCAACCGCTGGCCGGGCTCGCCACGTCGGCACCCCTGGGGCTGCCGCCACGGCTCTTCGGCAACCTGCTCGCACTCGCCGGCGCCATCACTGCGTCGCTGTACTACCTCGCCGGCCGGCGGCTCAGAGCCGGACTGGATCTCGTGCCCTACGTCGCGCTCGTCTACGGCTGGTGCACCATCGTCGTGTTCGCACTTGCCGTGGCCAACGGCGACGCACTGCTGCCATGGCCGACACGCGACTGGGCGATCTTCGCCGGACTCGCCGCCGGTCCGATGCTCCTTGGCCATACCGGCATGAACTGGGCGCTGCGGCATCTCCCGGCGCACGTGGTCAACCTCACCGTCCTCGGCGAGCCGGTCGGCGCCTCGCTGCTGGCCATGCTGATCCCGGCCATCGGCGAGCGTCCCGACCTCTGGACCCTCCTCGGCGGCGCGCTGATCCTCGCTGGCGCGCTCTGGGCCGTGGGAGGCGTGGCGGGGGAGGGGCGTGTGACCGGCGAGTAGCTTTCGCCGGACGCATGCCGACCATCACCCTCGCTCCCACTCGTCGAGCACCGCCGTGAGGCGGCTCGATCTGGACATCGTCGCCACCCGCGGTTCCGTCGTGGAGTCGCGCCATGCCGTGCACGCGGCAGTCGTGGACGGCGATGGCATGCTGGTGGCCGGCGCACGTGCCCCAGAGACCATCTGCCACTGGCGCTCCTGCGCCAAGCCGCTGCAGGTGTATCCCTTCCTCGCGTCGGGCGGGCTGGACGCCGCGGGGTGGGGCGAGTCCGAGCTGGCGCTCGCCTGCGCCTCACACGGCGGCGAGTCCGAGCACGTGGCTCTGGCGGCGTCGATGCTCCGTTCCATCGGGCTGGAAGAGGGCGACCTGGCGTGCGGGGCGCACCCGCCCCTCACCGCTCGAGGGGCGCGATTGCTCCGCGAACAGGGACGGGAACCGGGCCGCCTGCACAACAACTGCTCTGGCAAACACGCCGCGATGCTGGCCAGCGCTGCACAGTGCGGGCATACCACGCTCGGGTACGAGCGCCCTGACCACCCCGTGCAACAGCGCATCCGTGCCAGCCTCGGACGGTGGACGGGTCTCGAGCACGGTGCGCTCGACATCGCCACCGATGGGTGCGGCGTGCCGGTGTTCATCCTCGCCCTGCAGCACATGGCCACCGCCTACGCACGGCTTGGTCGCGCTGCGGCCACCGATCGCTCGGCCGCACGCGTGCTGCACGCGATGACCCGCCACCCCTTTCTGGTCGGGGGAACCGAGCGGTTCGATACCGTGCTGATGCAGGAGACGGATGGTCGCGTGCTCGCCAAGGTCGGCGCCGAAGGCGTGCATACCGTGCTGGTGCTCGATCAGGGCATCGCCTTCGCCCTCAAGGTCGAAGATGGCAGCCCTCGCGCGCAGTATCCTGCGGTGCTGCGGCTCCTGCAACACCTCGACGCCCTCCCGGCCGCACTGCCTCCCCGCCTGCACGACATCCTCGTCACGCCGGTGCACGACACTCGCGGCGATATCGTGGGCGCCATTCGCCCTGCCGCGTGATTCCGCTCCGCATGCCACTTTTTCGATGACACACGCTGCGCCGACCCACGATACACTGCCACCACTCGACGACCAGACACGCTGTCTGGTTCGACTTGCCGCCGTGATCGGCTCCGGGGCCGACAAGCAGGTGCGCGCCTTTCTTCGCGAGGCACGCACCCTGCCCGTCCCGTGGGTGGAGGAAGTGATCTTGCAGTCCTACCTGTTCGCCGGATTTCCGCGCGCGCTGAATGCCTCCCGCGAGTGGCGGCGACTCTCCGGGGCACCTGCCCCCGTCGACGATGTCTACGCCGATGCCATGGCACCCGGCGTCGCGGCGTCATGGCGCACCAACGGCGAGGCCACCTGTGCCGCCGTCTATGGCGACATGTACGACAAGCTGCGCATCAACATCGCCCGGCTGCACCCTGCGCTGGATCACTGGATGGTCACCGATGGCTACGGCAAGGTGCTCAGCCGGCCAGGGCTCGACATCATCCGTCGCGAACTCTGCGTGATCGCCATCTGCGCCCTCGCACACCAGGATCGCCAGCTGCATTCGCACCTGCACGGCGCGCTCAACGTCGGCGCAACTCCCGCCCAGGTGCTCGGCACGCTCGAAGCGCTGGACGACCTGCTCGACGCCGACACGCAGCGCCGCTACCGCCTGCTTTGGGGCCACGTCCGCTCCGCACACACTGCATCCGCCGGAGACCCGTCGTGAGCGTGCATTCCGATTTCATCGATCGTGTCGTCGTCCGCATCATCGCCGGCACCGGCGGTTCCGGCGCAACCTCCTTCCGCCGCGAGAAATTCGTCCCGCAAGGTGGGCCGGATGGCGGAGACGGCGGCAAGGGAGGCGACGTGTACCTCCGGGCCGATGCCAACCTGACCACACTGCTCGATTACACGTACCGCGACCGCTGGGCCGCCGAACGAGGGCAGCACGGTGAGGGCAACAACAAGACGGGCCGCAGCGGCGCCGACATCGTCATGCCGGTGCCGCCCGGCACGGTCGTCATCGACGCCGAGTCGAACGAGCAGCTCGCCGAAGTACTCACGCATGGGCAGCAGGTCCTGATCGCCAAGGCGGGCCGCGGCGGCAAGGGCAACGCCTTCTTCGCGACCCCCACACACCAGTCACCCCGTGAGTGGCAGCCCGGCGAAGAGGGCGAGGAACGTCAGGTCATCCTCGAGCTGAAACTGATCGCCGACGTCGGGCTCGTCGGTGCACCGAACGCAGGCAAGTCGACACTCCTCTCGGTGATCTCCGCCGCCCGCCCCAAGATCGCCGCCTACCCGTTCACCACGCTCTCGCCCAACCTCGGCGTCGTGCCGATGAGCGACCACCGCAGCTTCGTCGTCGCCGACATCCCGGGCATCATCGAAGGAGCGTCGGCCGGCAAGGGCCTCGGCCTTCAGTTCCTGCGCCACATCGAACGCACGCGCATCCTCGCGTTCATCATCCCGATCGATGCCATGGACTGGCAGGCGGAATACGATCAGCTCCGCACGGAGATCTCCTCCTACTCCGCGGAACTGGCCGCCACCCCACACTTCGTCGTCTTCTCGAAACTCGACTTGATGGGCGAGGATGACTACGTCCCGGAAATCGTCGCGCCAGACGCGTTCACCGTCATCGCACTCTCGGCGGCGAACCGCACTCACCTCGACGCATTCCTCGATACCTGCTGGCGCAAACTCCTGTCCATGCGCCACGAGACGGAAGCCTCCCTGCGTGCCACCGAGCAGGTGCTGCCGTGATCGCACGCGATGCGGGGTGAGGCGGACACGCCCGCGTCGGCGCTCGATGCGCTGACGCTGCTCGCCCTCCCACGCGTTGGCCTGCGCGAGTGGCACCGCCGGGTCGCCGCACTCGGCTCCGCCAGTGCGGCGCTGGCGGCATACACCGATGGGCAGGCACTGGATTCGGCGCGACAGCACGCCACCACCGCACTCGCTCGCGCCGCCGCACTCGGATGCTCCCTGATCGTGCACGGGTCTGCCGAGTATCCCGCCGCACTGAACGACCTCACGGCCTGCGACGATGCCGCCATCTCGCCGGCCCCACCGGTCCTGTTCACGCTCGGATCCGCCGCATGTTTTGCACGGCCGGCGGTGGCAATCGTCGGCACGCGCCACGCGTCGGCCACGGGGCTGCGCGCGGCGGAACGGATCGCCCGAGACTGCTGCGATGCCGGTGCGGTCGTCGTCAGCGGACTCGCGCGCGGCATCGACGCCGCCGCACATGCCGGCGCGCTCGACACCGCCGGCGCCACCGTCGCCATCATCGGCACCGGACCCGACATCGCCTATCCGGCCGACCATCGAGCCATGCAGAAGCGGATCGCCCGCGACGGCCTGCTCATCTCCGAACTGCCGCCCGGCCAGCGTGCCACCCGCGGCTCCTTTCCCGAGCGTAACCGCCTCATCGCCGCCCTGTCGCACCTCACGATCGTCGTCGAGGCGGGCTCGCGCTCGGGCGCTCTGCTCACTGCTCGCATCGCCGAGGCACTCGGACGACCGGTCGCGGCCGTCCCTGGCGCCTTCGATGCCGCCGCCTGTCGTGGCACGAACGAACTGCTTCGCGACGGGGCACAGGTCATCGCCTCCTCGGATGACGCCCTCGCACTCCTCCGGCTCGCCCGCGCGGATGCGCCGGGCGCCACACCACCCGTCTCGCTCACCGCCGCTGAACGCGCGATCTGGGACGTGCTGGGCACCTCGCCGCTCGAATTGGACACCGTCGTGGATCGCGCCGGCTGGGCCGCCGACGCCTGCCTCGCCGCCGTCACGACGCTGGAATTGAAGGGCCTCGTGCGCGCCACCCACGATGGCGCGCTGCACCGCGCATGACCGCCGACGCGCCCTCCCTCGATGTGCGCCACCTCTACGTGCACGTCCCGTTCTGCGCACGACGCTGCAGCTACTGCGACTTTTCCATCGCAGTCAGGCGCACTGTCCCGGTTCACGACTACGTCACCGCACTGCGCGCTGAACTCACGACGCGGCTCGGCAGCGACAGGCGCCTCCACCTCGAGACGCTGTATTTCGGTGGCGGCACCCCCTCACACCTCGGGCCCGATGGGGTCCGCGCGATGCTCGACGTGGTGCGCGAATTCGCGAGCTGGCCTGAGGATGCCGAGGTGACGCTCGAGGCGAATCCTGATGACGTGAGCACCGAGGCAGCCCGCGGCTGGCTCGCTGCCGGCGTCACACGCGTCTCGCTCGGAGCGCAATCGTTCGATCCCGGTGTGCTGGCGTGGATGCACCGCAGCCACTCCGTCGACCAGGTGCACCGCGCCGTCGACGTCATCCGCGACACGGCGTTCGCCAGTTGGAGCTTCGACCTGATCTTCGCCCTCCCAGCGTCGCTCGGACGTGACTGGGCACGCGACCTCACGCTCGCGCTCGAAAAGGAACCACCCCACCTCTCGCTCTACGGACTCACCGTCGAGCCGGGCACGCCGCTTGGCCGGTGGGCGTCACGCGGCGAGGTCCGCGCGGCCGACGACAGCGCCTATGAGCACGAGTTCCTCAGCGCCCACGCCGCAGCCGAAAGCGCCGGCCTCGAACACTACGAAGTGTCGAACTTCGGCAGGCGCGGGCACCACGCGCGCCACAACCGCAGCTACTGGACCGGTGCCCGCTATCTGGGCATCGGGCCGGCGGCGCATGGTTACGATGGTCGCCAGCGACGCTGGAACGTCAGCGCCTACGCCGCCTGGCTCGCCGCAGCCATGCGTGGTGTAGATCCGATCGGCGGAACCGAGGTGCTCGACAGTGCCGAGCAGAGCCTTGAGGCCGTGTATCTGGGACTGCGCACCACCGCCGGTCTCGAGATCGGCACGGCGGACGCGGGGCGCGTCGCGCCGTGGATCACCGCCGGCTGGGCACATCTCGACGGAAACATCCTGCGCCTCACGCCACTCGGCTGGCTCCGCCTCGACACGCTCGCCGCCTCCCTCACTCCCGTTCCCGTGTCACACTAGCTAGCTGTTCTGTATGCCCTTGCAGCCTCACCTCACCGATCGCGAGCGACAGGTGCTCGAAGCCGTCATCCAGAGTTACGTGGAGACTGCCGAGCCGGCCGCGTCACGCACGCTCTCGCGCCGGTTCGGCCTCGGTGTGTCGCCGGCGACGATCCGGAACACGATGAGCGACCTGGAAGAGAAGGGCTTTCTCTTTCACCCGCACACCTCCGCCGGACGGGTGCCCACCGACCTGGCCTACCGCGTCTATGTGGACGCGCTGCTCAGCGTCCCGATCGGCGTCACGCCCGAGGAGGCCGTGCTGGGCGAGGAAATGCACGGGGCCAGCAGTGCCATCGAATCGATCCTTCGGCGCGCGGCGCAGTCGCTGGGCGTCCTCACCCAGGAACTCGGGGTCGCCCTGGGCCCGCAGCTCGACGCCGCCATCCTGCAGCGCGTGGAACTCGTGCGCCTCACCAGCGACCGGCTCCTGATGGTGCTCGCGCTCGAGCGGGGCGTGGCGCGCTCGATCTACATCGAGCTGCCGATCGCGATCGCCGACGACGCCATCGGCGCCGTCGGGCTCGTGCTCAACGAACGGCTCGGCGGACTCACCCTGCGGGAGATCCGCTCGTCTCTCGCCATTCGGCTCCGGGATGCGCAGGCCGAAGGCAACGCGGCGGAGTTGCTCAACATCTTCGTCGAGGAAGGGGAGCAGTACTTCGCCTCCGCCACCCGGCCGGACGAGGCAGCCGTCATGCTCGGACAGCCCTCGCTGCTGGCGGAACATCCGGAGTTCGCGACCGGCGACAGCATGCGGCAGTTGCTCGCGTTCACCGAGACGCCCGCCCTGATCGCCGACGTCCTCCGCCGCCGGTCGCCGCAGCCTGGCATCACCATCACGATCGGCAATGAACACGGCGATCCGCGGCTCGACCGATTTACCATCGTCACCGCGGAGTACCACTTCGGCACGCTCAGCGGCGTCATCGGGGTCATTGGCCCGACGCGGATGTCCTACCGAAAGGTCATCTCCCTGGTTGGCCACGCCTCCCGCCTCGTCTCCGACCTGCTCTGAGCACGGCTCGGGGCGCCGGCATCCCGGTCACCGCGGTCAGCGAGGCCACTGACATCGCTCACGGCGGATGGGAGCGAGCCGGCCGGCTGGCCGGGTGGCGGTGCCTTCCCGGACTGGCGATCTTTATACTCTGCGCCCGACGGCTTCCCGCCGGGCGCCGCTGCGGCATGCCGTGACCGGCGGCTCCGTTCTCTCCCGTGACGTGACCGATGGCTGAATACTACGCGACTCTGGGCGTCGAGAAGACGGCGTCAGAGGACGAGCTCAAGAAGGCATACCGCCGCCTCGCCATGCAGTACCACCCCGACAAGAATGGTGGGGCCAAGGAGGCGGAGGAGAAGTTCAAGGAGATCACGGAAGCCTACGACGTCCTTCGCGACCCGCAGAAGCGCGCCGCATATGACCGGTATGGCGAGGCCGGACTGCGTGGCGGCGGGGGCGGCGGTTACCAGCACGTCGATCTCACCGAGGCGCTGAACATTTTCATGCGCGATTTCGGCTTCGGCGGCGGCGACATGTTCGGCGGTCGTGGCGGCTCGGGCGGCGCTCGACAGGGCGGTGACACCAAGATCGCCGTGCCGCTCACCCTTGCTGAAGTCGCGACGGGCGTCGACAAGTCGCTCACGATCAAGGTGCTGGACACCTGCGACGTGTGCACCGGGAGCGGTGCCGAGGCGGGCTCGACGCCACAGCGCTGTGCCACCTGCGGCGGCACGGGTGAGGTGCGCCGTGCGCAACGCTCCTTCTTCGGCCAGTTCGTGAGCGTCGCCGCGTGTCCCACCTGTCAGGGCGACGGGACCGTGGTCGCGTCACCCTGCCGCAAGTGCAAGGGTGACGGCCGCGTTCGCGTCGATCGGACGATCAATGTCCGCATCCCCGGCGGCGTCGCCACCGGCCAGTACATGACGCTGCGCGGCGTCGGCAACGTCGGCGCACGCGGCGGTGGCAAGGGCGATGTCCTGGTGGTGTTCGAGGTCGAGGACAATCCTCGTTTCGAACGCGACGAGGAGGACATCTTCACCGAGGTGCTCGTCACCTATCCACAGTTGGCGCTCGGCAGCGAGATCGTCGTCGTCAGCGTCACCGGAGCTGAGTTCAAGGTCAAGGTGCCGGCCGGCACGCAGAGTGGGCACCTCTTTCACCTCCGTGGCAAGGGGCTGCCGCGCGTGAACGCGAGCGGAACGGGCGACATGCACGTCCGCGTGCAGGTCTGGACGCCTGAGCACATCAGCGACGATGAGCGTCGGCTGCTCCGACAGCTCGCCGACCTGCAGGGCAGTGCGCCGACGGAGCGCAACAAGAACTTCTGGTCACGGATGAAGGAAGCGCTGGGCGCATGACGTCAGCCGCATGGCAGACGCTCCGTGTCACGCCGTCGCACGACGGGGTGCGTGACGCCGTTGCGGCCGCGCTCTTCAGTGGTGGTGCGGAGGGATTGCTGGAAGACGGGCCGAGCTTCGTCACGCACGTGCCCGAGGATCACGACCTGATCGCGCTGCGTGCAGAGCTCGTGCGCGCCGATCCGGCTGCGCAGATGCTCGTCACGCCGCTCGACGCCACCACGGCCGCACCGGCGTTGCACGGCACGGTGCAGGCCCACGACCTCGGCCGCTTCGTGATCACGCCACCGTGGCTCGCGGATCAGTACGACGCCTCGCGCACGATCATCGTCGAACCGGGCATGGCCTTCGGCACAGGGGAACATGCCACGACCCGTGGCGTGCTCCGCCTGCTGCCCGAGGTGCTTCGCGTGGGTGATCTCGTCGCCGACCTCGGGGCGGGCAGCGCCGTCCTCGCCATCGCCGCGGCGAAGGGTGGTGCAGCGAAGGTGATCGCGATCGAGCTGGACGAGGACGCCATGTCGAACGCCGAGGAAAACCTCGAGCGCAACGGCGTGCAGGCGGTGGTGCATCTGCTCTGCGGTGATGCGGCCGTGCTGCTTCCGTTCTTCGCACCGGTGCAGCTCGTCCTCGCCAACATCATCTCGGGTGTGCACATGGAGATGTTGCCCGTGGTGGCGCAGTGCATCACGCCGGATGCCCACGTGATCATCAGCGGCATCCTGCTGACGGAGCGCGAGGAGATGGTGCGTCACGTCGAGTCCACGGGCTGGCGTCTGGTCGCCGAGGATGCCGAGGGAGAGTGGTGGAGCGCGACACTCGTCCGGGCGTAGCGCACTTCTTCTCGGGCGAGCCGTTGCTCTCGCCCGGGGCGCTGATCCTTGGCGAGGAGGCGGCGCATCACGCGCGTGTGCGACGGCTCGCGATCGGGGCGCCGGTCACGGTCCGCGACGGCAATGGCACAGCCGCCAGCGGGACACTCGTGCGCATGGCGAAACAGCACCTCGAACTGGAGATCGAGCGGCCGCACTGTCCGCCGCTGCTGCCTGCGGTGCACCTCCTCGTGCCGGTCGCCGACAAGGAGCGCATGCTGCTGCTGGCCGAGAAGGCGACCGAGCTCGCGGTGCGCACGTGGAGGCCGGTGCTCTGGCGTCGGTCGCGCAGCGTGGCGGGTCGCGGTGAGGGTCCGATGTTCGCCCAGAAGGTCGAGGCGAGGATGATCGGGGCACTCCTCCAGAGCGAGGGCGCCTGGCTTCCGCAGCGCTTCACGGAGTCGAACGCCGAGCGGGCCATTGCGGCGCTGCCGGCCGAAGGGACGCGCCTCCTGCTCGACGCTGACGGCGAGCCGATGGCGGGCGTCGCACTGACGGTGCCGGTGACGATCGCCGTCGGCCCGGAGGGCGGTTTCGAGGCGGACGAGACCGAGCGGCTCGTGACGTCGGGCTTTCGGCGGGTCAGCATCGCCGGGGGAATCCTCCGGATGGAAACCGCCGCGATCGTCGCGCTCGGGATCGTCAGGGCGCAGCTTGCCGTACCCACTCACTGAGACTGCATGGCCTGCCTCTTCTGTCGGATCGTGGCCCGCGAGATTCCCGCCCAGATCGTTGCCGAGACGGAGTGGTGTCTCGCGTTTCGGGACATCAGTCCGCAGGCACCGACCCATGTGCTGATCGTGCCGAAGGTGCACGTCGATTCGCTGGCCGAGGTGACCGACCCGTTGCTGGCGGGTCAGGTGGCGCTGTTGGCGGCAGAGGTCGCCAGGACGCTCGGTGTGGAGGCGGCAGGCTACCGGGTGGTGATGAACACCGGGGCCGATGGCGGGCAGACCGTCCAGCACCTGCACGCGCACCTGCTGGCCGGTCGGGCGCTGCACTGGCCGCCGGGGTAGGCGTCGCGCCGGCGCGGACGGATCGTCTGGCACCCTCCAAGTCATTGACGCGATGGGCTTTGCGGGGCTAGGTTCCCCGGTTCACCCACAGCACTCCAGCCGGCGCGACCAACGCCACGAAGGGGGGAAGAAGCTTTTGGCAGAAGTCGTCATCCACGAAGACGAGAACTTCGAGCGCGCGCTCAAGCGGTTCAAGAAGAAGTGCGAGAAGGCAGGGATCCTTTCGGATCTCCGCAAGCATCGTCACTATGAAAAGCCGTCGGAGAAGCGTAAGCGCAAGATGAATGCGGCCACCCGCAAGAACCGTCGCACGCGGTCGTTCTAGGAACACGCGTGGCAAGTGAGACACACACCCGGCTGAACGGTGACCTGTTGGTCGCCCGGAAGGCGCAGGACAAGCCGATGTTGCTGCTCCTCAGCACGATCATCGCTGAGGTGAAGGAGCGCGTTCGCGTCATCGAGAACGAAGAGAAGCGCGACGTGCAGGACGCAGACGTCATCGAGGTCCTGCGGAAGGGCATCAAGAAGCGACGGGACTCGGTCGAGCAGTACACGAACGCGAACCGGCTGGAGTTGGCGCAGAGGGAAAGCGATGAGATCGTGATCCTCGAGCGGTATCTCCCGGCTGCGGTCGATCCCGCAGTGATTCGCAGCGCCGTCCAGGAGGTCATTGCCGGTGGCGTGACCGTCATGGGTCAGGTCATGGGCAAGGTGCTGCCACGCTTCAAGGGCCAGGTCGAGGGCAGTGTGATCAACGCGATCGTTCGAGAGGAACTGGCAAAGCTCGTCTGAAGTCTGCTGCTTCCCAAGGTTGCGCCGGCCCGATCGCTCTCCAGTCCGAGAGTGGTTGGGCCGGTTTGCGTCGGCACCCACAGCATCCGCCCGGAGTTCACATTGGCGAGATCCCGGTGACGCACACGTCACGCATTTCCCGCATCTTTCCGTCGTGAATTCCCACGCCCTCACCGTCCTCGAGTTCCCGCGGGTGCTCGATGTCGTCGCCGACCGCGCCGCATCGGTGCTGGGCGCCATCGCCGTGCGCGCGCTCCGGCCGCGGACGGATCGCGACTGGCTGGCGGCCGAGCTCGCGCGCGTGCAGGCGATGCGTGCGATGCTCGCGGCCGAGGGGGGATGGACGCCCGAGCCGATCCCGGACGTGCGGCAGGCACTGGCCCGACTTCGCCTGGACGGGGCCACGCTCGACGGCACGCAGCTCACCGGCATCGCGACGCTGCTGCGGTCCAGCCGGCGCACACAGTCGGCGCTGCGCGACGCACGGCGTCCCGCCATGGCCACCGCCTACCTGCTGCCATTCGCGTCGCGCCTGATCGCGGCCCAACGTGACGAGGAGGCCATCGACCGCGCCATCGATGGTGACGGCTCGGTGCGCGACGATGCCTCGCCTGCCCTGCGCCGCCTGCGCCGCGAGCTGATGGGCGCACAGGGTGAGCTGGTCCGTCTGCTCGAACGCATCATGTCGCAGCTCGAGCCCAACCATCAGGTGACCGACATGTCGGTCACGGTGCGCAACGGCCGGTATGTGATCCCCGTGCGGTCGCACGCGCGGGCGGCTCTTGGCGGCATCGTGCACGATTCATCGGGAACGGGGGCGACGGTGTTCATCGAGCCGCCCGCCGCAGTGGAATTCGGCAATCGCATCCGCGAGATCGAGTATGAGGAACAGCGCGAGGTCGAGCGCATTCTCCGCGAGCTGAGTGACGCGGTGCGTCCGCTGCAGCCCGCCATGCTCGAGGCGTTCGCGGCGCTGGTGGAGCTCGACGTGCTCTACGCCCGCGCGCGCTACGCCAACGAGTTCACCTGCGAGCCGGCGGAACTCGGCGAACCCCACGATGGGCTGCAGGTGTTCGGGGGCCGGCATCCGCTGCTGCTGGCGAAGCAGATGCCGGTGGTGCCGTTCGACCTCGTGCTGCAGCCCGATGAGCGCACGCTGCTCATCTCCGGCCCCAATACCGGCGGCAAGACGGTGCTGCTCAAGGCGCTCGGGCTGTTCTGCGCGATGCTGCAGAGTGGCATTCCGGCACCGGTCGGCGCCGAGAGCCGGCTGCCGATCGTGGATGACTGCTTTGCCGATGTCGGCGATGAACAGTCGCTGGAGGCCAACCTGTCGACGTTCAGCGCGCATCTCGTGCACCAGCGCGAGATCCTGCGCGGTGCGACCGACCGCTCGCTGGTGCTGATCGACGAGTTGGGATCCGGCACCGATCCACTCGAAGGCGCGGCGCTCGGCGGCGCCATTCTCGAGGCGCTGACGCACCGCAACACGCTGACCGTCGCCACCACGCACCTCGGTGCGCTCAAGGAACTCGCGGCGGAAGTGCGCGGCGTGGTCAATGCCTCCCTGCAATTCGATGCGGTCCGGCTGGCACCGACGTACCGCCTGCTGAAGGGAATTCCCGGCCGCTCGTACGGCCTGAGCATCGCACGCCGTCTCGATCTGCCCGGCGCGATCATCGATCGGGCCGAGCAGCGGGTGCCGCAGGTGGAGCGCGACGTGCACAAGCTGCTGGCGGATCTCGAGGCGCGTGACGAGGTGCTGGCGCAGCGCGAGGCGCAGCTCGACCGCCTGGTGACCGATGCCGAGCTGCGCACCGGCGCACTCGAGACGCGTGAGCGGACGCTGAAGGAGAAGGAGCGCGAGCTCGAGCGCGAATCGCGGAAGGCGGCGCGAGCGCACCTGCTCGAGGCGCGACAGACCGTCGAGACGGTGATCGCGGAGTTGAAGGCGAAGGGCGCGTCCGAGATCGAGGATGCGGCGAGGGCTGCGCGACGCGTCGTGGAGCAGGAGGCGCAGGGGCAGGGCAGGGCGCTGGAACGGCTGCTCGAGGATCAGCGCCAGAAGGAGGCCGAACTCGCGAGACAACGGCGCGGCGACCTCGCGCGCCTGCCAGAGGTGGGCGAATTGGTGGAGGCGAGTGCGTTCGGCAACCGCATCGGCACGTTGCTCGAGGTGAAGAACGGGATGGGCACCGTCGCCATCGGTGCGCTGAAGATGACGTTCCCCGTCGCCACGCTGATGCCGACCGGTCGCAAGCCCGAGAAGGCGGCCGTCACCGTGGCGATCAGCAACATCGATGAAGACACCGGGCCACCGATGGGCGCCGGCGAGGTGGACCTGCGCGGCATGCGCGTCAGCGAGATCGATGACTTCGTGGCGCGTGCGATCGACACCGCCGTGCGCGCCGACCTGAAGGCGCTGCGGATCATCCACGGCAAGGGCACCGGCGCGCTGCGTGAGCGCGTGACGTCGATGCTGCGCACGGAGTCGCGCGTGTCGTCACACCGGATGGGACTGTGGAACGAAGGTGGGGCCGGCGTGACCATCGCGGAACTCCGCTGACGACGGTCGGTCCACCATGATCCCGCAGGAGACGATCGAGCGCGTGCGCGAGTCGGCGGACCTGGTCGCGATCATCGGTGAGGTGGTGAAGCTGCGGCGGGTCGGTGCCGACTTCCGCGGACCCTGCCCGTTCCACGGCGGCAAGAATCCGAACTTCAGCGTCTCCGGCCGCAACAACACGTACCACTGCTTCAAGTGCGGCGAGAGCGGTGACGTGTTCACGTTCCTGCAGAAGCATGGTGGCATGGACTGGCCCACCGCGGTGCGGGCGGCCGCCGATCGCGCCGGCATCGTCATCGTCGAAACCCGCGGATCGCGCGACGAGGTGCGTGATGCGCGGGAACCGGTCTGGTCGCTGCTCGGGGCGGCCGTGGCGCTGTTTCGTGATGCACTCTGGTCCGACGCCGGCGCTGCGGCACAGCGCTATCTCGCATCGCGCGGACTCGAGCGCGAGGCCTGCGACCGCTTCGACATCGGCTACGCGCCCCCTGACGCCGACACGCTGCGCACCAAACTCGGTGCCCTCGGCTACAACGAGCTGCAACTGCTCGAGGCCGGGCTGCTGGTGCGCCGCGAGGACGACGGCAGTGTGCGCGCGCGCTTTCGCAACCGCATCATGTTCCCCATCAGCGATGCCGCCGGGCATGTGGTCGGCTTCGGCGGGCGAATCATGGGCGCCGGTGAGCCCAAGTACCTCAACTCATCCGACTCGCCGATCTTCAGCAAGGGCCAGTTGCTCTACGGCCTGCAGTGGGCGAAGAACGCCATGCGCAAGGAGGAGCAGGCGCTGGTGGTCGAGGGCTACATGGACGTCATCCGCTGTCACCTGGCGGGTGCCGTGAACGTCGTCGCCGGACTTGGCACGGCGCTCACCGAGGGGCAGGCGCAACTCCTCGTGCGCTACACGAAGCAGGTGTATCTGCTGTATGACAGCGACGCGGCCGGACAGGCGGCGACCTTCAAGGCGGGCAAGGCGGTGCTGGCGCAGGGCGCGAGTGTGCGCGTGGTGACGCTGCCGGACGGCGACGACCCGGACACTTTCGTGGTGAAGCACGGGCGGGTGGGACTCGAGCGCGCGCTGCACGGCGCGACGGACATCTTTCAGCGCCAGCTGCAGATGATGGATCAGCGCGGCTGGTTCCGGGACCTCACCAAGTCACGCGCCGCGATCGACAAGGCGCTGCCCACCCTGCGCGCCACGGCAGACCCGGTGACGCGGGCACTGTATCTTTCGTGGCTGGCGACGGCAGCCAGTCTCCCGGTGGCGGTCATCGAGGCGGAGATGGCGAAGCCTGAGCGCGGTCGGCCAGCCGCACCGCGACCTCCCGCCGGCGATGCGCCGTCGCGCGCGGCAGGACGTCGCGAGGGTGCGGGTGGGTCAGCGGCGCCGCCCTCCTACGAGCCCGGCGATCCGCACCTGTACGATGCCCCCCCCGAGCGTGCGCCCGTGTACGAGGTGCCCGTCGTGCAGCCCCCACCGCTCGACGCGCCACCGCGGGGCCGTTGGGCGAAGAAGCGGCAGGACACCGGCTGGAAAATGGACCCGGCGCGTCCGCGTGCCGATCAGCTCGGGCTCGTTGCAGGACCGGAGCTGTCGTTGGTGGCGATGCTGGTGCAGGACCGGAGCTGGACCCGGGACGCGTCGGAACAGGTGTCACCCGAGCTGTTCGAGGATGATCGACTCCGCGCGATCTACGAGGTGGTGCTGCACCTGGGTCCGGACGCGATCGTCGACGCCATCGACATGGCCGTCGAGCGCGATGCGCGCTTTGCCCTCGATGTCTTCCAGGAGATCGTGCGACGCAAGGAGGAGCTGGCGCCCGTCGTGGGGGCGCAGACGCTCGAGGGGGTCGTGCGACAGTTCCGCGTGCGGCAACTCGATCGAACGTTACGTGACCTCGATCGCATCATCGGCGAGACGGCCGCCGAAGGACGTCGCGAGCTCGAGATCGAGCGCGAGGCGTTGCGCGGTGAGCGACGCAGCCTGCTCGCCGCACGGTTCCGGACGTGACCTGCGCTGCAACGCGATGCCCAGCAGCAATTCGATTGTTCGCCCTGCGCGGGCGTCGTAGTTTGCCTGCATGACCGTGTCCGCCTCGCGCACCCGTCCGCCGGCCCGCTGGGAGCCACCGCCGACGGTGGAGGCCTCCACCGTCGAGCACCTCGTGGCGGCGCTGCAGTTGCCCCCCGCGCTCTGTCGCCTGCTCGTGCAGCGCGGCTTTGCGGACGTCGACGGGGCCAAGCGCTTCCTGCGTCCGCGCATGGATCAGCTCCACGACCCATACGAGCTGCTCGGCATGGACGTCGCCGTCGAGCGGCTGACCGACGCGATCCGCGCCGGTGAGATGATCATGGTCCACGGCGACTACGACGTCGATGGCATGTGCAGCACCGCTGTGCTCACCCGTGCCCTGCGTGCCCTGGGCGGGCACGTGACGCCGTTCATCCCGCGTCGGCTCGCCGATGGCTACGACCTGACCGATGCCGGCGTGGACGCTGCGCTCGCCTGCGGCGCACGGGTCGTGCTCACCGCCGACTGCGGCACGAGCGCGCTCCCCGCCATCGCACGACTCTGCGAGGCGGGCATCGACGTGATCGTCAGCGATCACCATCTGCCCGGTGGGCCACTGCCGGCGTGTACCGCCATCCTCAATCCGAAGCAGCCGCTCTGCCAGTCCAGCGACAAGGACGCCTGCGCGGCTGGCATTGCCTACAAGCTCGCGCTGGCGGTCACGCGCGCCATGCACGGCGACGTGAACCTCGTGCACGGCATGCTCGATCTCGTCGCGCTGGCCACCGTGGCCGACCTGGCGCCATTGCGCGGCGAGAACCGCGTGATGGTGCGATACGGCCTGAAGTTGATGGCGGAGAGCGCGAACCCCGGCCTGCGCGCACTGATCCGCGCTGCGAAGCTGGATGGCAAGCCGATGACGGCCGGCCGCATCGGCTTCATCCTCGCCCCGCGACTGAATGCGGTCGGTCGGCTCGGACATGCGCTGCGCGGCGTCGAACTGCTGCTCACCGATGATCAGGGCGAGGCGAACGGCATCGCGCGCGAGCTCGAGGAACTGAACGTCCGTCGGCAGGCGATGGATCGCCTCGTGCTGGATGAGGCGATGCGCCTCGTCGATGCCATCGACCTCGATGCGCAGTACGGCCTCGTGCTGGCCAAGGAAGGGTGGCACGCCGGCGTGATCGGCATCGTCGCATCGCGCGTCGTGGAGCAGGTCTGCCGGCCGGTGGTGATGGTCGCGCTCGAGGGCGACCACGGCAAGGGGAGCGGACGCTCGATCGCCAGCTTCGACCTGCACGCCGGACTGACCGCCTGCCGTGAGCATCTCGTGCGCTTCGGAGGACACCGCGCCGCCGCAGGCCTGACCGTGCGCACGGAGAACGTGCCGAAGCTGCAGGAGGCGTTCAACGCGCACGCCTGTGCGATGCTCACGCGCGAGCACCTCGTGCCGGTGCAGCGCATCGACATCGAACTCACCACCGACGACCTCACCGACGACCTCGAGAAGCTGCTGCGGCACTTCGAGCCGTTCGGTCTCGGCAATGCGACGCCGATGCTGGCGCTGAGCGGCGCTCGCGTGGAGTCGGTGCCGCGCCGCATCGGCAGCACGGACGGTGTGCGCACGACGATCGGCAGTGAGCACGGCAGCATCGCGGCGATCGGCTGGCGACTCGGTGACCGTGCGCGTCTCCTCGACCCGCAGGCGCCGGTCGACATCGCCTTCCGGCTGGAGCGCGACGAGTACCGTGGCGCCGACCGGCTGCAGGTCAACATCGTCGACGTGCGGCGCTGACCGGTGCGCATCATCGGTGGGACCTGGCGGGGACGAACGATCAGCGTGCCCGCCCGGGGCGGTGTCCGGCCGACCGGGGACCGCGTCCGGGAGGCGTGGTTCAGCATCCTCCAGTACGATGTGCCGCAGTCGCGCGTGCTGGATCTGTGTGCCGGCTCCGGGGCACTCGGCATCGAGGCGCTCAGCCGCGGCGCGACCCACGTCACCTTCGTCGACTCGTCACCCGCGGCGCTGGCCACGATCGGGGCGAACCTGCAGTCACTCAAGGCTGACCCGGCGACGTTCGCGGTGCAGCGCGCCGACGCCGTGCACTTCGCGCGCGGGCTGACCGCCCATGCGTTCTCGCTCGCATTCGCCGACCCGCCGTACGCACTCGCGGTGGCAGCGGACCTGGTGGAGGTGTGGCGTGCGGTGCCGTTCGCCACGGTCTTCGCGGTGGAGCACCCCGCCGCAGTGGACATCGGCGATGGTGGCGATCGCCGCCGTTATGGCCAGACCGCCATTAGCTTCTTCCGCGGCTGAGCGGTCCTGCCCACGCCTGTCGCCACTCCGTACTGGGTCCTACCACGATGAGTCGCATCGCGCTCTACGCCGGCAGCTTCGATCCCGTCACACGCGGGCACCTGGACCTGATGCTGCGGAGCCTGCACTTCGTGGACACGCTCGTCGTCGCCGTCGCCACGAACCCGAAGAAGACATCGTTGTTCAGTGCCGAGGAGCGGGTGCGGTTCATCGTCGAGGCGACCGTGGATGCGCCGCGCATCCATGTGCGCGGCTTCGACGGGCTGCTGGTGGATCTGGCACACGAGGTCGGTGCCTCGATGCTGATCCGCGGGCTGCGCGCCGTGAGCGACTTCGAGTACGAGTTTCAGATGGCGCTGATGAACCGACACCTCGCCGCCGACCTGGAAACGGTGTTCATGGTCCCGTCGCTCGACACGACCTACATCTCGAGCTCGATGGTGCGCGAGGTCGCACGATTCGGTGGTGACGTGAGCGACCTCACCCATCCGAACGTCGTCGCCGCACTGCAGACGAAGTTCCGTTACGCGCAGCGGTGAGCGGCTTTCTCGCGTCGCTGCATCGGCGCGCGGCGGAGCGGCGCCCGCGCATCGTCTTCGCCGAGGGCACCGACCCGCGCACGCTGGATGCCATTGGCGAGGTGGTTGCACTCGGCATCGCGGAGCCGATCGTGCTCGTGCCGGACGTGACCTGCGTGCCCGCCGTGCGGGCGCGCGGCGCGGTCGCGATCATCCCCGAGCAGAGCGCGCATCTCGAGGCGGTGCAGGAGTGCGTTGTGGCGTGGGCGCGACCGCGGTCGCGGGACGAGGACGAGGCGCGCCTGCAGGCGCTGACGCCGCTCGCCTTCGCCAATGCGCTGGTGGCCATCGGCATTGCCGATGCCTCCGTCGCCGGCGCGGTGCACACCACGGCTGACGTCCTGCGCTGGGCGCTGCGCCTGATCGGTGCGGAAGGGGCGAGCCGCAGCGTCTCCGGTGCGTTCTACATGGTGCAGCCTGCGTACGGGCCGATCTGGCCGCACGAGGTACTCACGTTCAGTGACTGCGGCGTGATTCCCGAACCCACCGTCGAGCAGCTCTCCGACATCGCGATTGCGGCGGCGACCGATCGCGAGCGCATCGTCGGCGACGAGCCGCGCATTGCGTTCCTCAGCTTCAGCACGCGTGGCAGTGCCGAAGCGGCCACCGTGCTGCGCGTCAGGCAAGCCGTGGCGCTGACGCGGGCCCGTCGTCCCGACCTGTGGATCGACGGCGAGCTCCAGGCCGATGCGGCACTGGACGCCGTCGTCGGCCAGCGGAAGGCACCGGGGAGCAACGTGGCGGGCGTGGCGAACATCCTGATCTTCCCCTCGCTCAATGCCGGCAACATCGCCTACAAGCTGGTCCAGTACCTCAGCGGTGCGACCGCGATCGGGCCGGTGGTGCAGGGACTGCGCAAGCCATCGCTCGATCTCTCGCGCGGGTGCACGGCGGCGGAGATCGTGCACGCCGCCGCCATCGCGGCGCTGCAAGTGGCGCGCTGATGGACGAGCGACGCATGCCGCCGATCCGGAAGCGGCTGGGCCAGCACTTCCTGACGGACACCCGCACGCTCGACCGCATCGCCGACGTGCTCGAGATCCAGCCCACCGACACCGTGCTCGAGATCGGGCCGGGGCGTGGCGCACTCACCGACCGACTTGCCGCGCGCGCCGGCCGCCTGATCACCATCGAGGTGGACAAGCTGCTCGTGCCGATTCTCCGTGCGCGCTATGCCGACCAGTCGCACGTGATGGTGATCGAATCGGACGTGCTGGAACTCTCGCTCGGTGCGGTGGCGAAGGGACCGTTCCTGCTGGCGGGCAATGTGCCCTACTACATCACCACGCCGATCATCTTCCATGCGATGACGCGCCCTCGTCCTGAGCGGGCGGTGTTCCTCGTGCAGCGTGAGGTCGCGGATCGCGCCGTCGCGTCACCGGGGTCGAAGGAGTACGGCGCCCTGTCCGTGAACCTGCAGGCGCTCGCCACCGTCACGTTGCGCGGCATCGTGAAGCCGAGTGCGTTCAACCCGCCGCCGTCGGTGGACTCCGCCATCCTGCACCTCGTGCCGCGCGCCGATCCGGTGATCAGCGCCGACGAGGAGGGGCCGTTCCGCCGGCTCGTGATCGCGTCGTTCGGCCTGCGGCGCAAGCAGCTGCGGCGCGTCGTCCGCACCGTGCGGGGCCTGTCAGCCGAGGCGGCTGACGCTGCGTTGTCGGCCGCGGGTGTGGACCCCGAGGCCCGGCCGGAGACGCTGTCAGCGGCGCAGTTCGCGACGCTGCTGCGCGCCCTTCCAGCCGAGCAGCGCCAGCACGGTCAGTGAGGGACGGTCAGCCGAGGCCGGCCGCAGCGTCACGGTGCACCAGGGCGTAGGCCAGACCCTCGAGCTCGAGCGCCATGTTCACCGACTTGATCGTCACGCTCGGCGGCAGGTGAAGCGGCACCGGCGCGAAATTCATGATCGCCCGAATCCCGGCGCTCACCACCCGCTCGGCCACGCCTTGCGCATGCTCACCCGGGACGGTGATGACCGCGATGTCGGGGAGCTCGCGGGCGGCATCGTGCTCGAGCTGTGCCATGCTGCGGACGCCCACGCCCTCGATCATCCGACCCACGAGCTGCGGGTTGTTGTCGTAGATCCCGAGCACCCGGAATCCCCGTTGCGAGAAGCCGCGGTAGCTGACGAGGGCCGCGCCGATCTTGCCCGCGCCCACGATGTAGACCTTCCACTCGCGGCCCAGGCCGAGGATCTCCCGCAGCTGGCTGACGAGCTCGCCGACGTCGTAGCCGCGGCCACGCTTGCCGAAGGAACCGAAGAAGCTGAGGTCCTTCCGCACCTGCGCGGAGGTCGTTCCTCCATCGTCGGCGAGCGTCTCGCTCGAGATCGTCTGCTGGCCGCGAGCCGCGGCCGTCTCGAGGACGCGCAGGTAGACAGACAAGCGCCGGACCGTGGATTCGGCGATGTGCTTGTCGGGAGCGTGGGAGGCGGGGAGGCGAGACATGGCTTGTGAAGAATTTCACAAGAATCGGCGCAGAAGGCCAGTCCGGCGGTTGATCGGGTCATATGGATGAGTGCGTCACACCGCGCGGAGCGCGCGCGTGACGATAGCTTGTGTGGATGCACGTCGCCGTTGCCTGCGAAATGGGCCCGCTTCCTTCGGTTCTGGTGTACACGCCAGGGCCGCGGTCGATGTTCGCGAGTCCGGGCAACCGAGAGGAAGATTTCCACGACGAGATGGTCGTCATGGAGACCGCGAGGTACGAGCAGCGCTGGTTCGGTGCCGTCCTCGAGCGGGATCGGCACGGCCGAGCGCGCGGTGCTGACGTTCGACGGGAGCGAAGTTGTCCGCGGTGGCAGCGGACCCCGATGCATGACGATGCCCTTGTTCCGTGATGGACTCCGACTCCCTTCTCGCCTCGCTCGGTGCGCGGCTCAAGCCTGCTGAATCCAGTCTGACGGAGGCCGCCGTGGCCCTGGTGGCGCGCGGCCCGATCGGTTCGCCCGACCTCGTGGCGCAGGTCTGTCAGGCCATCGGCGTGCGCCGTGCACTGGCCGAGAGTCTCGCGCGCGCGATCCTTGGCTCGCGACCCGACGTGCGTCAGGCGCCGGACGGTCGATGGCACCTGACCCAGGTGCTGCCGCCGGTCACGCGGCCTGCTGCCGGTGAGCCGTCGCCGCTGCCCACGTCCGCCTCACCGACCATGCTGCGCGAGGCGGCGGCGATGCTGCCGCTCGCCGCGATGCGATTTGCCGTGGTGGACGTGGAAACCACCGGTGGTCGTCCCGGTCACGGCGACCGCATCACCGAGATCGCGATCGTGCGCGTGCAGGAGGGGCGCATCGTGGACGTGTACGAGACGCTCGTCAATCCCGAGTGCCCGATCCCGCCGATGATCACGCAGATCACGCACATCACGCACGAGATGGTGCGCGACAAGCCGGTGTTCCGCAGCATCGCGCACGACGTGGCGCAGCGGCTCGAGGGCCATGTCTTCGTCGCGCACAATGCGTCGTTCGACTGGCGGTTCGTCGCACACGAGGTGTTCCGCGGGACAGGCCAGTCGCTGGATGCGACGACGCTCTGCACCGTGCGCCTCGCGCGCAAGATCCTGCCGCAGCTTCCGCGCCGGAATCTCGACGCCGTCGCGAATCATTATGCGGTCGAGATCCCGCCCGAGGCACGGCACCGCGCGGCCGGCGATGCGATCGCCACGGCGAAGATCCTGCTGGCGCTGATTCGTGACGCCGCCGGACGGGACATCACCACGTGGGGTGCGCTCGAGGCATTCCAGCGTGGCGGCACCTCGGGCGCGGCGCGTCGGCGCAAGCCGGCCGGTCCCACACCGGTGCGCGACGCCGCCGACGGCGCCTGACACGACCGCGCCTGACACGACGGCACCTCACACTCACGCCCCGCACCACCATGCCATTCCCCACTCCGCTCCTCCAGTCCCGGCGCCTTGGCAGCCTGCGCATCCACGCCATTCAGGCCGGCGGGCAGCGGCTGGACGGCGGCGCCATGTTCGGTGTCGTGCCGAAGGTGCTCTGGTCGCGGAAGATCGAGGCCGACGAGCGCAATCGCATCCAGATGGGGATGCGCTGCCTGCTCGTCGAGCACCCGGACGGGCTCGTGCTCATCGACACGGGCGCCGGCACCAAGGAGGACCAGAAGTTCAAGGACATCTATGGCATGGAGCTGCAGGCGGACGTGCCGGAGCAGCGCCCCGATGAGACGGCGCTCGAGGCGGGAATTCGCGCGGCCGGCTTCACGCCGGAGGATGTGAAGGTCGTGATCAACACCCACCTGCACTTCGACCATGCCGGCGGCAACACGCGTCGCACGGCCGAGGGCGAGGTGGTGCCGACGTTCGTCAATGCCACCTACATCATGCAGGCGGGGGAGTACGAGTACGCGACGCATACCAATGAGCGCACGGCGGCGAGCTATTTCCCACCGAACTTCGTGCCGCTGCATGCCGCACGACGCGTGCACCTGGTTGACGGTGACGTCGAGATCATGCCGGGCATCACCGCGCGCAAGACACCGGGCCACGTTCCCCATCACCAGAGCCTCATCCTCGAGAGCGATGGCCAGCGCGCCTGCTTCCTCGGCGACGTGATGCCGACGGTCAACCATGTCCCGCTGGCATGGATCATGGGCTACGACGTGGAGCCGCTGCGCACCCTGGAAAGCAAGCGCGCCCTGCTGCGTGATGCCGTCGCCGAGGACTGGCTGATGGTGTTCGAGCACGACGCGTTCAGTGCGTGGGGGCACGTGACGCCCGACACGAAAGGCTTCAGCTATCGCGAGGCGGACGCGGCGCAGGGCTGACGCGCCCACCTGCGGCGGGTCAGCCGGGTCATCCGTTCCCGGATGCCGACGTGACCCGCCCATGCGTCAGCGCGGGAGACGACCCTGCAGTGTGCGCAGCACCGACGGGAAGTACGCCATCTGCTTCCGCTGGTCAGCCGTCGGCGGACCGCCGCCACGAAGGATGTTGCCATACAGCGCTCCGACCCGATCCTGCAGTTCGCGCGCCGTCGTTGCGAGCTCGCGGTCGCTGCCGGCGGCCGTCGTCGTCACCAGCGCCGATGCGCTCCGGTACAGCGTCGCCACCGAGTCGCTGGCGGCATGCCACGCCGCGCGTTGCACCGTGGTGAGCGTCACGCGCGGATCGTCGCGCACGACCAGCGGCTGCTCGTGCCGGCTGGCACCCACCTGCAGCCGGACCGTGTAGCGTCCTGGAGCCACCAGACGTCCCTGCGGCGCGCCGCGCGGCGTATCCTCGTCCTCGTCCCCGTTACTGACGGCAGCAGGCAGCGACGGCAGGCGCAGGTTCCACACCACGCGGTTGACGCCGGCGGTGCGCGTCGGCCGCACCGTCGAGACGACTGCGCCCCGCGCATCATGCAGCGTGATCGAGACCGAGTCGCTGCTGCTGCCGCTGGCGAGCCAGTAGTCGATGATGGCGCCATTGGGCGGGTTCTCGCCGCGGAAGAGCATGTCGCCCGTGTGCGCCTTGGTGTTGGTGACGCGGCGCATCTCCGCCGGTTCGACGGTGAACAGGTGCGACGCCGACTGCGCCACCGTGCCGCTCAGCTCCTGCAGCGCATTCAGGTTGTCGAAAATCCAGATGCCGCGCGCGTGCGTGGCCACCACGAGGTCGTTGTCGCGTCCCTGCACGACGATGTCGTTGATCGGCATGCGGGGCAGGGCGCGCAGTTCGCGCCACGTCGCGCCCGCATCCTGCGACACGAACAGCCCCAGCTCCGTGCCAAGGTAAAGCACGCGAGGATTACGCAGGTCCTCGCGGATCACGTGGATCACACGGCCGGCGGGCAGCGACGTGGCAACTGATGTCCAGGTGGCGCCGAAATCGGTGGTGCGTAACAGGTAGTTCGTGAAGTCGCCGGCCTGATGCCCGTCGAACGCCACGTAGGCCGTCCCGGCCGCCGTGCGTGACGCCTCGACGTGAGCCACCCAGGTCCCCGCGGGCACACCGGTGATGTTGCGTCGCACGTTCGTCCAGGTGCGTCCCCCATCCCTGGACACCTGCACGTTGCCGTCGTCGGTCCCCACCCACACGATGCCGGCGCGCACCGGCGACTCGCTGATGCCGGTCGTACTCGGGAAGTACGAGACGCCATCGTCCAGCGACAGCGTCGTGTCGGTGGGCATCTGGCCCATGATCGCGAGCGAGCGACGATCGACGCCCGTCGTCAGGTCGCCCAGCGACGTCCAGGTCGTGCCACGGTCGATGGACTTCCACACTTCGCGCATGCCGGCGTAGAGCACGTTGTGGTCGTGCGGCGAGATGATCACCGGCGAATTCCAGCCGGCGGGGATGATCTTGCGTCCCACGCGGGGATCGGGGGCGCCCCAGTTGCCTCGTTTCGGCCCTTCGCCCTCCTTCGGCGCTGGCCGGATCTGCACCGCCTCCAGCGTCCGCAGGTTCACGCGAGTCAGGCCGAGGTACTGCGAACTGGAGTAGACGGTGAGGTTGTCGGTCGTGTCCACGACGTTGTTGAATCCATCACCGCCACCGACGCGCACCCAATCGTCGTTGAGCGGACCGCTGCTGGTGGTGGTCGCACTCGGCCCGCACCAGCTGCCGTTGTCCTGCAGCCCCGTGCAGACGAAGTACGGCGATGTGGTGCTGACGGAGAGGTGATACGGCTGCGAGACCGGCAGCGACGTCACGTACAGCCACTTCACGCCCCGATCGTAGGAGATGCCGATGCCACCGTCGTCGGCCTTGATCAGGTGTCGCGAGTCGCGCGGATCGATCCAGACCATGCGATCGTCGCCGTGCAGCGTCTGCCGCGGCGCGCGCCAGGTCTTGCCGCTGTCGTCGCTCACCGACCATTGCATGGCATAGAGGCGACTCTGATCACTGGGATCCACGCGCAGCTGGCTCGAGTATGCCGGCCGCGGGTTCCAGTCGCTCATGAAGCGCCATGTCTCGCCCTTGTCCTCGGAGCGGTACACACCGCCAAGGCGCTTGTCGTAGGACACGCTGGAGGTGTACCGCAGCCCCTGCTCGATGCTGACGTAGACGATGCGTGGATCCTTGCGGTAGATCGCGATCGAGGTGCGCCCGATCGTGCCCGTCGGCAGGCCCGTCGTGAGCTGCTTCCACGTCGCGCCGGCATCGGTGGACTTGTACATGCCGCTTCCCGGTCCGCCGCCCACGAAACCGAATTGGGTGCGGCGGTGCTGGTAGAGCGCCGCGTAGACGATGCGCGGGTTCGACCCGTCGACCGCGACATCCACCGCGCCCGTGTCCTCGTCGCGCGAGAGGATCGATGCCCATGTGCGACCGCCATCGGTGCTCTTGTAGAGGCCGCGTTCGCGATTGGGGCCCCATAGATGCCCCGGCGCGGCAACGTAGATCACGTCGGAGTTCGTCGGGTCGATGACGATCCGCGCGATCCGTGCCGTGCCCCGCAGCCCCATGTTCGTCCACGTCGCGCCACCATCCGTCGACTTGTAGACACCGTCGCCCCAGCCGGAACTCTGCCGGTTGGTGGCCTCTCCCGTGCCCACCCAGACGATGCGCGGATCACGCTGGTCCAGCGTCACCGTGCCGATGGAGTTCACGGGCTGGTTCTCGAAGAGCACTTTCCACGTCACGCCATTGTCGCCCGTCTTCCACAGCCCGCCGGTGGCGGAGGCCGCGTAGAACTCGTACGGGTTGGACTCGTTGACGGCGATGTCGGTGAAACGACCACTCATCGTGGCAGGCCCGATCGAACGCAGCCGCAGCGCGGCAAATGGATCGCTCGCGGTCGCCTCCTGTGCCAGGCCGCGCGTAGGCAACTGCAGGAGTGCGACCAGCAGGGCTGGCAGGGCGACGAGCGAGTATTGGCGACGTGGCATGCGAGTGGGTGCGAAGGGGACGGGGCGACGCTGCCCTCAAGGACGCGCCGGAACCGGGTGGTGTCCAGCCATCGTCCATACGGCGACTGCGGCCCCCTCGCTGCCGATCTACGCGCGCCGCGCACGGCGCACGTCACATCACGTCGTGAGCTTCAGGTATTGACCGGGAACCACGGGATCCGGCACGAACCACGCCGGCGCGCCATCGCGGTCGCGGCCGAGCCGGGCATTCGGCGCCGGAGGTTGGGCCGCGTCCACGACCAGTGAATCCACCGCAGCAGGCGACTCGCCGGGCAGGAATCCGCTGGCCTGCATCTCGGCCAGGGCCCCCTTGAACGCCGCGACGATCTGTGCGATGTCGGCGCCACTGTGTGCCGTCGTCAGGAAGCAGGGAAAGTTGTCGAGGATATGCACACCGCGGTGGCGCATCATCGCCCACAACAGGTCCTGCAATGGATGGTCTTCCGTGAACGTAATGCGCCAGAGCGACGCGAACGAACGAATCGTGAGGGGCGCCCGGGAGGCCGTGGCGATCGCGTTCATCTCGGCGACCATCGCGTCGGTGCGTGCCGTCAACAAGAGCTGCAGCGTCGGTCCCTGATCACGGAGGTGGGTCAGTGCGGCCTTGCAGGCGGCGAGTGCCAGGGGGTGCCGCACGAACGTCCCGGCGAAGTACGTGACGCCGACGCTGGGGATCGAGTCGTCGCCGTATCCCCAGTCGCCGCCGTCGAGTGCGTCCATGTACTCGCGCCTGCCGGCAATCACCCCGATCGGGTATCCGCCGCCGATCACCTTGCCGTACGTCGCCAGATCGGCACGGATGTCGAACAGCCCCTGCGCACCGCGTTGATGGGCCCTGAAGCCGGTGATCACCTCATCGAAGATGAGCACGATGCCGTTCTCTTCGGTGATGCGACGCAGATCGCGGAGAAATTCCACCGGCTGGAAGTCGGGTCGCCGGCTCTGCACCGGTTCCACGAGCACGGCGGCAATTTCGTGCCCTCGCGCGCGGATGATCTCGAGCGATTCGGCCGTGCCGTAGTCCAGCACCAGCACGTTCTCGACCGCCGCCTGCAGGATGCCGGGAGCCGCTGGCACGGCGCGCCGAGCCTTCGTCCCGCGCACCAGCACCTCGTCGAAGATGCCGTGATACGAGCCGGTGAAGCACACGACCAGGTCGCGCGCCGTGACGGTGCGTGCGATGCGAATGGCACCCATGACGGCCTCGGAGCCCGTGTTGCACAGGCCTGCGCGATCGAAGCCGGTGAGATCGCAGACGAGCGATGCGACCTCGCCCGCGAGTGGGTGCTGTGGGCCGATCTCATGGCCGATGTCGAGCTGCGCCTTGACCGCCTCGGTGATGAATCCGGGCTGCCAGCCAAAGAGGCTCATACCGAAGCCATTCAGGGCATCGATGTACTCGTTGCCGTCCACGTCCCAGACCCGGCATCCCTTCGAGCGCTCGACCACGATCTGATAACAGAGTTCCTTCGTCTGCGGGCGGAAGCCGTTGACGACTCTGGGGTCGGCGAGGTGCCCGCGATGTCGGGCCGTGTAGGCCTTGGAGCCACGCGTGCGCTCGGTATAGCTCCGGACGAATGCCTGCAGACGCTCGTGTTGCCGCGCCGTCAACTCAGTGCCGGGACGCGTGTGGATGCGCGCGATCGCGCCGAAGGCCTTCTGGACGTCGTAACGAGTATGCGCGAGCGCCTCGCGGTCATCCGCAGCCGCAGCGCTGGCGTCCTGCGGACTTGTGGCAGCGCCTGACGCGTCCGTCACCGATGCATGGGCCGTCGGTGCGATGGCCGGTTCTGACGGCGCTGGCATCGCCGCAGGGGCGGCCTGCATCAGCGCGCCGCTGAGGAGCGCGAGCTGCTGCTCCATGATCGCGAGCTGCTGCTGGATCACCTGCTCGGCGAAGCTGCCTGCCGTGTCGGTGGCTGGCCCCGATGCGGCCGGCGCCGACGACGGGATGGTCGTGCGGGGCTGTACCGTCGGCACCGCAGCTTCGGCCCGCTCCGGCGGCAGGGTTGCCTCCAGATGCGCGGCCAGCGCGTCAACGGATCGGAATTGCTCCATCAATTGCCTGAACGTCACCGGGACACCGAACGCCTGCCTGACTCGGATCGCAGCCTGCGTGAGCACCAGCGAGTCGAGCCCGAGTTCGACGAACGATGCCGTCGGCTCGGTACCGTCCAGTTCGACGCCGGCAACATCTTCGATCAGCTTGCGAAGCCGGCTCACGAGTGCGTGACGCCGACCCGCCGGGGCTGGCACCGGCGAGTGCGCCGACCCGGTGCGCACGTCGACCGATGTCACGCTCACCGGCGTCGGCTCACGGGTGATGGCGTGCACGGCGTGACTGCCGCGGGGAGTCAGGGACGGCCGGCGGACGGTCTGCTGTGGCATGAGGAACGGTGTTGTCGTGCCCTCGTCGACGACGAAGGGCAGTCGCTCGAAGGGATAGGTGGGAAGACACACGCGCCGTTGGCGTGCACGCGGTCGCGCGCCGCCGTCGATGCCGTGCAGCCAGAGCTGCCCGACGGCCAGCACGAATGCGTCGCGCTCCGACATCGGGCCGTCCGTCAGCGAGGCCACCGTGGCTGGCACCTTCTCGCCACTCCATGGCGACGCATGCTGCTTGACCAGTGTCGACAGGGTATGACGCGGCCCGACTTCGAGGAACAGCGTCGGCGGGCCGCCGAGCGCCGTCTCGACGGCCGCGGAGAACCGCACCGTCTCGCGCAGGTGCCGCGTCCAGTACGCCGGGTCGAGCGCCTCGCCGGCCGTCAGCCAGGTTCCCGTGAGGGTCGAGATGATGGGCACCGATGGTGGCGAGAGTGGCACACGGCGCACCTCGGCGCCGAACGCATCGAGGATGGGGTCCATCATCGACGAGTGGAACGCATGCGACGTCGGCAGCAGGCGACAGAGCACCCCCTCCGACTCCAACTCGCGGGCGAACGCGCCGATGACGTCGGTCATCCCCGAGACGACGCACGAGGATGGGCCGTTCTGCGCCGCGATCGCGAGCGATGCCGGTACACGCGACTCCAATGCGTTCGCAGACAGGCGCACCGAGAGCATCGCTCCCGTCGGCAGTGCGTTCATCATCGCGCCACGGCGTGCGACCAGCCGCGCGCCGTCCTGCACCGTCATCACACCAGCAAGCACCGCAGCCACGAATTCGCCAACCGAATGGCCGATCATGGCGCGTGGCGTGACACCCCGCGACAGCCACAGGCATCCGAGCGCAAACTCGAGGCAGAAGATGGCGGGCTGTGTGACCGCCGTCGCCCGCAGTGCCTCGGCGCTGCCGCCACCGAACATCTCCTGCCGCAGATCGAACGGCGTCACGCCGTACAGGCTGGCGAAGACGGTGTCACAGGCCTCGCGGAACACCGGCTCGGACTCGTAGAGTTCCCCACCCATGTCCGGGTACTGTGCGCCCTGCCCAGGGAAGGTGAAGATCACGGTCCGCGGCTCGGCCGGCAGCGATCGGCCGGCCCGGAGCGCGTGATCGGGCGTCGTGAGGGCGCGCACAGCGTCGGCGTGGGTACGCGCCGCGACACACAGCCGGTGGGTGAACACCGATCGCCCCTCCGACAGTGTGAACGCGACATCGCCGAGTGGCTGCTCCGGATGCGTGGCCAGGTGCGCGGCGAGCCGTACCGCTGCACGCTCGAGCGCCGAGGTGCTGCGCGCGGAAAGTCGCAGCAGCTCAGTGCTCGGCGCGGGCACGTCCACGTCGAACGCTGGCGCGTCTTCGAGCACCATGAAGGCGCAACTGCCGTCGCGTCCACTGGCGCTCACACCCGCGCGTCTGGGCATGCCGGCGCGGGGCCACGCGACGCGTGTGGCGTGCGCGGTGAAGGTCGATTGTCCACGATCGCCTTGCGGCGCTCCCCACTCGCGCGAAGGTGTCGCAGGCATCTCTTCATTCGACAGCGCGAACGCAGCGGCGATCACGCACGTCACGGCAGTGACCGGCTCCGCAGACGTCGCGTCGGCCGTGACGACGCTCAGCGTGGCACGCGGCGCTCCACTGCTTCCGTCGGCATCTGCGCGGCACGCCTGCTCGAACGCCTGCACCGCAGGAGCATCGGCACCGTGTTGTGGTGGTGCGAGGGCCTCCACGTACCTGATCGCCTGCGCCGGCACACCGGCGTCGGTCAGCGCGGCACCGATCACTCCGCGATGACGCTCCTCCAGCGGCCTGGCATCCGCCACCACGTCAACTGCGCCAGTGTCGATCGTGGTGGCGCGAATGATGGCAATGATCCGGTCGCCGTCACGGAGGGCATCCTCCAATCGCTTCAGCAACACCAGCGCAGCACCCGGCATCGGACGCGATGCAGCCGGCGACGACGCCGCGCTGGCCGGTGTGCCGGTTTGCTCCGCCGCGCCACCGGCCAGTGCCATGTCACACCCGCTGTCCCGCAGGGCGCCAATCGCCTGCCTGATCGCAGCCATGCCGCCGAGGTCGTCTCCCGGGACGGCGACACTCGGCCCGTCGAGCATCAGGTGGCGCGAGACCAGCGTGGCGGCAGCGGCGCGTGCTCCCGCCGTTTCTTCTCCACCCGACTCAGCGACGAAGACACCCACGCGGCATCGTGTCGTGACGAGGCGGTCAGGCGCGTAACCGGCGCGCTCGATGCACTCCCAGCCCACCTCCAGCAGCACGCGCTGCGACCGTGGCATCGCGTTGGATTCGCGCTCGGTCAGGCCGAAGAAGGTCGCGTCGACGCCCTCGGCGGCGCGATCGGCCTCCCCCGGGGCAGCATGCGCGGGAGTGCGGCGGCGCGTGCGCTCAAAGCCCAGCGTCTCGATGATCGCGCGAGGCTGGCGGCGGCCGTTGCGCGCGGCGTCCCAGAACGCGGTCGCGCTGTCGCACCCGGGCAGGCGGCATGCCACCGCAATCAGGGCCACCGACGGCGAACCGCGCTCGTCCTCACGAGCGGGTGCGATCATCGATGGCGCGGTGATCGTGGTGCCTGCGCCTGACACCCGATCCTGGGTGTCAGTGATGACTTCAGCGACTGGCGCGCCGCCGTCGCCGCGTGTGTCGGTCACGGTGCAGTCCCTGATAGCAGACCCGACTCGCGATGGTGACGACTGCTCACGCATACGGGGCGGGGGGGCCGTGCTGCCCGGGACTGCGGCGCCACTGGGACCTGACGGCGGGCTGAAGCTAACCTGTCGACTGTGGCGCGCGGGCCTCCAGACGATGCCGAACGGACAGGAGCGCCAGCCGGACTGCCAGACTGCGCCGAGGGTGCGATCACTGCGCGCGGGGCTGGCCGCATCAGGCGGTGCGCTCCAGCGCTGTCGCATCAGCGGATTTTGCCGGCCCCGCCGCTGCGGTCTGCGCGAGCAGGGCGAGCTGCGATCGCATCATCGCCAACTGCTGCTGGATCACGCGCTCCGTGACGCTCGTGGCACGCACGGCGCCGCGCGCTGTCGCCGTCGGCAGGGGTGCGTCGAGCGCCGCTGATGACCGCGGGGCGACGCTTACCGCAGCCTGCACCGGCACCGCGGCGTCGAGCCAGCACCGCGACCGTTCGAACGGCGTGGTCGGCAGCGCGACGCGCTGGTGACCCGTCGACGGCGTCGGATCGACGTCCTCACCCGCGAGCCAGCGCCGCGCCACGACGACTGCCTCCATCAGCGACGCGTCGTCCCCACTGGGTGCCAGCGGCTCCTTGTCCGCGCCGTCGAGAGCGAGCAGCGTGACGGCCTCCGTGACGTCGCGCGCCACGACGCAGGCGCGGTGCGGCTGCGCTTCGCGTCCGGTGCGCAGTGTCGCGGCAACGTCACCCAGGTTGAGCGATGGATTCGCCTCGAGGTGCGCCGCCAGCAGGCGTCGTGCCGCTGCGAGCGCGCCAGGCGTGCGTGCGGACAGGCGCAGCAGGTGGGGGCCGGTTCGGCGCGTGGCGGCCGCGGCGCGCCGCGGAGCCTCCTCCAGGACGACGTGTGCGTTGGTACCGCCAACGCCGAATGAGCTCACGCCGGCGACGCGCGGGACACCCGTGCGCGGCCACGGGCTGTTGGAGGCATTCACGACGAAGGGCGTCCGTGCGAAGTCGATCCGCGGATTCGGCGTCGTGACATGCAGCGTCGCTGGCAGCACCTCATGCTCGAGTGCGAGCACGGTCTTGAGCACACCCACGGCGCCGGCTGCCGTCACCATGTGCCCGACGTTGCTCTTCGCCGAACCGATGCGGCAGAACGCGGTCTCGTGCGTCGGCGCGGGGCCGCCCTGAAAGGCGCGCGTCAGCGCCTCGACCTCCACTGGGTCACCGAGCGGCGTCGCCGTGCCATGCGCCTCGATGTACGAGACGTCGCGCGGCGCCACACCGGCATCGGCCTGCGCTGCGGCAATCACCGCGCACTGGCCGTCGACGCTTGGCGCCGTGAAACTCGCCTTCCGACCCCCGTCGTTGTTGATCGCGCCACCGCGGATCACGGCGTGGATCGTGTCACCGTCGGCGAGCGCGTCGCTCAGCCGCTTGAGGACCACCACGGCGCCGCCGTCGCCGAAGACGGTCCCCGTGGCATCCGCGTCGAACGTTCGCGTGCGTCCATCACGCGAGAGCATCGCGCCGTCCACGTACAGGTGACCGCTGTGGTGCGGATACGTGATGGCGGCACCACCGGCGATGGCCATCGTGCACCGGCCCGCGCGCAGGCTGTCGACGGCCTGCACGATCGCGACCAGTGAGGTCGAGCAGGCCGCGTGCACGCTGACGGCCGGGCCGGTCAGGTCCAGGCGATGGGCGATGCGCATGGCCACGTAGTCCTTGTCCGTGCCGAGCATCGCCTGAAAGTCGCCGATGCTTTCGACGAGCCCGGGATGCGCGTGCACGTGCTTTCGCCCATAGTCCGAGCTGTAGACGCCAGCGAAGACGCCCACCACCTGACCGGCGTCACTGGTATGCGCCGGCGCGTACCCGGCGCGTTCGAGTGATTCCCACGACAGCTCGAGCAGGAGACGCTGCTGCGGATCGATCAGTGCGGCCTCGCGCTCACTGAGCCCGAAGCACGCGTGATCGAAGCCCGCCGGATCACGCAGGACGCTGCGCACGGGGACGTACGCGGGATCGTTTCGCACGGACGCCGGGATCGTGGGATCCAGCTCCTCGGGTGTGAACCGCGTGCTCGTGTCGCGCCCCTCCGCGAGCACCTGCCAGAACTCCTCGATCGTGTCCGCACCGGGCAGGCGTGCCGCCATGCCGATGATGGCGATGGGTTCGCGCTCGAGAGACCGCCGCCGCACGGCTGTTGCCGGTGCGGCGGCCTGCCCGAGTGACGCGACGAGCGTCGCAGGTGCTGCGTTGGCGAACAGGGTGGCCACCGACACCGGTGCGCCCACGACTCGCTCCAGTGCCGCCGCGACCTGCACGGCCAGCAGCGAGTCCCCACCGAAGTCGAAGAGATTGTCGTGCCGTCCCACACGGTCGAGCTGCAGGTACTCGGCAAACACGGTGCAGCACGCCTGTTCCATTGTGCCGCGTGGTGCCGCGTATGCCGTGCCCTCGTGCGGGCGGGCGCGCTCGGGCGCCGGCAAGCCCGCGCGATCGAGCTTGCCGTTGGCGTTCAGCGGCAGGGCGGCAATGGAGACGATGGCCGACGGCACCATGTACTCAGGCAGCGTGCGGAGCAGGTGCGATCGCAGGATGGAGGTGGGCGCAGGTGTGCTCGACGGGACGACGTACGCGACGAGGTGCAGTCCACGCTCGGGCTGCTCGCGCGCGATCACGGCGCAGTCCCTCACTCCGTCATGCGCCGACAGCGTGGCCTCGATCTCGCCGAGTTCGATGCGGTAGCCACGGATCTTGACCTGCGCATCCATGCGTCCGAGGTACTCCACCTCGCCATCGACCGTCCAGCAGGCGAGGTCGCCGGTCCGGTAGAGTCGCTGCGCCGGCGCCAGGTCGCCTGGCGCGCACCAGACGAATCGCTCGGAGGTCAGCGCCTCCCGGTTCAGATAGCCGCGCGCCAGTCCGGCGCCACCCACGTACAGCTCGCCCGGTACACCGGTCGCACAGACCTGCCGCATCGCGTCGAGGATGTAGAATCGCGTATCCGGCAGGGGAACACCGATGATGCTGCCGCGCCGCGCCTGTATGTCGGCAGTGCGGATGCGACGGTAGGAGACGTAGACCGTCGTCTCGGTGGGACCGTACATGTTCAGGAGGTGCGGCGAGTCATCGCCGAACCGTTCCACCCAGGGTCGCAGCGACTGCAGTTCCAGTGCCTCCCCAGCGAGCACCAGCCGCCGCAGTGACAGGGGGGGCACTGGCGCGCTGGCGCATGCCACCGGAGAGAGCTGCCTGAATGCCGATGGCGTCTGGCACAGGATTGTCACCGCTTCGCGAGACAGTCGCGCCAGCAGCCGCTCAGGCGTGCGGCAGGTCTCGGGTGAGAGCATCACGAGGCGTGCGCCATGCAGCAGCGCTCCCCAGATCTCGAACACCGACACGTCGAAGGCGTGCGAGTGGAATTGCGCGAACACCTCGTGCTCGTCGAACGCGAACCACTCGCTGCAGGCATCGAAGAGGCGGAGCACCGCACCGTGCGTGACTTCGCAGCCCTTTGGTGTGCCGGTCGAGCCCGAGGTGAAGATCACGTAGGCCAGACTCTCCTGCGTGGCCACCTCCACCGGGTTCGTCGCGGGCTGTCGCACGATCACCGGCCACTCGGCGTCGAGTTGCAGTTGAGGGGCGGCACTCGCGTCGAGCATCTGGTGCGTCGCGGCACTCGTCAGCACCATCGCCGCGCCGGCATCGCGCAGCAGGAACGCCGTGCGCTCGCGCGGATAGCTGAGGTCCATCGGCAGGTACGCCGCGCCCGCCTTGACGATGCCGAGCATACCGATGATGAGCAGCTCGGTCCGTTCCGCAAACAGGCCGACGATTGCACCGTCACCAGCGCCGACGCTGCGCAGGTGGTGAGCGACACGATTGGCGCGCTCGTTCAGCGTGGCGTAGGAGAACCGTTCGCCTGATTCCGTCGCGAGGGCGATGCGCTCCGGCACGCGTGCCGCCGCTGCCTCGAAGCGACTCGAGAGCGAGGCGCCGACGTCGAACGTGGCGCCGGCGCCGCTCCACTCCAGGACGATGCGTCGCAGCTCGTCACCCGTGGCGAGCGCGCACGGCAGATCACCGGAGGCGTGACTGATGCCGGTCGCCGCGGACGGCGCCGGTGGTGTCGAGTCCATCATCGTGCGGGGGCGGGTGGCAGCACACCCCGCCGTCCGGGCGCCCAGAGAGGAGGCGGCCGGGCGCTGTGCAGGGGCTCAGTGCCATGACGCGCGAGACGCGCTTGCGTCAGCCGCGACTCCCGTAGGGCCGGGCCGGCAGCCACATGTCGCGCCGATCAGCCGGGGACGTCGCCGTGCAGCAACGCCCCGAGTGCCGTGCCGTACCCTGCCTGCTGGGGGAGGATGAGACGCATGCCATAGTACTCGCCGACCTGGTCGAGCACCCGCCGGAAGCTGGGCATGTCGGTCATGTGCCCGATCACGACCACGCGATCGAGACGCTCGGCACGCGCCGCATTGATCGCGGTGATCGCGATCACCTGTCCCACGAGGGTGACGAGCGCGGCAGCGAGGTCGTCCGGCGAGGCAGCGTCCACCTGCCGGGCCAGTCGCCCGAAGTTCACTGCCGTCGCATCGGGGGGCAGGGCGCCGATCGGACCGCTCACCACATCACGGAGCGCGAGGTCCGCACCGTTGGGGTCGCCGCGCATGGCCATCACGTCGATCTCCCGGGCGTCGACCGTACCGAGCAGGAGCCGTCCGAGGCCGAGGAGGGTTCCGCCGCCGACCCCGGTGCCGGTGATGTGCGCGTACCTCATGCCGCGCGCCGACACGACCGCCGTGCCCGATCCCGCGCTGACGACCAGCATGGCGGTGTCGCCCACCGGTTCGCCAGGCGCACCGAGCGCCTGGCCACCGCGTCCAATCGCGCTCATTTCCGGCACCGCCACCACCTCGCACCGCCCGAGCGTCGCGGGCAGCGCCGCGTGACGGCCGCCGGTCACGGCAATCCGCGGCAGGGTGTCGAGCGCCACACCGCCAGCGGCGAGCATGTCGCGCACGACGGCGTGATCCGGTGCGCCGGTGGCGGGTCGAGACCAGAACGTCAGTGTGTCGTTTGCGCGCGCCACCGCATCGGTGTTGCTGATCCCGAAGTCAATCGCAGCGAGCATGACGGTTTCTGGGCGGAGGAGTCGCGACGCCGAGCGGTGACGTCACGCGGCGAACGCATGATGATCGCCCCGTGCATGAGCCATGCGCCAGCGGCTGGTGGGGGCAGCACCGCCACGGCCATTGACCGGCGCCCGGCGCCCGTCTACGTTCCCGTGGTCAGAACTCGGCAAGTGACTTCCGCGGCAGCGGAGGTCCACCCTTCGGCCCTCGCCATGCGAGGTGTGCTGCTGGAGTCCAGTGCAACGGGCACACCCCCTTGGGTGGGCCTCGCGGCGTGGTCTTCATCCCCGAAGACTTCGCCGTTTGTGTTTTCCCCCGTTTCCCCGGAGCTCGTCCTATTCAGGATCCGACCAAGCGAGTACGCGTCAACCGGCAGATTCGCATCTCCCCGGTTCGCGTCATCGCCCCAGACGGCGCCCAGCTGGGCATCATGGAAGTCGATGCCGCTCTGGCTTCGGCAGTCGAACAGGGCCTCGATCTGGTCGAGGTGGCTCCGCTCGCTCGCCCGCCGGTGGTCCGAATCATGGACTACGGCAAGTACAAGTTCGAGATGGCAAAGCAGGCCCGTGTTGCGAAGAAGAAGCAGCACATCATCCTGCTGAAGGAAGTGAAGTACCGGCCGGGCATCGAGGAGCACGACTTCGAGACGAAGACGCGCCACGCCCGCCGGTTCCTGGAAGAAGGCAACAAGGTGAAGGTCACGCTGATGTTTCGTGGCCGTCAGATCGCCCACCCGGAGCTCGGGAAGGCGGTCGTCGACCGGGTCGCCCAGCAACTCACCGACATCGCCAAGGTCGAGACCGACGCCAAGCTGGAAGGCAAGGCACTCACCATGATCCTGGCGCCACGATAGGCACGAAGGGAGACCCATGCCGAAGATGAAGACCCACACCGGCGCTGCGAAGCGCTTCTCCGTCACAGGGACGGGGAAGGTGAAGCGCCGGAAGGCCTACAAGAGCCATATCCTCACCAAGAAGTCCCAGAAGCGGAAGCGCAACCTCCGCAAGGGCACGACCATCGAAACCAACGGGGAGGCGAAGCGGATGCGTCGTCTCATCCAGGCTTAAGGAGGAACCGAGATGCCTCGCGTACGCAGTAATCCGGTCCGCCTGAAGCGGAAGAAGCAGATCATGAAGGCCGCGCGCGGTGCGTTCGGCGCGCGCAGCAAGACGTGGAAGGCCGCCAAGGAGACGGTGGAGCGTGGCTGGCGCTATGCCTACCGCGACCGCAAGAACAAGAAGCGCGAGTTCCGTCGCCTCTGGATCATGCGCATCAACGCCGCAGCCCGGCAGCATGACATGTCGTACAGCGTCTTCATCAACGGTCTGGAGAAGTCCGGCATCGAGATCGATCGCAAGATCCTCTCCGAGCTGGCCGTGAATGATCCGGCGGCTTTTGCCGCGATCGCGGAGCAGGTGCGCTCCGCCCTCACCGCTGCCTGACGCCGCGCCGGGTTTGCCCCCGGCTTCGTGATCCGCTTGCTTCGTGCGGCGGTAGTGCGACGCTCGCGTCCACTGCCGCCGTTTGCGTTCCGTTCCTCTCCCGACTCCCCCCTGCGACGGTGACTTCTCTCGCTGATCTCCTCACGCGCGCTGACGCTGTCGCGCGCGATGGCACAGCGCGCATTCATGCCGCCACCACCCGCGAGACGCTCGACGCCGCCCGCGTCGCACTCCTCGGTCGCAAGCAGGGCCAGCTCACGGCCCTGATGGCGCTCTTCGGGGACCTTCCTCCGGAAGACCGTCGCGCCGCCGGTGCCGCCGTCAACGCCGTCAAGCAGACCCTCGAACTCACCTTCGAGCATGCCGAGTCGGCCCTTGGCCCAGCCCCCGACGCCTCACGGCCCCCCGACCCGACCATGCCGGGCCGGGAGACCTGGCGCGGCGCGGTCCACCCGGTCTCCGCCGTCATCGATGAGATCGCGGCCATCTTCCGTGAACTCGGGTTCACGATCGCGCTCGGCCCCGAGGCCGAGACGGAGTGGTACAATTTTCGCGCGCTCAACTTTCCTGCCGACCACCCGGCGATGGAAGCGCACGACACGCTCTATCTCTCCGACGACACCCTGCTGCGCACCCACACGTCACCGGTGCAGGTGCGCACGCTGCAGACGCACAAGCCGCCGATTCGCGTGCTCTGCCCGGGCAATGTCTACCGCCGTGACTTCTTCGACGCCACGCACGCCCCGAGCTTCATGCAGATCGAGGGCCTCTGCGTCGATGAGGGCGTGAGCTTCGTGGATCTGAAGGCGACGCTCACCGAGTTCGCGCATCGCTTCTACGCCGGCGCAGGACGAGTGCGCCTTCGTCCGAGTTTCTTCCCGTTCGTCGAACCCGGCGCCGAGATGGACGTCGAGGTGGACTTGGGCGACGGCAAGGGCAATCGCTGGGTGGAGATCCTCGGCTGCGGCATGGTGCATCCGAGCGTGCTCGAGGCGGCGGGCATCGACAGCGAGCGATACAGCGGCTGGGCGTTCGGGATGGGGCCAGCCCGCATCGCGATGTCGCGGCACAAGCTGCCCGACATCCGACTGCTCTACGATTCCGACGTCCGCTTCCTGGAGCAGTTCGCCCGATGATCGTCTCACATGCATGGCTGCGCGCCTTCGTTCCGCACGACCGCAGCGCACGGGAGATCGGCGACCTGCTCAACGATCACGCGGTGACGCTCGACGGGCTGCAGCCGGGACGCAGTGACCTGGCCGCGATCGTCGTCGGTCTCGTGGTTGAACAGGCGCGGCATCCGGATTCCGATCACCTGTCGATCACCAAGGTCGATGACGGCAGCGGCACGCTGCTCGATGTCGTCTGTGGCGCACCGAACGTGACGGCAGGCGTGAAGTACCCCTTCGCACGCAGCGGCACCACCATGCCGGATGGCCTCCTCATCCAGAAGCGGAAGATCCGCGGACAGACGTCGAACGGCATGCTCTGCTCGGCGCGCGAGCTGAAGCTCAGTCAGGAGCACGAGGGCATCCTCGCCCTCACCACCGACGCGGCATCCGGGACGCCGATCCTCGAGGTGATGGGCGAGGTCGGCGACTCCGCGCTGAATCTCGACGTCCTGCCGAATCGCCCCGACCTGCTCTCGCACCGTGGCATGGCCCGCGAGGTCGCGGCGCTGCTCGGTGTGCCCCTCGCCGCCGGTGACCTCGACGCTGCGGAGCACGACGCCGTCGCCGCCGTGCCGGTCGCATCCGGCGACACCGTCGCCAGCGCCGATGGCGTGACGGTGCGGATCGAGGATGCCGAGAGCTGTCCGCGCTACAACGCCGTCGTGATCCGCGGGATCACGGTCGGCCCCAGCCCCGACTGGCTGCGTGAACGACTCGAAGCCGTCGGCTCGCGCTCCATCAACAATGTCGTCGACGCCACGAACTACATCCTGCTCGGGCTCGGCCAGCCGGTGCATGCGTTCGACCTCTCGCGCCTTGCCGGACAGGCGATCGTCGTCCGACCCACGCGGGACGGAGAGTCGCTCACCACGCTCGATGGCACGGTGCGCACCATCGCGGCCGGGACGACGGTGATCTGCGATGCCGAGCGGCCAACAGGGCTCGCCGGCGTCATGGGTGGCCGTGACAGCGAAGTGAGCGCCGGCACGACCGACATCCTGCTCGAAGTCGCGAACTTTTCCCCGCGCTTCGTGCGTCGGGTTCGGCGTGCGCTGAACCTCGTCACCGATGCGAGCTACCGCTACGAGCGCGGGATCGACGACGCAGCATCACCCGATGTGGCACTCCACTGTGCGGCGCTCATCACGCGCGTCGCCGGCGGGACGGTCACGGCCCGGATCGACGTCGGCGCACCACCGGCGCCGCGCCCTGCCGTGTCGCTGCGCCCGACGCGCGTCGACAGGCTGCTCGGTGACCCGGTCCCCGTGGCCGAGAGCATGGGCATCCTGCGCGCGCTCGGCTGCGTCGTCGTGCAGCAGGGCAGCGACGAGCTGCTCGTCACCCCGCCAAGCTGGCGTCAGGATCTGGGCCTCGAGGTGGACCTGATCGAGGAAGTCGTGCGCATCCGCGGCTTCGGTGCCGTGAGCGACGAGCTCCGCGCATTCCGACCCGGCACGGTCCCCGACCATCCGCTGCACCTGACGGAATTGCGGGTGCGCGAGTTCCTCGTGGGTCGCGGCCTGTACGAGACGCGTCCGATGCCATTCACGAGTGACCGGCAGTCGGGGACGCGGGTGCGCAATCCGCTCGCCGAGGACGAGCCGTGGCTGCGCAGCGCCATCCTCGACACCTTGGCGCGGCGGGCGGAGTACAACCTCAACCGCATGCAGGGCGACGTGCGGCTGTTCGAGGTGGGCCACGTCTTCCTGCCGTCGGGGGGACGCCTGCCGCGCGAGGAGGTCCGGGTTGGCGCATTGCTGCAGGGCCGTCGGCGGCCACCGCACTTCACTGATCCCGACCCACCGTGCTTTGACGCGTGGGATGCGAAGGCGCTGGCCGAGTCACTCGCACGAGTCGCGTTCCCTGGCGCGGCAGTGGCCGTCGAGCCTGCGGAAACGGATGCGTTCTGGCACGTGCTGGCGGGAGGCACGCCGGTCGGATCCGTCCGGCGCGTGCCGTTGGACAAGCCGGTCTGGGCGACCGAGGCATTCGGCGTCGAGCTCGTGCTGGGGCTGATGCCGTCCGCCGACGTGGCGCCGGCTGGCACGCATGCGCATACTGATGCAGCGATTCGGTCACCGCTGGCGACGCATGTCGTGTATCGTTCCGTACCGGTGATGCCGGCGGCTGGGTTCGATCTGGCGTTGCTGCTGCCGGCGGGGGTGTCGGCCGCGGGCGTGGAGGCGGTGTTGCGTCGTGAGGCGGGAGAGCTGCTCGAAGCGGTGCACGTCTTTGACGAGTACCGCGGGGATCGGCTGCCCGAAGGAGTCCGCAGTGTCGGCTGGCGCCTGCAGTTCCGGCACCCGGAGCGGACGTTGCGTGACAAGGAACTCGATGGCCGCCGAACCAAGCTCGTCGGGGCCTTGCAGCGTGAACTGGGGGTGACTGTACGTGGCTGATCAGCGTGGACTGGTGGTCGATGCGGCGGACGAGATTGCCGCGTTGGTGGTGGCCCTGGGCGACGAGCTCGGTGTCTTCCGTGCGCGTGCACTGAAGGCGGAGGCGCGTGTGCGGGAACTGGAGGCGGCAGGCGGCGCCGACCTCGTGGACCTCACGAAGCGAATCGCGCTGCTCGAAGGCGAAAAGGCCGACCTGACGACTCGGATCGCGGCGGCGTCCGAACGAACGGAGGAGCTGCTCGAACGCATTCGGTTCACGCGGCAGCAGGAAGAGCGCGCGGGGGACCTGCGATGACGCATGGGCTCCATCCCGTGAAGGTGACTGTTGCCGGCGAGGAGGTCACCATCCGCTCCGAGCAGTCCGAGGAGCACTCTCGTGCGGTGGCCGAGCATGTGGATGCGTCGATCCGGCGCATTCAGGAGGCGTCGCCACTCGTCGATTCGGGGAAGGCCGCGATTCTGGTCGCATTGCAGATTGCTGACGAGCTCTTCCGTACTCGCGCCGATGCGGAGCGTGGGACGGAGCGTCTGGAGCAGAGCATGGATGAGATTCGCCGAATGCTCCCGCCCGCCAAGCGGTCCATCGGGCGATAGCACGACCGTCCGCGTGGTCCGTTGCCGTGCGTGGACCGGACCGGTAGCTTCACGAGGTCGGCCGATGCGCACGTAGGTGTCTGTCCTCGCTTGGGTTAGCCGTGTTCACCGCACGCAGTTTCGCCTGCGGCACGACACCGCGGATCCACCGGGGACTTGCCTGCTGTGCGGCATCGCTGGGGCTCCCAAAGACCGCGGCTCGTCCGCGCTGGAGATATAGATCGTGTCGCAAAGCTTCTTGACGGCCGCACTGGGCGCGTTCGCCCTCGTCGCGGCCGGTTTGTCGTTCCTGCTCGGGCGAAAGTCCGGAGCCGACGCGGAGCTCGCACGCCAGGCCGCGGCGAGGATCACGGCCGAGGACGAGCGTAGCCGTCTGATCGGCGAAGGTGAGCGTGAGGCGGAGTCGCTGCGCAAGGCCGCGGTGCTGTCGGGAAAGGAAGAGGTCATGCGCCAGCGCGAAAGCTGGGAAGGCGAAGTGCGAAAGCGCCGCGACGACCTGATGGGCGAGGAGCGCAAGATCGTGGACCGCGAGACGGGCCTGGAGCGCCGCGCGGAGGCCGTCGAGCTGCGCGACCGTGAGCTCGGCAAGCGCGCCAGCGAAATGGGGCGGCGCGAGAAGCTCGTGGCGGACCGGCAGGGCGAACTGGAGCAACTGCTCGCCAGCGAACGGTCTCGTCTCGAGGGACTGGCGGGCCTGAGCGCTGCCGAGGCGAAGCAGGAACTGCTCAAGCGGCTGGAGGAGGAGGCGCATGCCGATGCGGCCAATCGCCTGCGCGAGATCCGCGAGTCGGCCCGCCGCAATGCTGATCGTGAGGCCAAGAAGATCGTCGCCCTCGCCATCCAGCGGATCGCGGCCGAGCATACGGCCGAGACCACCGTCTCGGCGGTGTCGCTGCCGAACGACGAGATGAAGGGACGGATCATCGGGCGGGAGGGGCGCAACATCCGCGCGTTCGAGCTCGCGACGGGCGTCGACGTGATCATCGACGACACCCCGGACACCGTGGTGGTGAGCTGTTTCGATCCCGTGCGCCGCGAGATCGGCCGGCTGGCGCTGGAGAAGCTCGTCGCTGATGGGCGCATCCACCCGGGTCGCATCGAGGAGGTCGTCGCCAAGTCGAAGAAGGAAGTCGACGTCGCCATCGTCGAGACTGGTGAGACGGCGGCCTACGAGGCCGGCGTGGCGGGGCTGCATCCGGAAATCATCAAGCTCATCGGGCGCATGAAGTGGCGGACGAGTTATGGCCAGAACATCCTCTCCCATTCGGTCGAGGTGGCCTGGCTGGCCGGGATCATGGCGGCGGAGCTGGGCCTGGACGTGACCATGACTCGGCGGGCCGCCTTGCTGCACGACATCGGCAAGGTGCTCACCCACGAGCACGAGGGCACCCACGTGCAGCTCGGGGTTGAGGTTGCCACGCGATACGGTGAGAACCCGCTGGTGATCAACGCCATCGCGGCACACCATGACGACGTGCCGCACGAGACGGAGATGAGCGTGCTGGTGCAGGCCGCCGATGCCATCAGCGGTTCTCGACCGGGCGCACGCCGCGAGGCGTTCGAGACGTACGTCAAGCGGCTGGAGGGCATCGAGAAGATCGCCTCCAGCTATCGCGGCGTGGAGCGCGTCTTCGCCATCCAAGCGGGGCGCGAGGTGCGTGTGATCGTGACCCCTGATCTGATCGACGACGTGCGGATGCAGACCCTCACCGAGGAGATCGCGCGTCGCATCGAGGCGGAGCTGCAGTACCCGGGGCAGGTCCGGGTCGTGGCGATCCGCGAAACGCGCACGGTCGACTATGCCCGCTGAACTGATGGACGGCGTCGCCGTCGCGCGCGCGATCCGCGACGAAGTGGCGGTCGGCGTCAGGGCGCAGCGTGCGCGCGGCGTGGTGCCGGGGCTTGCCGTCGTCCTCGTCGGCGAGGATCCCGCCAGTACGGTCTACGTGCGCAACAAGGGTCGCGCCTGCGAAGAGGCGGGCATGCATTCCGAGACGATCCGGCTGCCCGCCGAAACGTCCCAGTCGGAGTTGCTGGCCGTGGTGGACCGTCTCAACGCCGATCCTGCCATTCACGGCATGCTGGTGCAGATGCCGCTGCCGAAGCAGTGCAACGCGGACGAAGTGATCCGGCGCATCGATCCGGCCAAGGATGTCGACGGCTTTCACCCGATCAATGCCGGCAAGCTGATCATCGGTGAGCACGACGGTTTTGCGCCATGCACACCGGCCGGTGTCATGGCATTGCTCGCGCGCTACGGCGTGAACACGGTCGGCGCCGAGGTGGTGATCATCGGGCGGTCCAACATCGTCGGCAAACCAATGGCGAGCCTCCTGATGCAGCCCGGCGTGGACGCCACGGTCACCATCTGCCACAGCCGCACGAGGGACCTCGCGGCCCACGCGCGCCGCGCCGACATCCTCATCGCGGCCATCGGTCGCCCGAAGTTCGTCACGGCGGAGATGGTCAAGCCGGGCGCGACGGTGATCGATGTCGGGATCAATCGCGTCGACGAGCCGCGCGCGAAGAACGGCTACATCCTGGCCGGTGACGTGGATTTCGCCGCCGTGAGCGCAGTGGCCGGCCGCATCACCCCGGTGCCGGGCGGCGTCGGACCGCTGACGATTGCAATGCTGCTGAAGAGCACCCTCGTCGCCGCGGCGCGGGTGAGCGTCGCGTGAGCGGGATGCTCGGCGGATGGTTCGAGGAGGCCGCCGTGTCTGACGGGCAGTCACCGGAGTCTGCGCTCAGCGTGGCGATGGTGACCTCGGCCGCGAAGGAGGTGATCGAAGGGGCGTTCCAGCCAGTCTGGGTGCGCGGCGAGATCAGCGACTTCAAGGCGCACCGTAACGGGCACTGGTACTTCTCGCTGCGCGATGCCGATGCGAGGGTGCGGTGCGTCATGTGGCGCGGCGACACGCAGCGCGCCCCGACGCGTCCCGCCGACGGCATGCTGGTGACGGCGCTCGGTCAGATGACGGTGTACGCCGCCGGCGGTGACCTGCAGCTTCGCGCGCTCCGGCTCGGCGCCGAGGGCGACGGGCTCTGGAGAAAGGCGCTGGAGGAGACACTCACGCGTCTGCGGAACGACGGGCTGCTCGACGAGTCGCGCAAGCGTCCGTTGCCTCGGCTGCCGAAAGTCATTGCCGTGGTCACCAGCCCGGATGGCGCTGCACTGCACGACATCCGGGCGGTCGCGGCGCGTCGCTGCGCCAGCGTGCAGCTCGTGCTCGTGCCGGCCAAGGTGCAGGGTGACGGCACTGCCGCCGAGCTCGTGCGCGCGATGGAGCGCATCACCCGCTGGGGCGGTGCCGACGTCGTGATCATCGGCCGTGGCGGCGGCGCCCGGGAGGACCTCTGGGCGTTCAATCACGAGCAGGTGGCGCGTGCCATTGCCGCCTGTCCGGTGCCGGTCATCTCGGCGGTCGGCCACGAGGTCGATACGACGGTGGTGGACCTCGTGGCCGACGTGCGCGCCGCAACGCCATCGGCGGCAGCGGAGGCCGCCGTTCCCGACCGGGAGGGGCTGCAACGCGAGGTTGCGTCGCTGCAGAGCAGGCTGGTGTCGGCGACCACGCGCGTCGTGCAGCGGCGACGGCAGGTCGTGTCGGGCGTCGGGGGGCGGTTTGCCGCTGGAGCGCGCGGGCTCGCAGCGCTGGAATCGGCGCGACTGCGCGCCTTCGGCACGGCCATGGCGACCCACAGCCGCGGCGCATTGTTGCGGAAGCAGGCCCGTCTGGATGCGCTGCGTCCCGTGATCGCGGCGTTTCCTGCGATGCATCTGGCGCCGCGTCACGCCGAACTGACCGCGGTTGCGGGTCGGCTCGACGCCCTCAGCCCGCTGGCCACACTCGGCCGCGGCTACGCCGTCGCTCGGTCAATAGAAGGACAGGCGCTCGCGAGCGTGACGGAGTTCATGCCCGGTCAGCCGTTCGATGTGCTGCTCGCCGACGGCGCGGTCCGCGCCACCGCCACGGCACGTCGCTCTGGCGCACCATTGGATGCCGTGACAGCATTGCAGGGAGGGGGACAGGATGACATATGAGGAGTCGGTGCAGCGGCTGCAGGCCATCGTGAGCGAACTCGAAGGAGACCGGCTGCCGCTGGCGCAGGCGCTCGCCCTCTTCGAGGAGGGCGTCAGCCGGCTGCGCGAGGCGACGGCGGCGCTGTCCGAAGCAGATACCAGGGTGCAGCAGCTGGTGGAATCCATTGACGGGAGTCTGGCGGTTGCTGACCAGCGAAACTGAAGCGCACGACCTGACGTTCCGCGCCGAGCGGGCGGCGGTGGCGCAGGCGCTGCAGGCGTTCTGCGACACCTATCTCGTGGACGCACCTGGGGCCGTCGGTGCCGCGATCCGCTATAGCGTGCTCGGCGAGGGGAAGCGCTTGCGCGCCGTGCTCGTGCGCGCGGCGTACACCGCTGCGGGCGGCACGGGCGACGTGAGCGCCCTCGCGGCGGCGGTGGAGGTGGTGCATGCGTATTCGCTCGTGCACGATGACCTGCCGTGCATGGATGATGACGACATGCGGCGCGGACGCCCGACCACCCACATCGTGTATGGCGTCCCCGTCGCGACCGCGGCTGGTCTGGCGATGGTGCCGCTCGCGGCGCGAACGGCCGCCGCCGCCGCCCGCGATCTCGGTCTGCACCGCGCCGCGGTCACCGCGATCGTGCAGGAACTGATGGGTGCTGCCGGAGGCTCCGGGATGATTGGCGGGCAATTACTCGACCTGGAGGGTGAGGGCCGCCCGCTGGCGCTCGCCGATCTCGAACGCATTCATCGTCTCAAGACCGGTGCGCTCATCACGGCGTCGGTGCGCCTCGGTGGTCTGGCGGCGGGTGCCGGCGATGCGCAGATGGCCGCGTTCACCCGCTACGGCGACGCGATCGGCCTCGCGTTCCAGATCGCCGATGACGTGCTCGACGTCACGGCGACGACCGACCAGCTGGGCAAGACGGCCGGCCGCGACATCGCGCTGGCCAAGTCCACCTACCCGGCGCTGCTCGGCATCGATGGAGCAGTGGCGCGGGCCGAGGCGTTGGTGGAGGAGGGGTGCGCGGCCTTGCAGGCCTGCCACCTGCTCACCCCCCAGCTCGAACATCTGGCCCGGTTTTTCGTCACGAGGCAGTCGTGACGGGCGTACTTTACATGTTGAACTGCATCGCGCGCCCGGAAGGGCGCCGGGTGCGGTGAACACACTTTCTGGAGCAATGGAAATGTCCATCCTCGACCGAGTGACGTCGCCTGCGGACTTGAAGAAGCTGTCGCGCGATGAACTGCGGCAGTTGTCAGCCGACATGCGGGCGTTCCTGATCGACAACTGCTCGCGCACCGGCGGCCACATCGGCGCCGGCCTCGGCGTGGTCGAGCTGACGGTGGCGCTCCATGCAACGCTGAACACGCCGACCGACCAGCTGGTCTGGGACGTCGGGCATCAGGGCTATCCGCACAAGCTGCTGACCGGCCGGGGTGACCGATTCTCGACGCTGCGTCAGGAGGATGGACTGTCCGGCTTTCTCAAGCGAAGCGAGAGTGAGTACGACACGTTCGGCGCGGGACATGCCGCGACGGCGGTCTCGGCGGCCTACGGCATGGCGGTGGGACGCGACCTGCAGGGCGAGAACTTCAAGGTCGCGGCCATCCTCGGTGACGGCGCGCTCTCCTGCGGCCTTGCGTACGAGGGGTTGAACAACGCCGGCACCTCGGACCGCGACATCATCATCATCCTCAACGACAACGAGATGTCGATCGCCCCGAACGTCGGTGCGATGCACAAGTATCTCGTGAGCGTCCAGCGCAACCCGCTGTACAACCGCGTGCGCAGTGCGGTCGGTGACCTCGTGGACAACGCCCCCGGCCCGATCGGAACGCTGGTGCGCAAGTGGGAGGAGAGCGTGAAGAGCTTCCTCACGCCCGGTGTGCTCTTCGAGGAACTCGGCTTCCGCTACTTCGGTCCCATCGACGGGCACGACATCGACGCCCTGATGGACACGCTGGCCGCCGTGCGCGACCTCAAGACGCCTCGGCTCGTGCATGTCATCACGCAGAAGGGGAAGGGCTTCCCGGCCGGTGAGCACACGGAGAAGTGGCATGCCCTGCCGCCGGGCCACGACCCGGCCACTGGCAAGCAGCTCAAGGCCTCGACGGCGAACCCGGCGTACACTGCCGTCTTCGGCCAGGGGCTGGCGGACCTGATGAAGGAGCACACCGAAGTCGCGGCGATCACCGCCGCCATGCCCAGTGGCACAGGCATCGGCACCGTCGCCAAGGCGCATCCGACGCGCACCTTCGATGTGGGCATCGCCGAGGGGCACGCCGTCACGTTCGCGGCGGGACTCGCCACGCGCGGCATCAAGCCCGTCGTCGCCATCTACTCGACGTTCCTGCAGCGTGCGTATGACAACGTGATCCACGACTGCGCCATCCAGCACCTGCCGGTCGTGTTCGCGATGGATCGCGCCGGCTTCGTCGGTGAGGATGGCGAGACCCACATGGGGCTGTACGACATCGCCTACATGCTGACGGTGCCGTACATGACGGTGACGGCCCCGAAGGATTCGACGGAGATGCTGGCGCTGCTGCGCACCGGCGTGGAACAGAACGATGGACCGTTCTGTCTGCGGTATCCGCGCGACGCCGCGCCGGACACGGCGCCACCGATGGCGGAGATCCCGACGGTACCGCACGGCACGTGGGACGTGCTTCGCCGCGGCAGCGACTTCGCCATTCTCGCCGTCGGCACGATGGTGAATCAGGCGCTGCTCGCCGCCGAATCCCTTGCGCTCGAGGGACTGAACGTCACCGTCGTCAACTGCCGGTACCTCAAGCCGTATGACGCGCTGACGCTCTCGGCGCTGCTCGCCGACCACCGGCAGTTGCTGGTGGTGGAGGAGGGCACCGTCGTCAACGGCTTCGGGGCCTACATGGCACAGGTCGTGTCCAAGCTCGACGCCGGTGTGCGGGTGACGGCGCACGGCATTCCCGATCGCTTCATCTACGCGGCCTCACGCGTGCGGCAGATGGCGATGTGCGGACTGGACGCGGCGGGGATCGCCGACAAGGTCCGCTCGCTCCACGAGACCGAAGCGCTCGCAGGGTGAGTACACGACTCGGCGTCCTCGGACACCGCGGTTACGAGGGATTGCAGGACGTGCTCGCCGAGCTGCAGCGCCTTGCGCCGCAGCTCGGCCTGTCGCTGTTCGTCGAGCGAGGGTTGCTGGACGATGCGCGCGACGCGGCACCGCTCACCGAGGAGACGGCGCTCGACGTGCTGCTGACCATGGGTGGCGACGGCACCTTCCTCCGCGGCGCACGGTTCCTGCGCGGGCGTCAGATCCCGATCGCGGGCCTCAACCTCGGTCGCCTCGGCTTCCTGACGTCAGGGTCCAGAGATCACCTGTCGCACAGCCTCCACTCGATCGCGGGTGGTGACTTCGCGGTCGAGCGTCGCATGGCGCTCGAGGCCCACGTGACGGATGCCGCCGGGAAGGAGCACTATCGCTGGCGAGCGGTGAATGACGTGGTGCTGCACAAGGGTGGCTTTGCGCGCGTGCTGCAGCTTCGTGCGACGGTGGACGGCGAGGAGGTGGCGCGTTATTCGGCCGACGGCGTGATCGCCGCCACGCCGACGGGCTCCACGGCCTATTCGCTCTCGGCGGGTGGCCCGGTGATCGTGCCGACCGTGGAGTCGATCCTGCTCACGCCGGTCTCGCCACACACCCTCGCCATGCGACCGGTGGTGCTGCCGCCGACGGCGCGTCTCGCGCTCGAGGTCATGCGCGAGGCGACCGAGCTGTTGATCACGGTCGATGGACAGGTGGGTGCGACGTTCGGGTCGGGCGAGACGCTGCACGTGCAGCGGTCGCCGCATCCCGTGCTGATTGCGCGCCTCGAGGACGCCGGCTTCTTCTTCGCCAAGCTGCGCGAGAAGCTCGGCTGGGGTGGCCTGGCGGACCGGGACTAGCCGTCGATGCTCGTCGAAGTGCGGATTCGCGATCTGGCGATCATCCGTCAGGTGACCCTGCCGCTGGCGCCGGCGTTCAACGTGCTGAGCGGCGAGACGGGTGCGGGCAAGTCGATCATCGTCGGCGCCCTGACCGTGCTGCTCGGCGATCGCGCGAGCGCCGACATGGTGCGCCCCGGCGCCGAGCGTGCGACGGTGGAAGGGGTGTTCGATGTCGCCGCGCATGGCGACGTGCTGGCGGCCCTCGATGAGCGCGGGCTCGAACACGAGCATGGCACCGTCGTACTGCGCCGCGAGATTGCGCCCGGCCGCGCACGCGCGTGGGTGAACGGCACGCCGGTGACGGCGACGGTGCTTGGCGAGATCGGGCGGCTGCTGGTGACCGTGCACGGGCAGCACGAGGCACACACGCTGCTGGATACCGCATCGCAGCGTCGCTGGCTCGACGCCGCCGCCGGGGCGTTGCCGCTGGCCCGTGACGTCGCCGCGCGACACGCGGACATTCTCGCGGCACGCGCGGCCATCACTGAGCGGCGCGCCCGGCAGCGCGACGCAGAGCAGCGGGCCGACTACCTGCGCCACGTGGTGTCGGAGATCGATGCCGCGCAGCTCACCGTCGGCGAGGACGAGCGGCTCACCGAGGAACTGCAGCGCCTCGAGCACGCCGACGAACTGCGGGCGCTGGCAGACCAGGTCGTACGCCGGCTCGATGGCGGCGACGACGACGCGGCGGGACTGCTGCCGCAGCTCTCGGCCGTGCAACGATTGCTGGTACAGCTCCGGCGCATCGATGGCGCGGCCGACCGGCTCGGGCAGCTCGGCGACGAGGCGGCGTACGCGCTCGAGGAGCTGCTGCGCGACGCCGGTGCCTATGCGGCGGGCGTGGACCTGGATCCCGAGCGGCTGATCGAGGCGCAGCAGCGTCGCGACATCGTCTTCCGGCTGCTGAAGAAGCATGGGCCGACGGTCGCTGACGCGATCAACGAAGCGGCGTCAGCCCGCGAGGCGCTGCGCCTCGTCGATGACGCCGACGCGGATCTGCATCGGCTGCATGACCAACTGCGGGACGCACAGGAGTCGTTCAGCCGCGTTGCGGCGGAGCTGACGACGGCACGGCGTCGCACCGCACAGGCACTCGCCGGGACGGTCTCGGCGCAGCTCCCGGCACTCGGCATTCCTGGAGGGCGCTTCCTGATCGCGCTCTCGCCGCGAGACGAGCCCGGCGCGAATGGCAACGAGGAGGTGGAGTTTCGCGTCGCACTGAACGCAGGCCATGAGGCGCGCCCCCTGGCGCGCGTCGCGAGCGGCGGTGAACTCTCGCGCGTGATGCTCGCACTCGCCAGCACGCAAGCCGCGCAGGAGAGCGTGCCGACGCTCGTGTTCGACGAAATCGACGCCGGCATCGGCGGGCGCGTCGGGCAACAGGTCGGCGACGCACTGCGCGCGCTCGCGGCGCGGCATCAGGTGTTCGCGATCACGCACCTGCCGCAACTGGCGTCGCGCGCGCATCACCACATCGTGGTGGAGAAGGGCACGGCTGACGGGGTGACCTCCACCGACGTCCGCGTCGTCTCCGGCGTCGCCCGGACCGAGGAGGTCGCGCGCATGCTCGGTGGTGATCCGACCAGCGCCGTGGGCCTCGCGCATGCTGACGAGTTGCTGCAGGGCGGAGCGGGACCGGCCGTGACGGGGCCTGCACCGCGGGCCGCTCGGAAGCGGTGACGGCGTCGGCCGTCGTGGCTTGTATGGACGATCGCCGGGTACCGCCGCAGCCGTGCACTGGCCTGCGGCGCAGAGGCACGTCGGGTGGGTGCGTCCGTCAGCGTCGGCTGCGCCGAGGCCCCGAGTCCATCAGCGTCACGACGTATGCCGCCACCGCAAATCGACCGGCATCGGCCAGCGGTTGGTGCGGCATCACCCCGAAGCGCGCGACCTCGGCTTTCGGCAGAAGGCTTTTGTCGGCGGATGGCGCCGACAGCCACTCCGCGATGCGCGCTGCCGCCGCCCGACGCGTGCCGGCCTGCTCCACATAGCGCTGCGCGATCCGTGACATCGGAGGCCCACCCTGCGGCGGCGGCGCGACCGTATGACAGCTGCGGCAGGTCGAGAGGAAGATCGCGCGACCGCGGGCGAGCGTGTCCGATGCCTGTGCGGACAGCCCTGACGGGAGTGCCACGAGCGTGAGCAGCGTGGCGAAGGAAAGGCGGATCGAGCGCATGCACGTCTCCGGTGGAAGAGGTGAGTCGATCGGAACTGTGCGGCGTTGGGTCAGCGCCGTGGGTACCAGCGCACCTGCACCTGGTGGATCGAGAGCTTGCTCACGAGTCCCCCGGATCCTGCCACGGTGCGTGAGTTGAAGTACTGCACCTCGACGGGCAGCTTCGCCTTGCCGCGATCGTACGCGGCGAGCGACGAGAAGGTCACGCCCCACCCTAGCCGCTGCTCCATCGCGGACGTCTGCAGCCCGAGCGTGCCCGCGTCGGTCGCCACCGATGTGGTGCCAGAACCGCCGCCGGTGTAGCGATCCTCGGCCTTGCTTCGGAACAGGTACTGCACACCCGCCGAGAAAACGTCACTGAAGACGTACCGCGGCGTGAACTCGATCTCGATCTGGTCGCCGAGATTGCGATCGACCAACTGCTGGCTCGCGGCGGTCGCCCAGACCTGCTCCGGTGTGGCGGTGATGCGGCGTTCGAGCTGGTCGGGCAGCTGCAGCGTGTAGCGTGCCACGATCGACCCGAAGAAGTGGCGCCCGTAGACGATGTCGGTGAACGAGCGCACCTCGATGTCGTTCTGGCCATCGCCGGTGCCGACGTCGAGATAGTGATCCGGCGTGTCCATCGTACCGGTGCCAATGCGGAGGACGCCGGCGACACTCTGGCGGATGTTGAGACCCGTCGGCAGGAAGCGCGTCGTGTCACTGCGCGTGCCGAACGCGTCGAACAGCCGGAGCTTCACTGCCACTTCGACGTCGCCGATGCCCTGTCGCGTGATCGTGCCGAGCGGCGCCGCGACGAGACCGAGCGTCGTGTCACGGATCACCCGCTGCAGCCCGTCGGGTGTGACGGGCGCCGTCGGTCGCGCGGGACCGACGGTCGCGGCGGGAATCGGTGTCACGCCAAGCGCCGCCAGCTGCGTGCGGAGCGTGCTCACACGGTTGCGGATGATCGAGTCGGCCGCCGTACCGGCGAGCGGGACGAACGCCGCGCCGTTGCTGGAGGTCGTGCCATAGAGCTGCGTGATGCCCTGCACGAAGCCGGTCGTGCTCGTGGCAACGGCGGCACCGGATGCAAGCACCGCGGGGCACGACGCGCTGGCGCCCACATTCGCCGTGCAGCTCGTGATCAGCGTGTTCAGCTCGTTGCGAGCGGCGGTGAACTGACTGACCAGCGTGAGGTTGGTGGTGGTGTCCCCGCGCCGCGCAGGATTGAAGCTGACGTTCGCCAGCGCACCGCTGCCGTTGATGTTCAGCCCCGCTTCGTTCCGTGCGCTCACCAGCGGCACCATGACACTGAGCTGCAGCCAGCGCGTCAGCCCTGCCTCGAGGAGGATCGGCGTCACCTGCGTGCGCACCGACGAGCTGAGGTCCGAGCGCCCGAGATTGAGCGTGAAACCGGCATTCCCCGTCAACGATCGGATCGCCTGCTGCGCCAGTGAGAGCCCCGGAAACTGCCGCACGCCGAGCGTATCCCCGGTGAAATCGATCCCGAGTGGTTCGAGCGATCCATCCCGGCGTCCCGGCGTGCCTTTCGCGTATCGCTCGCGCGAATCGCGGATCGCCGTACTGACCTGCACGCGGACGGCCCGTGCGGGGGCGGTGAGCGCGTCCTCGCCGATGCCGCGAACCGACTGGGCGCGGGCAGGACCTGCCGTCACGCAGAGCGCGGTCAGCAGCGCGCACGCAAGCACGCCGGCTCGCATATGTTCACTTCTCACGGGCAGGGATGGTCCGGGGTTGCGCTGCCCGCTCGAGGTGCCACCAGTGTGGTGTGCCTGCCCGCCGGGCCGTCACCCGTCAATTTACTCGCATTCGCCGCATGGATCGCATTCCGCTTCCGAAGGTGCCCTGGCAACTCACGGGCAATCACTGGCTTTCGCTGCCCTGCATCCATCCGGCGACAGGCGCCATCCACCGGATGAGCGTGCTGCACCGCGGTGCGCGGGCGGCCCTCGAGTTCGTGGCCAGCGATGCTGACCCGGAAAGCGAACTGCCGTTGCTGCGACCCGTGCTGCACGTGGACGGCGAGGTGACGGCGTTCGGTGCCACCGGCATCGCCTGGGAGCGGGCCCTCGGCTGGCTGCCGACCTTCACCTGCACGGTGGGACCGCTGCTGGTGCGCGGCATGGTCTTCTGCCCGTTCGGTCGTGACGCCGACATGGCGGGCGCCGTGTACACCTTCGCCATCGAAAACAGGGGTACCAAGCCGCGCACGGTGACGCTCGCGCTCGAAGGGCAGGGCGGGGCACTCGTCCCTCGCGTGCGTCGGGCCAGACCGGCCGCCGGACCGCTCCAGGCCGCGGTGGCCGAGGGCGTCGTGGTGCTCGATCCCGGTGTGACGCCCGGACTGGCCGCATTCGCACTGGCCGCCGACGGTGAGGGGGACGTCTCGATCTCCGCCACCGGCGCGTCGCGCCTCGCGCGAACGGTGACGATTCAGCCCGGCGCGCGCGACGAGCTGGCGTTCTACATCGCCGCCGGCCCCGAGCGCGACGGCGCCATCGCCACCTCGGCCGCGATGCGGCGGCGCGGATGGGAGTGGCTGCTCGCCGCGACGCGTGATGCGCTCGGCGCACTGCAGCAGGCCACCGGCAGCGAGTCGCTCGACCGGCTCGTCAACCAGAATCTCCTGTTCGCCTACTTCTTCGCCGTCGGCCGCGCACTCGACGACGCGCACTTCTACCTCATGCGCACCCGCGTGCCCTGGCACCCGCTCGGCGTGACGATGCGGGACTGGGACGCGCTGATGATGACACTGCCCGCCGTGCAGCTCGCCGATCCGGGTCTTGCCCGCGAGCTGCTGCTGCGCATGTGTGAATTGCACGGCTACGCCCCTGGGCGCGGGACGCATTACTTCGACGGGACGATGTTCGAGCCCGCGTTCTCGCTCGAAGGTGCCGCGGCGTACGTCCTGGCGGTGGACCGCTATGCGAGCGAGGCGAAGGACGAGCAGATCGTCGACGATCCCGTGCTCGCCGACACGCTCTATCTCGTCAACGACGAGCTGGCGGAGCGGCGACACGCCGAGCTTCCGCTCTATTCGACCGAGGTCACGCCGTCAGGCGCCGTGGCTCCACTGCCGTTCACCGCCCACGGCAACGGCGTCACCGCGCTCGCCCTCGACATCCTTCGGCGTACGCTCGACGAGGAGACCGCGCGTGACGTGCCCGACGGCGAAGCCGTGCGCGCGGCGCTGCAGCGCACCTTCGAGCGCACCGAGGATGGCAAGCGTACGCTCTGCACGGCGCTGGACATGAGCGGTGCCGAGTCACGTGCCGACGACAGTGTGGGATCGGTCCTCTGGCTGCCGGCCTACGGAGCAATCGACGAAACGGATGCCGTGTACAAGCGGACGGCGCGCGCGCTGGCCGAGCCGACGACGTCGCTCTCGACGATCCTCGGCCGGTTGTGCGGTCCTGACAGCGATCAGGTCCTGGAGTGGCTCCGCCGGGCACCGCTCGATGGCGGTGTCGCCGCGGAATTCGTCGATGCGGATGGTCGTGCCACGGCCAATGGCGGCGACGCGGCGCTGGCCGGACTGCTGGCCGCGACGGTCTGCTGGATGACGCGGTCGTCGGCTCCCGGAGGGAGCTGAGGTCCGGCCGCGCTTGTCGAGGGTTCGCGTCCTGCCTATGTTGCCGTGCATGCGGGAATAGCTCAGTTGGTAGAGCACAACCTTGCCAAGGTTGGGGTCGCGGGTTCGAGTCCCGTTTCCCGCTCTTGTGAGATTGATCGACGAAGCGCGACGCACCGGTGACGGTCGTCGCGCTTCGTGCATCTCGGCACACATCGTCCTCTGCTCATCGACACTGGCACGTGGACGTGGGCACATCCGCATGTGTCCGCGTGCTAACTTCACCGCCCGAGGCCCGGGTGGCGAAATGGTGAGACGCGGGGGACTTAAAATCCCCTGGCCGCGAGGTCATGTGGGTTCGATTCCCACCCCGGGTACTGCAGTCATCAGCATCGAGATCGGCGGCGCAGCGGCCGGCATCGAGTAGGCGGGTGTCGCGATGGCGTCGAGCAGCTCCGCCGCGTCGATGGGCTTTTCGAGGCAGCGATATGCGCCACGTGCCATCAGCCGCGATCGCTGCACCTCGGAGAGGTGCGTGCTCACGTAGACGACGTCGGATCGACGCACCTTGGTCGGCCAGCACGCGGTGCGCCGCGGCGGCATCGGGCACCATCAGGTCGACGATGACGCAGGACGGCAGTGCGAGTTGCAGCGCTGCGCGCATTTGCGGAATCGTCGTGAACGCCATGGCGCGGTGTCCCGCCGACCGCAGCAGGCGCTGCAGCGCCGAGCCCACTGCGGGATCGTCATCGAGGACGTAGACGAGGGTGGCAGTTGCCATCGGGATGAGGGTGCATGGAAGGCGGGAATCCGCGTGTGACTGCCTCAATGGGCCACCTCCCAATGCTTGTCGCCACGGCGCGGCGGCGCCATGAGACGAAAGATCAGGCAGCCAACGCACTCAGGCGTTGATGCCGAGCTGCTCTGCAATCCGCGCGAGTTGCGCGCTGGAGTCGACACCCAGCTTCTGCATCGCCCGATGACGATGGAACTTGACGGTGGTCTCGGTGATGCCGAGCGCCGCCGCGATGTGCTTGTTGAGTCTGCCTGCCGCCACGCCGACGAAAACCTCGTGCTCACGCCGGCTCAGGGTGCCGACCAGCGCACGCAGGTGCTGGAGCGCCGTCGTGGCGGCACGCGTCGTGGCGTCGCGCTCGAGCGCTGCCGCAATCGCGGCGATGAGCACGTCGCCGTCGACCGGCTTCTCCAAGAAATCGAGTGCGCCAGCCTTCAGCGCACGCACACTCGCCGAGACCTCGCCGTGCGCGGTGAGAAAGATCACCGGCAGCGTCACGCCGCGGCGCGAGAGGTCGGACTGGACTTCCAGGCCGTCGCGCCCCGGCAGCCGCAGGTCGAGGATGATGCAGCCCCCCTCGGTCACGCGCGGGTCGGCGAGCAGCTCATCGGCCGACGCGCAGGGAACCACGACATAGCCGGCCGCCGACAACAGTCGGCCGAGGGCAACGCGGACAGCATCGTCGTCATCGACGAGAAAGACGCGGGGCACGACAGTCATTGCGCCGTCACGACGAGTGGCAGGACGAAGGAAAACACGGCTCCACCCGTCGGCCCGGCACGGACCTGGAGCCTGCCGTGGTGCGCATCGATGATGGTGCGACAGATCGCGAGTCCAACGCCCATGCCATCCGACTTCGTGGTGTGAAATGCCTCGAAGATCCGGCGCCGCATGTCTGCGGGCACTCCCATCCCACTGTCGGAAACGGTGAGGCGAACACCGGCGTGCGAGGTGCGGACACGAAGATGCACGAGCCGCTCGCCCGGTGGGAGGGGGCGAAGCGCATCTGCGGCATTCGTCAGCAGGTTCAGGACGACCTGCTGCAGCAGCACCGGTTCACCGAGCACCGGTGGAAGGTCAGGCGCGAGCTCGGTGGTCAGGCGCACACCCGCATCCTCGAACTCGGAGCGGATCAGCACGAGGCACTCCGCGGCTTTGGCACTCAGGTCGAGCTGCTGCTGGTTCGGCTGGCCGCGGCGGAGGAATGATCGCAGCTCGCGGATCACGTTGGCGGCACGACGGCCCTCCCGAACGATGTCGGAGAGCACGGTGTCGATCAGCGGCAGGTCCGGCAGCGCGTGCGTCAGCAGCCGCCGCCCTGCCTCGGCATTGCCGACCATCGCCGTCAGCGGTTGCCCGACCTCGTGCGCGAGCGAGGTCGCCAGTTCGCCCGCTGTCGCGCGTCGCGCCACGTGTGCGAGTTCACTCTGGTAGCGCGCGCGTTCCTCGTCGGCAAGCCGCCGAACTTCGAGCGCGCTGATCTCCTCGGACAGCCGCTTCCGCACGTCGCGCTGGTGCGCGATGAGGAAGGCCACGAGCGCCGTGAGGCTGAGCAGCAGTGCGAGCAGGCGCGCGACCGTCGTTTCAAACCAGCGCGGTTCGATCACGATCGTGAGGAGCTGTTCCGCATGGATGGTGCCTCCGGGTCCCGCGGGCACGCGCACCAGCAGGTCGTACGATCCAGACGACAGGCCCGCATACCGCAGTGACAAGTCGGGGCCGAGTTCTCGCCACGCATCGCCTTCCGACGACAGCCGCACCCGGTACTGGGCGGTACCGTTCCTCCCAAAATTCGGCGCCGCGAAGCGGACCAGCAGAGGCTCGCCGGAGTTGCCGTGGATGACTCGGCTGGTCGGCGACTGCGGCACGTCGGCGACGCGGATCTCATCCACGAGCAGCGGGGATGAAGTGAGCGCGAGGGAGTCCGGATCCACCAGCACGACGCCGGCAACGGTGGCGAAGGCGATGCGACCGTCGCTGAGCACGGCAGCCGCGGGGTGTCCGCCGTTGCCCTCAGGCACGTCCTCGTCTGGACCGATGACGGAGGCATCGACGGCATTCGTTTCGCCGCGGACGAACGCGCGCAGGTCGGCGGCGACGAGTGAGGTGATGCCCGCGTTGCCGCTCAGCCAGAATCGCCCGCGCCGGTCGGGGACGAGCGAGGAAAAGGAGCGCTCTCGGATCCCCGCGCTGGCCGGGATTGCGATCATGTGCCCGTCGCGGAACGCGGTCAGGCCGCCGCCGTACGCGGCGATCCAGAGCGTGCCGTCAGGGTCGGCTTCGAGCACGCGCACCTGACCGCGAGGTGCGCCATCAGCGGCACCGTACGTCCTGAGCTCACCGCGCACGATGCGTGACCGGAGCTGACCGACACCGCCGATCCACAGTGTGCCGCTCGAGTCCTGTGCGATGCTCCACACCGGCATGTTGGGGAGCGTCAGCACCGAATCGAAGACGACCGCGCCGCGCGCGTTCAGGAAGGCGACCTGGCCCTGCTGCGTTCCAAACCAGATGCGGCCTGAGCGGTCCTCGAAGATTGGCCCGATCCCGCTGGCCGTCATGCCGTCGGCCATGGTGTACTGCGCCAGCGTCGTCCCATCGTCCCGCAGGTGGCTCAGCGCTCCTCCCTCGCCGATGTAGAGGGTTCCGTCGCGCGCGCGAACCAAGCCGTGAATGCAGTCGGGACGCAGGCGAAGCCGGACACGCGCAAAAAGCAGCGTCGAGTCGCCGCGTGCGCGCCGGATTCCGGTGCAGCTCGATGGGGCGCTCCAGAGCGTGCCATCTGCCGTCGTCACCAGGTGATGCACGCTCACACCTCCGAACCCGGCAGGAACAGGCAGTCGCCGGATCGCACGCCGAGTGTACGTGACGAAGCCCTGACTTTGGGTCCCGGCGACCACGACGTCGCTGGACGGAAACGCGATCGCCGTGACGTAGCGATGCGTTTCGGTCGCCGTATCGATTGCCTCCGGTTGCGCCCCGGTTCGGCGGCAGGCGTCCGTGATGCACAGTCGCCAGACCCCGGTGCTCGCACCGATCCAGAGTTGCCCATCAGGGTGGCGCGCGAGGATCGTGATCGGTGTGGTGTCGAGCGGTGCCGGCGCGCGCCGTCGTACCAGTCCGTCAAGAGAGGTCCAGAACAGCCCGCGGCCGCCACCGACCCACGAGCCTTCACCGTCCGGAATGGCGGCCCTGACGAGGGGCTCCGGCACACGGGACCATCCACCGCCCGGACGGATCACGATGACCCCGAAGTCGTCGATGACGAGTTGCGAAGCGTCACCCGTGAAGGCGAGACGGCCAGGCGTCCGGGTGCGCGTTGGAATGAGCACCCGGCTCCAGCGATTGGACCCGTCGAGGCGGAAGACGCCATTTTCGGTGGTCGCGTACAGTCGGGCTGCGTAATCCCGTTGGATTGACCACAGTGCCTTCGCGAGAGGCGGCGGCTGGGGGCCTTCGACACGGCCGGCAACCAGTCGCACGAGGTTGCCCTCGAGCGTCGCGGCGATGACCGACGCCCCATCCCCAGGTGTGACCCACGCCACCCGGTTGGAGACGAGGGCGGGGATCTGGTCCCCATCAAAAGTCCGGAGCCCGCGGCCATCGAATCGGACGAGTCCGCCGTTCGTCGCCAGCCACACGAATCCCGATGCGTCGACGGCGATTGCATTGACGCTGCCTTGAGGCAAACCTGACGCCACCGTCCAGTCGCGGCGCACGTAACCATCGCCGCGCTCGGCGTTGGTGCTGGCACTGCTTCTGCCGCTGCGCGAGACGGTGATGTCGGGTGGACGCCTCGCCTGCGCGGGTGCTTCGTGCGGAGCCGTCACGGCGGCGACCAGAATCACGCCGAGGAGGCTCAGGCGCGAACGTACAGACACGCCGGTGGGCATGCCGACGAGGCGAATTGCTGCCTGCCGCACTGCGTGCATCTGCCTGGAGCCGAAGACGTGCCCGATGCCGTGCCGTGGCTCACCGAGGTGCACGAGCCAGGCGGGTGCGAACGCGTCCAAGCTATCGCGGGCCCGCCGGTCGCGGCGAGTCCCGCCCATTTGCACCGCCCGGCTAGCTTTCCCGCCCATGACCGACGTACTCGCGCTCGCCTCCGAACTGCTCGCCATTCACTCGCCATCAGGTGGCGAGGGCCCCGCCATCGACTTCGTCAGCCGCTGGCTGCTCGCCAGGGGCTGGAACGTGCACGTGCAGGAGGTGTCACCGGGCCGCGGCAACGTCTGGGCCTCCCGGCGGGGCGGGGGCGTCACGCTCTCCACCCATCTCGATGTCGTGCCCCCATACATCCCGCCCCGCCTCGAAGGCGAGCGGCTGTATGGCCGCGGCTCATGCGACGCCAAGGGTATCGCCGCCGCAATGATGGTCGCCGCCGAACGACTCGTGGCCGAGGGCGAGGATCGCGTCGACCTGCTGTTCGTGGTGGGCGAGGAAAAGGGCTCGGATGGCGCGCGCGCGGCCAACCACCTGCAGGCGACCAGTCGCTTCCTCATCAACGGCGAGCCCACCGAGAGCATCCTGGCGTCGGGCTGCAAGGGCTCGATGCGCGTCACCGTCCGTACGCGTGGTCGCGAGGCGCACTCCGCCTATCCGCACCTGGGGGTCTCGGCCATCGAGCCCATGCTCGCGCTGCTGCCGACGGTGCATTCGCTGCCGCTGCCCGTCGACGCGACGCTGGGGGCGACGACCGTCAACATCGGTGTGATCCGTGGCGGCACCGAGGCCAACATCATCCCGGGAGCGTGCGAAGCGGAATTGATGTTCCGGCTCGTGGGTGACCCGGCGCCCTTGCGTGCCGCGATCGAGCACTGGGTGGATGGTGTGGCGACCCTCGAATGGGGATCGTTCATCCCGGCACAGCACTTCCACACGGTGCCCGGCTTCGAGGCGCGACCCGTCTCGTACACCTCTGACATTCCCCTGCTGCCACGCTGGGGCACGCCGCTGCTCTTCGGGCCCGGCTCGATTCACGTGGCGCACACCGATCACGAGTTCGTCTCGGCACCTGAACTGCGGGCCAGCGTCGAGACGTACATGGCGCTGACGCGCACGCTGCTCGGGTCCTGAGTGACGATCATCGCCCATCCCTTCGGCGGTCGGCGCCTGCCGGTTGCCATTCTCGGCGCCACCGGCATGGTGGGGCAGACATTCGTCCGCCGGCTCGCGGACCATCCGTGGTTCACCGTCACGACAGTGGCCGCGTCCGAGCGCTCGGCCGGCAAGACGTATGCAGAGGCGACGCGGTGGCTCGAGGGTGAGATGCCCGCGTCGGTGCGTGACCTCGTCGTGCAACCGTGTGACCCCGCGGTCATCGGCGAGTCGGTCGTGTTCTCCGCACTCGACAGCGGTCCGGCGCAGGAACTGGAGCCCGCCTTCGCGCGACGCGGTGCGATCGTGCTGTCCAATGCGAAGAGCTACCGGATGGCGGCCGACGTGCCGCTGCTCATCCCGGAGATCAATGCGGAGCACCTCGCGCTGATCGACGTCCAGCGCCGCCTGCGGGGCTGGTCCGGCGCGATCGTGACGAACGCGAACTGTGCGACCATCGTGCTGGCCATGGCGCTGGCGCCACTGCACGCCGCGTTCGGCGTCCGTCGGCTCTTCGTGGCCACGATGCAGGCCGTCTCCGGCGCCGGCTATCCCGGCGTCTCGGCGCTCGACATCCTCGGCAACGTCATCCCGTACATCGGCGACGAGGAACCGAAGCTCGAAAGCGAGGGGCAGAAGATTCTGGGTCGGATGCGCGGTGACACGGTCGAGCCGGCATCGTTCGTCATCAGCGCCCACACCAATCGCGTTCCGGTCGAGCATGGGCATACGGTCTGCATGTCGGTCGAGTTCGAGGCCCCCGCCATGCCTGACGCAGCGCTGTCGGTACTCCGCGACTGGCGCGGCAACGTGGCATCGCAGGGCCTGCCGTCGTCACCGCCCGCGCCGATCGTCGTGCACACCGCGCATGATCGTCCCCAGCCGCGCCGTGACGTGCACCGCGACGACGGCATGAGCGTGCATGTCGGTCGGGTGCGCAGTGACCCGCAGTTCCACCTGCGCCTCGTGGCGATGGGCCACAACGTCAGCCGCGGCGCCGCCGGCGCGTCCATCCAGAACGCCGAGCTGCTCGCGGCGCGCGGCGTGATCGTCGCGCCATGATCGTCAGCAAGTTCGGCGGCACCTCCGTTGCCGACGCCGCGGCCATCGAACGCACGACGGAGATCGTCCGCGCGCGCCTCGAGCGCAGGCCGGTGGTCATCGTCTCCGCACTCGCGGGCGCCACCAATGCGCTGCTGGGCATCGCGCGACAGGCCAGCGAGGGCAACTTCATCTCGGCCGTGTCGAGCGTGCAGGCGCTCCGCGAACGGCACCTGACCGAAGCCGACGCCCTCCTCGCCGGGTCGCCGGAGCACCTCGACATCAGCAGCGAAGTGAGCGTCATCTTCGACGAGCTCGCCTCGCTCTGCGAGGCCCTGTCGGTGCTCGGCTTCATCACGCCCCGCAGCCTCGATGCCATCGCCGGCATGGGTGAGCGCGCCTCGTCGATGCTGATCGCCGCCGCGTTTCGGCATCGCGGCATCGACGCCGTGCACGTCGATGCACGGAAGGTGATGATCACGGATGCGAACTTCGGGCGTGCGGAACCACAGCCCGAGGCGATCGCGACCGCGGCCCGCGCGCTGGTGCAGCCGATCGTGGCGGAAGGGCGCGTGCCGGTCATGGGCGGCTACATCGGCTCCAGTACGGACGGCATCACCACCACCCTCGGACGCGGTGGGTCGGACTACAGCGCGTCGCTCATCGGCTCGGCACTGCAGGCGGAATCGATCGAGATCTGGACGGACGTCGACGGCATGCTCACGGCAGATCCGCGTGTGGTCGCGACGGCGCGTCCGATCGAGCAGATTCGCTTCGACGAGGCCAGCGAACTGGCGAGCTTCGGCGCGAAGGTCCTGCACCCGGCGACCATCGCGCCCGCCGTCAAGCTCGGCATCCCGGTCTGGATCTACAACTCGCGCAATCCTGCCGGGCACGGCACGCGCATCACCTTCGACGCGCCACGACGCTCCGTCACCGCCATCGCCGCCAAGCGCGACACGACGATCCTGCGCGTCGCCACGGGACGCATGCTCTTCCAGCATGGCTTTCTGCGTCGCGTCTTCGAGCTCTTCGATCAGCATGCGGTGTCGGTGGACGTCGTGGCGACGAGCGAAGTGTCGGTGTCGGTCACCGTCGATGATCAGGCGCCGCTGGACGTGCTGCTCGGTGCGCTGCGCCAGATCGGCGACGTGTCGATCGAACGCCGTCGCGCGATCATCAGCGTGGTCGGCTCCGGCATCGCCGATGATGCCGACGCGATGGGCACGGTGCTGCGTGCACTTGGGCACCGGCGCATCCACATGCTGTCACTGAGTGCCAGCGCAATCAACCTGACGATCCTCCTCGACGATGCCGACGCGCCCGACGCCATGCGCGCGCTGCACGCTGCACTGTTCGAACAGGTGGCTGCGTGACGCTGCGACTGGCGGTGATCGGCAATGGGCGGCTTGGCCGGGAGATTCTCGACCTGGCCCCGCAACGCGATGCGACGGTGGAAGGGAACTTCTGGAGCACGCACCCTGTCGCGGAGGCGGGACTGCGGATCGCCCGTGTGGACGTGGTGATCGACGTGAGTGTTGCCGAGGCGGTCCCGCACAACGTGGACGCCTGCCTCGGAGCGGGCATCCCGCTGGTCATCGGCGTGACGGGCTGGCAGGACGTCGAAGCGGACGTGCTGCGCCGCGTTCGCGAGCGCAGCGGCACGGTGCTCGTCGCTCCAAACTTCAGCGTCGGTGCCACGCTCTTTGCCATGGCCGTGGCCGACGCGGCACGCCGCTTCTCGACCTCGCTCGGCTTCGATGCCGCCATCGTCGAGACGCACCACGCCAGGAAGCAGGATGCCCCGTCCGGCACGGCCCGGATGCTGGCCGGGCGCGCGGCCGATGTGCGCGGCACACCGGTGCCGGTGTCGAGTGTGCGCGTGGGGCATGTCCCCGGTGTGCACACCCTCGTGCTCGATGCCCCGTTCGAGCAGGTCACACTCACCCATGAAGCCCGCGACCGCCGCGTCTTCGCCGATGGTGCCCTCCTCGCCGCCCGCTGGCTGCTGGGACGCACCGGACACTTCACGATGGTGGATGTGGTTCGCGACATGACCGGAGAATCCTGATGGCTGACGGACGCGCACTCGGACTGCAGGGTTGCGGCACGGCATTGATCACGCCATTCACCGCCGATGGTGCCTTGGACGAGCCGGCGCTGCGCGCGCTGGTCGAGTGGCAGATCGCGGAGGGCGTGAACTTCCTCGTCCCCTGCGGCTCCACCGGTGAGGCCGCGACACTCGACCTGCAGGAACACCTGCGCGTCGTCGCGATCACGGCGGAGGTGGCGGCGGGGCGCGTCCCGGTGGTCGGCGGCGCGGCGTCCAACGACACGCGCAAGGCGATTACGCTCTCGCGGCAGGTGATCGAGGCCGGGGCGACGCACCTGCTGCACGCCTCCCCGATGTACAGCCGGCCGCCGCAGCGCGGCATCGTGGCGCACTTCCGCGCCATCGCCGATGCCGTCAATCGTCCCGTCATGCTCTACAACGTGCCATCGCGGACGGCGAGCAACATGGACGCGGCCACCACGCTGGCGCTGGCAGTGCACCCGAACATCATCGGCATGAAGGAGGCCAGCGGGAACGTCCCGCAGGTCGAGCAGATCCTGCGCGAACGGCCGACCGGGTTCATGGTCCTCTCCGGTGACGATGCGATCACCGTACAGCTCATGGCCGCCGGTGCCGACGGCGTCATCTCCGTCGTGTCGAATGCCGTACCGCAGGCGATGAGTGCGCTCACCGGCGCAATGCGGGCCGGCGAAACGGCGTCGGCACAGCAGATCGACGCGCAGCTTGCGTCGCTGTATCGCGCCTCGGGCGTGGAGTCCAACCCGATCCCGATCAAGGTCGCCATGCACCTGCTGGGTCGCGCGGCCAACGTGTTGCGGCTGCCGCTCGTGCCGCTGGCGAACGAACACCTGGCCACGGTGCGTGACGCGCTGGTGGCCGCCGGAGCCCTGCCATCATGACCGTCCCTGCACTCGACGATGCCATCCGCGCACTCGCCGCCACGCCCGCCGGCACGCCGCTGCCCTCCGAGGCGCGCGCCGTCGTCACGGCGTTGCTCGATGCGCTCGAGCGCGGTGAGCTGCGCGCCGCGGAACGTGGCGCGGACGGCGAGTGGCGCGCCGTGCCGTGGGTCAAGCAGGGCATCCTGCTCGCCTTCCGGCTTGGCCAGATGGTGGACCTCTCCCCGGGGCACGGCGCGGGTGACCTGAGCTTCATCGACAAGGACACCATGCCACCACGCCACTTCACGGTGGCGGATGGCATCCGCGTCGTGCCCGGCGGCAGTGCGGTGCGCCGTGGCGCGTACCTCGCCGCCGGCGTGGTCTGCATGCCGCCGATGTATGTCAACGTCGGCGCCTGGGTCGGTGCGGGGACGATGATCGACTCGCACGCACTCGTCGGGAGCTGCGCGCAGATCGGCGCCCGGGTGCACCTCAGCGCCGCGGCACAGATCGGCGGCGTGCTGGAGCCGATCAACGCCTCGCCGGTGGTGATCGAGGATGACGTGATCGTCGGTGGCAATTGCGGCGTGTACGAAGGCACCGTCGTGCGGCAGGGTGCCGTCCTCGGTGCCGGCACGGTGCTGACGCGTGGCACGCCGGTCTTCGACCTGGTGCATCAACGTGTCTATCGCGGCTCCGCCGATGCGCCACTGGTCATCCCGGCCGATGCCGTCGTCGTGCCCGGTGCGCGAAGCGTGCGCGGCGACTTCGCCGCGGCGGAGGGACTCAGCCTCCAGACGCCGGTCATCGTCAAGTATCGTGACGACAAGACCGACCTCGCGACCGCGCTCGAAGGCTGGCTGCGGTGAATGTCGTGCGAAGCGTCACGGTGCCGGGTGACAAGTCACTCTCGCACCGCGCGTTGATGTTCGCCGCACTCGCGACCGGTGACAGCGTCCTGCGCGGCGTGCTGCCCTCGGCCGACGTGCGCAGCACCGCGGGCGTGCTCCACGCGCTTGGCGTCGACCTGCCGCTGTCATGGGGCCGCGACGACACCCTGCGCATCACCGGGCTCGGACGCCGCGGGCTGCGCACACCGACGCGACAGCTCGACTGCGGCAACAGCGGCACGACCACGCGCCTCATGGCGGGCATCGTGGCCGGCCACCCGATGCAGGCGACGTTCACCGGCGACGCGAGCCTGAGCCGTCGCCCCATGCGCCGCATCGCCCGCCCGCTCACGCAGATGGGCGCGAGCTTCACCTTCGCGGCCGAGGATGGGCTGCCGATGACGGTGCAGGGCGGTGATCTCGGTGACATCGACTGGGTGAGCCCGACCGCCAGCGCACAGGTCAAGAGTGCCATCCTGCTGGCGGCGCTCGTGAGCGGGCGCTCGGCGCGGGTGCAGGAACCGACGCGTTCGCGTGACCACACCGAGCGCATGCTCGGCGCGCTCGGTGCGCCGGTCATCATCACCGAGGACGCCGTGCTGCTCGATCCCGTCGCGTCGCTGCGTCCGCTGGAGTTCGACGTGCCCGGTGATCCGTCGTCGGCACTCTTTCTCATCGCCAGCGCGGTGCTGCGGGGGATCCCGCTCGAGGTACGCAACGTCGGGATCAACGAGACGCGCAGCGGTGCCTTCCCCGTGCTGGCGCGAATGGGCGTGGCACTCGTCTTCGCCAACGAGCGCGAGGTCGGTGGCGAACCCGTCGCCGACATCCACGTCGCACCGACGGCCGGACTGCGTGGCACCGCGATCGGCGGCGACGAGATTCCGTCGCTCATCGACGAGATCCCGATCCTGGCCTGCGTCGCGGCCTGCGCCGAGGGCGAAACACGCATCACCGACGCGGCGGAGCTGCGCGTGAAGGAAAGCGACCGGATCGCGGCCGTCGTATCCAATCTGCGTGCGATCGGGGCCGACGCCGACGAACTGCCCGACGGGATGGTGATCCGCGGCGGCGCGCGCGCGCTGCAGGGTGCGGTCCTGACCCACGCGGACCACCGTATCGCGATGGCCTTCGGCGTACTCGGCGCGCTCGGTGACAACGCCGTGCGTGTGGACGATCCGGCGTGCGTGGACGTCTCGTTCCCCGGGTTCTGGGAGGCGCTCGCCAGTCTCGGGACGGGGCGATGAGCGACCGGCCGCTGGTGATCGCGATCGACGGGCCCGCCGCGTCAGGCAAGTCAAGTACCGCCCAGTGGGTGGCTCGCCAGCTCGGCATCCGTCACGTGGACAGCGGTGCGCTGTACCGGGCGCTCACCGCCGTGGCGCTGGAGCGACAGCCAGACATGCCGCGCTGGGTCGAGTCCGACGTGGTCGCCGGAGGCGAGCGGATCACCATCGTGCCTGGTGAACGGACGTTTCTCGCGCTGATCGATGGCGTGCGCGACGACGACCGCCTGCGGGGCGCTGCGGTGACGGCCGGGGTCTCGGTCGTGGCGGCGATGCCTGCCGCGCGGTCCTGGGTCAACACGCAGGTCCGCGCCGCCGCGTTGGAGCACGACGTGGTGGTGGACGGCCGGGACATCGGCACGGTCGTGTTCCCCGACGCCTCGCTCAAGATCTTCCTCGTCGCCGACTCCTGGGAGCGGGCGCGGCGCCGGCTCCAGCAGCGCCTTGGCCGCTCGCCTGCCGACGACGAGATCGCCGAGGAGACCGAGGCGCTGGTGCGACGGGACGCGGCCGACCGCACCCAGACCGTCCAGGCGCTGGACGCCATCCTCGTCGACACGACCTACCTGACCCAGGCCGACCAGGTCTCGCGCATCGTGGCCCTCGCCCGGGCCGCGATGGAGCGCCGCGCCCACGGCGACGACTAGGCCCTCCGGAGGGACGGCCGATGCGTTGACCCGCCCGCTGGAGTGAACTAGCTTCCACGGTTCGCATTTCGCCGGCCTGACACGGGCCGCGGGATTCCCTAGCCTCGGCGCGGCGAGCCAACCATTCCGCGCAGTCTGGAGCCAACCACTTCATGTCCGAGTCCGAAGTCGAGACCCCACTCGACGACACCACAACCGGCACGGCCCTCACCGCCCGCGAGAAGCGCGATCTGCAGCGCTCGCAGCTTCGGCCGCTTGCCAACCGCCGCCCTGAGCTCTACGAGGAAGACGAATACACCTCGGAAGATTACGAGCGGATGATCGCGATGTACCAGGGCACGATGGCCTCGATCGAAGAAGGTGAGATCGTCAAGGCCACGGTCATGGAGATCCGCGAGAACCTCGTCATCCTCGACATCGG
>JANNXU010000063.1:0-5260 GCA_031409715.1 Gemmatimonadaceae bacterium | reverse complement strand
GTCCGTTCCTGGCTGGCGGCGAGCGCGTCGACACCGGTAGACCATGGTCATGATCAGCCAGCAGCAAGACCCGCAGGCCCCGATGCTGATGCTCGCCCGCGACGGACGCAGCGTGCTCGGCGCGCCACGCACGTCACGGCGTCAGACACTGACGAACGCAGCGCGCCCCCCGCCCGCTCGTCGAAGGCTGACCGCATCGCTGCCATGCAGCGCTGCGGCTGCCACCATCGGCACCGCTCCGCACACGCTGGAGCAGTATGCCCAACCCCACACCTCGTCTCGCTGCGCTCGTCGCGCGCCTGACGTCCGCCCGTACGCCGACCGCCGTGGTCGCCGCACAGGGCGCCCTGTACGACGCGGTACTCCCCGCTCACGTTCGCACCTGCACCGCACTGGTCCAGCGCGCCCACGGCGACGTGTGGCCCAGTGGCGAAGACCTCGCGCAGGACACCCTCGTCGACGCGTTGCCGCAGTTGCGACGCGGCGGCTGTCCTAATGTCCGGGGCGACGGACTGCTGCGCTGGCTCAACGTCATTGCCCAGCGTCGACTGCACGCGGTGGCCGGCCGACACACGACGGGCACGGCACGCGATATCGCGGACGTCCTGCGCGGTACCGCCGCACTCAACACCGGCGCCGCGGAGCTCCCCGAGGACGACGCAGGCACTGAGCGCGAGGCCCTGATGCGCGTGTACCGGCGCGCGCTGGCCCAGTTGCCCGAAGAGCAGGCGACGACGTGGGTCGTCGTCGTGGAGCAGGAAACGCCGATGATGCTCGCCGCCATCGCGCTCGGCGTGCATCGCGAGACCGTGCGCCGGCGCGTTGCGGCGGCGCGCGCGCACCTCGCCACGCATCTCCAGTCCTTCGCACGCTGAGGGAGACCGGCTGCCCACCCGACGTCGGCAGGGACGACGTCGCGGTGGGCGATGCGGCGTGGGCGACATAGACGGGTGTGACGACATCGCGTCACCAATGCACCCTGCCGCCCAACTGCCATGCCAAGCATCGATCCGTTCGACGATCTCTTCCCCGAATCACACACCCCATCCTCTCCGCCGATCACCGCGCTCTTGCCGCTGGTCAATGCAGGCGAAGACCCGCGGACCACGCTGGCGCGCGTGTTGACCGCACTGATCGGCGCGTTCGGCACCGAGGCAGGCGAGCAGATGGATCGCGTCCTTGCTGCGCTGGCGCTGACGCTCACCCGCTACCTGCATCAGCCGCATCCGCTGCGCATGACCCTGATTGGCCCGGTCGGAAGCGGGAAGACCCGGCTGCTCAATTTGCTGGCGAGCACCCTCCGCATCCCTGGCGTCGTCGTGCCATTGACGGACGTGGTTGAAACAGGATGGCGCGGTGCTCAACTCGGTGAGCTCTGCCGCATGCTGCACCCGACGCTGTTCCGCTCCGACGGGGCGCGTCATGTCATTCCGCTGCAGCCGCGCATCGAACTACCGTCGATTGTCCTCCTCGACGAAATCGACAAATGCGCATTAGAACACGAAGGCATGCGCTTCGATGGGACCGCCGCCGCAGCGCGCATCGGCCGTCAACAGTCACTGCTCCCACTGCTCGATCCGGAGAGTGATGTCTTGGTCAGCTACGACCATGCCAGCGAATCGTTCCGGTGGTCATTGCGCAACAGCATCGTGATCAGTGCCGGCGCGTTCTCCATGCTACCGGCGGACCCCGCTGTGACATCGTCGGATCTCGTACGAGCAGGGCTCATGACGGAGCTCGTGGATCGTATGGGAGTCATCATCACCCTCCCAGCCCCGTCCTCGTCCGTGCGCGCATCCCTCGCGCGTGGCGCGCTCGCTGACATCGACGCGTTCGCGAAGCAGCTGGACGTGCACGTGACGGGCGTCGACGCGTTCGTGCGAACACTGCCCCCGCCTGGCCCCGGCGCGCCATATGTCGGGACACGCGGGCTGGTGCACTACGTCACACAGCGGATGACCGCGGCCGTTGCGGTGGCGATGGTCGAGCACCGCGACACGATTGATCTCTCGGAACTGTCGGAGCGCGCATGACCGCGCGCGCTGCGTGGCTTCCCCGCGCCTCCTGGCTGCTCGCCGTGCTCGATGACTCGGCGGCCCCCGCACCGTGCCTCGCAGCCTCCGTCACGCCGTCGACTGACGGCACTGCTGCACTGTCGCATATCCGGCGCCTGCCGGAGGAGACTCGAATGCCCGCTGCTCGCTGCTACGCCACCACCCCAGACACGCGGTTCGTCGCCTTGGTCCAGAACGCCCGGTCGACCGTGCCCGAGATCGCGCTGCCGTCCATGGTCTGCTTCATGGAGGTGTTCCGTCCGCGCATCGCGCGCTGCGTCGCACCGCTGCATGCGGGGCTGCGTGTCCCGATCCTGACGCACGCCGCGTTCACGGAGCACGCCCTCGCATCACTGGTGGCGCAGCTCGACACCTGCTCCGCCTGCACCGACGATGCCCTGCACGTCTGGGTGTCGTCGGAGACCACGCGCGCCGTGCTCGACCTGCATCACGCGCTGCGCCTTGCACTGCGTACGCGTCGACATCAGCGCATCACCGCGCCGTCTGAGCGAGCGGCTTAGCCTCGCACCTGCGCGGCAATCCCGCATTAGATGCGGCACGACACGCATAGCAAGGAGAAGGCTCGCAGGGACCGCCAGTCGGTGCCTGCGCAGCCGATCCGGTTTCGGTCCAGCATGGTCGCTGTAGCCATCTGCGCCGAGCCCGCGTGAATCGACGTGCCGCGCGCGGTTCGCGTCGGCTGCCCCCGCAGTGAAGTCCTCACTCTCAATCGTCCGGCATCACGCCGATGCCACGACGCTCTCCATTACTTCCGAGGTTCTCCATGCATCACATGCAGGCGCCAGCACCAGAGCAGCCGACGACCCGCTTCCCGTTTCACACCGCACCCACGGAGGGTGGCCTCGAGTCGGGCGCCGCCGTGCTCGTCGAGCGCGACGACAAGGTCACGCGTGGTGGGAAGCCGTATGCGCGGCTCGGGTTCCGCAACAACACGGGATCGGCGACGGTGAATGTCTGGGACAAGCAGTTGCCCGACATTGAGGGGATCAGCGTCGGATCGCCGGTCCGCGTCTTGCTGACCGGTGGCGCTGGACAGGACGGGAGCATCGAGTGGAAGTTCACCGCGATCCAGTCGCTGCCGCCGAACCACGCCGTGAGCCGCGAAGCGATGCCGCAGTGTCCCGTGGCGCGGACCGACCTCACGGCGCGCACGATCCGCCTGCTCGACGCACTGTCAGGCGAAGCGCGCGACCTCTTCAACCGCATCATGCGGACGCCGGTGCGCGGCGCAGACGGTGAGCTCGCGCCGTTGAATGCTGCGTTCGTGCAGGCGCCCGCCGCCCTTGGTCATCACCACGCGCACCTCGGCGGCTTGTGGTGGCACAGCCTCCAAGTTGCAGAAGGTGCCGAAGCCGTGGCGCTGGCGTACAGCGCGAGCGGGGACGCCCCGGATCTCGACATGGATGCCGTGCGGCTTGGTGCGCTGCTGCACGACCTCGGGAAGGTGCTCGAGTACGGCTGGACAGGCGTGATCGCGATGGCGCCGCTCTCGGGTTCGATGTCGCACATGGGCCATGGCCTGCGCCTCGTCACCGAAGCGCTCACGCGCGCGGAGATGCGTGACGGCTGGTTGCCGACTGCGCGCCAGCTTCATCTCGCGGAACACACCCAGCACATCATCGGGAGCCACCACATGCAGCAGCGCTGGGGTGCGATCTCTGAGCCCGCCAGCCGCGAGGCCTGGTGCGTGCAATCCGCGGACATGCTGTCGAGTCGCATCCAGCCTTTGACCGACGCCGTATCACACATCGCCGACCGTGGCGACGGCTTGGTGCAGGTGCAGGATGGATGGAAGAAGAAGTTCGTGTTTGCCACGCCGCACCATGTGGTCGATGCGACTGCGACCAGCGGCGCGCCGGACGGCTCGAGCGACGGCGCGATCCTGACGCTCACGCTCGACACCCTCACGACGGAGACCTGACATGGTCCGCCACGCATACGCACCCACTGCACGCGCCGGAGCGGCTCGGATCGCGATCACATCGCAGGCCCAGGCGCAGTACCTGTACAAGGCGCTCATGGCGACCGAGGGGTTGTTCGGTCGGGCGCGCGACGCCGAGGTGGATCGCTGGCTGCGCGCGGCGCGCGTCACGCTGCTCGACGTGATCCCCGCGGACCAGGCTCGAGTCCTACTCCGCGAGACCGAGGCGTTGCTCCAGGGGATCGACGTCTCCCGATAAGGAGCATCCGCGACGAGTGCGGTGATCGCCAGCAGCGTGACGACGCGCGGATGTGCCTCACGCGATTCACCAAAGCGCGTGATCGAATTGCGTTGGTGTGCAGCACGCCGCCGCCCCCCGACTGACCGGCGCAGCCTCCGACAGGGCGCCACCCTGGCGCCCGATATCTTACGCCGGAGTTCTGATGTCAGGTCGTATCCGAATCACGCGTCTCGAGCTGCCGGTACTGGTGCCGCAGGAACGCTACGCCCGCCTGTGGATGTCCATGGTGCGCGGCACGGTGCCGTCACGCACGGTGGGTGTGCTCTGCTGGTACCGGGCGGCACAGCACGTCGTTGGTCCCCTGCTGCATGATGCGCAGCTCGAGCGCATCCTCGAAGATGGCGACGGTCGGCCCATGTGGGACGAGACGCAAACCGCCGCCTAGTGCGACGGCGTTGTAAGCGCGCAGCTCCCCGATGTCAGGGCCACAAGGGCTCTCGTCGTCGGCCGGCTGCGCGCTTTGCGTTGCGCGGGATCCTCAGCGCGCGCGGGGAATCTGCCATCGACCATCGCTCGAAGGTGCGAATCCGAAACGGCGCAGCGCCTCATCGAACTGCTCGTTGAAATCACCGTCGTCCTCATCGCTCTCCTGAAACGCCGCGCCAAGTCGTGAGCGCAATTGCGTGGTAGTCAGGCCCCCGAGCCCGACACTCAGCGCATCGTGCATGAGCAAGCCGGCAACGCGCTGGCGCAACGCGGGCACCGCCCACCCCGCGCGCTCCGAGTGCTCGTCAATGTCCGGGACGCTGGCGGCGACGGGCCGATCCAGTTCCGGCAATCCGAGTTCTGCGCGGAGGCGCTCACCCATCCGTCGCGCGCGAGTCCGCTTGTAGCGCGGTCGGCCCACCTCGACGGCGTCTGCGGCCTCGGCGACGGGCTCCTCGCGAAGCGTGGTGTTCGCAGTCGCCGCCGGCAGCCCCCTGCGAGCGGCACGCTTGGCCTGCTTCTCGAGCGCGTCACCCT
>JANNXU010000062.1:0-64720 GCA_031409715.1 Gemmatimonadaceae bacterium | reverse complement strand
ATCAGGAGGTCGAAGTCCTTGTTGGCCTTGATGAGCGCATCCACCACGAGATAGGTGTTGTCGGGAGGCACGTTGTTGTCCATCGTGCCGTGCGCGAGGAGGAGCTTGCCCTTGAGGTTCTTCGCCAGTGTCTGATTGGCTTCGATGTCATAGCTGTCGCTGCCATTCGGACCGCGGACCAGCAGACCCTGATAGCGCTCACCCCAGTCGTCTTCGTAGTTGCGCTGGTCGTGGTTGCCTGACTCGGAGATGCCGACCTTGAAGAAGTCGGGGTAGCGGAACATCGCGCCGGCCGTGATGAAGCCGCCACCGGAGTGGCCCCACATCGCCGCCTTGTCGATGTCGATCCACGGGTAGCGTTTGGCCAGGTTCTGCATGCCCGCCACCTGGTCAGGGAGGGTATTGTCGCGACCCATCGCGCCGTAGTACGCGTCGTGGAAACTCTTCGAGCGCCCCGGTCCGCTGCCACGGCCGTCGATGCTCACCACGATGAAGCCCAACTCGGCCAGCGCCTGCTTGTCGCCGCGCGCCGCTGCAAAGGTGCGGCCACCCACGCTGCCCGATTGCGGGCCGGGATAGGCGTTGTTGATGATCGGGTACTTCTTCGTGGAATCGAAGCTGGTGGGGCGGAACAGCTGCCCGTAGATGTCGGTCACGCCGTCGGCGGCCTTCACGCTGAACAGGATCGGCGGCTTCCAGCCATGCGCGAGCAGCTTCGAGATGTCGGCCGTCTCGAGCGGCATGACCACCTTGCCGTTGGCGTCGCGGAGCACGGTCTGCGGCGGCAGGTCGGCACGCGACCACGTGTCCACGATCCAGCGGCCATCGGGGGAGAGCTGGATGGCGTGATCGCCGTCGTCCGGCGTCAGTGACACCGCTGCGCCGCGACCGGTCAGCGAGGTGCGATAGAAATGCCGAAGGTACGGATCCTGTCCCGCCTCACGTCCCTGTGCTCCGAACCACAGCGTGCGGGTCCGCTCGTCGATGCGCGCGATCGAACTCACCGGCCCCTCGCCAGTGGTGATCCTGTTCTTCAGTGCGCCGGTGTTCAGGTCGTACAGATACAGCTGACTCCAGTTGTCACGCTGCGAGTTCCAGACCACCTCGTTGCTGTTCCAGAGCACGCGCCAGCCGCTGATCGACTCGAAGTGCGACGGGACCGTTTCCTCGAACACGGTGCGCACGTCGCCGGAACGGGTGTCGGCGAGGCGCAGGATCGTCTGCTTGTGATCGCGCGAGGTGGAGGCGAGCGCCAGCTTCGAGCCGTCGGGGCTGAAGGCGTAATCGCTCATCGAGATGTCGTCACCGAGCGTGGAGCGGTGGAAGTCGGGGGGCATCTTCAGCCGGACCGTCACCTTCGTGTCGACGTCGATGACGACGCGATGCACCATCGCCACGACGCTGTCGCCCGGCAGCGGGTACTTCCAGCTGCGCAGCACGGGGTGGCCGACCTTCGTCTGCACGAGGTGCATGTCGCCGACATTGCGCTCGTCCTGCTGCTGCGTGGCGATCTGCTTCGAATCGGGCGACCAGAGCAGGATGGCCCGATCACTGGTGACCCAGCCGGCATTGTCGGTGGCGTACCCGAAGTTCTTCTCGCCATCGGTCGTCAGCGCCGTCTCTGCACCCGTCGCGATGTCGCGGACCCAGAGATTCCAGTCGCGGATGAACGCGGCGCGCTTGCCGTCGGGCGACGTGACCGCCAGCCCGCGCAGGGTCGCCGGCGCCGCCGCCTGACCTGCGGCGACAGCACAGGCAGCCCCGGACACGTCACATCGGAAGCGGCGGGCTCCCGTGGTGAAGATGACCGACTGCCCGTCAGCGGAGAGCTCCAGCGACTGCAGGGTGAGCGCCGTGGCCACGAAGGAGCCACCGGCGGCCGCAGCGAGCGCCGTGGAAAGCTTCGCGTGGTCGAAGAGTGGCGCCCGTGACCTGGTTCGCGGATTGACGAGGACGTATTCCGCACCCGCCGGCCGCACGCTGCGATAGAAAAAGCGGCCGTCGGCGAGCCAGGACACCCCCGGCGCCGTACCGCCGACCGCCATCGGCGAGACGGTCGAGCCGAGCATGCGGACCGCGCGGTCGTAGTCGGCCGCGGTCACGGAGCGGCGGGGCTGGGCGGCCAGGCTCGACGTCGAGGCCAGCGTCAGGGGCAGGACCAGCAGCGCGTGGCGCAGCAGGGAACCATGAGGGCAGCGCATGCAGTCCTTGGTGAAAGAGCTCAGCGTGTCACGGCACTTGGCCGTTGTAGTGACACCAATGTTGCCGGAGGCGCGTCCTGTCGGCAACGTCGCAACTGCCCCGGGCGGGTCCGCAACGCTCCCGGCGTGTGATCGTGGCCGTCTTCCTCAGCTCCTCGCCGGTGTTCTCACCTCTGCTCGCTCTCGCCGCGTTCGGCATCGGCCTCGCCACAGGCGAACCACATGCCGGTAAGGTCTACTCGGGTCGTGCCGGTGCGCTGTCGATCACCACACCGCGCGAAGAGAAGGGCATCGAGGTCGATGGTGTGCTGAACGAGCCGGCATGGCGCAAGGCGGCGCTGCTGACGGGGTTCTCGCAGTACTTCCCGACCGATGGTGTGGCGGCGAACGACAGTACCGAAGTGTTCGTCTTCTACACGGCGACCGCGCTGCACATCGGCATCCGCGCGTACGCACCGGCGGGTACGGTGCGGCACAACCTCGCGGATCGCGACAAGATCAGCGCCGACGACAACATCCAGCTGTTCCTCGGCACATACAACGACAGCCGCCAGGCCCTGTTGTTTGCCGTGAATCCGATCGGCATCCAGAGTGATGGCGTCATGATCGAGACTGGCACGGTGCAGGGGGGCGGCTTCTCGGGGGGCATCGTCCGCACCCGGGAGGCGGCGGACCTGGCTCCCGACTACGTCTGGAAATCGAAAGGCCACGTCACCGACTACGGGTTCGAGGTGGAGATCCAGATTCCGTTCAAGAGCCTGCGGTATGGCGCCGGTGATGAGCAGAAGTGGCAGCTCAACGTGGTGCGCACCGTGCAGGCCACCGGCCATGAAGAAACCTGGGCGCCGACCTCGCGTGGGGGGGCGAGCTTCCTGGCGCAGTCGGGACATCTGAATGCGCTGCGCAATCTCTCGCGCGGTCTGACGGTCGACATGATTCCGACGGTGACCTCATCGGCGCTCGGCGCACCGTCCACCGGCGGCTGGGGTTACGGCGGCAGCCGTCCGGAACTCGGGGGCAGCGTGCGCTGGGGCATCACCAGCAATCTGACGCTCTCCGGGACGGCCAATCCCGATTTCTCGCAGGTCGAGGCCGATGCGACCCAGTTCACCTACGACCCGCGCGTGCAGGTGTTCTTCGCGGAGCGTCGCCCGTTCTTCCTGGAGAGTCAGGAACAGTTCACCGCGCCGAGCCGGCTGATCTACACCCGGCGCATCACGCAACCGGTGGCCGCGACCAAGTTGACGGGGAAGGTGAATGGCTTCGACATCGGGTTGCTGTCGGCCGTGGACAACCGCGACGCGAGCTTCGATGGCAACCAGTCGCCGGTGTTCAACGTGTTGCGCGTGCAGCGCGACATCGGCAAGCAGAGTCGCATCGGTCTGGTCTACACCGACAAGATGGATGGCAGCCAGTTCAACCGGGTGGCGGCCCTCGATGGCCGCCTGGTGCGGGGCATCGTCAGCTTTCAGGGGCAGTATGCGAACAGCATCACTCGCGAAGCCGGCGTCACCACCAGCGCGCCGCTCTTCAACCTGTCGGCCAACGTGAACGGGCGGCGATTCGGTGCGCAGTACGCTGTGAACGGGATTGCCCCGGAATTCGACTCGCAGAGCGGATTCATCGCGCGCACCGGCATTGCCAACGTGAACTTCACCAATCGTTTCACCTTCCTGCGGAAGCCCGGCTCCGTGGTCGAGGCCATCACGCCTGAGATCGCCTGGCTGAACAGCTTCCGCTACGACGACTTCGTGCGTGGTGGCCCGGTGCAGGACGAAAAACTGCACTTCCGCGGCAATGCCCGCCTGCGGGGGGGATGGTCGGTTGGTGCGCAGCTGCTGCTCGAGCGGTTTTCGTACGATCGGGATCTGTACACGAACTACGTCTATCTCGCATCGACACCCACCGGAACCGACACGGTGTCGTATCGCGGAACGCCGAACCTGAACAATCTGGACGTCGTCGTCTCGGGCGCGACACCGGAGTTCAAGCGGTTCTCCTTCAACACTTTCCTGCTCGTTGGGCAGGACGAGAATTTCCCCGAATGGAGCAGTGCGTTGATCGGGATCGCGAACGTCGGCCTCAACGTCCGCCCGACGGACCAGCTGCGGATCTCCGGCACGTGGAACTACGAGTCGTACAATCGCAAGACGGACGGCACGCGGGTGCTCACCCGCAACGTGCCTCGTGTCCGGGTGGAGTATCAGGTGACACGACAGGTCTTCGTCCGCGTGATCGGCGAGGTCGCCAAGCTGCAGCAGGATTCGCTGCGTGACGATTCACGCACGAATCTGCCGGTCTATTTCCGCGCCGGCGACGGGTCACTCACGCGTGCCGTGGCCTTCGACCGGCTGCGGGGGCGACTCGACTTCCTGTTTTCGTACCTGCCGACGCCGGGCACGGTGGTATTTTTCGGGTATGGCAACACCTCGCGCGCCGACCGGCCCGGCGGGACCCGCGAGTTGCAGCCGAACCGTGATGTATTCTTCGTGAAGCTCAGCTACCTGTTCCGGCTGCAATGACGCCGGCCCCTCCCGACGCCCGAGTCCCTCCATGCGCACGCTGGCACTTGTCCTGACCACCTTCGCGCTGGCGCTTCCGGCCACCGCGCAGACGATTCCTTCGGAGGCGGACCAGATCACCGCTGCCGTGCTGCCGTTGCCGGCCACGCTGCGGGCAGGCGCTGGCGTGATGGGATATCGCACCGTGGGCAAGCTCGAGGTGCTGCGGCAGGCACGGAACGGCATGCGGTGTCTGGCTGATGACCCCACCAAGGACGGCTTCCACGTGGCCTGCTACGCCACCTCGATGGAACCGTTCATGGCCCGTGGGCGCCAGTTGCGCGCCAGTGGCACGCCCGGGACACGAGTCGACACGATCCGCTTCGCTGAAGTGCGGCAGGGCAAGCTGCGGATGCCAACGGCGCCGGCGGCGCTCTACTCGTTGACCGGACCGCAGGGCGACTTCGACGTCGCAACGGGAATGGCCCCGCAGTCGAAGCCGCTCTTCGTGCTCTACATGCCGGGCGCGACCAGTGCGACGACCGGCTTGTCGTCGGCCCCGGGCAAGGGACCGTGGCTGATGAATCCAGGCACGCCGCGCGCACACCTGATGCTGACGCCCGACATGTAGCGGTGTCCGGCGATGCATGGCATCGCCGGCATGCATTGGCGACGGTGCGTGCCGTCGCCGCGTACACCAACTGAACGTGGAGCCGCTCGTGACCGGTCCGACCCGTGTGTTCCGCCGCGCTGCGAGCGCGCTCCTCCTCGCCTCGGGTGGCATCGTCAGCGCGATGCAGGCGCAGCCCGCACCGAAGGCACCGTTCCCGGCTGATCCGCTCGCCTCTGTGCCCGATCTCACGGCGCTGGCAACCGCGAAGGGCAGTGAGCTGGCTGCGGTGGTGCAGCGGTATGCGCTGGACGAGCAATCGCTCAACCGTCGCTACGATGCCTACGACTCACCGGCACAGCGCACGCGTCTGCGCGGCTTCTACACCGCGTGGCGCACCCGCCTCCGCGCGCTGGACTTCGAGCGGCTGTCGCAGGAAGGGAAGATCGACTACGTCCTGCTCGACAATCATCTCCGCTACGAGCTGGACCTCGCCGACCGCCAGGACGTGCAGCGGACCGAGACGGCGCCATTGATGCCATTTCGCGAGACGCTGCTCGCGCTCCATGACGCGCGCCGCGATCTGGTCACGCCACAGCCGCAGGAGGTGGCGCGCAGCGTGGCCGCCGTGGTGAAGCAGGTCGACAGCCTGCGCCTGTTGTTCGAGCCTTCAGCGCGTTCAGATTCCGGGAGCGGTCGGCAGCGTGCCATCGCACCGAAGGTCTCGCGCACCGTCGCCAATCGCGCGGCCGATCAGCTCGACCAGCTGCGCAACACCATGGGCAGCTGGTACCGCTTTCATGCCGGCTACGATCCGAGCTTCACCTGGTGGCTCGAGAATCCGCAGCAGAAGCTGACGGAATCGCTCACCCGGTATGCGGCGACGATCCGTGAGCGTGTGGTCGGTATCCCGCGACCCGCCACCGTGGCTGCTGGCCGCCCAGGTGCAGCGCCTGCCGCCGATGCGAACACGGGACCGATCATCGGTGATCCGATCGGGGCCTCTGGGCTCGCCGCCGACCTGCGTCACGAGATGATTCCGTATTCCGCCGAGGAGCTCATTGCCATCGCCGAGCGCGAATACGCGTTCAGCTTGAGCGAAATCAGGAAGGCCGCACGTGAGATGGGTTTCGGCGACGACTGGAAGGCGGCGATGGACAAGGTGAAGAACACCTACGTCGAGCCGGGCCGGCAGCCGGAGCTGATCCGCAGCCTCGCGCGCCAGGCGGAGGATTTCTTCGCCCAGCACGACTGGGTGACGATCCCCGCGCTCGCGAAGGAGGACTGGCGGATGGAGATGATCCCGCCGGAACGCCAGCGCATCTCGCCGTTCTTCCTTGGCGGTGACCAGATCCTCGTCAGCTATCCGACCGACGACATGACGGACGAGGAGAAGCTGATGAGCATGCGCGGCAACAACCCGCACTTCTCGCACGCGACGGTCTTCCACGAGCTGAACCCGGGCCACCACCTGCAGGGCTTCATGGCGGCCCGCTACAACGCCCATCGCCGCCTCTTCTCGACGCCGTTCTGGAACGAGGGCAATGCGCTGTACTGGGAGATGTTCCTCTACGATCACGACTTCCACGTCACGCCGGAAGACCGCATCGGCGCGCTGTTCTGGCGGATGCACCGCAGCGCGCGGATCATCTTCTCGCTCAACTTCCACCTTGGCCGGATGACGCCCGACCAGGCGATCCAGTTCCTCGTCGACACCGTGAATTTCGAGCGTGCCAACGCCGAGGGCGAAGTGCGCCGCAGCTTCGCCGGCACCTACTCGCCGACCTACCAGGCCGCGTACATGCTCGGCGGGCTGCAGATGCGGGCGATGTACAAGGCGCTCGTGACCGGCAGGAAGATGACCGACCGAGAGTTCCATGACGGCGTGCTGCTCGGCGGGTCGATGCCGATGGCGATGGTACGGGCGCGGCTGGCCAACATCCCGCTCACGCGCGACGGGCCGGCGCCGTGGAAGTTCGCCGACGAGATCCCGGCATCACGGCCGTTTCCGACGCGGCGCTAGTCGACGTTGCCGGCATCAGTGTGGCGCGGGCATCGTCAACGCTGGTCACACGGGAGCATCGGAGGCACGTAGGAGCGACGAGACGATCCCTCCGCTGCTTCGTTGCCTCCGCGTGAACAGCGTTGACGATGCCCGCCCGTCCACGAATCCGGCGAGCCGCAACCGAGTCGCTGGCAGGGCTGCGCTAGATTGAAGGTTTCCCGGTACCACGCCCCCGAACACCGCGAGTGATGTCACTGCTGGGCCTGCAGGATGTGAGTCTCGCGTTTGGCGGACCGGCGCTGCTGTCGCATGCCGACTTCAGCATGGAGCGCGGTGAGCGCGTCTGTCTGCTCGGTCGCAACGGCACCGGCAAGAGCACGCTGCTGAAACTGCTCGACGGCACGCTGCAGCCCGACACCGGCACGGTGGTGCGCATCAGCGGACTCACGGTCGCCCGGCTCGAGCAGGAGATCCCCGACGCCGTCGACGGCACGATGTTCGACGTCGTCGCGGCGGGCGTCGGGCCAGCTGGTGAGTTGCTGGCACGATACCACCACGCCAGCCTCTCCGTTGCCGCCGACGCCAGCGACACGGCGCTGCGCGGGCTCGAGCGCCTGCACCACGCGCTGGATGCCGCCGATGCGTGGCAGGTACAGACCCGCGTCGAGACCGTGCTGCAGCATCTCGCCCTCGATCCGGAGCTGCCGTTCGCCGCCGCCTCGGGCGGGCGCAAGCGACAGGCGCTGCTGGCTCGCGCGCTGGTACGGCAGCCCGACATCCTCCTCCTCGACGAACCCACCAACCACCTCGACGTGCAGGCCGTGGAGTGGATGGAGCAATACCTGATCGATCGTGGCACGACGCTGGTGTTCGTCACGCACGACCGCGCATTCCTGCGCCGCGTCGCGACGCGGATCGTGGAGCTCGACCGCGGCATGCTGGTGGACTGGGGGGGCGACTACGACACCTACCTCGCGCGCAAGGACGCGGTACTCGACGTCGAGGCGCGTGAGTGGGCGGAGTTCGACCGCAAGCTGGCGCAGGAGGAGGTCTGGATCCGCACCGGCATCCAGGCTCGCCGCACCCGCAACGAAGGACGTGTGCGCAATCTCGAGGCGCTGCGTGCGGAACGGGGGCAGCGCCGCGAGCGCGTCGGCACGGTCCGGCTGCAGGCGCAGGAGGCGGCGCGCTCGGGCCGACTGGTGGTCGAAGCGCGCGGCGTCTCCTTCGCACGCGGCGACCGGCCGATCGTGCGCGATTTCTCCACGATCATCACCCGCGGTGATCGCATCGGCCTGATCGGCCCCAACGGCTCCGGCAAGACGACGCTGCTCACGCTCCTGCTCGGCGAGCTCGCACCCGATCAGGGCACCATCAGGCTCGGCACCAACCTCGACGTCGCGTATTTCGACCAGCTCCGCGAGCAGCTCGATGAGGAGGCGAGTGTCTTCGACACCATCGCCGATGGCGCCGACTTCGTGCAGATCGGTGGCGCCACCAAGCATGTACATGGTTACCTGCAGGAGTTCCTGTTTCCACCGGAGCGCGCGCGCACACCGGTCAAGGCACTCTCCGGCGGTGAGCGCAACCGGCTGCTGCTGGCCAGGCTCTTCACGCGGTCGTTCAACCTGCTCATCCTCGACGAGCCGACGAACGACCTCGACATCGAGACGCTCGACCTGCTGGAGGCGCTGCTGCTGGAGTTCAGCGGCACGCTGATCGTCGTCAGCCACGACCGCGCGTTCCTCGACAACGTCGTCACCAGCACGCTCGTGTTCGAGGGGCAGGGGACGATCGGTGAATACGCCGGCGGCTACGCTGACTGGCTGCGGCAGCGTCCGGCGCCGGTCGAAGCACGGGTGACCGCCGTGCGCGCACCGTCGGCAGCCACCCCCGCGCCGCGCCCGCCGAAGAAGCGCAAACTGTCCTTTCGCGAGCAGCAGGAGCTGGCCGAGCTCCCCGACCGCATCGATGCGGTGGAGGGTGAGCGGTCGGCCCTGTACGCACAACTCGCCGACCCCCGCTTCCTGCGTGATGGATCCGCCGTCACGATCTCCACCGGCCGTCTGGCTGAGCTCGATGCGGAGCTCGCCCGGCTCGGCCATCGGTGGGAAGAACTGGAGCTGATCGCCGCCGGGAGTTGACGCTGCCAATGACTCTGGCTGACTCCGCTCGGGGAACGGGGATCGTGACAGGCCGCTTACGTTTCCAACCGCCGCCGGGTGCCGACGCGACACCGGCGCCGCCGCCCATCACTGTCCCCCCGTCCCGACCGCAGATGCGATCCTTCCGTTCCGCCGTCCTGCTGCTCGCCATCGGCGCGCCGCTCGCCGCCCAGGCTCCGCAGGCAGACTACGCCGCCGCCATGCAGCATGCGCATGGCGCCGAGACCCCGACCGCCACGCCGGTCGCCACCGCGGCGCCGCGCCGCGCTGTCACCGGCGCTGACGTGATGTACGGCACCGTCGGCGGCAAGATGCTGCACGGTTACCTGGCGAAGCCTGCCACCGTCACGCCCAACACGCCGGCGATCATCGTCGTGCACGAGTGGTGGGGGCTGAACGCGAACATCAAGGCCGTCGCCGATCGCTATGCAGGCGAGGGCTACCTGGTGCTGGCGGTGGACCTGTTCGGACGCGTCGCGACCACGCCGGACACCGCGATGGTGCTCTACCAGACCGCCATGCAGAACATTCCCGCCGGTGAGCAGAACGTCGCGGCCGCAGTGACGTACCTGAAGGCCCAGGGCGCGAAGAAGATCGGATCTGTCGGGTACTGCTTCGGCGGGCACTGGTCGTTGCGCACGGGCCTCGTCGGCGGCGACGACATCAAGGCCGTGGTCATGTACTACGGTGCCCCGATCACCCAGCCGGCGCAGATCGCCCGCCTGCGTGCCCCGGTGCTTGGCCTGTTCGGCGGCAAGGACACCGGCATCCCGGTGGACAGCGTTCGCGCGATGGAGCGGGTGATGAAGGCTGCCGGCCGCGCCGTCACGATCAACGTCTACGCCGACGCGAATCACGCCTTCGCCAATCCGTCCGGACAGGCGTACAATGCGGCAGCCGCGACCGATGCATGGGAGAAGTCGCTGGCCTTCTTCCGCGCCAATCTGCGGTAGCTTTGCCGCTGGGTACACTCGTCCCTGCGGCACGACGCGAACTGAAGTGTCGTCGCCTCCGGTGACGACACTTCGTGTCGTGCGACGGTCGCGGTGATGGCAACGTGGGCGGAACACGGGACGGCGACGTGGATGGCGACGCGGATGGCACGAGTCACTGGGGCACAGGCGATGCGGGTGATCGGCAACGGGGCGGAGCGGTCGGCTGTCGCGAACACGAGTGGTTGCGCGACGTGAGCACGATGCCGGGCACCCGCGCGCGGCGAGTCTTGTATCCGGTCATGACGTCACTGGCGGCGCTGGCACTCTCGTCCCGTGGCGCCGTGGCGCAGCGCACGACGCGCCTCGAGATCGACAACGACGCCTTCAACTTCTGGCAGGCGCCCGGACGCCGCGCCGATCGCGAGTACACGCAGGGCACCCGCGTCGTCCTGCTCTGGCCCGGAGGGGGCAGCCTTGCGCGCCGCCTGCTCGGTGGCCCCGCGGTCTGCCGCACCGCCACCGACACCCGCGACTGTCGCCTCGTCTCGGCTGCGCTGGTGCAGGAGATCTACACCCCCACGCTCAGCCGGCGCCGGCGGCTGGTGGGTGAGCGACCGTTCGCCGGATTTCTCGGGACGGAGTGGGCGCTGCGCCGCGAGCGCGTGCGCGGCTTCACGGCGTTCGGGGTCAGCGCCGGAATGACGGGATCCGCGTCGCTGGCCGAACCGGCGCAGAAGGCGGTGCACAGCCTCTTCGGCTTTACGACGCCAACCGGCTGGGACGCCCAGGTGCCGACCGAGCTGGCGCTGCTGGCGAGCTGGCAGGGCGCCGAGGAACTCGTGGGCGTGCAGAGTGCGCGTACGGGCCTGGGATTGCACGTCGCACCGAACTGGAAGCTCCGCGCCGGCACCCTCGCCACCGACGCCACCGTCGGCCTGCAGCTCACCGCGGGCCTGCGCGCGCCGGCGCCATGGCAGGTCGCACTCGCGCCCGGACGTGAGCGCTGGGGGGTGTACGTGCGCGCCGGTGCGTCGCAGGCCGCCGTCGCGCGCAACCTCTTCCTCGATGGGTCGACGTTCGGAACCAGTGCGCGCGTGCCGAGAAATCGCATCGTCGGCGAGACAATGCTGGGCATCGGCGTCCGCGCGCCGCGTGGATTGGTGGAGTGGCAGGTGCACAGCCGCAGCCGCGAATACCCGCAGCAGCCGCTGGCGCATGCATATTCCAGCTTCACGTTCACGCTCCACTGATCCTTCGGCACGAACCAGGGCGCCCGTGGCACTCACCGCGACGATCTACAACTTCGCCATCGAACTCGCCGACGTCGATCGGGGCGTGTATGAGAGCCTCGCGCTGAAAGTCGCGCAGCACCCGTCGGAGACCGAGGAGCGGTTGGTGACGCGGGTGCTCGCCTACTGCCTCGAATACGCTGAGGGCATCACCTTCTCGCGCGGCATCAGCGATCCGGACGAGCCGGCGATCACGGTGCGCGATCTGACGGGGACGATCACCGCGTGGATCGAGGTCGGTGCCCCCGACGCGCCGCGCCTGCACAAGGCCAGCAAGGCAGCGCCGCGGGTGGTGGTCTACATCGAAAAGCCCGCCGTGATCTACCTGCGGCAGCTCACCGGGGAGCGGATCCACCGTGCCGAGGCGATTGACATCCGCGAGATCGATCGTGAGCTCGTGGCCGGCCTGGTCGAGCGGCTCGACCGGCGCATGACGCTCACCCTCTCGGTCACCGACGGGCACCTGTTCGTGTCGCACGGCACGACGAGTCTCGACGGCAGCGTCACGGCGCACGCCATCGTACCCGTGTGACCGCGGCGCCGCATCGTGCAGCCGGCGCGGCGCGCTGACCCAGCTGGCGATCGGGCCATCGCGGCACGAAACGCGCGTGTCTGACGCGCGAGGATGTACGCGTGCCCTATCCTTTCGCCAGTTCGCGGCGCACATCTTGCGAAATGAGACTCTCGGCGTGTATTCAGCAGTACAACACCGCTGTCACCGCTCGGCTCGTGCCCGACATCGGAGCGTTAAAGGATGCCCATCACGCAGGTAGTGGATCACAACGCGCAGCGCGTCCTGATCACCGGCACCGGCGTCTGTCGGCTCGAGGACGTGGTCGCGTTGTTGACCGCCGTCGCCGACGCTGGTGCCTTCGCCTACACCCAGCGATTCGACGTGCGTCAGGTGACCTCGATGCCGTCCTCCGAGGACACGCGCCGCGTCGTGGCGCTGGTGGCCCGGCTCCGCGCCGAGAACGGCCACGCGCGGACGGCCTGCATCACGGGCTCCGACGTCGGCTTCGGCATGGGGCGCATGTACGCCACCCTCGCCGCCGAGACGGACCCCGGCTTCATGGTCTTCCGCTCCATCGAGGAGGCGGATGCGTGGCTCGGCTGGATGCCGGAATCGACGTCGGCGGAGTCGCATCGCGGCGGCTGACATGATGACGGAACGGCCACGCAGGTGTCACTCGTCCAGCGGCATCACCTGCACGTCGGCGTGTCCATCCGGCCCGTAGTGCACCGACACGCGCCACGGTTGGCAGCAGACTTCGCAGTCCTCCACATAGTCCTGGCGTGCCCCGCCGCCGGCGTCGAGCGTGATCTCCACCTGCTCGCCGCAATAAGGACAGGTGATCAGTGCATCGCCGTCGGCCGTGCCGTCTGCGGATGGGAACTCGTCTGCGAGGTCCTCGTCGGTGTCCGGGTCGGAGTCCGGGTCGGAGGCGTCGTCCGGCTCCGGGGCGTCGTCGTTCGCGTCGAGGCGGGTCATGGGTCTGCGGGAGAGGGGAGAACCAGGTCGGGCACGCGGGTCCGGCACCGACGTGGGGATATACCCCGGTGCGCACGCGCCTGCCGGTCCAGACTGTCGGTCTGCGCCCGGCGCGACCATACCCGATGGTCCGCTGCGCCTGGCGTGCACGGCTGGCGATATTGCAGCAGCCATCACACCCAACTCCCCAGCCTCCCTACGCGATGAGCACCGAGCCCGAGCAGTCATTCAGCAACCATGCGCGCATGGTCCCGGGGTTCCACTACGTCACCGGGTTCATGCTGCTGGTGTTCGTCGGCTGGTCGATGTGGCACGCCGCCTCCACACGCACGGCCGACGCTCACTTCCAGATGCTGGGCGCCTTCGCACTGCTCGGCACCTACTGGTACGCGCGAGCCTTTCCGCTGAAGGCGCAAGACCGCGTGATCCGGCTCGAGGAGCAGCTCCGCCTCACCCGCCTCGCCCCCGACGACCTCCGGCCGCGGATTGACGAGCTCAGCGCGCGGCAGCTCATCGCCTTGCGCTTTGCCAGTGATGCCGAGGCACCGGACCTGGCGCGCTGGGTGCTGGACGGGAACGTGACGGACACCAAGGCCATCAAGCAGCGCATCAAGACGTGGCGCGCCGATCACCACCGGGTCTGAGGCGCCGATGACGATGCACCTCGCGCTCCGTCGCGCCCTCGCGGCCTGTGCCGCCGCCCTGCTCACGGCCTGCGCTACGGCGCGGCCTGCCGAATACCTGTCCACCACCAGCGGTCCGCCGCGGCCTTTCTCGCCGGCGGTGACCGTGAACGGCTTCATCTACCTCTCGGGGCAGGTCGGCACCGACAGCAGCGGGACGCTGGTGCGCGGCGGCATTCAGGCCGAAACGCGGCAGGTGATGGAGAACATCCGCGCCGTACTGCAGCGGACGGGGAGCGGGTTCGATCGCGTCGTGAAGTGCACCGTCTTCATGGCCGACATGAGCGAGTGGGGCGCCATGAACGCGGTGTACGTCACCTACTTCACCCCGGGCAAGCTGCCCGCGCGCAGTGCGATGGGTGCGAATGGGCTGGCGCTGAACGCGAAGGTGGAGATCGAGTGCATCGCGCACTGATCGTTGGCTGCACGGCGGTCCGCCCGGGCGCGCGCGTGATGGGGTCGCGCGCGTGCGTCACCGGTGGATCCGCTCGTGACGTGACCTGAGCGCGATGCAGTGCCGCGCATCCACGGCGCGAACGACGTGACGCCGCACCTGCGCCCCGCCGTCGATGCGGACGTTCCGGCGATCACCGCGCTGATCGACGCCTCGGTGCGCGGCCTCGCCACCGGCTACTACTCGGCGGCGCAGGTGGACGAGGCACTTGTGCACCTGTTCGGCGTGGATTCGCAGCTCATTCGCGATGGCACCTACTTCGTGATCGAGGCTGAGGGCGCGATCATCGCGTCGGGCGGGTGGGGCCAGCGGTCGACGCTGCGCGGCGGCGATCAGGCGAAGCGCGTCGCCGACGCACTGCTCGATCCGACGGTCGATCCGGCGCGCATCCGCGCGTTCTACGTGGCGCCGGCGTGGGCGCGTCGCGGGCTGGCGCGGCAGTTGTACGCCGTGTGCGCACACGCAGCCGTCGCGGCCGGCTTCAGGCGCCTGCAACTGGGTGCGACGCTGTCGGGTGTGCCGCTGTACGAGTCGCTGGGCTTTCACGTCGTCGAGCGGGTGGAGTTCACGATGCCGTCGGGGCTGCCGCTGCCGCTGGTGGTGATGGAGCGGGTCATTCCATAGCGCGGTGCCGCGCCACATCTTGCGCCGACCCTGATTCCGACCACCTCGCCCGAGCCACCGCGATGCCCACCACCCGCGACCCCGCTGACCGCGCCGCGATCCTGGCGCGCCTCGACCGGCTGCAGCCCACGGCCACGCCGCGCTGGGGCCGGATGAACGTCTCGCAGATGCTCTCGCACCTCTGCGACTCCTGCCGCATGGCGCTCGGCGACATGCCCGTCAAGTCGAAGAACATGCGGCTGGCGCAGGGTTTCCCGGTCAAGCACCTGATGCTCTACGTGATCCCGTTCCCCAAGGGCGCGCCCACCGCGCCCGAACTGCTTTCGAGCACCGCCGAGAGCTTCGAGGGTGAGCGCGATCGGCTGAAGCGACTGATTGCACGGATGGATCCGCTGACGGGTGGCGCGCGCGCCGCCGAGCACCCGCTGTTCGGTGCGATGACGCCGGAGGAGTGGGGCGTGCTCGGCTACAAGCATTCCGACCACCACCTGCGCCAGTTCGGCGTCTGATGACGGTGACGTCGTGAGCGGCGGTAGTCGCAGTGTGCTGCTCACGACGCTGGCATTGCTGGCCTTCGCCGGCAACTCGCTGCTCTGCCGGCTCGCGCTGACGCGCACCACCATCGACGCAGCGAGCTTCACCACCATCCGGCTGCTGAGCGGCGCGGTGGTGCTCGCCGCGCTCGTCGCCATACGCCGCACGCCACGTGCCGGTTCGTGGGCCTCGGCGGCGGCGCTGTTCACGTATGCCATCGCATTCTCGTTCGCGTACACGCAGCTCACCGCCGGCACCGGCGCGCTGCTGCTGTTCGGCGCGGTGCAGGCGACCATGATCAGCGTCGGCGTCGCGCGAGGCGAGCGGCTCGCGGCGGCGCAGGGCGTCGGGCTGGCGCTCGCGTACGTGGGACTGGTGGCGCTGGTGTTGCCAGGACTCAGCGCACCACCGTTCGGCGCCGCACTCGCGATGCTGGCCGCCGGAGCTGCGTGGGGCGTGTACTCGCTGCGTGCAAAAGGCGCCGGCGACCCCACCGCCGTCACGGCCGGCAACTTCCTGCGCGCCGTGCCGATGGCGCTGCTGGTGAGCCTCGTGTGGACGTCGCATCGCAGGCTCGACGTACCGGGCGCGGTCTACGCCGCAGCGTCGGGTGCGATCGCGTCGGGCGTGGGCTACGCCATCTGGTACACGGCGCTGCGTGACCTGCGCGCGACCACCGCCGCGACGGTGCAATTGAGCGTTCCCGTGCTCGCCGCACTGGCTGGCGTGGTGCTGCTGGGCGAGCCGCTCACGCCGCGCCTGATGCTGGCCGGTGCGGCGATCCTCGGCGGGGTGGCGCTGGTGGTGAACGTACCGCGCCCGCTCCCGACTCAGCTCGTGGAGTAGCCCCGTTCCAGCAGGAAGGCGGTGATCGCCGGCTGGTCCTGCACGACATCCACGGCGCCGGGCTTGAGGCCCACCCGCACCAACAGGCCCGTGCCGGTCGTCGTCGCGACCACGATCGCGTCGGTGGTCAGACAGACGATCTCCGCATCCTCGGCGAGCTGTCCGGGATGGCCGCTGAAGTGCACGGCGGCGCCGTCACGCACTTCCGCGCCGAGCACCGATTCCGGGTCGGCGACGGTCCACGTGGCGCCGGTGAAGAGCACCACGTCGTTGCGGCCGAGGCCGAACTCGCCCGCGGCATCCGTCGGCGGTGGCGCGCCCGGATCGACGGCGGCATTGAGGCGGAACGTCTCGAACGCATCCTCCACGTCGGCCGCCTCCGTCTCGATGCGCACCGCCTCGCCGCTGACGAGGTGGATCGTCAGCGCGCGCTCCTCGATCGTCATGCCATGCCAGACGCCACGCGCGAGACGCAGCGCTTCCTGCGTCTCGACCGTGGCGAGAAAGCGGTACTCGCGCATCACGCCCGCCGCGGCATCAGGACGGTGTAGTCGAAGTCCAGCACCACCGACGGATCGTACGCGCCGGTGGCATCCTGGTACGGGAAGTCGTGGCAGGCGCGGTCCTTCGTGGCCACGGTGCGGATGCGCAGCGCGCCGACGTCGGTGCGGCCCGGAATCTCCATGCGGCTGAGCACTTCGCTCCACGCGTAGATCGTGTCGCCGGCAAAGGTCGGCGCGGTGTGGCGCCCGCCATTGATGGCGGCGATGCTGAGCGCATTCGCGAGCCCGTTGAACGACAGCGACCGAGCCAGGCTGATGATGTAGCCGCCGTAGATGATGCGGCGACCGAAACGGCCGTGGCTTTCGACGTGCTGGTTGAAATGCACCTTCGCCGTGTTCTGGTAGAGGCGCGCTGCCAGCATGTGCTCGGCCTCCTCGATGGTCATGCCATCCACATGGTCGATCCGCTCACCGATGGCGTAGTCGTCCCAGAGGAATGGGCTCCCGGCCAGGTCGGTGTCGTACACGCCCGGTTCGATCTCGTAGGGGACGTGCAGGTCCTCGACCGGCACTGCCTCCTCGAGCGCGGGCACGACGACGGCTGGCGCCGGCGCGTCGGGTCTGCCCTTCCGCACCATCACCCAGCGCACGTAATCCAGCACCATCTCTCCGACCTGGTTCACGCCGATGGACCGGACGTACACCACGCCGGTCTTCCCGTCCTTGTTTTCCTTGACCCCGATCACGGTCGACGTGGTCGAGAGGGTGTCACCGGGGTACACCGGCACGCCGAAGCGGCCATTCGCATAACCCAGGTTCGCGATGGCGTTCAGCGAGATGTCGGGCACCGTCTTGCCGAACACGACGTGGAACGCGAGCAGGCTGTCGAGCGGTGCACCATCCAGCCCGACGTCGGTGGCGAACGGATCCGACGACGTCAAGGCGAATCGGCTGCCGAACAGCGCCGTGTACAGCGCCACCTCGCCCTCGGTCACGGTGCGCGGCGTGGCGTGGATGATCTCCTGTCCGACGCTGAAGTCCTCGAAGAAGTTGCCGGGACGCGTCTTCGACTGGGGCAGGGGCTCAGAACTCATACGCCGCCGCCAGCTCGGGATCCTTGCGCGCCACCAGTCGCGCCAGGTCGACGATCACCTTCGCCTGCTTCCAGGTCGCGTCGTCCTGCATCTTGCCATCGATCATCGCCACGCCGCTGCCGTCGGGCATGGAGTCGAGGATGCGCTTGGCGAACAGCACCTCCTTCACATCGGGGCTGAACACCCGCCGCGCGATCGGGATCTGGTTCGGCGCCAGCGACCACGCCCCGCTGCATCCCATCAGGAACGCATTGCGGAACTGCGCCTCGCATCCCGCCTCGTCCTTCAGGTCACCGAACGGCCCGTAGAACGCGCGGATGCCGTTCGACGCGCACGCATCCACCATCTTCGCGACGGTGTAATGCCAGAGATCCTGCTGCACGAAGCGGCGTTCGGCCACGCCCTGCTCGGGATCGGACAGCACACCGTAGAACGGGTGCCCGCCACCGACGCGGGTGGTCTTCATCCCGCGCGAGGCCGCAAGATCGGCGGGCCCGAGACTCATGCCGTGCATGCGTGGACTGGCACAGGCGATCTGCTCCACGTTCTTCACGCCCTCGGCCGTCTCGAGCAGCGCGTGGATCAGGATCGGCTTGGTCACGCCGTAGCGTGCTTCCAGCAGCGACAGGTACTGGTCCACGAAGTGAATGTCCCATGGTCCCTCGACCTTGGGAATCATGAACGCATCCAGCTTGTTGCCGGCGTGTTGCACGATCTGCTCCAGATCCTGCAGGATCCACGGGCTGTTGAGACAGTTCACGCGCACCCAGAGTGCGGTGTCGCCGAACTCGATGGCGTTCGCCGCCTCGATGAAGCCCGCGCGCGCGGCGTCCTTCGCATCGACGGGGATGGCATCCTCGAGGTTGCCACAGAGGACGTCCACCTGCTTCGCCGTCTCGGGCAGCTTGGCGCGGATCTTCTCCAGGTGTGGCGGAAAGAAGTGGATCACCCGCTCGGGGCGCACCGGCAGCTCGCGCCACGGTGCGGGGGCGCCGATGGCGAGTGGCTTGTAGAAGTTCGCGGGCAGCTTCACGTGGTCTCCATGTGGGTGGTCATGCAACGGGCCCGGCGACGATGCCATCATCGTGCAGCCTGCCCACATCGGCTTCACCGAGGTGCAGCACGCCGAGCAGGATTTCATCGGTGTGCTCGCCGAGGCGTGGCGCCGCAGCGACGGGCACGCGCGCGACGCGGCTGAAGTCCAGCGGCGAGGCCGGCGCGAGCGTCTCGCCAACGCCCGGCTGTTGCAACATCGCGAACATCGGGTTGTCGGTGGACAAGTCGCGATCCTGCGCGATCGCCTCGCGCACGGTGCGGTACGGCGCCCACGTCACGCGTGCGGCATCGAGGCTGGCGCGCACCGCGTCCATCGTGCGCGCCGCGAACCAGGGCTCGAGCAGCGCCGCGATGGCTTCCCTGGCGCGGAAGCGGTTGCCTTCCTCGCGCAGGTCGAGCCCCAGCGACGCACCGAGCGCGGCGAAGGCCTCGCCAAACCCCGTCGCCTTGAGCAGCGTGTTCCACTGCATGTCGGTAAGGCCCACGACCATCACGCGCGCGCCGTCGGCGGTGAGGAAGTCCCGTCCGAACGCGCCATACAGGTAGTTGCCGTACCGCCCGCGATCGCTGTCGTTCACCGTCACCTCGGCGATCATCCCGAGATGGCCGAGCATCGCCAGGCCCACGTCCTTGAGTGCGAGCGTGACGAGCTGTCCCTCACCGGTGCGGGCGCGGTGCCGCTCCGCGGCCAGCATCGCCACGGCCAGCATGTTGCCCGCGATCGCGTCCCAGGCAGGGAAGACATGGTTCACCGGATCGGCGCTGTCGGCGGGTCCGGTCATCGCGGGAAAGCCGATCGCCGGGTTCACCGTGTAATCCACCTCGGAGCCGCCATCGCGACGGCCGAGCAGGTTCACCATGATCAGGTCCGCGCGCTGCGCGGCCAGCTGCTCGTACCCGAGCCAACCCTTCGCCGGGAAATTCGTGCTGAAGATGCCCGCATCCTTGCCGGGGGCGCAGATGAGCTGTGTCAGGAGCTCCTGTCCGCGCGGCGTGCGGAAATCGACGGCGATGCTCCGCTTGCCCTTGTTCAGCCCCGTCCAGAACAGGGAGTGCGCACCGTCGTGCGTCAGCGGCCAGCGTCCGTAGTCCAGTCCACCGCCGATGGGATCGAAGCGGATGACGTCGGCGCCGAGCTGCGCCAGCGTCATGCCGCCCAGCGGTGCGGCGACGAACGCCGACCCCTCGACGACACGCAGGCCGTGCAGGATGCCACTCATCGGTCAGCCGTCCCGGCGGTGATGCGACGCATGCTCAGATCACCCGCTTGGTCCGCAACTGCGCGATCTCCTCGGCGCTCATCCCGAGGACCTCGGCCAGCACCTCGTCGGTGTGTTCGCCGAGCTTGGGGCCAAGGCTGCGGATGCTGCCCGGTGTCTCGGAGAGGGCGGGGACGGGCGACGGCACGATGATCGATTCGCCCGTGTCGGGATCGTCCATGGCGACGAGGTTGCGCCGCGCGTGGAACTGCCGGTCACCGAAGATGTCGGCGATGTTGTTGAGCGGCCCCGCCGGTGTGTCGGTGGCGTAGCACTTCTCCAGCACCTGTTCGCGCGTGAGCGAGCCGCACCAGTCGCGGACGATCTCGTTCACGTCGTGCCGGTGCTCGAGTCGCGTCTTCTGCTCGCCGTAGGTGCTGCTGGCGGCCAGCTCGGGGCGACCCATCGCCGTGGCGAGTCGTCGGAACAGCTTGTCGGTCGCCGTCGAGATGGCGACCCACTTGCCGTCCTTCGTCGCGAAGTGGCCGTGCGGGCAGGCGAAGTCGTTGTGCGACGATCCCTGTCGCTCACGCACGGTCCCGTACATCGCGAAGGCCGGCGCCAGTTCCTCGGTGCACCGGAATACGGACTCGTACAGCGCCGCATCCACATACTGCCCCTCGCCGGTGAGGTCGCGGTGGCGCAGCGCCATCAGCACACCGAGGGCGCCGTAGAGCCCCGTCATGTAATCGGCGAGTGTGGTGGAGCCGGGGGTCACGGGCGTGCCCTTGGGCATGCCGGCCAGGTATGCGATGCCGCCCACCGCGTGCGCCACGCGCGCGAAGCCCGGTCGGTCGCTGTATGGACCGCTCTGTCCGTAGCCGGTCACGCGCAGCATCACCAGCCCGGGGTTGATCGCCTTCAGCACCTCGTAGCCCAGGCCCCATTTCTCGAGCGTGCCGGTGCGGAAGTTCTCGCAGAGCACGTCGGTCTTGGCGATCAGCTCCTTGAACACACGCACGCCATCGGGCTTGCGCAGGTCGAGCGTGACCGAGCGCTTGTTGCGCGACTCGCTCATCCAGACCAGCGTGTCGCCACGCTGTGACGGCGTGCCGAAGCGGCGCAGCGCGTCGCCGCCGACGGGATGCTCCACCTTCAGCACGTCGGCCCCGAACTCCCCGAGGATCGTCGCGCAGTACGGCGCCGCGATGACGGTGGCGACGTCGATGACGCGGATCCCCGCCAGCGGCAGGTCACTGCCGGTGTGCTGCTCAGCCGTCATGGTCACGGTCCCGATTCGATGTGCGCGGCATGGTCAGATGATCTTGTGCTGGTGCAGTCGCTGCAGCTCGGCCGCGGTCAGGCCGAGCAACTCACGCATGACCTGATCGGTGGCGTTGCCGAGCGTTGGGCCGAGCGTGTTGATGCGGCCCGGTGTGCGCGACAGCGTCGGCACCACGCCGGGCACTACCACCTCGCCCAGCTCCGCATCGACGATCCGGGCGAGATTCTCGCGGGCCTGGAAGTGCTCGTCCTCGAAGATGTCGGCGATGCTGTTCACCTTGCCCACCGGCACCTCCTCGTCGAGGCAGAGGCGCAGCACCTCATCGCGGTCCAGCGACGCCACCCATTCGATCACCATCGCGTTCACCGCGTCACGCGCGGCAAGCCGCTTCCGCTGGTCACCGTACAACCCCGAGGACGAGAGCTGCGGCTGCCCCATCGCCACCGAGAGGCGCTCGAACATCTTGTCGGTGGTGCAGGCGATGGCGATCCACTTGTCGTCCCTGGTGCGGAAGTGCCCATGCGGCACGGCGACGAAGCTGCCCGAGCCCTCACGCTCGCGAATCTTCCCCGCCACGCCGTACACCGAGGCGATCTCCTCCATCATGCGGAAGATCGCTTCGTAGATGCCGACGTCGATGATCTGGCCACGGCCCGTCTTCTCGCGATGGCGCAGCGCCACCATGATCCCGATCGCGCCGTAGAGGCTCGCGATGTAATCGCCGAGTGGCACGGTGCCGGGCAGCACCGGCGTTTCGCCCGGAAAGCCGGCGAGGTAGTTCAGGCCGCCGAACGCCTGTGCGATGTGCGCAAATCCCGAGCGTCGGCGATAGGGGCCGGTCTGGCCGTAGCCCGACACGCGCAACATCACCAGCCCCGGATTCGCCTCGCTCAGCGCCTCCCACGTCAGCCCCCACTCCTCCATCGTCCCGGGACGGAAGTTCTCGATCAGCACGTCCGATTTCGCGACGAGGCGCAGGAAGAGCTGCACGCCTTCCGCCTGGCGCAGGTCGATCGTGACCGACTTCTTGTTGCGGCTTTCGCTGAGCCACTTGAGCGTCGCGTCGGGACGTGAGGTCGGCGTGCCGAACCGGCGCATCGGGTCGCCGCCGATGGGGTGCTCCACCTTCAGCACCTCGGCACCGAACTCTCCCATCATCGCGGCCGCGTACGGGCCGGCGAGGAAGTTGCCGACGTCCAGCACACGGATGCCGCGGAGGGGGCCGTCCGCGGCGACGCGGTCGGCATCCTGGGCGTCGGGCACGGTCGCTGCCCCATCCATCTCCTGTCCACCGGCTGCACGGTCAACATTGCTCACTGAACCCCTCGGCGCTGTGGTGAAGTCGCTGGGATATCTTAATCGGGTCGGCCCTGCATGGCGCCGTCGCCCAGCCGCTCGCGGGCATGTCGGAGTTCACCGTAAACGCCCGCGCCACATGAGTGAGACGCTGCCCGACTTTCGTGAGTGGATCGGCCGCACCGAGACGGTGCACGATGGCCTGAGTGCCGAGCAGGCGCGTCGCGCCGCCGCGACGTTCGATGATGCCGTGACCGGCACCAATGCCGGCAGCCCCCTGCCCCCGCTCTGGCAGTGGTTCTACTTCCTGCCGCATGCGGCGCAGTCGGCGCTCGACGTGGATGGGCATCCGCAGCGCGGCGGCTTCCTGCCGCCGATCCCGTTCCCGCGGCGCATGTTCGCCGGCTCGCGGATGACGTTCCATCGGCCCCTCGTACTCGGCCGGCCGGCGTCGCGCGAAGGCGAGATCCGCAACGTCGTCATCAAGGCCGGCCGCAGCGGGTCACTCGCCTTCGTCACGGTGGGCTACCGCTTCGTGCAGGACGGCACGACCTGCATCGACGAGGAGCAGGACATCGTCTACCGTGAGCCGGGTGCCCCCGTGTCGGCCCCCGCCGTGCTCGACGTGATCCCACCGGCGGCCGGCACATGGACTCGCACGATCACGCCCGATGCGCGGCTGCTGTTCCGCTTCTCGGCGCTGACCTTCAACGCGCACCGGATCCACTACGACCGGCCGTACGCCCGTGATGACGAGGGCTACCCCGGCCTGGTGGTGCATGGGCCGCTGACGGCCATGCTGCTGGCCGACCTCGTGCGCCGCCACACGTCGCGCCCGATCGCGACCTTCGCCTTCCGCGGCCTCGCGCCGCTCTTCGACCTCGCCCCCTTCCACCTCCGCGCGACGCCAGCCGGTGACGCCGTCAGCCTCGAGGCGCTCGGCCCGGACCTGACGCCCGCGCTGTCCGCGCAAGTCACACTCGGCTGACTCCTCGTGCTGCTGGGGGGAGCCGGAACGGCGTCACAGCACATCGCAGAACGGCACAGCCGCTGAACTGTATGAACTGTATGAACTGTATGAACTGCATGCACTGCATGAACTGCTTCAACTGCAAAACGCAAAACTGAACAACCGCAAAACAGAAGCTCATCGCTGTGAGACCTCTGCCGCCGTCGCTGCAGCCCGAGCGACGATGACTTTGTCAAAAACCTGTTGCAGTTCAGCGGCGCCTGCGCTCCGCCGACGCTGTGCCGTTCTGCGGCTGTTTGCTGTTCTGCGGCTGTGCCGTTCTGCGATATGCCGTGACGCCGTTGCTGTTGCTGTTGCTGTTGCTGTTGCTGTTGCCGTTGCCGTTGCCGTTGCCGTTGCTGTTGCTGTTGCTGTTGCAGGCGCCGGCGCCGATGCCGACTAGTCTCGCCTGACCTCGGCCAGTGTCGAACCATGCGGCCCGGTGTAGCGCTTCTCGCCGGCGACGAGGGCGATCGGCAGCGTGTTCTCGGCCGGCGGCAGCGGGCAGGTGGCAAAGGGCGTGAACGCGCACGGCGGGTTGTAGGCCCGGTTGAAGTCCACCACCGTCGTCCCGGCCGCGTCGACGTGCGCTGCATACATGAATCGGCCCGCCGGGTAGGTCGTCGTGCGGCTCGTCGAATCGCGGAAGATCAGGAAGTACTGCGTCGTGTCCCGACCCTCGTAGGTGGCCGTGATGCGATACGGCTTGCCCGCGATGGTGAACTCCAGCGTGCCGGGCGACCGGTACTCCTCCGTCTGGCCGATCACGTTCAGGATGCGCACCGTGCGTGGCGTCGCGTGCGGGATCAGGCGTGCGGTGACGCGGAGCGCCGTATCGAGCGCGAAATAGTCCAGGCCCTTGAAGTCCGTCCGCAGCACATACGACGAGTCCTTCACGCGCACCGCGCGACGCCCGCCGCGCTCGATCAGGCGCAGCGTGACACTGCCAGTGCGGAGCACGGTGGGGCGCGCCCCCTTGTCGCTGGTCAGCGTGATGGTGTCCACCCGCACGCTGTCGGCCAGCACCGTCGCGCCGTCAGCCACGGCGAACCGGACGAGCGAATCCTGCACCGAGATCGTGCCGACGCGCGCTGCGGCATGGCCGACCGGCAGCGCGATCGCACTCGTCGCCGCGCTCCCGATGGTGTACGTGGCGCTGTCCAGCCAGACCAGTCCTGCCACCGTGCTCCAGCCGTCGGGCCCGGCGATCGCGTCGAGCCGCTTCACCCGCCAGTCTGCGGTCTCGCGCTCGTAGGCTGCCATGTCGAGTGGCAGGCTGGGTGGCGTCGCGACTGTCTTCGCACACGAGACGCCCGTGGTCAGCAGCACGGCAAGGCAGGCGGCGCGTCGGAATCGCTGCGGCATCGTTCGTCTCCGGGTGGGGGCTGCTGCAACGTACCTGCACCATCGTGCCTCGCGAAACGTCGGCGGTGTGCCGGCCTCGCCGCCGTCGCCGCATCACGACCGCTGCGTCACGAGTCCTGCGTCACGAGTCCTGCGTCACGACTCCCCCGTCACGACTCCTGCATCACGACTCCTGCATCACGACTCCTGCGCCACTACCGCTGCGTCTCGTCGTCGAGGATCCCCATGCGCCGCGCGGTATCCACCGCCGTGATCCGCGTATTCACGTCAAGCCGCAGGTAGACGGCCTTCACGTGGGTCTTGACGGTGTTCACCGACAACGACAGCACCTTCCCGACCTCGGCCAGCGTCTGGCCGCTGGCGAGTTGGCGCAGGACATCCAGTTCGCGTTGCGTGAGGACTGCGGCCGGAATGCGCGGACGGGCCGACGGGCGCGCGGCTGGCGATTCGCCACGGAAATACGCCAGGACGCGTCGCGCGATGGCGGGCGACACCACCGGCTCGCCATCCATCGCGGCCTGCAGTCGCCGGCGCACCACCTCGATCGTCTCACCCTTCAGCAGGTAACCCTGCGCACCGGCCGACAGTGCCGCGAAGAGGTGTGCATCGTCGTCGAAGACGGTCCGCGCCACACAGACCGTCGGGATCGCGTGTACGTCGACGGCCGGCACGGCATCACCCATCATGCGTCGGATCAGCGTGATGCCGGAGCCATCGGGAAGGCCCAGGTCGACCAGCGCCAGGTCGAACTGCACCCGCGCGATCCATCGCTCCGCCTCGGCGATCGTGCGCGCGGTGCGCACGGTCGCGTCGGGGAAGACCGCGACGGCGGCAATCGCTTCCGCCTCCATCGCGGGATCGTCATCCACGATCAGCACCTCGCGCACCGCGCGTGGTGCCGCGACCGGCGTCGCGGCGTCGCTCATGCCGGCACCGAGAGCGCCAGCGGCGCCATCAGGCGCACTTCGGTGCCCGACGCACCATCGAGGCGCGCGCCGATCGTGGCGGTGCCGCCGAGTGCCGCTGCGCGGGCGTGCAGATTCGGAACACCGTCGCCGGTGCGCGACGGGTCTGGAGCGAAGCCCTGGCCATCGTCCGCGATGGACACGAGCAGCCCGTCGGCGCCGGTCTGCATCCGCACCGTCACCTGCCGTGCGCCGGCGTGTCGGATGATGTTCGTGACCGACTCCTGCATGAACGCCGCCAGCGCAGGTCGCTCGTCGGGGCCAAGCATCGCATCGGCGAGGGTCGCGATGGGCCAGTCGACGGCGATCCCTGCCGCCGTGAGGCGTTCGACGGCGGCGAACCGCGCATCGGCCACGCAGTCGGCCAGTGGTGCTCCCGTCACCGCCTCGCCGCTGACGACGCTGCGCATCCCCTGGACAGCGCGCCGGATCTCGCTCTGTACCGCCGCCATGCGATCACTGGCACCCTCGCCCGACACTGGCGCGAGGCCGGCCAGCAGCGGCGAGCTGACGGTGTCGTGCAGGTCGCGTGCAATGCGTGTGCGTTCGCGCGCCACGCCGACATCGTACGCCGCGCGACTCTCCTCGGCCGAATGCATCAGCGCCACCAGTGTGCGCACGAGTTGCGCGTCGGCGGGGGTGAACAGTCGCGTGCCGCCGGCGGCGTAGGTGAGCCGGATGGCCGGTGATGACGCGACGGCCGGCACGACCAGATCCTGCCCCTGCGTCGTCATCGTCACGTCGGTCGCGCGCGTCGCGTCGTCGGTGGCATGAAGTGGATCGAACAGCGTCAGCAGCAGCGTGCGCCACCGCGCATCGCGTTCGGCGTCGCTGGTGGCGTAGGCCACGTGCAGCGCCCGGTCGAACAGCGCCTCGGGCGCGAGCTGTGGGCGCTGGAACAGCTTCGACCAGACCCACCGCCGCAGCGGAAACGTGCCCAGCGCCAGGAAGCTGGCGAAGGCGAGCATCCGTGTCGGGCCGGTACTCGCACTGCTCAACAGGGCGATGTCCACCACCACGAAGACCGCCACGATCACGCCCCAGAACAGCATGCGGTACGCCCACTGATCCAGGTCGAACACCCGGTACTGTCGCAGGCCCACGGCAAGGCCGGCGTACATCAGCACGAAGAAGCCGAAGGCGTATCCCTGCGGGATGGGCGGCAGGCCACCGATCGCACTCACCAGCGCCGTCACTCCGACGAAGGCGCCGCAGCCGGTCAGCACGCTCACCGCACACCAGCGAAGGATTGCGCGTGCCGCCGGATCGCCGCGCGTGCGGAACCATTGCACGACCGCGATCACGATCGCGCCGAGCATCGCGAGCAACACGGGGAATCGCGTGCCCCAGTCCTGGTCGGGCGCGAGGCGGAACGCGCCGGCCGCCCACCAGAGCAGTGCCACGATGCCCAGCATCACCGGCGCACGTGCACTCGTCAGTCGCAGCGGGTACACGAGAAAGATCGCGCAGAGTGCGGCGCCGAACAGCGTGGCCCCGAGATGGTTGATACGGCTCAGCCAATGGAACATGGCGCCTGGCAGCGCGATCTCGCGCGCGCTGTAGATCGCGGCGGCGTGCGCGAAGACGAGGAAGCAGATGCCGGTGATGGCGTAGGCGCGCGCGCCCCAGTCGTCGGGCCGCAGCGCCCACACCCACGCCCCGATGAACAGTCCCGCGGCGCCGAAGAGCAGTTGCAGCCAGAAGATCAGCGGCAGGCTGCCGAGCGGGCGCGTTCGCGGGGTGACGGTCACGGTGTGCGTCACGTCGAGCGAGTCGCGCAGTGTGAGCGTCACGGCCGGCGCGGCGAGGATGGCGGTGATGCGATCCTGTCGCGCGTAGAACGCGTCCTCCTCCGCCCAGGTATCGAGGAAGTCGGGTTCCTCGAGCAGGTCACCGGCCACCAGCGCCAGCGGCTCGCCGCCGACCGCCGTGATCGCGACCAGGGTGTCGCCGACGTGCGGCGCGGCGGTGTTGGTGCCATCGTCGAGACGATCGACCGCGAGTGACGCGCCGGCGCTGGTCTGGACGAACGCGACGCCGAGCCCTGGCGGCAGGCGAACCGCCCAGGTGCACAGGACGGCGGAGACGAGACAGGCGATCACCGCCGTCAGCAAGCGTGCACTTGGCAAGCCTGGGGAACGCATCAGGTTGGGCTCTGCGGGAAAAAGGCGCTGCGGACGGCGTCGAGCCCACGGTCAGCACCGCACGTGAACATAATACTACATCAGCTCGCCGTGACGACTGATCACCATGCCGGGCGGTGCTGATGCATTCTTCCACTCGAGCGGCGGCTGCCCTGATGGCAGCGTCGACATTCGCGTCCATCGAGGGTACGCACGTCGCATGAGTACTGCATCCGTTCCAGCCCACATCCATTCCGGCGTGCGCATCGGCCACGTGCACCTCAAGGTGGCGGATCTCGATCGGTCGATCGCGTTCTACGGCGGCGTGCTCGGGTTCTCCGTCGTCCAGCGCATGGGAAACCAGGCCGCATTCCTCGCGGCGGGTGACTATCACCACCACATCGGCCTGAACACATGGGAAAGCCGCGGCGGATCGGCACCTCCTCCCGGCTCCACCGGGTTGTATCACCATGCGATCCTCTATCCCACCCGTGCGGCGCTGGGTGATGCCCTCGCTCGGCTCGTCGCGGCAGGAATTCCGCTGGACGGCGCCAGTGATCACGGCGTCAGCGAGGCGCTCTACCTCCGCGATCCGGACGGCAACGGGGTGGAACTCTACTGGGACCGGCCGATGGAGCAGTGGCCGCGCGCTGCCGACGGTTCGCTGCAGATGTTCACGCGCGGATTGAACCTGCAGTCGCTCCTGTCGGCACGCGATGGTACGGCCGGCTGAGCTGCCACCGCGCGGGCGAGCGCGCGTGCCACGCTCGCCATCCCGCATCACGCGCGCGCACCGCTCCCGGGGATCACCGTCTCGCTCTTCTCGCCGGGGGTGGTGGCGACGGAATTTGGCCGCAATGCCGAGCACGGTGTGCCGGATTCCAGCACGATGCCGAATGCACAGTCCGCCGATGAGCTCGCTGGCGTGCTTCCCGACCTGATCAGCTCGCCACGTGATGACATTAATTAGCATCCCGGAGCGCGAACTGTTGGTGCTCGAGTGCATGAACGCGCTCGGCGTCGACCCGTGAACATGTGGCATGCTGGCACGGCGCACCGTGTTCAAGCCTGTCGGGTATCAGGTCGACACATCTGCGGAAGCACCGTGCCCGGACAGCTCGTGGTGCGACTTCTGCATCCCTGACTGGTACGTGCTGGCGAATGACCCCACCTGAGCGACCACTGCAACCCACGCCGCCCGTCGTTCCGGTGTTTTCGGACCCGAGCGGCCGCCGGTGGCGCACGTTGCGTGGCGCAGCGCTCGGGCTCGGCGTCGTCACGACGTTGCTCGCCGCCATCCTCGTCCTGGCGGTCGTGGTGCCGCCGCTGCTGCCGGCGACATGGACAGCCGCCGGACCTGGCTCGCGTCCCGCGCTGGTCAGGGCGTTGCGCCCACGAACCGCCCGCAACGAAGCCCGCCGCAAGCTCGTCTCCGCCCTCGCGGAGCATCACGTTGCCCCGGTGCTGCGCGGGCCGCGACCCGAGTCGATCGTGCCGATGTCCACCCGCGCGCCCGGCGACAGCGCGCCGCTGGTGCTCGGGTTCTACGTCAACTGGGACGACAACTCGTTCTTCGCGCTGCAGGCGCATGCCCGCGAGATCGACTGGGTGGTGGGCGAGTGGGCATTCCTCGGCGGTGACGGGACGACCGTCACCTGGAACTTCGGCGACACGAAGCGGAAGGACGTCCTGGGCCTCGTCCGCACCCTCCCGCCCGAGCAGCGCCCGCGCCTCTTCGCCATGCTCACCAACGTCGATCCCGTCACGCACCGGTTCGACAGCCGTCGTGCGGCGCGGTTGCTGACGAGCGGTGACAACCGGCGCCGCGTGATCGACAGCCTCGTCGCCGGCGTACGCAAGCACGGGCTGGCGGGCGTGACGGTGGACATCGAGCTGGCCGACTCGACCTCGCGCGAGGGTCTCGGACTGTTCGTGCGCGATCTGCGCGCGGGGCTGCACGCCGCCGGTGCGCTGACGCTGCAGACGGTCGCCGCCGACGCCGACGACGACGAGTTCCGCGCGGCGGGCCTGCACGCCGACTACGTCATCGACATGCTCTACGACGAGCATTACGCGACCGGCGATCCGGGCCCGGTGGCGAGCCAGAGCTGGTACGACGAGAACGCGATCCGCGCGCTCACCATGATCCCGCGTGCGAAGGCGATCTTCGCCGTCGGCACCTATGGCTACCACTGGGATGACACGGGCGACGGCCGTCCCGCCGACGCGGCGACCTTCGCCGAGGTGATGAAGGCGGTGCGCGACCACAAGGGCGCGGTCGCGTTCGCGTCGCCCTCCCTCAATCCCGTCGCCACCTGGACCGACCCCGACTCGGTGGACCACCAGGTCTGGTTTCTCGACGCTACCACGGCGTGGAACCAGCTCTCCACGGCCGTCGGCCTCGGTGCGCGTGGCGTCGCCCTCTGGCGCCTCGGTGCCGAGGATCCGACGCTCTGGAACGTGATCGGCTCCCGCGAGGTGCCGAACCCGGTTCGAGACCTTGCCGCGATCGCGCCAGGCTACGACGTGGAGTTCAACGGCAACGGCGAGATCCTGCGCGTGACGTCACGCCCAACGCTCGGCGAGCGCGTCATCGGCGTCAACGCGAACTCGGAGCTGATCACGCGCGTGAAGTGGAACTCGCTGCCGTCGCCGTACGTGATCGAGCGCGCCGGTGGCGCCGCACCGCACCGTGTCGCACTCACCTTCGATGACGGGCCGGACGCGCGCTGGACGCCGGCGATCCTCGACACGCTCCGGTCGCGTGGCGTGTTCGGCTCGTTCTTCATCATCGGCAGCAACGCACTGCGCGAGATCCCGCTGCTGCGCCGCATGATGGCCGAGGGTCACGAGCTCGGAAACCACACCTTCACGCATCCCAACCTCGCCACCACGCCCTCGTTCATCACGAAGCTCGAACTGGACGCGACAGAGCGGCTGATCGAGGCCGTCACCGACCGGCGCACGGCGCTCTTTCGTCCGCCCTACTTCGGCGACGCCGAACCCACCACGGCCGACGAGCTGGTGCCGGTGGCGCTGGCCAACGATCTCGGCTACGTCACCGTCGGCCTGCACGTGGATTCGGATGACTGGCTCGAGCCGGGCGTGAACAAGATCGTGAGCAACGTGCTCGACGCGCGCGAACGCGGCAACGTCGTGCTGCTGCACGACAGCGGCGGTGACCGCTCACAGACGGTGGCGGCGCTCGGCCCGCTGATCGACTCGCTGCAGGCTCGCGGTGACACGATCGTCCTGCTGTCGCAGCTGCTGGGCCTCAGCCGCGACCAGGCCATGCCGCCGCTGCCGGCCAGCAGTGCCGCCTCGCGTGGCGTCACGCTGGCGGCGTTCGCCACCGTCGGTGCCGTCGAGGCGACGGTGACGTGGATCTTCGTGGTGGCGGTGATCCTCGGAGCGCTGCGCATCGTCGTCGTCCTCGCGCTGGCGGTCGCGCATCGCGTCCGTGGCGCACGGATGGTGCGTGCCCCGCTCGACTTCACGCCGCATGTCTCGGTGGTGGTGCCGGCCTTCAACGAGGCGACGGTGATCGTGAAGACGATCGACTCGCTGTTGCGGCAAGCGTACGCCGGCACGCTCGACGTGGTGGTGGTGGACGACGGCTCACCCGATGGCACCGGCGCGATCGCGGCCGCGGCCTTCCGCGACAACCCGCGCGTGCTGGTGCTCGTGAAGCGCAACGGTGGCAAGGCGTCGGCGCTGAATTACGGCATCGCGCGCGCGACCGGCGAGATCGTCATCTGCCTCGATGCCGACACGGTGTTCGAACCGCGGACCATTGCCGAGCTGGTGGACCCGCTGCGCGATCCCGCGGTGGGTGCGGTGGCCGGGAACGCCAAGGTCGGCAACCGACTCAACCTCGTCACGCGCTGGCAGGCACTGGAGTACGTGACCAGCCAGAACGTGGACCGTCGCGCCTTCGACCTGCTGAACTGCATCACGGTGGTGCCCGGCGCGGTGGGGGCGTGGCGCCGGTCGGCGGTACTGGAGGCGGGCGGATTCTCGCACGATACGCTTGCCGAAGATCAGGACGCGACGATCGCGCTGCGCGCGCGAGGCTGGCGCATTGCGTACGCCGAGCGCGCCATCGCATGGACCGAGGCGCCGGACAGCTTCCGCTCGCTGCTCAAGCAGCGGTTCCGCTGGAGCTTCGGCACCCTGCAATGCGCGTGGAAGTACCGCGCCACGCTGCTGCGCCGGCGCTTCGGCACGCTGGGCACCGTGGCGATGCCGAACACGTGGATCTTCCAGCTGCTCTTCACCGCCATCTCGCCGCTGGCTGACCTGCTCTTTCTGTTCAGCGTCGCCAGCGTCGGGCTGACGTGGATGGAGCACGGCGCCACGTTCGCCTGGCGCAGCGGCACGCAGCTCGCGACCGTCTACCTCGTCTTCCTGCTGATGGACTGGATCGCGGCCGTGATCGCGTTCAGCCTCGAACCCGGCGAGGATCGGCGGCTGACCTGGCTGATCCTGATCCAGCGATTCGCCTACCGGCAGATCATGTACTGGGTGGTGGTCCGGTCGTTCATCGCCGCCGCGCGCGGTGGTCTCGTGGGATGGGGCACGCTCGAGCGGAAGGGCACGGTCGCAGCACAGCAGGGGTAGCGCCGGCGAGGGGCCTCGCGCGGTGTCGGGGCCGCGGGAGGGCAACCACCGTGGTCGGCGCGGTGTCGACGGAGTAGATTCTTTCGGAGCACTCCAATCCTCTCCGTGTCCGCATCCTTCCAGGAACACCTCGAGCTCGCCCTTGGCGACGAGTATCGCGTCGTGCGCGAGCTCGGCGGCGGCGGCATGAGCCGGGTGTTCCTCGCGACCGAGGTCGCCCTCGGTCGCACCGTCGTCATCAAGGTGCTCACGCCGGAGCTGGCGGCCGGCGTCAACCGCGAGCGGTTCCGCCGCGAGGTGCATCTCGCGGCCGGCCTGCAGCACCCGATGATCGTGCCGCTGCTCACCGCGGGCGAGGCGGAGGGGCTGCTGTGGTACACGATGCCGTTCGTCGAGGGCGAATCGCTCCGCGAGCGGATCCAGCGCGGCGTGATGTCGCAGCGCGACGCCCTCCCGATCCTGATCGACGTGGCCCGCGCACTCGGCGCCGCGCATCGCAAGGGCATCGTCCACCGCGACATCAAGCCAGGGAACATCCTGCTCCACGAGAGCCATGCCGTGGTGGCGGACTTCGGCGTGGCGAAGGCGCTCACGGCCGCCGTCAGCGACTCCACCGGTCTGACCACCTCCGGACTGGCCGTGGGCACGCCGGCCTACATGTCGCCGGAGCAGGCGGCCGGCGACGCCACGGTGGACGGTCGCGCCGACATCTACGCCCTTGGCTGCGTGGCCTACGAGCTGCTGAGCGGGAAGCCGCCCTTCACCGACCCGAGCATGGCGCGGCTGCTGGTGGCTCAGGTGTCGCAGGTGCCAGTGCCGCTGATGGAGGTGGCGCCGGTGCGCTCGGGGGTTGGCGCCGCGATCATGCGCTGTCTCGAGAAGGACCCCGAGCGGCGCTGGCCCACCGCCGATTCGCTCGCCGATGCGCTCGAGCAGCAGCGCTTCACGGCCGAGATGCCGGTGCAGGTCACGCCGCTCGAGCCGTCAGCGGCGGCCGCGCGGCCCGTGCCTGTGGCTGCACCGGCGGCCAGCTCCCGCCGGCGCGGCCTGGTCGGTGCCGGCCTCGTGCTCGCGACGGCCATCGGGGTGGCCGTGGCCGTGACATCAGGCCGCGGCGACCCGACGCCGGCGGTGGCCTTTGATGCACCGAAAACGGTGCTCGTCGCCGACGTCGAGAATCGCACCGCCGATTCGACGCTTGGCGACCTCCTCTCGGAAGCGCTGCGCACGGAACTGCGCGAGTCCAAGATCGTGACCGTCATGACACCGGCGGCGACCACGGAGGCGCTGCAGCGCATGCAGCGCACCGGCACGCAGCGCATTCCATCTGCGCTGGCGCGCGAGATCGCCGTGCGCGAAGGCGTGCCGATGGTCGTCGAAGGCCGCATCCAGAAGGTCGGTAACACCTACCTCGTGCGTGCCGCGCTGATTTCGCCCGCCGATGGCGCCGAGCAGACGGCGGTGCAGGAGACCGCCGCCAGTGAAGATGGCCTGATCGCCGCCATCGGACGGCTGGCGCGCCGCACCCGCGAGAAGCTGGGTGAGTCCAGCAGCACCCTGACGGCGCTGCCACCGATGGAGCGTGTCACCACCACGTCCCTCGCGGCCCTGCGGAAGTACACCGAGGCGATGCGGATCGGCGATGCCCAGCGCGAGGAGCGCTCACGCGAGCGCGAGATCGCCTTGCTGCAGGACGCGGTGGCGCTCGACTCCACCTTTGCGATGGCGTGGCGCCGCCTTGGCGTGCGACTGATCCAGCCTGGCGGCGGCAGCTTCATGTCCGCCAACCGTGAGCAGGGGAAGGCGGCGCTGACGCGCGCCTTCAACTTGCGCGAGCGTCTCTCGCCCGTGGAGCGCGGGCTGGCCGAGGCGGCCTACTACACCGAGGTCGAGCCCGACCCCGCGCGGGCCACGGCGGCGTACGAGGCGATTCTCGTCGAGCAGCCCGCCAATCGCATCGCACTCAACAACCTGGCCAATTCGGCGCTGCAGGCCGGTCGCTTCGATCAGGTGCGCGACTATGGCGCACGATATGTCGCGGTGGACTCCTCCAACCTGCAGGCGTGGCCGTGGGTCTTGTATGGCGCGTACGGCACGGGGCGGCTGGATGAGGCGCGCGAGGCGCGTGCGCGCATGCGGCGCCGGTTCACCTCGCCCGACCAGATCGCAGCGCTGGATGAACAGGACCAGAACTGGCTGGCGCTGGAGCACGACTGGCCGGCGCTGGAGCGACTGGCACGGGCGCGCCTCGCTGCAGCGAAGACCCTGGACGACGAGGACTCGGCGCTGCGCGCGCTGCTGTACTCGCTGACGATGCGCGGCCTGCTCGAGTCGGCGTGGCGCGAGAACGACGCCGTCGGCGCACGACGACTCGCATCGCGCGACACGGCGACGGCACGCATCTGGCGCGGCGACGCGGCGCGGCAGCGGTACTTCGATCGGGCGTGGTTCCTTGGCGACACGGCTGGCATCGCCGCCAACATCGAGACGTTCCGCGCCGCGTCGCGCGTGGACACGTGGCCGATGCGTGATCGACCGAACGGCAACCTCGTCGTGGATTACCTGCTGGCTGGCAACCCGAAGGCGGCACGCGCGCGGCTGGTGGCCTTGCGCGCGGCTGCAGGCGCGGCCGCCTCCGGTCTGCTGCCGGCCTCGGCGCCGCTCTACCGTGTTCTCGACGCTCGCATCCTCGTAGCGGAAGATCGCAGTCGCGAGGCGCTGCGCACACTCGCACCGCTGCTTGACGGTTCGCAGAAGTTCCCGCTGCACGACGCCTACGCGATCGGAACGGTCTGGCTGTCTGTCGGCGAGCCGGATTCGGCGCGCGTCGCCTTCGCGCGACTCGTCGACCGGACGGACCCGCGCAGCATCTGGAGCGAGGCGGAGTACCGGTTTCCGGCACTGCGTGCACTCTGCGAGATCGCCGTCTCGCGCGAGCAGAAAGCGGCGTCGTGCGGGGCACTCGCCGAGGAGTGGGCCGGCGCCGATCCCGTCGCGCAGCCGGTGGTGGCGCGCGCCCGCGCGAGACTGGCGCCGTAACGCACACCCTCCCTCCTCATGCTCTTCAAGCATCTCTACGAACCGTCGCTGTCGCAGTCCAGCTACCTGATCGGCTGCCAGGCCACTGGCGAAGCCGTGGTCGTGGACCCGCTGCGCGACATCGAACGATACGTCGCACTGGCAGCGGCCGAAGGGATGCGCATCGCGGCGGTCACCGAAACGCACATTCACGCCGACTTCTGCAGCGGCGCGCGTGAACTGGCGATACGCACCGGGGCGCAGTTGTACCTCAGCGGCATGGGCGGAGCCGACTGGCGCTATGGCTTTCGCGATACCGACGGCGCGATCGAGTTGCACGACGGCGAGCAGATCACGCTCGGCAAGGTGCGGCTGACGGTCATGCACACGCCCGGCCATACGCCCGAGCACCTCAGCTTTCTCGTCACTGACGGCGCCGCGCTCGCCGAGCCGATGGGGATGCTCACCGGCGATTTCCTCTTCGTCGGCGACGTGGGCCGCCCCGACCTGCTGGAAACGGCGGCGGGCCAGGTCGGCACCATGGAGGCGAGTGCACGCACGCTGTACCAGTCGCTGCAGCGTCTCGCGGCGGTGCCCGATTACCTGCAGGTCTGGCCCGGTCACGGCGCGGGCAGCGCCTGCGGGCGCGCACTCGGATCGGTGCCGCAGTCCACGCTCGGATATGAACGTCTCGTGAACTGGGCGCTGCGGCCCCAGACCGAAGACGCGTTCGTTGCCGAGGTGCTGCGCGACCAGCCCGACGCGCCGGCGTACTTCGCGGTCATGAAGCGGATGAACCGCGATGGCCCGGCGCTGCGCACCGCGCCGGCGGCGCTGCCGATGCGCAGCGCCGTCGAGCTCGAGGAGTGGATCGAGCAGCGCGGGCTGGTCGTCGATGCTCGAGCGGCCGACGTCTTTGCCGCCGGCCACCTGCGCCACGCGCTCAACATCCCCGGCTCGTCCAGCTTCACGTCGTGGTTCGGATCGCTGGTCGATTTCGGCAGCCCCTGCTGGCTGATCGCCGAGGACGCAGCCGACGCATCACGCCTCGTGCGTGAACTGATGATGATCGGGTATGACCTCGTGCACGGCGTGACCGCCGCCGACGCCCTTGCACTCGGCGCGGCAGCGGCACAGGTGCCCCAACGTTCGGCAGCGTCACTGGCCGGTGCGCTGGGGCGGCCGGGACTCACGCTGCTCGATGTGCGCCGCCGCAGCGAGGTCGCGGCCGGCGCGATTCCGGGCGCCATCAACATCCCGCTCGCCGAACTGCCCAAGCGACTCCGTGAGCTGCCGGCCGACGACACCATCGTCGTGCACTGCGCCGCGGGCGGGCGGTCGGCGATTGCCGCGAGCCTGCTGTTGCTCGCCGGCGCGGAGCGTGTCGAGAATCTTGACGGGGGATTCGCCGCCTGGACACTGGGAGGCTTTCCCGTGTCGCGCCCTGACGCGCCTGCTGCGGCGTCTCACGCGCCCTGACGTGCCGTCGGCGTGAGGTCGCGGCGCGCGCGCTCGCTGCTCGCGCGGGAACGTCGCACCCTCGCTGTGCCTTGGATCAGGAGCGCGTAGATTGTCCCCCGTGTGATCCATCGAGCTCCTTGCCAGACTGTCCCTGACGGACTGGTGATCCGTGCGCCGCGCCGCGTGCACCGATCGGCTCGCAGCAGCGCGGCGCGAATGAGGGTCGGACATGCTCCCGTCGTCGCTCGCCGTGGTCATTGCGATCACGCTGCTCGGACTGCTGACAGTCGCCGTGTTCATGGCGGCCTGGCGCCGGGGCCACTTCGACAGGATCAATGCCCAGTCATTGATCCCGCTCGATGACGACGACTTCAGCGTGGCTCGTCCGTGGGAAACGGAGAGCCAGCGTGATGCGCGCGCCGCCGAACATGGCCCGCTGCAGCCAGCGGTGACACCCGGCATCTGGGGTGGGGCGGCGTGAGCGCAACCCTCCTCCCGCCAACGGTGATCGAGCTCGCGTCGCCGATCACCGACATGGAGAACCTCGACATCCGGCTCCGCGCCGATGCCTCGAGCCGGCAGGTCGCGATCCGCGCCTTCGCGTTCGCCGTGATCTGGTTGCTCGTCGGCTCGGTGTTCGGGCTGGTGGCGAGCTTCAAGCTGCACATGCCGGATTGGCTGGTGGGCAACGCCGCCCTCACCTTCGGCCGCGTCCGCAGCGCGCACCTCAACGCCATGGCCTACGGGTGGGCCAGCAGCGCGATGCTCGGCGTGAGCGTGTGGATGGTGCCACGCCTCGTGCACACCGAACTGCGCGTGGCCAAGGCCGCCGAAGCCGGACTCTATTTCTGGAACGTCGGCATGGTGCTCGGCATCATCGGCATCCTCGCCGGCTACAGCGATGGGCTGGAGTGGCTCGAAATGCCACGGTACTGGGCCGATCCGTTCTTCGTGATCGGCGGCGGCCTGGTGGGGCTCAGCCTGCTCTCGACCATCGCGATGCGCGAAGTGGAGCACCTGTACGTGAGCGTGTGGTACATCATGGCGGCGTTCGTCTGGTTCCCGATCATCTTCGTCATCGGCAACTGGCCCACGTTCAGCGGCGTGGAAAGCGCGGCCGTCAACTGGTTCTACGCGCACAATGCCCTCGGTCTCTGGCTCACCCCCGTCTGCCTCGCCGCGGCCTACTACTTCATCCCGAAGATCCTTGGCCGCCCGATCTACAGTTACCAGCTGTCGCTGCTCGGCTTCTGGACGCTTGGCTTCTTCTATTCGCTGAACGGCATGCACCACCTGATCGGTGGTCCGCTGCCGACGTGGATGGTGACCACGTCGGTGGTGGCGAGCGGGCTGATGATCATCCCGGTGGTCGCGGTCGGAGTGAACCAGCACATGACGCTCAACCGCCGATTCGGCGCGCTGCGCTACAGCCCCACACTTCGCTTCATCGTGTTCGGGGCGGTGGCGTACACGCTGGTCTCGCTGCAGGGCGTGTTCATGGCCTTCCGCGAGGTAAATCGCCTCACGCACTTCACGCACGTCACCGTCGCGCATGCGCACGTGGGGCTCTACAGCTTCGTGACGATGATCATGTTCGGCAGCATCTACTACATCCTGCCACGCCTGCTCGGCCGCGAATGGATCAGCGAGCGCCTGATCTCGTGGCACTTCTGGACGGTGGGGATCGGGCAGATCGTCTACCTCGTGCCGCTGACGGTGGCGGGCATGGTGCAGGGCGCCGCGATGTCCGACCCGAACAGCACCTGGCAGCAGGTGGTGCAGGCGATGCTGCCCGGGCTGATCGGCCGCTCGATCGGCGGCACGCTGCTCACCATCGGTCACTGCGTGTTCGCATACCACGTCTTCCTCATGTTCCGCGGCGCGACGCCACGCCAGGGGTTGCCGCCGTTCCACGAGGTGGCGCCGATCATCACACGCCGCAGCAAGGCGACGTTCGTGCCCGGAGGCATCGCGTGACGCGCATCTGGCTGCTGATCACCGGCGTGCTCGCGATCATCGTGTTCGCGACGTCGCTCCTGGTGGTGATCCCGAACACGATGATCGGGCAGGTGCGCGCACCTCGCCAGCTTGCCGACTACACGCCGCAGCAGGCGCGCGGCCGCGAGGTGTACGTGTCCGAGGGGTGCGTCTACTGCCACTCGCAGCAGGTGCGCGATCCGGTGTACACGTCGGACAAGGCCCGTGGCTGGGGCCCGCGAGCGACCGTGCCGTCGGACTACATCTACGACAAGCCGCACCAGCTTGGCACCATGCGCACCGGGCCCGACCTGATCAACATCGGCGTGCGACAGCCGAGCGAGCAGTGGCACCACACGCATCTCTTCAATCCACGGTCGCTGATGGCGTGGTCGATCATGCCCGCCTTCCCGTACCTGTACGAGGTGCGCGACTCGGCGTCGATCAAGCCCGGTGAGGTGGCGTACAGCGTGGCGGGCGGGAAGCTGCCGCCGGGCAAGGTGATCGTGCCGACGGCGGATGCCGAGGCGCTGGTGGCGTACCTCAAGTCACTGAAGCGCACCTATCCCGTGCCCACCGGTGACGAGCCGGCGGCGCGGTCGATCGGCGGGCGCAGCGAACACACGATGCCATGAGCGATCCCACCGGGCGCGAACGGGATGTCTTTGGTGGTGCCGAGTCGGACGTGGAGCAGATCCACCGCCAGATCGTGCGCGAACTCGCTGATCCGGCCGAGGGGTATGAGCGGGTGCCGTGGTTCGTGTGGGTGACCGTCGCGACGATGGTGTTCTGGGCCGGCTGGTACCTCGGCAAGCGCGGTGGCACGTTCGACACACAGACCCACGTGGAGTATGCGGAGGTGGCCGTGGGTGGCGCCGCCGCGGCAGACACGGCGGCGCAGGCTGTCGCTGATCCCGTCGCCGAGGGGAAGCGCATCTTCGGCGCCAACTGCGCGGCGTGCCATCAGTCCACCGGGCTCGGTGTGGCGGGGGCGTTCCCGCCGCTCGTCGGCAGCGAGTGGGTGACGGGGCCGGAGCAGACCGTGGTGCGCATCCTGCTCAACGGACTCGGTGGTCCCGTGGCCGTGAAGGGTGTCACCTACAACGGTGCCATGCCGGCGTGGAGGGAATCGATGTCCGATGACGACATCGCGCACGTCCTCACGTACATCCGCCAGTGGAGCCCGAACGCCGCACCGGCCGTGACGGGTGCCACCGTCGCCACGCTGCGCAAGGAGCACGAGTCACGGTCGGGGCCGTGGACCGAGTCGGAACTGAAGGATCTCGAGCGCGCGGCGCCGGCGAGCAGCGCACCGACGACGACCGGACCGGCGAGCACCGCACCTGTGACCACCGCGCCCGTGACCACCGCGCCGAGGGCCACGCCATGACCACCGCCGAACATTCGGTGATCACACATCCCACTGCGCGCCGCGCGCCGGTGACGCCGGTCTTCGCGTTTTTCCGCACGCCGCAGCTCGTGCGTGAGGTGCTGCCACCGCTGGCGCGACTCGGCGTGCCGCGCGACCTCATCGACGTGGTCGTGACCGAACAGGCGGCTGACGCGATGTACGCCGGCAAGCGTCGCGCCATGCGTCCGCTGTGGCGCTTCGCCTCCATCGGCGGGCTGCTGGGACTCGGCAGCGGCGCGTTCGTCGCCTTCGTGCTCATTGCATGGCCCGGCTTTGCCTCGCCCGGCCCCTTTACCTATGCGCTGCTCTTCACGCCGATGATCACGGTGGCACTCGGCGCCGTGACCGGCGCGCTCGCGAGCTTTTTCACCACGCGCAAACCATCCGACTGGCGGTTGCGCATTCCGCCGCCCGACAACGGCGAGATCCTGCTGGTGGTGCGGGCACGCGGTGACGAGCAGGTGGCGCTGGCGCTGCAGGTGCTGCGGGACCACGGTGGTGCGGGTGCGCAGGTGCTGACGTGAACTCGAAAGGGCAGTGGTACGCCGCGCTCCGCATCCCGGGCGCGGCGTTGCTGTTTCTGATCGCGGGCACGGTGGCGTGGCTGCCGCGTGACGCCGCTGGCGCCGCGCTCGCGCATCGCATCTGGTTCGCGGGCTTGGTGCTCACGGCGGCGATCCCCGTCTTCAACACCGTGCGAGACATGCTGCGCGGCGAGTTCGCCGCCGATGTGGTCGCGATCCTCGCCATCGTTTCGGCGGGGCTGCTGGGGCAGCCTTTCCCTGGGCTGGTGGTAGTGATCATGCTCACCGGCGGTGCCGCGCTCGAGCGCTATGCTGAGGGGCGCGCCGGTGCCTCGGTGGCAGCGCTGGAACAGGCGGCCCCGCGACAGGCGCACGTGCGTGGCGCCGACGGCAGCGTGCGCGACGTGGCGGCCGAGAAGGTGGTGGTGGGTGACCTGTTGCTCGTGCGCCCCGGTGAGCTCGTCCCCTGCGACGGCGTGATCGTCGAGGGCCGCAGTCATGTGGATGCGAGTGCGATCACCGGCGAACCGATGGCCGTACCGGTGGCGCCGGGGTCGGCGGTGGTCTCGGGCAGCGCCAACGTCGAGGGCCCGCTGACCATGCGGGCCACCGCCATCGCCGGCGAGAGCCAGTATCTCCGGATCGTGGAGCTGGTGCGCAATGCGCAGGGCAGCAAGGCGCCGCTGCAGCGCATTGCCGACAGGGCCGCGGTCTGGTTCACGCCGATCACGCTCGTCATCTGCGCCGTCACCTACGCCATCACGCGTGACACCGACCGGGTGCTGTCGGTGCTGATGGTGGCGACGCCCTGTCCGCTGATTCTCGCGACGCCGATCGCCATCATCGGCGGCATCAACCGTTGTGCGCGGCGTCAGGTGATCGTGCGCACCGGTGGCGCGCTGGAGGCGCTGGCCACCGTCACCACGGCGGTGTTCGACAAGACCGGGACCCTCACGCGCGGCCAGCCGGCGGTCGAGCGCGTGCGCGTGTTGCCGGGGCAGGATGCGGATGCCATGCTGCGCCTGGCCGGTGCGGTCGATTTCGGCAGCGGGCACCAGCTCGCGCGTCCGCTGGTGACGCATGCCGAGCAGGTGACCGGTGTGCTGCCGGTCGCGACCGACGTGCGCGAGACGGCGGGGCGGGGGATTGTCGGCCGCGTGGACGGGACGACGGTGCGCGTCGGTTCACTGGCCTGGCTGCGCGACGAGCTTCCCGCGCACGCCGCTGAGCCGCTGGCCGCGCTGGACGGCAGCGGTGATGGCCTGCGCGCCTATGTCGCGATCGACGACGCGCCGGTGGGGACGATCGAGTTCGCCGATTCGCTGCGCGACGGATTGCCCCAGTTCTTTCGCGATCTGAGTGCGCTGGGCGTGACGCGTACCGTGATGCTCAGCGGCGACCACACCGCCAACGTGTCGACGGTCGCAAAGGAGCTGGGGCTCACGGACGCCCGCGGCGACCTGCTGCCTGAGGACAAGGTGAGCGTCGTGCGTGAGTTCCAGCAGCAAGGGGAGAAGGTGGTGATGATCGGCGACGGCACGAACGACGCGCCGGCGCTGTCGACGGCGGAGGTGGGCATCGCACTGGCCGGGCATGGCGGCGGGATCACGGCCGAGGCGGCGGACATCGTGCTGCTGGTGGACGAGATCACGCGGGTGGCCGATGCCGTGCGGGCGAGTCAGGATACGATGCGGATCGCGCGGCAGAGCATCGGGGTAGGACTGGGGCTGAGTGCCGTCGGGATGGTGATCGCGGCGCTGGGGTACCTGACGCCGACGATGGGGGCGCTGGGTCAGGAGGTGATCGACGTGGCGGTGATCCTGAACGCACTGCGGGCGTCGCGAGGGTGAGCATCTAAACGTTTGCACGACATACAATTACCGTTGCGCCCGGTCAACGTTGGCGTATCTTCATCTTCGGTAACGGTGCATCACCCTGGCGTGTGGAGACGATGGTCATGCGTGGAAACGTGAAGTCCGCAGCGCTGCGCAGCGCTGGCGTGGTGCTCGGTCTCATGCTGTCGCTGCGTGGCGCCGGGGCGCAGGCATCGGTGGCCCGTTCGACGCCGCTGCAGCAGATGGCGGCGGAGGCGCGGGTGACGAAGGATCAGGCGCGCATGACCGCGCTGTCGAGAGTGCCGGGCGGTCGGATGAGCACCATCGAGCTGCATCGCGGCATCATGGGCAAGCTGGTGTACACGGCGATCATCAGCGAGAACGGCAAGATGGCGAAGACCGAGGTGGTGGTGGACGCGATGACGGGTGTGGTGCTGAGCAAGCGCCCGTAGCCACGCGCCCGTAGCCATGCGCCCGTAACTGGGCGCCAGTCAGCACGCACCAGTCAGCACGCACCAGTCAGCACGCACCAGTCAGCACGCACCAGTCAGCACGCACCAGTCAGCGAGCGCCAGTCAGCACGCGCCGTTGGGCGGGGTGGCCGTGCGTCGTCGCCAGTGCCGCGATCAGTCCCGCCGGTCCTGCATCGAGACGCCGTTCGAGCGGTATGGCGCGAAGGCGCGGCCCCAGTCCACGCCGACGACCTCGAGGCTGATGTTCTCGCCGTCCACATGCACCACCACGAAGTGAAACGGATTGGCGCCCGGGTCGATCGCTGGACGGGCCAGGTGCTCCATCGAGACCTTGAGGCTGGTGTTCGCCGCGACGTACGCGCGCAGATCCGGTTCGCCGGTGTAGCCGTACAGCGGCGCACCGCCGCCACCGCTCACGATCTGGTCGATGCGATGCGTGCCGGTGCTGTCGGCGTAACGCTCCACCCAGTGCTCATAGAGGTGTTCGTGCCCGGTGAGCAGCAGTCGCACGTGGTGTGTGCGGAAGAGCGGCATCCACCGCGTACGCAGCGACGCGGCCTGCGACTCGAGCACCGCGCCACCATGCGGGCCGGATGAGAACGGCGGATGGTGGAAGAAGAGCGCGATGTTCGGGTAGCGCTTTCGATCCAGCGACTCGAGCTCCCGCTGCACCCACGCGAATTGCACGGAGTCGTCGGGGATGTCGGAATCGAAGGCGATGAAAAAGGTGTTCCCGTAGCCGAAGCCGTAGGTCGGATAGCCGGCGAGCCGGTGCGGCGTGCCCTCGCGCGGGATGAGCAGCGCATTGGCGGCGAAGTAGTTGCGCAGGCCGCTCACGCGGCGCGGATCGGTGAGGCTCGTCGCACTGCCGACGTCGTGGTTGCCGACGGAGAGGAAGTAGGGCACGGCGCCTTCCTGCGTCAGGCGTGTGATCAGTGGCGCGTAGCTGACGGACAGTTGTCTGGCGAAGGAGCCGTTCACGACGGCATCGCCGCTCTGGAGCACGAAGCGGATCGGGTCGGTGGTGGTGGACGCACGCTTGATCGTGGCGAGCATCGCTTCCATGACGAGTTCATGCTCGGCCTGGATCGCGACGCCGTCGTGCCGGCCGCGGGTGTCGCCGTAGGCGATGAAGGAGAAGCGGGTGACGCTGGCGGTGGCGGCGGCGGGAGGGAGTGGGGTGCGGGGCGGGGGGATCGGGGCGACGGTGTCGGTTGGCGCGGCCGCGGCGGCGGCGGGTGTGCCGGTGGTCTGGGCGGTGAGAGGGGTCGCGAGGAGGGTGGCGGTGGCGATGAGGATCGCGGTGAGGCGGGCGTGCTGGTGCGGAGTGGGCATGTGGCGGTGGTGGAGGTCTCCTGAAGCGACAGGGTGGGGGGCGGTGGGACAAGGGTGTGCGGGTCGAGGCTGGGTTTCGCGCGTGTCGGTGCGCTCCCCACGGGTGCTGCGCAGCGTGGTCCGGGCTGATCGCGGATTGAAGCGCGGGGGTGGACCGGTTAGGTTCTTCGAGTTGCCCTCTCCGGCGCGTTGTTTGGCGGGGTGGTGACGGGACGTAGCGCAGCCCGGTAGCGCACCTGAATGGGGTTCAGGGGGTCGCAGGTTCGAATCCTGTCGTCCCGATGGGGATAACCCGTTGGAATGAAGTGAGTTAAGCGGGTCAGCGTATCCAATGATTTTTCAGGGCGGATACGTTTTTGGATACGTTTTGTCCCCGCCGCGGTACTCAGCGGGTCATCCGAACGAACAAAACAGCGCGGCCTCCGAGTGTTTGGAGGCCGCGCTGTTTCGTTGGTTACGCGTGCTGCCGTCCGGCGTGCGGGCGCCTGGCCACATGCCGTCGCCGCTCACGTCGGCGGGCAGGCGGCGGACGCCACCACTTTACTCGGCGCGCTGCGTCGACACGCGTGCAGGGAAAAACCGCTCGAGCTCAGACGGAGCCTCGCCGCTCCTCACATACTCAGTCCGGGCATGCTCCATCAGCCGCTGCCCTTCGCGCAGCAGCGGCACGTCCGCCGGGTCGAGATACACCTCGTCGCGCGTGCTGCCATGCGTCATCGGGCCCAGCGTCGTGTGGCCGGTGATGAGGTTCTTGACGCGGTCCGACCCGGTCCAGCCATCGTAGATGTTGACGAAGGCGCGACGCCAACCGTACTGCGCTCGGCCGTCCACGTGCGTGATGCCGAGAATCGTCTCGAGCTCCACATGCCAGTCGTTGAGCGTCTTGTCGTTCACGGAGATCAACGCTCGTGCCGTTCCGTCTCGCGTTTCCGGCATCGCGCGTCCATCACGCAGCTCACCGCCAACGAAGAGCGGGTAGTCGTCGATACGACGCGGATTGCCGTCAGGCAGCCGATACCTCCGCTCCAACTCGGCGAGGTGGCCGATCTCCATGCTCAGCGCGAGCCGGAGCCGCTGAGCCGGCGCGAGGAACCAGACGCGTCCCTTTTTCTTCGCCGTTCCCGGCACGTTCAGCAGCACCTCGCCTGAGCGTGCATCGAGCTTCAAGTGCGACCGCATGCAGCGCACGACCTGACCGGCGCGACCCTCGGCGCCGAGATCGAACAACTGGCGTGCACGTGGGTCGAGCAGGCCGACGTCGCGATGACTGTCGATGGTCGCGGGTCCGTCTACCCGGCGAAGCACCGATTCACCCCACGCGACGTCTGCCACGGGCCGGTAGTCCTGCCCCGACGCTCGCGCCGCCGCCTCGATGTCGGCGTACTCGTTGGCGAGCAGCGACCGCACGACGGCCGCCGACGCCGGCGGCAGCGGGTACCAGGTGAGCCGTGGTACGGCGATGCTCCCGCTGTTCCTGCGGACGTCAGCACCGCTGTCGCCCGTGAGTCGAATCCATGACCGCGGCGTGCGCACGGCGCCCGCTGCGCCCACGATGCAGGAGAGCGCATCGACCATGTCGTACCGCGGATCGGCGAGGTGGTGGAACAGGTCTCGGGCGCTCTCGGGCTTGTGCGTGGGGCGAAACGGCTGTTCCTCGATGCTGATGCCCAACTTGTCCGTGGCGATCTCGAGGTCTGTGGCGAGGTTGGACGGCAGCGTGACGTCCTTGCCCTCCTGGAACTGATTCTGCGTCTTGCGGCTCTCCGCCGCGTAGCGCAGCATCGCGCGCACGAGGTGCAGCGTTCGGACGGCCCACGACTTGGTGATCTCGCGTCGGGGCGCCGTTCGAGGGCCGTGCTTGGCGAGCACCGAGGCCTTCATGCGATGGAACGCGAGTACGATCACGTCCATGTCGCTCCGATCCGTCGTGCCGAGTTCCGCGCACGCGTCGGTGATCGCAACCGTCCACGTCTTGATGTCGACTGCGTGCGCGACGCGTTCCAGCGCGACGCGCGCGAGGGCGCTCCGGGCGATTCCCGTCAGCTCGGCAGCGCTGAGCGCGGCGAGTGGGAAACTGGCGTCGATGACGGCGCGTGCTTCTGCGGCTGCGCGCGTCCATTCCGCGCGTTGATCGCTGTTCTTGCCGTACTGCTTTCCGGTCTTCTCATTGGTCGCGAACTCGAATGCTGCGACGACGGTGTCAGGCGGCGTGCTGGCCATGGTGTTGCGTGTCAGGAGGGAGGGTAGGGCGATGTCCGCCGCGGCCAGGGCGGCTGCGATGCGGTCGGGATCACGACGGCCGGAGCCGTCGCGCAGAGGGACAGGGATGGTTTGGCGGCGATAGCAGCCCTCAGCCGGGATCCAGATCCGGAGCTGCGGGTGGGGCCGCCCAGTGACTTCCTCTAGGACGCAGGCATGGCCGTCCTCACTGGTGTGGTGGATGCGGATGCGTCGCTGGCGGGGCATGTGGTGGTCTCGTGCGGGCCGGTCCGCGGCGCCGGCGGAGTGCTGGCGGGCCGCGTCGAGCGCCGGGCCAGGTCCGCGAGCAAGGCGGAGCGGAAGGCGCGACCGACGTCCTCGCGAGGGTCGTTGCCGAGGTCGGGGGGCTCTGGTGGCGTTGGCGCTGCTGGCGCAGGCTCCCTCGCAGCGGGCGTGGCGACTGGCTCGCGGGCGCCGTCGTCATCGCTGGGGCCAGGCCACGAGTCGTCGGCGCTCGGCGGCACCATCGGGTCATCCGTCTGGGTACTGGCCGAGTGCTGTGGGTGGCCAACATCCGACGTGATTGGGGGCGCTTCGACGGTGCGCGTCGGCGCGCGGTCGCCTGGCACGCCAGCTCGCGGCGTCGGCGCACTCTCTGCCCCGTGCGCCGGAAGCAGGGTGAGATGCACGGGCGGCGTGCGTCCGGCCCCGCCATGAAGCGCGCTGACCTGACCGGCCAAGACGTCGAGGACGTGGTAGATTCGTTCAGACGACTCTGGCCCGACCATCACAGGCGCGTACGCGAGTCGGAGTGTCCGGATCAGGTCGAGGACCACATCGATGACCGGGGGCGTGGTTGAGGCAGCAGTGTCGCGTTGCATGCTGCAGAGCCTCGGTGTACAATCGGACAGATAAGCGACGGTATCCGCTATGTGACCGCGCTCCAACTTCTGCCTGAGGTGCAGCCGATGGCCCGACCGCTCATGAGCCCCGAGGACATGCAGATTCGCCGGGACACGGCCGTGTTTCTGCTCGAGGGAGGGGCGACGTCGGTCCGAGCCGTCGCCGATTTCGTGAAGGCGCACCCATCATCGGTCCATGGCTGGAAGAAGGCGCAGGAGGCCGACGGCCTCGCCGCGGAGGTCGTGTTCGACCGGCACCGCACGAAAGGGGCGGCTTGGAACGAGGGTGACGCGCTCGAGAAGCAGGCTAAGCGTGCGGCTCGTAGGGCTCAGAAAGAGGCAGCGGCGAATACCGCGCCCATCGTCGACACCATCGTCGTAGTGGCGGACGCACTCGAGATCGGCCCACCGCGCTTCAAGCGGAATCGTGCCCGGCGCATGGGTGATCGGCTCCGCGAGAAGCTTGGCTTGCCAGATCTGGACCGCCCCATATCTGCGAGTGCCCCCGCGTTCGACGAGCATGCTCAACGTGCGGCCTGGGCGGTGCCGGCACTTCGTATGCGAGTTGCCGGCTTGCTCATGCACGATGCGCTGAGTCTCGGACGCGGGGGCCTGACTACCGCCCAATTGCGCTCACGACTTGGCGCGGCGTTCCAGGGGTGCGATGAGGACGACGGTGATTTCAACGAGCAGCTCGATGAGGCTCTGCGCCGTTTCGGATTCGCACGTGCGAGCGATTGTCGATGGCAGATTCCCCGCGCGCGCTGAGGATCCGGCGCAACGCAGAGCGCGCAGCCGGCCGACGACGAGAGCCCTTGTGGCCCTGACGTCGGGGAGCTGCGCGCTTTCAACGCCGTCGCACTAGGCGGCGGTTTGCGTGTCGTCCCACATGGGCCGACCGTCGCCATCTTCGAGGATGCACTCGACCTGCGCATCGTGCAGCACCGGACCGATCACATGCTGCGCGGCACGATACCATTGCTCCACGTCCGCCGTGCGCGGCGGGACGATTCCCGACACGACCGACTTCCAGAGACGGGCGTACCGCATCTGTGCTACCGCTGACGCGACGCGTTGCCGCTCCACCTCGTCTCGCTCTTCCATGCGCTCTCCTGCGTGAGGGATCACCAGCGCTCTCAGCGCGCCGATGATCCAGCGTGGCGGGCGCGTCGCGGGGGCTCGCTTCGCGAGTGCGGCGCCGACGAGCGACAGGGCCATTTGGGCTGCGATTGTGCGATGTGATCCGACAAACGCGACGAGACCGAAAACGCCGGGTCGCGTCTTCGGTCTCGTCGGTGGACGACGTGTCGCGCTACGCTGCGTTCTCGAACTGCACGCGCAGCGATTCGCAGACCTCGTGAACCCGCCGGACGTCGGGCTCCGGCAACACTTCGGTCAGCGTGACCCGCAGGTGCGACACCCATGCCTCGACGCCTGGCGTCCGGTCGCGCCCGCGCACGAGAGTCAGCACGTACAGTGCGGTGAGCAGATGCGCCGCAGCATCCATGGTCGGAACGTCGACGAGGCGCGGCTCCTTCGATTCCTCACGCGACATCGCGCACCTCCGTGTCAGCGCCTTCCACCGTGAACGCGAGGCGCATCACCGGCGCGGTGGGGGCGTCGGTCGCCTCCGTGTGCGGTGACGCATATCGGAGCTCTCGCCTCCAGTCAGTGGCCCGGTACCATCCGTCGCCGACCGGCGTGCCCGTCGCCACGCCATCCGTGATGGGCTGCACGCGCGCGCTCACCATGTCCGCACAGCTGATGATCCACGCTTCGCGCGAACAGGGCAGCGTCGTGGCACCGTAATCGATCCGACCGTGATGGCTGGACACGATGTGGAGGAGGTGCTCGACGAGTGCGCGCTGGCGAGGTGTCGGGGTCCAGTCGGTCGTCAGCTCTGCGCGTGTGATCGCCTCGGTGATGACCGCGAAGCCCCACGCCATGTGCGAACCGATGGCGCCGCGGACAGCCATGGTGATGGCACCGCTCCAGGAATACTCCACTGTCTTCGCGATGTCGTGAAGCACGCCCCCGAGCCGCACGAGGTCCATGTCGAGCGTCGGGGCGTCCGTGGCGCGCAGGGCGAGCGCGGAAGCGGTCGCAATCTCCGCCACCTGCAGGCTGTGGTGCCAGAGCCCGCCCAGCGTATTGTGGTGAATCGAGATCGCACCCGGTGCCTCCAGGAAAGCGGGCATCATCGGCGCGAGCGATCCATCGCGGGCTGCGACGGGTGTGCGCAGGATGACGTCGAAGAGCTCAGCCGCCTCAGCGGACAGTGCGCTCTTCAGTGCGACGGTCCGTTGCTTGAGGACCTCCTGCGGCACGTCGCAGCGCGGCTGCGCCTCGCGCGTGACCGGGTGATTCGGGTCAACTGCGCGCGCCGACAGGAACTTCCACTCGCGCGCGTTGTCGCGGCCGATGACGCGCTCGCACGTGATCTCGAAGGGCATGCCCTCCTTGAGCTCGGCGATCTTGCTCAGCCCCTCGCTCCAGACCGGCATCGACGCGATGCCGGTGGCGTTTCGGAATGTCAGGGTGCACATCGGCACGCCCTTCTTCGTGAGCTTGTCGATGCGCTCGACCAGCACGACGGCGCCACACTCCGTGGTGCCGTCCGGGACGCCAGTGCCCGGCAAGGGGAAGCGGCGCGAGCCTGCTCCCACGCTGGTCGTGATCGTCTCTTCCGCGAAATTCGTCATGCGTACCTCGTGTGACGGGTGACGCCGCCGGTCACCATGGTGGTGAGGGCGGACGTCAGAGGCTGCAGGGCAGTGGCGGGGGGGCGCGCGCCACGTGCGAGCGATCACGAAGAGGGACCAAACGAACTGCGGTTCGCGGAATTCGCGTCACGCGAGGGTGTCCGCGCGTCGCACGTCACCACTGGGCGCCACCGCCCAATATTCGCCAAACGTCAGAACGGCAGGGCGAACGCAGTGCTGCTCGACTCCGCAACTCTCGCGCCCGGCGGTGGTTGACGAGACTGCGCAGTCAGTGTTGGATGCCAGGCAACACGGGAGTGTCGCGCCAGTGAGCCGCGAGGGTGCCTGGCGCTACCACTCACGGTCGAGCCGGTGCGGAGATCGGCAGAGTCACGCGCCCTGCATAATCCGCGGCAATCGCGACGACAGTGCCACCGACTGTGGGCGTCCCGTCGGACGGCATGAGGGCGGCGGCAAATCCCTGCATGTCGTTGCCGGGCAACACCCAACTTCCACTTCGCATGCCTGAGTCCCCGGCGCGAGGCTCGGCTGCCTTCAAGTACCGCGCCGGACTCCCATCTGGCGGCAGCCACGAAAGCAGGGGGACACTCGCGTATGCAACAGTCCACGGCAATCGCTCGGTAGAGGTGGGGATTTGCACGTACGACACGCTGGTAGCGAAACGCCCGTCGGCCGCCACCGGCTCGAGACGCAGGCGAACGCCATGATGTGCCACCGTCCCGCCATCGCGTGACGCGAACGCTCCACGCCGATGCATCGCCAGCCGGTCGGTTTCCATGGCGAGCGAAACACGCACCAGGTTCCCTTCCACGCGGGCAAGCGTGGCGCTGTCCAGTGGATATCGGAACTGCAGCACACGCTGCGCGGCACCGCGTCCCCATGACGCCAGGCTCTCGTCCGGCTGGAGCAGCTTTGCCGTCCGCCGCACAGGGACGCTGCGCGGCCAGAGATCGATGACGCTGCCATCGCGCAGGTGCAGACGCCACGACGTCGTTGCCGCAACGACGATGGACGAATCCGGATAGGTCGCTGGCACGTCGACCAGCACTGCGCGTTGCTCGACTCGCGCGGTGATGCGACTGGTATCGATGCGCAGCGCAGTGTCCCGCTGCAGCGTGCGACCATTGACTGGACGCGCCATGCTGTCACGCGGTGTGATGAGGACACATGCCGCAATGACGAGGAGTGCGGCCGTGCGGGCGCGGGCAGGCATGCCGGTGAGATGCGCCCGATAGGTCCACGCCATGACGCCGACGCTGACGACGGCGAGCAGCGCTGCGCCCGTGGCACGGCTCAGCGGCCACATTGCCATGGCGCCCGCATGATCCGCAGCGATGGTACTCAGCAGGAACGCGATGACACCGACCACCGCTCCGCCTGTGAGCACGCCTTTGGCATCACGTGCGCACGCGGCGAGTGCTGCGGCGAACAGGAGCCAGGCACCAGTCTCCAGCGCCGCGCGAGCCACGAGCACGATCAACTGATGCGCCGTCAATCCATGGGAGCTCAGCACCAGCGCGTGGCTCGCGACCATGCAGGCGAGCAGCATCATCGCCAGCAGGCCTTTGGCACTCGCCATGGCCGTGGGCCGCTGGCGATGTACGCCCCAGAACGTCGGCCCGCTGACGGCGGGATCCGCGGCGACGGCGAGCGCGATGATGATGGCGGCCGTGATGGGCAACAGAATCGCGAAGGGGTACAGCGCGTCGCGTAACGTCTGCAGCACGCCAAGCCCACGCGTCGTCGAGACGGCCAGCAGCGTGGCCCACACCGCGAGTGGCCAGCGCAGGACGCGCACGTCCTTGGCGCAGATGCGAAGAACTTCGGATGGCAGTGTCATGCGGCTGGCTCCATGCGTGTTGGTGAGTTGTTCGTGTGTCGGACGTACAGGTCTCGCAGTGTTGCCGCACTCATTGCGTGTGCGCGCAGTGCGTCGAGGTCACCGGCCAGCCGCACGCGACCACCGTCGAGCACGAGCAGGTGATCCACGAGCAGCTCCATTTCGGCAAGGTCGTGCGATGCAATCACGGTTGTGCGTGCCTCGACGTGATCGACCGTGAGGAGTCCTCGGATCAACGCGTCCTTGGTCGCCACGTCCAAGCCGATGAAAGGCTCGTCGAGCAGCAGGACACGTGGCTGGGACGCGAGTGCGCAGAGGAGCTGCACCTTCATGTGCCCTCCGAATGACAGCGTGGCGATGCGCTGTCGCCCGGCAAGGGCGAACTGTTCGAGCAGCGCATCGGCGACCGCCAGATCCCAACGCGGATGCCACGGCGCCAGGTAGCGCAACAGGCCGGCAATCGTGAATCCGGACGGCGGAACGGCGCATGACGACACGAGCGCGAGGTCGGTGGGACGCGTTGACGGCGCGCCTGTGACGACGGCCCCCTGCACAGAGAGCGACCCGCTGCGCGGTGCGCGCAGACCGGCGAGGACTTCTAAGAGTGTCGATTTCCCCGCGCCGTTCGGCCCCACGAGTGCGCAGGTCGCGCCGCTCGGCACGGCCATGTTGACATCGTCGAGGACATCGGTGCCGCGCACGAAGGCGAAGTGCAGATGCGAGGCGTCGATGGCGAGGCTGGGTGCTGCGTGTGATGAAGCGCTGCTGGAGACGATGTGCATGGATGGGTTACGATGCGGCACGGGTCGCGCCGAAGAGGGTGGACCATTTTGCATGGATGCCGTGCACCACTTCCGCCTGTGTCAGTCCGAGGCGGCGCGCTTCAACGACGAGCCGCTCGACGTCCTCGTCGAGCAGGCGCTGGCGGACCGCTTCGGGGGCTCGTGGTGCCTCGGTGACGACCGTGCCGACGCCGGGCTTCATGCGGAGCAAGCCATCGCGCACCAGCTCGGCGATCACCTTATGGGTGGTGTTCGTGTTGAGCCGCAGTGCCTGGCTGAGTTCGCGCACGCTGGGGAACGGCGCCGCCGGGGCGATGTCGCCCGCGAGGATGGCGCGGGTGGCCGCGAAGTAGACCTCGCGCCATGGCGGTTCGCCGGGGCGGAAGGTGACGTGGAAGGGCAGTGTGGTATCAGTCATCGGTGTCCCATGACGCGTGGGACACTCGGGCGTCACACTTGCCGTCCGTTCATGCGGTTCGCGCCGGGGGAGGTGGGTTCGACCAGCACGCTCATGGGCATTTGTCTCGCCGTCGAGAAGGCGCCGCGCCCATCCGCGCTGGCCAGGTCCGACAGCCCTGATGGCCGAGGACGCAGGGGGGCGGGATGGGACGCGGTCGCCTCACGACTTCGATACAGTCACCGTCTACCAGCCATGGCTGCGATGCCGCACCACGCTGGTATGGCGACGGCGGGCCTTAGGCGGCGCGCTTGCGACAGGTGCTGACGCCACGTGCCCGGCGGGCGCGCACAGCACGACGCAGGTCCGCATGCATCTCCAGCACGGCGCGGGTGGTCTCGGCGCTCACCCACGCATGCAACGCGTCATCCGAGTGCGCCGTGCAGGTGTGGAGCTGCGCGGCCACCGCGACGAGCGCGTGTTCGGTGTACGCCTCGACCGTCATGATCGGCGGGCGCAAGCCCGCGTGCAGGGGCGCGACATGACGAGCGACACGCGGACGGAAGATCTCGATGAAGCACGCCATCGCGGGAGCGCCGAGCTCCGCGACATCGGAGACGGCGTTCATCGCCAGCGTGATCAAGCGGGTGTTGGCGGACATCGGGTAACAGCGCGTAGCAGCCATTCGAGGGCACCTCCGGCAGTTGCCGGTGCGATGAGGATCAGCAGCGCCGTCAGTCGACGGCATGACGGAGGCTGGGAGCTACCGTGCGGGGGCCGGCGAGTCATCGCGCACAGCGAGCAGCCACCACGCGCGGGTAGTCACGCGGCACGCGCGGCTGATGATTGCGGTGTTGCGCCAGCTCGCGTCCTCTCAGCACCAGGTCGCGTGCTGGCAGACCTCCGGGGCTGTGGGTCGAGGTCCGGGGCGCCGTCGGCATCAGAGCGCCGCCGAGTGCCTGCGGCCGGCTCGTCGGTGCACGGACACTCAAGGCATGACTTCCTCCTCTCTCCCCCGGACACGGCGCGCCGTGATTGTCCCTCCTGGTTACGTCACCCTCACTGGCGCCGCCGCGCGCCTCTCGATCTCACTCTCCACGCTGCGTCGCAGCATCCGTCCCGCGGATCCAGCGGTCGCCGCGATGTGGGCGCAACGGCTCGACATCCGTCGTCGGCAACGCCCCGGCAACTTGATCCCGGTCTACTACCTCTCCATTGCACGCCTCGACGCGTGGGCGCACGAGCTCACGGGCGTGGGGATGCCGCTCGTCGATCCGTCGCTTCTCGATGAAGAGGAGGACGAGGACGACGACTGCTGACGTTGCGTCGCGGCGCAGACCAGTGCTACGAAGCCCGCCAGTGACACAGTTCACTGGCGGGCTTCGTCGAGCGACTGGGATCAGGCGGCGGTGGCGCGCGCAGGCGGCGTCCGCCGACCTCGCGCGCGGCGTCTGACATCGGCACCTGATGGCTTGCCTCCAGCGCGATGACGCTCGTATCGGCGACGGAGCGCGTCAGGGACGGGGAACGCTGGGTCACGCCAGAGACGCGCCCAATCTGTCGGCGTGAGCCACCACATCTCGTCCATGACGAAGTCGAACGCACTCGGATGCTCGAAACTCCCGAGCGGCTCGCGCTGCGCGTTCAGCATGCGTGGCGCCACCTTCACGTAGTAGCCGCGCAGAGTGGCTTCGGTGTCGTTCGTGGCGCGGCACGCGATCTTGACGCCGCTCTCCTGAAACGCCGCGCCAGTTCGCTGCGGGCCGTGGATACCCCGCAACCCAAGCCAGTACGTGCTCCAAAGCGTGCGGATGATGTGCGGACCCAGCACCCACGGCCATCGCGCAAGGCACTCGTCGCGATCCTCCGGGATGGCGCGCCCAATCGCACGGATGGCATCGAGCAGGCCGTCGGTGAAGATGGCGGCGACTCCCGACGCGTCCGCGAATGCGCCCGGGACGACGGCCTCGCCCTGGTCGCGAGCGTCCTCATTGACGATCCACGCAAATCGCCCGGCCTCCACCGCCTCGCGCAGCGTCGTGCCCACGAGGACGAAGCCTCGCGCAACAAGCGTAGGCAGCCAGAACTCCGTCAGATAGATGCGCGCCCATTTCCGTGAAATGACCGCGGGCATCCACGGCCATTCGTTGCGCACCGCGCCGGTTTTGGTCTCCGTTTCGCGGACGTCCGATCCATCGTGGCGCTCAAACGTGCTCACGATCTTCTTCAGCTTGATCATGCTGCCGTCGGCGTGCCACTCGGCGTCGATCATGATCTCGCGGCCCGCGCGCGCGAAGCTGACGTTCGCGCGCCGCATCGGCTCGGCCGTGAACGTGGCCAACACCAGCCATCGCTTGAGCGCGGTGTGATAGTCGCGTGCGGCGCGCACGGCATGGCGCTGCGCGGCCGCTGAGGACGTCGGAGACGACGCCGCATTCATCGCCAGCGTTGCGCGTTCGCGGAGGGCGGGGAGTTGGATCAGGGTGAACGTGGGCAACCCGGCGCATACGAGCTGTGGCAGCGTGATGAGCTCGAGAAACTTCCCTGCGTCCTTGTGGCTGCCAGCGCCCCGCTTCAGCCCGTCGCGGAGCACACGCATCTCGCTGGTCCAGTTTGCCCGCAGCGAGCGGACGGCGTCCGTGTTGTCGCCGTGCGTGACCACGGCGACGCGTTCGGCGACGGCGAACAGTGCAAACAGCATCTGCCCGACGCTCGGCGGCAGCACCGACGGCAGGGGGCGGACCGCTCCGGGCCAGATGTCGGTGGCATCGACCGCGAGTTCGGCAACGACGACGGCGAGTGGGCGTGAGGGCGCGAGACTCGCGGAGGCATCACTGGCGACCCCTTCACGACGGCGCCGTGCCGCGATGCGATCACTCTGCGACGCCTGTCGCTGTGCGCCGCCTTGGTGTGCGAGCGATGTCGTCCAGACGGTTTCGCAGGTGAGTGCCGCCGGATCGACGCTCGCACCGAGTACACCGCGTTCATGCAGGTCGAGCAATCCATTCGCCCACTGGTAGGCCTGACAGGTGTAGCGGGAGATCGTCTCTGGCCGGAGCGCCTGATGCGCGCTCTGGCTGCGCGACGTGACGTCGCGCGCCGTCACGGCGGCGGTGGCCTGCTCCGTCCACGTCTCGATGTCGTCGTGGAACAGGGGCATCGCCGTGCGCACGCGTTCGCGTGACAGCGCTCCGGGCGGTGTCCGTTCCCAACGCGGCAGCGGCTGGAGTGCCGCCGACGCCGCGTCGACGTAGTCGGCGGCACGTCGGAGCGCCCAGACGACGTGTGCCGGGTTGTTCATGTCCCATGTCTTGAGCAGCGCGGTCAGGGCTCCGTACGCCGCGGGCAACTCCCACGGCGACAACACGCCTCGGCTCGACGCACGCTGGCCGAGGTGCCTGACTGCCGTGGCGACGGCGCCGCGCTTTCGGACGGCTTTCGCGCCGTCCTCTGGAGCCGCCGTGGACACGAGATCGGCCAGCCGGGCCCACGCGGAGGGCAGCGCGTGCGTGTGTCGCGCATGTGGTGCACGAATCGGCAACACCCCCAGCGCATCAAGCAGTCGAGCGACGCGGCGCTTCGCGTTGCTCGCTTTTTCGTGTCCGAGCTCCTTCGAGCGAAGTCCAGCCGCATCCGCTGTCCCGCCGAGGAAGTCACGAACATCCATCGCGGCGGTCGCCGGATCAGCGGGGTCGATCAGGGCGAGCGCGTCGCGTTCACTGTGGAGCTGCAGGTGCGCGTTGACCTGTCGCGCGAGCCCGGCGCGCAGATCGCTGATCGCTCCCGCGATGGTGCCCGGGACCAGTGTGCTGCTGCCGCCGCTCGCGGCAAGTGCGCGTGCCTGCGCCTGGAGCGCGGGGAAGGTGATCGGCGTAGTCTCAGTCTTGTGCGCGTCCACGATCTGACTCCGTGTCGAAGGTGACCTACGAATCGAGCGTAGGTCAGCCTGCGAGCCGCGCGCTGGGGGGAGCCGAGTCAGTTCCGTCGATCAGGTCATGCCGATGTGTGACCGCGGCGTGTTTCGTCGATGTCGGCCGAGGTCACACAACGGCTTACGGGCGCATGTTGTGACGGATCGAGCTGCTCATTGTGGTCGTAATCAGCGACTGATCGCGTCACAACCGCACGGAGCCACTCGGAGTCAACCGGCGTAACACGGTGTCAGAAAAGCAGATGCGAGTTTGCTCCATTCTGCGTACACCAACAGACGCGGTCACAAACTGGATCGGCGTACGCCACAGACGTCCATTCACGGTCCTGCGCCCTTCCACGCGAGTGGTCAACGCACCGTGCGGGGTCGCCGGTGGACAGTTTCGCGACGACGTGCCTGCGCTTGAGCGCGGGGACGCTGGCGCTCGCCATGGCAACGTCGAGTCGCCATGATGGCGATTGAGGAGGTTGAGGCGTGCGCGCATTCCCGCGCCCGCGGAACGAACCTCGTGCTCGCGAAGTCAGGCCCACGTTTCGGCAACCGCACGCAGTCTGTCGGCATCGGTGACTCGAAATCGCCCGCGCCCGATGGACTCGACGATTCCATCTGCACGAAGTTGCGCCAACGCACGCACCACCACTTCACGTGCCGTCCCCAGCTCCTCTGCCAGCGCCGCCTGCGACATCCCGAGAGAAATCACGTCCGTGTTCGTGTGCAGCGTTCGCGCGCGGATGAACCCGGCCACCCGGGCGAGGACGTGCTGGCCCGCCACACGATCCAGGCGGTCCACGAGGACGCGCACACGTTGGGCGAGTCGTCGGAGGAACAGCGTGGCGAGTGCCCCATCTGCAGCAATCAGGCGGCGCAGGGCGTCGGCGTGGAGCACGAGGCAGCGAGACGGCTCGGCGGCGACTGCGGTTGCCGGTAACGTGCCTCCCGAGAAGAACGGCACCTCGGCCAGCGTACCGCCGCGCGTCTCGCTGTGGACGACCTGCTGGCGACCACTGTGCGAGCGGACAACGCGAATAGTCCCGTCGAGGACGATGAGCACGCCCTCCGGCTCGCTGCCGGATACGAACAGCGTTGCACCGGTCTCGTAGGTCCGGATGCTGCCGGCGAGGACGAGCTGGCGCCGCGTCTCCGCCGGCAGCGCGCCGAACAGGGGGAGGCTCTCCAGAACATCGTGAACGTCGTGGTACACGGCCTGACGAGTCCGCTGGTCGGGGTGTGACTTTGGTTCCAGCGCCCCCAGGGCACGGGCGCTACGGTGAAACTACCGCCCGCGGAGCGCTGTCACTCATGGCGCATGACGGGGCGGGGAACTGTCAAACCGTCTCAGGAGCCCGACCATGAACGCCCGCCGAGCAGCCGCCACGCTGACCTTTGCCACCGCCGTACTTTCGGTGACCCCCGCCTTCGCCCAGCAGGGCGGCGGCATGATGATGGGGGCCGGACGCGATACCGCGACGACGGCGATGATGCGTCTGGTGCATGAGATGGTGATGAACCACGACAAGATTCGCCGTACCGTGACGAACCTGCCCAATGGCGTGCGCACGGTGACCGAGTCGGACGATCCCGGGATGCAGAGCATCCTGCGCGAGCACGTCGCGACGACCGGTGAGCTCGTGCGCACGTCTCACGACCCGAACATGCCCATGGAAACGCCCGTGCTGCGGGGCGTGTTGCGCAACGGGTCGAACATCCAGCGCGTCGTGGCACGGACGCCGAGCGGCGTGATGGTGACGGAGACATCGAAGGACACGGCAACCGTGGGCCTGCTGCAGCGTCACGCCGCCGAAGTGACGGACCTGGCGAATCGCGGCATGGTGGCGATGCACGAAGCCATGATGAAAAACGGCGGCATGTCCGGCATGGGGCCGATGCGCGGCATGGGCCAGTCGAGTGGGATGGCCGGCATGACGCATGGTAACTCGGATAGCGCGTTCGCAGCGGTGCAGGCGCACGGACAGGCGGTCATGGGCGTGGACCAGTACACGTCCACGCATCGTTTCGACGCGCTGCCGGATGGTGGGCGGATCGAACTCCAGCGCGACACGGAGGACTCGGTGGGCGTCGCCACGATTCGTGCGCACCTGCGGCAGATCGCGCAGGCGTTCAGGCAGGGTGACTTCTCGTCGCCGGCAGCGGTGCACCTGCAGACCGTGCCCGGAGCTGCGGTGATGGCGGCCAAGCGGCGTGTGATCGCGTACAGCGTGAGCGACCTGCCGCGCGGCGGTGCGCTGCGGATCACGACGACCGACGCTGACGCCGTGGCGGCGGTGGCGCAGTTCATGGCGTTCCAGCGGATGGATCATCGGGCGCCGTGATCGGCTGACCCCGTGCGGGCTGCGCGGCCAAAGCGCCGGTGCAGCTGCGCTCGCCTTGGATGCTGACACATGCTATTGCAAATATATATGCTCTGGTGTATGTATCTGCATGCCACTGAACCTCGATGCTCTCTCCGACGCGACCCGTCGCACCATCCTCGCCCTCCTCGCTGTAGAAGGCGAGCTCTGCGTCTGTGAGCTGGAGGCGGCGCTCGACCTGATCCAGCCCGTCGTCTCCCGCCAGTTGGCGGTGCTGCGCGACGCCGGGTGGGTCGATGGTCGCCGAGAGGGGCGCCGGATGTTCTACCGGCTGACCGAGATGCCGCACTGGGCCGGGCTGATCATCCGTGGCTATGCCGAAGGTGGGGTGCCGGACGCGATCCTTGGCGCTGCACGCGACCGACTGCAGCGGTTCGAGGGGCGGCCCGTGCGACTGCAGGCGGCATCATGAACGCCGCACTCGCCTTCCCACGGCTTCGCCCGCGGCTGTTTCTGGGGCTGGCCATCGTGCTCTGGTTCGTCACCTACCGATCCCTGGCGCCGATGGCGGCTGCACTGGTCGCCGCGCTACCGATCACACCAGGCAGTCGGCTCGCCGATTCGGTGACGTTTTTCCTGTACGACGCGCCGAAAGTGCTGCTGCTGCTCACCGGCGTCGTGATGGTGATGGGGATGATCAACTCCTACTTCACCGCCGAACGTACGCGCGTGCTGCTGGCCGGGCGCGCGGAAGGAGTGGGGAACGTGATGGCCGCATCACTCGGCATCGTGACGCCGTTCTGCTCCTGCTCCGCGGTGCCGCTCTTCATCGGGTTCGTGCAGGCGGGCGTCCCGCTCGGCATCACCTTCTCGTTCCTGATCGCGGCGCCGATGGTGAACGAGATCGCGCTTACGCTGCTGTTCGGCATGTTCGGGTTCCGCGTCGCCGCGCTTTATCTCGGGCTTGGACTGAGCATCGCCATCATCGCCGGCTGGGTCATCGGCAAGCTGAAGATGGAGACGTCGCTCGAGGACTGGGTGCAGCAGATGCCGAAGACGCAGGCGTCTGTCGCCGATGACACTCTGACGCTCGCGGATCGCATTCAGGCGGGGTTCGCGTCCGTGCACGAGATCGTCGGCAAGGTCTGGCCCTACGTGTTGGGCGGCATCCTGATCGGCGCCGTGATTCACGGGTATGTGCCGGAGGCCTTCATGGTGCGGATCATGGGCCGTGACGCGTGGTGGTCGGTGCCCCTCGCAGTGCTGATCGGCATTCCGATGTACACCAACGCCGCCGGCATCATCCCCATCGTCGGTGCGTTGCTGGCCAAGGGCGCCGCACTCGGCACGGTGCTCGCGTTCATGATGAGCGTGATCGCGCTGTCGCTCCCGGAGATGATCATCCTCCGCAAGGTGCTCAAGGTCCGGCTGATTCTGACGTTCGTTGGTGTGGTGGGCTGCGGCATCCTGGCCGTGGGATACATCTTCAATGCGGTGCTCTGAGCACCGGTGAGGTCTGCATGACGACGATCAAGGTGTTGGGGAGTGGTTGCTCAAGCTGCAAGGCCACGGTGAAGCTGATCGAGGACATGGCCAGTGCGGCCGGCAAGTCGGTCACGGTGCAAAAGGTCGAAGACTTTCAGGACATCGCGCGGTACGCAGTCATGTCCACGCCCAGCGTGGTGATCGACGAGAAGGTCGTGCATGCGGGTGGTGTGCCTGGGCGCGAGAAGGTCGAGGGGTGGCTGAGCGCGTTGTGATGTGGTCGCTCCGTGCAGCCGTCGCGGTGGTGGTGCTTGCAAGCACATCTCCCTCCGCAGCGGCGCAGCGCGCGCCGTCGACCGCGACGGGACTGCTGATATCGGTGTCGGCGCTCGCGGCACGGCTCGATGATCCCGCACTCGTCATCATCCATGCAGAGCGTGACACTGCCGCGAATACCGGCTCACAGATTCCCGGTGCGCGATTCCTGCCACTGCGCTCCTTCGTCGTGGAGCGGGACGGTGTGACGAACGAGCTGCCACCAGTGGCGCAGCTTGACTCCGTCATGGAGTCCGTCGGCATTTCCACGCGGAGCAACGTCGTGATCTACGGTGATCCGTTGGCTGCGGCGCGTCTTTTCTTCACGCTCGACTATCTCGGTATGGCCGGCCGGGTGAGCCTGCTCGATGGCGGGCTACCTGCGTGGAATGCTGCGAGCCTTCCGACGTCGGACGCGATCACGACCGAGACCGCGCGCGGCATCCTCACGCCACGCGTACAGCGTCGTCGGCTCATCGACGTGTTGGAGCTGACGCGGCATCTCGGCGCACCGGGACTGCAACTGTTCGATGCGCGCCCGCCCGCCGAGTACAGCGGTGCCGTGGCCGGCGACGGCATCGAGCGTCCTGGGCACATCCCGGGTGCGCGGAACGTCTTCTGGCGGACTGCACTCACGGCGCAGGAACCCGCGTTCCTGAAGGATCCTGCCGAGCTGCGCGAGATGCTCGCGCAAGCCGGGCTCACGCGAGGCAGGGACATCGTGACGTACTGCCGCACGGGCGTCCAGGCCAGCTATCTGTACTTCGTGTTCCGGTATCTCGGGTACGAGCCGCGCCTGTACGATGGATCGTTCGGCGAGTGGAGTCAGGGCACGGTCCGACAGGTCGCGCGGTGAGTGACGGACATGCGCACGCACACGCTCCGGCCGACTACGGCCGTGCGTTCCGGATCGGCATTGCGCTGAACCTGACGTTCGTGCTGGTCGAGGCGCTGGCCGGCTGGCGGGTCGGATCACTCGCGCTGGTCGCCGACGCGGGACACAACCTCAGTGATGTCGGCGGCCTGTTGCTCGCTTGGGCCGGTACAGCGGCCGCGCGCCTGCACGCCAACGATACGCACACCTACGGCTGGCGACGCGCGTCGATTCTCGCCAGCTTCGCCAACGCCGTCATCCTGCTGGTCGTGATGGGAGCACTGGGCTTCGAGGCCATCCAGCGTTTCCAGTCACCGTTGCCCACGCAGGGTGGAGTTGTGATGCTCGTCGCCGGCATCGGGGTCGTGGTCAACGCCGTGACGGCGTGGCTCTTCGTCTCAGGCAGCCGGACAGACCTGAACATCCGCGGTGCATATCTCCACATGGCCGCGGACGCCGTCGTGTCGCTGGGTGTCGTGATCGCCGGCGCGCTGTATCTCTGGCGCGGATGGGGATGGATCGACCCTGTGGTCACGATGGTCATCGTCGTCGTGATCGTGGCTGGTACGCTGTCGTTGTTCCGGCAATCGCTGCACCTGCTGTTCGACGGCGTGCCAGACGGAGTGAACATCCCGGCGATCCGAACACACCTGCTCGCGACACCGGGCGTCGGCGCTCTCCATGATCTGCACGTCTGGGCGCTGAGCACGTCGGAGGTGGCGCTGAGCGTGCACGTGGTGCGGACGGCAGCGGCTCCCGCACACGACGTCCTCCTGCAGTCCATCGCACATGAGCTGCGAGACGAGTTCAACATCGAGCACGCCACGATTCAGGTGGAGGATTCGGTTTTTGGCGCAGCGTGTGCGACGAGTCTATCGCCGTCATGCGCCACCGTGCCTTCTGGCTGACCTTCTGCGCGTCGACACGCTCCCCACATCCGAGAATCGCGCATGCCCGACACCGCACCGCCGCTCACGTACATGGTCGCCGCCCATCGCGTCGACGCGCATGGCAGCATTGCGGAGTGCAAGGAGGCGACGCTCATCCTCGACACCGATTTGGCCGGCCGCGTGGATGCCTTCAATCCAGCAGAATTGCTCCTGGCCGCCGTCGCCGCGTGCATGCTGAAGAGCATCGAGCGGCTGGCGCCGATGCTGCAGTTCTCGCTCTCGAGCGTGTCGGTCAGTCTCACCGGTGTTCGTCAGGATGTGCCGCCCCGACTGGAATCGATCACGTATGAGATTCGCGTCGAATCCGATGAGTCCGACCAGCGCCTTGCACTGCTACACACCAACGTTCGGAAGTATGGCACGGTGTCGAATACCGTATCGCCCGGTACCGATTTGCGGGGCACGCTTGTTCGGAAAGCGAATCCCGCGGCGTAATCAGGTCATCGCCGCGCTCGGCGCGGGCTTCCCGCCTGTGCGGAGGAATTCGGCGAACTCCTCTGGCAGCCCTGCGGCCAGCACGCTCTGCGCGGCCGCAGCCACGTCATATGGCACGCGCGCGAACTCCACCTGCGGCCCCGCGCTGGCGAAGGTCAGCCGGACGTAGCCTGCGCGCCAATCGCCGTCCTTCGGTCGCCCCACGCTGCCGGTATTGATGAAGTGGATGCCCTCCACCTCGCGATGCCACGGCTTGTGCGTGTGCCCGAACGCGATCACATCACCGGCCTTCAGGTTCACGCTCGCCGCCATCTTCAGGCAGAAGTCGTCGGGACGATCCTCGGTCCAGTACAGCGTGTTCAGCGTTGGTGTGCCGTGCACGAGAACCAGCCGCGGCCCCGAGGCATGTCCACCATTCGGCCGGATATCCATCGAGAAGGGCAGTGCGCCGAGCATGCGCTTCGTCTCGCCGGTCACCGCGCCGCGCGTATACTCGTAGCTGATGTGCGCCAGCTCCTCCTGCCGCGGCGTCTCGCTCTTGCAGCCGCGGTGCTTGTAGTCCGTCGCGACGGTCGAGTCGTAGTTACCGGCGATGCCGCTGATGCCGCGCGCGGTCAGACGCTGCACCACCTCGTTCGGATTCGATGAGTAGCCGACGAGATCGCCGAGATGGTAGGTGGCGTCGGTGTC
>JANNXU010000061.1:0-33526 GCA_031409715.1 Gemmatimonadaceae bacterium | reverse complement strand
GAGGGGAATCGAACCCCTGACCTCTGCAGTGCGATTGCAGCGCTCTACCAACTGAGCTACAGCCCCAGACTCTGTAGGTGCCCCATCACGAGAACGTATCGGCACCTCGCACAGTCTCCTGAAGCTAGCTGACCCAGCTTCCGCGGTCAACTCCGGCCCCGATGGCACGGGAACCGCTCCTGCAGCTCGATCATCTGTACCCCACACCGCCACGATGTTCCGACCCGCCGCCATGCATGCTCTCGATTCGCAGTTCACGCGCGACCAGCTCTCCCTTCGCGCCGCGCCGCTGAACGGCATCCGGCTCCGTCCCGAGGGGGAGTACATCCTGTACTGGATGCAGAGCACCCATCGCCTCGAGGAGAACTGGGCGCTGCGGTACGCCACCCTCGAGGCCGACCGGCTGGGGAAACCGCTGGTCATCTATCAGGGGCTGAATCCGCACTACGAGCACGCGAACGACCGAGCGCATGCGATGATCGTGGGCAACGCCGTGGAGCTGGCCGCGCGCGCGGAAGCTCTCGGGTACACCTACCTCTTCCACCTGCGCCACCGGCTGGATGGGGACAGTCGCGTGGTGGATCGCCTCGCGGCCCGCGCCGCGCTGGTCGTGACCGACCAGTTCCCGACCGCCGGCATCGACGCCCGCTCGGCACGGGTGGCCGCGCGGCTGGACTGCCGGATGGTGGCGGTGGAGTCGCATGCGATCGTGCCGGCGGCGGCATTCCAGAAGGAGGAGTTCGCCGCGCGCACGATCCGGCCCAAGCTGGCCAAGCTGCGCGACTTCGCGCTGGAGCCCGTGCAGGACCAGCCACCGCGCAAACAGCTGAGTGCCTCACTGCGACGCTCGCTGGACGTGGATGCGCTGCCCCTCGCCACGATCGACGTGGCGGGCGAGATCGCGCGCTGCGAAATCGACCATCGCGTGCCCGCCGTGGCGTCGGTGCCACCGGGACTGATCGCGGCTCGCGCCCGCCTCGACCACTTCTGCGAGCACGTGCTGCCGGACTACGCCGATCGTCGCAACGAACCCGGTGACGCCAGCGGCTCGAGCCGGATGTCACCATACCTGCACTACGGGCAGGTGAGTGCGGCGGAGGTGGCGCGCACGGTGCGCGAGCGCGGGGCGCCGGCGCAGGCGGAGAAGTATTTCGACGAGCTGATCACCTGGCGCGAGCTTTCGCTGAACTTCTGCCTGCGCAACCCGCGGTTCGCGACGCTGGACGGCCTGCCGAACTGGGTGCGCGAGAACATGGCGCGGCATGCCGCTGACCCGCGTCAGCATGTGTACGACCTCGCCACGTTCGAGGCGGCGCGCACGCATCATCCACTCTGGAATGCGGCGCAGCGCGAGCTGCTCACCACCGGCACCATGCACAACGTGATGCGCATGTACTGGGGCAAGTACATCGTGCTGTGGAGTGCGAACGTCGCGGAGGCGCTCCGCATCATGATCGCCCTGAACAATCGTCACGCGATCGACGGGCGCGATCCGAGCAGCTTCGGCGGCATCCAGTGGTGCCTGGGCAAGTTCGACCGGCCGTGGCAGCGGCGACCGATCCTTGGCACGATCCGCTACATGTCGATCGACCTCGCCTACAAGAAGTTCGATGCGCGCTCCTACGAGCAGCGCTGGGGCGTGCCAGGCTGAGTGACGAAAATGACAAAGGGCGCTCCGTCACCGAGGCGGAGCGCCCTTTGCGTCGTATCGACCAGACCATCGATGTCCAACCTGCCGCCGTATGGGGGACAGGCGTAATCGAGGATCACTCGGGCGGACTAGCGCCGCGTCTCGTCCGAGGTGCCACGCCGATTCCGGCTGCGTGCGCCGCCGCCTTCACGACCGATCGATGCCATGTGGGCACGATCGCGACTGACGATCTCCCCACCCTTCTTGCCCGCGTTGCGGGCTTCGTCGCGGGACCACTCGTGCGCGGTTCCCTTGGCATGTGCTGCCCGTCCGCCCTTGGAGGCAATCTCCTTCTGGCGTTCGGGATTCATGCTGGCGAACCCCCGCGTGCTCTTTCGCGGCTTTTCGTCGCCCATCGGCGCCGAGCCACGGTCTGTCGTCTCTGCCATGCAGCGTCCTCCTGCTACGTGAAGGTTTCCTGCTCCGGCCAACCGTCAGGCTTGGCAGTGTCAGCAGGTCCGCTCCCTCCGCTTCCTGTCGGAGCGCCACCCACCTCGAACCACCGAACCCATCCAGCATCACTGCCTACGATGCGCTGGGGTACGTCCCAAAGCAACCGGATGTTTCTGCGAGCCACCGTCCGTGGCGGCCTCGCAGCGTCCTGCACAGCGACTCCCATGCACAATGCGGGCCGTCAGCTGAGCTTGCGCAGCAAAGTCTGCCGAGCGGAGCTGACGAAGCGGCACAGCCATCCAAGGGCCGTCCAATAACAGTATAGCAGAGTTCGGCAGCGGTCAAATGCTATATTCGGAAATGTCGCTTTTGCTCCGCTTCCTCGGCACGTCGGCCGCCCGGCCCACCGTCGAGCGCAACGTCTCGTCGATCGCCCTCGTGCGGGAGGGAGAAACCCTTCTGTTCGACTGCGGCGAGGGCACCCAGCGTCAGATGATGCGCTACGGGGTCGGGTTCACAGCCGGGGAGATCTTCTTCACGCACTTCCACACCGACCACGTCCTCGGGGTGATCGGGCTGACGCGCACGATGGCGCTGCAGGGTCGGACGGAGCTGCTGCGACTGTACGGCCCGCCAGGCGCCCAGCGTTCGTTGCGGGCCTGCATCGCGTTCGGGGGGGAGCGCCTCACGTTCCCGGTAGAAATTGCCGAGCTCGAGCCGGGTGCCCTGATCGATCGTGCCGGGTACCAGATTCATGCGATTCCTGCCGAACATCACGGCGCGTCGGCGATCGGATATGCGTTGGTGGAGAAGATCCGGCTCGGGCGCTTCAACCCGGAACTGGCCCGCCAGATCGGCATACCGGAGGGGCCGTTATGGGGCCGGCTGCACCGGGGCGAGCGGGTGACGCTTCCCGACGGCCGGGACATCGACGCCTCGATGCTGGTCGGTCAGCCGCGGGCCGGCCGGAAGGTCGTCATTTCGGGGGACACGCGACCGACTGCGGCGCTGCGGGAGCTGGCGGCCGGCGCCGACGTGCTGGTCCACGAGGCGACCTTTGGTGATGACGAGGCCGAGCGGGCGGTCGAGACGGGGCACAGCACGGCGCGCGAGGCGGCCACGATCGCGCGGGATGCCGGGGTGCGCCGGCTGCTGCTGACGCACTTTTCGGCGCGCTATTCGCGTGACCCGGGGGAGCTGGTCACGCAGGCCCAGTCGGTCTTCGGCGCGACGATCGCGGCGCGTGACGGGCTGGAGATCGAGGTGCCCTACGAATCCGAAGCCAGCGGCATCGACGCGCCGTCAGGCGACGCGGCAGCGCCATTGCCGCGCGTCTGAGACCAACATCCACGACGCCACTCTTCGGCGCCGTAGTGGTGACGACCCGTCAGGATCGCGACGGGTCGGTGTCGTCAGAGTCGTCCGCGTCGCTGGCGTCGTGGGCCGTGGTGCCCGACTCGATCTGCGTGACGGCGAGGTCCCCAGGATGCCAGAGCAGCGTGACCGGCACCGCATCGATGATGGCGTGCCATTCCACACGCCCGCTGCGTGGTGAGGGGCAGGTGGCGCCGAGCGGCTCGAGTTCGTGGCGCAACGCCTCGACCTCCGCCGCACACCGGCGCACGTGCCGCTGCGCCTCGCGCGCGATGGTGGAATTGAGATCGGCGTCGAGTGCCGCCATCACATCGTCGTAGCGATTGACCGCGCTCCGCCACGCCTCCCATGCGGTGCGCAGGTCGGCCACGATGCGCGAGACGAGCGGCAGCATGCTGGTGGCGAGCGCCGGCGTCATCGTCGGCGCGAGGTCGGGCAGCGGCGCCGCCACCGGCATCGGCTGCGCGCGTGAGTTCGAATCTCCGCCGATCGTCATAGTGCCGCCTGCCTGGAAGCGGTGGGGCGCGCGCGGCCGCGCAGCGACGCTGCACGAACCTGATCGGAATAATAGCCTGACTCGGAGAAAGCGCGCAGCAGGCCCTGCCGCCACTGCCCGCGCGGCGCGATCAGCGAATCGCCGAGCGGGATGATCCGGCGCACCGGTCCATGCATGCGCAGGACAGGGCGGAGGCCCGCGCCAGTGATCGCGGCGACGTCCGCCGTCGCAGCGGTATCGCCGCGCACGACGAGCGAAATCGGGCCACCGTCGAGCTGTTTCGTGGAGTCGGCGCGCTGCCGGGGCAGCCGCCGACGCGCTGCCGGCCACCAGTCCGGTGCGGGAATCGCCACGGCGCGGATGGCGAATCGGTGTGAATCGGATCCTTCGTCGATGACCTGCTCGTCGTGCGCGAGGAACCGCGCCGCGAGCGAGTCGCCGCGTGCGACCAGTGAGAAGCTGAGGGTGTCGAAGACGAGGGCGCCGAGGGCGCGGCTGGCGGCCTTGCCGAGCGGGCCGGCGCGGCGACCGGCCAGCATCACGTCTGCGCCAAGCGCCTGCCGCGCGCGCAGCGTCGCATCGGCGGCGGCACGCGGCGGGACGAGCTGCGACAGCGCACGCCGGCGCCCGGTCATCAGGTCGATGCTGGCGTGATAGGTGTCGTGCGTGCCGACGTCACCCGCACTGCGGTCCACATGGACCTCGACACCGAGCATCGGGCCGAGCACGTCCAGCGGCGTGATGCCCGCCTCGACCGAGCGACTGTCCTGCGCAGGTTCCTCGTCGTCACCCAGCGGCTCGGCGCCGGGATGGGTGCGCATGTAGGCGAACGCCTCACGCAGCACGGTCGAGTCGGCGAAGACCAGTGTGCTGTCGCCGGTGACGAGATCACGGCGGAAGACGCGCGCGGCGAGAAAGGTGGCATCCTCGAAATCGATCGCCTCCTCGGCGACATACAGCTCCACCAGGCGACCGCTCAGCGCGGCGATGGTCATCGGTGCGCGATACACGATGACCGTGTCGGCCGCGGTGCGCACCCACGCCGTGGAATCGTCGGAGACGAGCAGGAACTCGGCCGCGGGACGCGCGACGGCGCGCGGGGTGGGCGTGCAGGACGCCAGCAGCATCGCGGCGCCCGCCGCGGCACCGATTGCCACTGCACACCGCGGCTGGGTCACGAGCGCAGCTCGACTCCGGCCCAGCGCTCGACGAGCGTCACGGCCTCGACGTGATCCACCTCGTCGCCCAGCTCGAGATGCGCCATTCGCATCAGGTCGGCCGCGAGCTGGAGGGTCGGCGCGGCGCCCTTCTGGCTGCGCGCGAGTGCCGCGGCGATGCCGGCATCCTTGTCGAGCAGCGCGAGGCGGAAGGTGCGCGGGAAGGCGCCGGTGAGCACGCGGTCGGGGAAGAGGTTCATCGAGGCATTGGATCGGCCTGATGACGCGTTGATCACGTCGAGCGCCACATCGGGCGCGACGCCTGCCTTCATCGCGGTCGCGAGCCCCTCGGCGGTGGACCAGATGTGCAGCGCGAGGAGGGCATTGTTGACGGCCTTGATCGCATCGCCGGCGCCGAGGGCACCGCAATGGACGATCTTGCCGGCGAAGCTGTCGAGCACGGGACGGGCGCGCTCGAGGAGTGCGGCATCGCCACCGACCATCACCGTCAGCGACCCGGCGACCGCGCCGGCCACGCCACCGCTGACGGGAGCGTCGATGAAGTCCACGCCGAGGGTGGCGAGCGAAGCAGCGATGCGGCGGCTGGTGTCGGGATCGCCGGAGGTGCAGTCCACCAGCAACGCACCGCGTCGCAGCGCGGACTGCATCGCCCCGCCGTCGGCCGCGAGCAGTGCGGCGACGTGCGACGACTCGGGGAGGCAGGTGATGACGATGTCGGCGTCGCGCACCGCGTCGGCGGCCGAGGTGGCGACACGGGCGCCGGCGGCGGCTGCCTCGCTGCCGCTGGCACGCTCGATGGTGCGGTTCCAGATGGTGAGCGCGTGGCCGGCGCGCGCGACGTGCGCGGCCATTGGGGCGCCGATGGCGCCCAGTCCGAGGAAGGCGACGGAGAGTGGCATGTCCAAACCTAGCGGGCGAGGCGCGTAGCTTTGCGTGATGCGAACCATCGTGCAGGTCGACGGCATGTGTGCGGTGCACTGCGTGCGGGCAGTGCAGACGTCGCTGGCGATGGTGCCGGGCATTTCGTGGTGCGACGTGACGATGGGTCGCGTGGAGGTCGAGCACGACGGTGGCGCGACCGCGGAGGCCCTGCGTGAGGCGATCGGCGTGGCCGGCTTCACGGTGCGAGCCGTGCAGCAGGAGCGCCGGCTGCCGGTGGTGGGGGAGTCGTGACGCAGGGGCCGGTGCATGGGGTTACCCCACGTGGCGGGTCGGCCTAACTTGGCCGAGCGTCGCCGGCTCGCACCCACCCGGCCCGCCTGTTCACGACGACCGGACGGTCGTCTTCCTTTTCGTGACGTCGGTTGGCTCGCCCGGTCTGGCCGGGCCACCGCTCGAGTGACCGCCTCATGATGGCCAAGAAGCGACGCAACGACGATCTGCCGATCGCCGCACTGCTCGCCCCGGACATCCTCGCGCTCCTTGACGAGGCGCCGGAGGCGGTGGCGGCGGAGACGGAGGAGATGCATCCGGCCGACCTGGCGGATGTGGCGGCCGCCGTGCCCCGCGATCGCGTGGTGGCGCTGCTGAACGCGCTCGGTGCCGAGCGTGCGGCCGATGTGCTCGAGTATCTGGACGAGGAGCTGCGCAGCGACGTCCTCGAGACGATGACGACGCGCCAGGCGGCGCAGCTCGTCACGGAGATGACGCCGGACGATCGCGCCGAGGTGCTGGACGAGCTCGAGGAGGACGTCGCCGACGAGATCCTGTCGGCCCTCCCGCCGGAGCAGCAGCGCGAGACCGAGCAGCTGCTGGCGTACGAGGCCGACACGGCCGGGCGCCTGATGACGACCGAGTTCGTGTCCGTGCCGTCGTCGCAGCCGGTGGAAGAGGCGCTGGCGAGCGTGCGCGCGATCGCCCGCATCGGCCGCAAGGAGGCGATGTACACGATCTACACCACCGACGACGCCGGACGCGTGGCGGGGGTGATGTCGCTGCGCGAACTGCTGGCGGCGCCTGACGGCACGCTGGTGTCGGACGTGGCGTGGCAGGAGGTCGTGACGGTGACCGTGCACGCCGGGCGCGAGGAGATCGTGGAGCGCACGTCGAAGTACGACCTCGTGGCCGTGCCGGTGGTGGACGACCACATGCGCCTGCTGGGCGTGGTGACGGTGGACGACGTGATCGACATCGTCCAGGAGGACGCGACCGAGGACGTGCAGAAGCTCGGCGGCATGGAAGCGCTGGACGACCCGTACATCGACTCCGGCTTCTTCACGCTGCTGCGCAAGCGCGCCGGCTGGCTGACGGTGCTCTTCATCGGCGAGATGTTCACGGCGGTGGCGATGGGCCGGTTCGAGGGGGAGATCCAGCGTGCGGCGGTGCTGGCGCTGTTCGTGCCGCTGATCATCAGCTCCGGCGGCAACTCGGGGTCGCAGGCGACGTCGCTGCTGATCCGTGCGCTGGCACTGCGCGAGGTGCGACTGCGGGACTGGTGGCGGGTGGCGATGCGCGAACTGCCGAGTGGGCTGATGCTCGGTGCGCTGCTGGGCGTGATCGGCTTTGCCCGCATCGAGATCTGGGAGTCGCTCGGGCTGAGTGTGTATGGCGCCGGGCACACGATGCTGGCGCTGACGGTGGCGCTGTCGCTGATCGGCGTGGTGACCTTCGGCACGCTGGTGGGGGCGATGCTGCCGTTCGCGCTGAAGCGCGTCGGGCTCGATCCAGCGAGTGCCTCGGCACCGCTGGTGGCGACGCTGGTGGATGTGACGGGGCTGGTGATCTACTTCACGCTGGCGACGCTCCTGCTGCGCGGCACCTACCTGTGACGACGCCCCCGGCAGCACCGGCACATCCGCTGCGTGGCACGCTGCTCGTGCTGATCAGCGCCGCCTGCTTCGGCACGACGCTGATCTTCACGCAGCGCGCGCTCGACGGCGGCGCGACGCTGTCCGCGCTGCTCGCCGTGCGCTACGTGATGGGCGCGGCGATGCTCTGCGTGGTGGCAGGCGGTCTTGGCGCGGTGCGTGCCGTGGGCGCGCGGAAGTGGCCGTTGCTGACGCTGGGCGGTGCGGCGCAGACGGCGATTGCAGGGCTCTCGGTGGCGTCGCTGCAGTTCATTCCGGCGGCGAGCGTGGCGTTCCTGTTCTACACCTATCCCACCTGGGTGGCAGTGCTCGCGATCCTGCGGCGAAGCGAGCCGGTGGATGGCTACAAGCTCGCCGCACTGGCGCTGTCGCTGGGTGGCATCGTGACGATCGTGGGCAATCCGCTGGCGACGAAGCTCGACCCGCGCGGCATTGCGCTGGCGCTGGCGGCGGCGCTCGTCTACGCGCTGCTGATTCCGTGGCTGGGCAAGATTCAGGCGGGGCTCAAGCCGGCGGCCGCGACGACCTGGATCGCGCTCGGTGCGGCGATCTGCTTCGTGATCGGCGCGCTGGTGACGCAGGCGCCGCTGTTGTCGCCGTCGTCATCGCTGTTGCTGTATGCCGCGCTGCTGGCGCTGATCCCGACGACGATCGCGTTCATCACGTTTCTCGCCGGACTGGCATTACTGGGGCCGGTGAAGACGTCGATCGTGAGCACGGTGGAGCCGTTCTGGACCGCGCTGCTGGCCGGGCTGGTGCTGGGGCAGCCGGTGGGGCCACGCACGTGGATCGGCGGCGCGATGATCGCCGCGGCGATGGTGGTGCTGCAGCGCAAGGCGCCGGACGCGACCTGACGGGTGGTGTGGCGCACAACGCGCGCGAACGCGTCGGGCATGCGCGGTGACGGTCAGGCGTGCCGACGGTCAGGTGTCGTCGACGCGTGGCCGGTTGCGGTGCCGATCGTTGTACGCGAAGAGCCCCGCGCCGATGAGCGCGATGGTCGCGAAGCTGAACCACTGCACGGCGTAGCTCTTGTGCGCGCCTTCCGACGGCGGCGGCGGGATGAGCCGTGGTGGGACGTTGCCCTTCGGTGCCGTGTCGCCGAGCTGCACGAGCTGCAGACGGGCAACTGGGTAGGGCATGCCTTTCTGCACCGCGTCGAAGTCGAGGGTGCGCATGATCTTCGCGCTGGCCATGCCGGCCGCGGCGGAATCGCCGGCGTAGGCGGGCAGCGCGAATGCGAGCACGTCGACGGTGTCGGCCTCGCGCCACTTCTGCTGGTCGACGTCCTTGCCGTCGGGGGAGTAGACCCAGCCGCGGTTGATCAGGTAGGCACTGTCACGTCCGGCGATGCGGAGCGGCGTGAGGAGGTTCACGCCCGGTGATCCGCCGCGGATGCGCTGGGTGATGATCACCTCGTTGGCGTAGTCATAGACACCGCGGAGTGTGGCGCGTCGGTAGCGGAGTGCGGCGCTGTCGCGCGGGAGCGACTCCACCGGCACCGGCGCAGCCGCGATGTGGGAGGCGACTTCGGCGTTGAGGGCGCGGCGCCAGGCGAGTCGGTCGAGCTGCCAGACGCCGAGCCGCGCGAAGAGGCCGGCGAGCGCGACGGCGATCACGACGAACACGATGACGCGCGGGCGCAGGCCGGCCGGCGTGGTGCTCTCGTCGCTCAACAGGGGAGGGCCACTAGAACAGGGTCATCTGTTCGCCAAGCTGGTCGGGCGTGACCGGCTCCTGGCCGAGCAGCCGTTGCAATTGGCGCACACTCTCGGGGCTGTGGCCGGAGAAGTGGTTGTTGACGAAGCCGTAGATGGTCTTGACGCGCGTCTGCAGCCCCTTGATGGCGGTGGCCCAGGCGTTGAGCTCGCGGGTTCGGTCCACCTGGATGTGGCTGTAGTCGGTGAAATCCCTGTTCGGCCCCATCCACCGCAGGTAAGCGGTGGGTGAGGTGGGGTTCTCGGCGAGAGCCAGCATCTGCTTGCGGGGGATCCAGCGGGCGTCGGTGAGGGTGAGGGCGACCTTGTACTCCTTGAGGAGTGCGAGGACGCCGTCGTTGATCCAGCCGCGCTGCCGGAACTCGATGGCGAAGGGGATCTCCTTCGTCGGGAGGGTGGGCAGGAAGCTGGCGAGCGCCGGGAGTTCGGAGGGGGAGAAGTCGGGACCGAGTTGGATGAGGACGATGCCCAGCTTGGACTCGAGTTCGCGGGCGCGATCGAGGAAGAGGTTGGTGAGGTCGGTGGATTCGCGCAGGCGATTGTCGTGCGTGATTTCCTGCGGGAGCTTGAGCGCGAACTTGAAGCCGTCGGGGACGCGGCTGGCCCAGCCACGCACGCTCCGGACGGAGGGAATCGCGTAGAAAGTCGAGTCGATCTCAACCGATGAGAAGGCGCGGGAATACACGCCGAGGTAATCGGGCGCTTTCGTACCGGACGGGTAGAAGGGGCCGACCCAGGCGTCGTAGTTCCAGCCCTGCGTGCCGAGCCGGATCGTGGCTGCCATGCGTCAAAGGTCGCAGGCGGGGGACGGTGAGCCAAGTGCCGGCGGCGCAATTTGTCAAAGTTTGCAATGGAGTGCCGATTTTTGCGACATCGACGCGGCAGTACGAAGCCATCAACGATACGTTTCGAAGAAACCGATTCCCTCACCGCTGATCGCGCTGCCGCCGATGCGCCCCGACAGGCGGGCTCGGCCTTTCATCTGCAGAAACCAGGGCGTGGACAGCCTGCGCGCGTATTCGCCTTCCCCGCGCTCGATCAGTCCCGTGCGCGTGTCGCTCGCCACCGCGTCGTCGATCGTGAGCTGCAGGTCGAGCGTGTCGCTGCCGCGCACATCGAACAGCCGCGCCGTGGCGGGACCACGCCCCGGACCACGGAGCACGCGGGCGTCGTCGTACACGATCTGCGTCGGCCGGAACGCGGCGCGGAATCCGAGCGAGTCCACGACGTACAGGAAAAGCGGTGCCTCTGCGACGTTCGCGCTGTCCGGCGGTCGCACGCGACCATACAGGATCGTGTACGCACCGGCGCGAGCGCTGCCCCAGTCCCACGTGACACCCTGCCACGTGCCCCAGTTGTGATCGTGGTATGCCTGCGCGCCGCTGAACCGCTCGCACCGCGCCGCGACGCAGATGGAGCCGGTGGCGTCGGCGCGCAGGCCGAGTACGGCGTAGCCGGACGGGTTCTCACCGGCGATGAGCGTGGCGCCGGGGAAATAGGCGCGCGGCGCCGGCGTGACGACCAGGTCCAGCCGGAGCGGCGCGGCGCCGCCTGACTCGTCACGCGCCACGCCCCGGATGTGATAACTGCCGTCGCGCTGCACCTGCACGCTGCCCGCCTCGCCGAAGTCGACGTTGGCGTCGCGCGTGCTGAAGCGGACGCCCGTCTTCGGCACGGCGAGCGCGTAGCGACGGGCCGGGCGTCCCGTCTCGTGCGCCGTGACGAGGAACTGTCCGCCCCAACGGCCGTCGGGCACGTCACCGGCGATCATGTACGAGATGAAGTACCAGCGGTCCGCGTCGGGCGTGATCACGTTGAAGTAGTGCCACTCACCCCAGCTCTCCGGGTTGGCGACATCAGCTGGCGGCAGGTGGAAGTGATCGGCGTCGTCACGCAGTTCCGGGAGCGTCGGGGAGAGCCAGCGGCGGTCGCCATCATCGTTGCGCCAGCTACCGGCGGTGATCAGCGCCGGCGCACCGACGGCGGCGCCGGCCTCGGGGATCTCACCGCTGGCCCGCACCGGCACCTCGCGCCCGTCGCGCAGCGTCACATACACGAGCTTCGACTCCACCTGCGGCGCGATCGCCCGCACCTCGGCGGCGTGCCGTGGCGAGGCGAGGAGCTGCTGATGGATGAAGCGCGCGTTGGCGATGGAGAAGAACATCCCGCCGACGCCGCCCGTCTTCATCACCTCGACGTCGAGTCCTTCCGGGAGCACGGTGACGTCGCCGCCACCGACGAGCTTCTCGTCGCTGGCCTGCGCGATCATCGCGTCACCAACGGAGAGCAGCACGATCATCACCGCCACGCCGAGGCCGTAGCCGGCGAGCAGAAAGAGCGTGCGCAGCTTGCGGAAGCCGAGGTTCCGCAGCGCAAGCTGCCAGATCACGGCGCGTCGCCGGGCACGATGGCACCATCACGCATCTGGATCCGACGACCAGCGGCGGCAGCCATCTGCGCATCGTGCGTCACGACGACGATGGTGGTGCCGTCGGCGTTGAGGCGGCGGAACAGCTCGATCATCTCGAGCCCGGTGGCGGCATCGAGTTCGCCGGTGGGTTCGTCGGCGAGGATGAGCGCGGGTGTGTTGGCGAGTGCGCGGGCGATCGCGACGCGCTGCTGTTCGCCGCCGCTGAGCTGCGACGGCCGATGGTCCGCACGCGAGGCGAGGCCGACATAGCCCAGCAGCGCCTGCACGCGCGCCCGCCGTTCCGTGCGTGCCAGCTTCGCCTCCGCCATCGGCAGCTCGACGTTTTCGGCAGCGCTCAGTGCCGGCATGAGGTAGAAGCGCTGGAAGACGAATCCGATGCTGCGCAGCCGGAAGGCGGTGGCCTCGGCATCGCTCATGCGATCGATGCGCTGCCCGGCGATCGTGAGGGTGCCGGCATCGGGGCTGTCGACGGCGCCGAGCAGGTTGAGCAGCGTACTCTTGCCGCATCCCGATGGGCCGACGATGGCGACCCACTCGCCCTCCGCAATGTCGAACGACACGCCGCGCAACGCGTTGACGCGGGCGCTGCCCATGGTGTAGCCGCGCGCGAGGTCGCGCGCCTGAACGGTGGCACTCATGCAACGGCCTCGCGGCGAAGTGTTCCGGCGATCGGCAACGACGCCGCGCGCCATGCGGGATAGATGCCGGCCAGCATGCCGGCGGCTGCGAGCAGCGCCAGCGCGAAGCCGGCATCGCGCGGCTGGAAGACGAAGAAGCGGAACGTCGCGGGCAGCCCGGGGAAATCGGCGAGGATCCGTTCCAGCCACTGCGCGGTGACGAGTCCGATCAGGATCCCGCTGAGTGCACCGATGCCCGTGAGCACGATGCCCTCCAGCACGACCTGCCCGACGATGCTGGCCTTGGCCACACCGATCGCGCGCAGCACGGCGATCTCGCCGGCGCGCTCGTTGACGCCGATGGTGATGAGCGTGGTCACGAGCAGCACACCCACGGCGAGCGAAATGCTCCCGAGCACCAGCGCGAGCTGCTTGAAGTAGCCGAGCCGCTGCTCGACGGCCTCGGTCGCGCCCTCGAGCGAGATGGCGGAGATGCGCGGACTGACCCGCTGGATGGCGGCGCGCACCGCCTCGACGTCGGCACCGGCGGCGGCCTTGACCATGAGCAGCGACGCGCGGTCGCGTCGGCCGCTGCCGCCCATCGCCTGCAGCACCGGCAGCGTCATGCCGAGCGTGGGCTGCGTGGCGGCGATGTAGAAGAAGCGTGCGACGCCACGCACGACGAAGCGCCGCTGTCCAAGCACGGTGCGGAGCTGCGGATCGTACCCGACCGCGAGGCTGACGGTATCACCGATGGCGCGGCCCGTCTCGGCGAGCCAGCGCTCGTTGGCGACGAGGCTGGTGCTGTCGGTGAGGTCTGCACCGCGCAGGAGTTCATAGTCTCCCTGCACGTCGGGGAAGATGCCGAGCGTGAAGGCGGTGATCGTCGAGTCGCGCGTCGAGGTCGCCTGCGCCTGTGCGCCGAGCACGGGGCTGACCGCACTCACCCCGGGCAGTCGGCGGATGGCGGCGGTGAGGGCGGCAGTGCCGTCGATCGTCGCGTCGCTGTCGAATGGCAGGGTGCCTTTCGGCGCCACGCGGAGCTGATAGCCACGCAGCATGAGGAACCCCTGAAAATTCTCCTTCATGCCGGACGCGAGCATCACCATGTCCAGCAGCAGCGCGGCCGAGACTGCGATGCCGAGCAGTGCGAGCAGGGTGCGTGTCTTGTGGCGGAGCAACGCGAGGAACGCGAGTCGGACTGGCATCAGCGACCCAGCAACTGCAGTGCCGGCACCTGCACCAGCCGTCGTGCCGCGAGCCATCCGGCGACGATGCCGAGCAGCACCGACAGCACGCAGGCGAAGATCACGGTGGCTGGCGTGACGAGGGTGAAGACGAGCGTCGTGCGGTAGACACCCTGGAAGTGCCAGTTCACGATCGCGGCCACGACGATGCCGAAGCCGACACCGGCGAGTGAGCCGAGCAGTGCGATGATCCCCGCCTCGAGCACGACCGACCTGACGATGGTGGCGGCCGAGATGCCCATCATGCGCAGGGCGGCGACATCGCGGCGGCGCTCGTCGATCTTGAGCAGCAGGATGCAGAGCAGGAAGGCCGCGCTGGCGACGATGGTGATCACGCCGATGGCGCGATTGAAGCGGCGCACCACCTGGAAGGTGCGACTGGTGCGCACGGCGATGTCGGCGCTGGGCCAGGCCTTGAACCCGAAGGCGGCGTCGTTGATGGCGTCGATGAGCGTGCGCCGCTGGTCGGGGCCGCGCGAGAGTACGGCGAATCGGTCCACGCGATCACCGTAGCCGACGATCCGCTGGAGCTGGTCGAGGTGCAGCCGGGCGCGATATTCCTGGCGCGCGATCTCGCTGGGATCGGCGCGGCGGCCCAGCAGCGCGGCGACGACAGCGCGCTCGCCGAGCGTATCACCGGGAGCAGCGGAGAGCCGGACCGTGTCGCCGAGCGCGACAGCGGCGTCGGTGGCGAGGCGGGCATCGAGTGCGATCGTGCGCACCGCGGCGGGACGCGTTGGTGCGGAGTCGATCACCTGGGCGGCCACCGGCGCAACGCAGAGCAGCGCGGCCAGCACACCGCCACACCACAGCCGACTCACGCGACGGCAGCGATGCGAACGGCGCGTGCGGCGGTGGGCCCGATCTGGCGCGGGACGCCACCGACGCTGACATCGATGGGTCCGTCGTATGGGGCGCGGTTGTGCACGTCGATCATGGCACCAGGTCGCAGTTCGAGTTCACCGAGGTAGCGGAGCATAGCGGGATCCTTGTCGCTAACGCTCATGACGGTGCCGCGGGTGCCCACCGGCCAGTCGGCGAGGGTGGCGTGGCGCGTCTCGTCCACCACGCCGTCGCGGGTGGGAATCGGCGCGCCATGCGGGTCGAACATCGGGTCGCCCAGTGCGCGTGCCATGCGATCGATGAGGACGTCGGAGGCCGCGTGCTCGAGCTGCTCGGCTTCGGCGTGCACGTCGTCCCACGGCACGCCAAGCACCGTGGCGAGGTAGCTCTCGAGCACGCGATGGCGGCGGAGGGTGCGCAGTGCGGCGCTGCGGCCCGAGGCGGTGAGCCGCGCGCCGCGATACGGCTCGTGCTCCAGCAGCCCCTGCGACGCGAGCCGGCGCACCATGCCGCTGACGCTGGCTGGTGCGAGCGAGAGCCGTTCCGCCAGCGCGTTGGTGGTGGCGGCGTTGCCGCCCTGCTGGATGTCGTAGATCGCCTTCAGGTAGTCCTCCACCGGCGCGGTGAGCGCTGCCGCGGCGGAGGGCACGGGCGGCTCGCTCATGCGCGCATCCTCATGGTCGCGCCCAGCCTGCTCAGGCGCGCGCACGTGACGCAGGCGCGCCGCCCGGCACGCCACGCACCAGCAGCACCGGCACCAGTGAGCGGTGCCGCACCTGGTTGGCAACGCTGCCGCGCACGACGTCATTGAGGAAGCCATGCCCATGCGTCGCCATGGCGATCAGGTCGCACGACTCACGCTCGGCCGCGGCACAGATCTCGGTGGCGGGATCGCCCGACGCGAGCACCGCATCCACCTCGAGCGACGCGCCGGCGAGCTCGCCGGCACAGCGGTCGAGGTAGGCGCGGTCGGTGCGCATCTCCTCCGACTCCCGCAGCTTGAGCGACTGAAGGTTGCGCGCCGCGAAGCCGTCGGCGACGTGGATCAGTGTGACGCGGGCGCGGCAGAGCATCGCGAGCGCGCGTACGTGTCCGAGGATGGCGTCGTCGTACGGCGAATTTTCGAGTGCGACGAGGACGTGTCGGTACATGATCAGCTCAGCCAGCCGTGAACCACCTGGAACAGCAGCCACGCATTGAGCGCGGCGATGATCACTGCAACCGTCCATGCCATCGCCACCAGCCACGGCGCGTTCACGAACTCGCCCATCTTGCGCCGGTCGGAGGTGAATGCGACCAGTGGAAACACGGCGAACGACAGCTGCAGGCTGAGGATGACCTGGCTGAGCACCAGCAATCGGGCCGTGCCGCTGGCGCCGTACAAGATACTGACCACCACCGCCGGGACAATCGCGATCGCTCTGGTGAGCAGGCGGCGCACCCAGGGCTGGAGGCGCAGGTTGAGGAACCCCTCCATCACGATCTGGCCGGCGAGCGTGCCGGTCAGTGTCGAGTTCTGTCCGGAGGCCAGCAATGCGAGTGCGAAGACGGTGCTGGCGCCCGCGCCGAGTAGCGGTGTGAGCAGCTTGTAGGCATCCTGGATCTCCGCCACCCCTTCATTGGCGGTGCCGTGGAAGGTCGCGGCCGAGACGATGAGGATCGCGGCGTTGATGCCAAGGGCGAAGGTGAGCGCGATGGTCGAGTCGGCGAAGGCGTACTTCACCGCTTCGCGCCGGCCCGCGCTCGTTTCCTCGTACTTGCGCGTCTGCACGATGCTCGAGTGCAGGTAGAGGTTGTGCGGCATGACCGTCGCGCCGAGGATGCCGATCGCGATGTAGAGCATGTCGCGATTGCCGATGATCTCGGGTCCCGGGATGAAACCGCGCACCACACCGCCGACGTCGGGCCGTGACAGCACCAGCTCGAAGATGAAGCAGAGGCCCACCACGGCGACCAGCCCGATCACCATCGCCTCGAGGACGCGGAATCCCTTGCCCTGCAGCCAGAGCACGATCAGCACGTCGAGTGCGGTGAGCGTGACGCCGACCGGGAGCGAGAGCCCGAACAGCAGTTGCAGCGCGATGGCGGTGCCGATGACTTCGGCCAGGTCGCAGGCGGCGATGGCGAGTTCGGCAATGATCCAGAGCGCGAACGACATGCGCGGCGAGTACGCGTCGCGGCAGGCCTGTGCGAGGTCGCGCCCCGTGACGATGCCGAGCTTGGAGGCGAGCCCCTGCAGGAGCACCGCCATCAGGTTGCTGAAGAGGATGACGTAGAGCAGCGAGTAGCCGAACTGGGCGCCGCCGGCGAGGTCGGTGGCCCAGTTGCCGGGGTCCATGTAGCCGACCGCGACGAGGTACCCCGGTCCACCGAAGGCGAGCAGCTTCCGGAACCAGTTGCCCTGCCCGATCGGCACCGTGCGGTACGCCTCAGCCAGCGACGGCGCTTCGCGGGTGCGGCGCCAGCCGGTGCTGGCGGACGAGGGCTCGGGGAGTTCGGGCTGGACGGGCGTCGGGCTGGGCAGTGCCATGGCATCCGAAAGAGAGAATTTCGTCTGTACGAAATTATCGACGGCCTTGCCCGAAAAGTAAAGAGGCCGCCTGCGCGGCCCCGCTGACTGCTCACCCTGCCCCCCCGCCGGGTCAGCGCTGCGTCGACGTCAGCGCCAGCAGCTGCGTCACGATCCGCTCGGTCAGCCCCCAGACCACGTCCTGCCCCCAGCGGTAGGCCGGAAACCGCATCCGCCCCCCGCCTCGCTCGAAGGTGTATTCGGCCGCGCAGGCCGGATCGCGCAAGGCCGAGAGGGGCATCCAGAAGGTGGAGTGAACCTCGCCGTTCGGCACCAGCGACACAGGCTGTTCGAGTGCGAAGACGAACGGTCGCACCGCGATCGAGGGCAGTGCCGCCGACCGGGGTCGGATGTCGTCCAGCATGCCGAGGAGGCGGGCGCTCCGGTCGAGGTCGAGTGCGAGTTCCTCGCGCGTTTCGCGGCGCGCCGTCACCTCGAGCGACGGATCGCCACCGTCGCGGCGACCGCCCGGGAAGGCCACATGCCCGCTCCACGGGTCGCCCACGCGCTCTGCCCGCCTGATGAACAGCAGTTCGGCCGCATCGGCATTCAGCCCGCGCAGGACGAGCGCCACTGCCGCCCAGCGCAGTCCTTCTTCCTCCGGCTCCTCCACCCGCGCATGGCCGAGCAGTGCCGACGCGAGCGCGTCCATCACCGGCGTGCGGGTGCGGCGGCCTGCGCCGATCTCATCCCTCGACGTCGCCGTTCGCATCCACCCAGGCCCGGAATCCGCCGGCCATGGAGCTCACGTTCGTGTATCCCATCGCCTGCAGCGACTCGGCCGCGAGCGCCGACCGATTGCCGGAGGCGCAGTAGAGCACGATGGCGGCGTCGCGCGGCACGGCGGCGTCGATCTTGCTCTCGATCGTGCCCCGCGACATATGCACTGCGCCGGCCGCGTGACCGAGGTTCCACTCGCGGTCCTCGCGGACATCGATCAGCACCAGCGACGGATCGCCGGCGCGCTGCGCAAGCGTGTCCGATGCCGTCACCTGGGGCACCCGCTCCCTGGCATCGGTGAACAACTCGGCTGCACTCTTCATCGTCCCTGTCCTCAGGCTGTGGGGCCCGCCGAATCACGGTGGATGATCAGCGTGCGCGCGGCGGTATCGAGGGTCGCGTCCGCACCGAGCGGCAGCGTCCACTGATCTGCAATATGGCCGATGGGCAGGTTGGCGAGACAGGGCACGCCGAGGCGGCCGGCGAGTTCCGCGATGACGGCGGTGACGTCGGGGGCATCGGGATTCTCGTCCTCGGGCACGAGCGTGAACTGTCCGACCGCGAGGCCCACGCAACCCGAGAGTGCGCCGGAGTGTTCGAGCTGGCGCAGCATGCGGTCCACCCGGTAGGCCGCCTCGTTGATGTCCTCGAGGACGATGATCGCGCCGCTGCCGCGCAGTGCGTCGGGAGTGCCGCAGAGCGCAGCGAGGAGTGCGAGGTTGCCGCCGGCGAGCCGGCCGTGGACGCGGCCATCGCGCACCTGGGCTGCGTCCGGCCATGCGCCGCACGGCTGACCGTCCGTGACGGCCGAGTGCAGCGAGGCAGCGCTCATCGGTGGCAGGTCGGCGCGGGCGGTGTGCGTGTGGAAGGAGACCGCGTTGGCGCGTGACGCGATCGCGCAGTGCAGCGCCGTCACGTCGGAGTAGCCGATGACCGGCTTCGGATGCTGCGCGAACCCTTCGAGCGAGAGCGACGGGAGCAGTCGCGTCACGCCGTAGCCGCCGCGCACGCACCAGACGGCATCGATCGACGCATCGTCCAGCGCCCACTGCAGGTCGGCGAGCCGAGCACCGTCGTCACCGGCCAGGTAGCCACGGCGCGCGAGTAGATGTCGGCCGCGCACCGGCACCCAGCCAAACGCCCGGCAGTGCGCTTCTGCGCGCACCACATCGTCCTCGCCACGCAACGGCCCCGATCCGCACACCAGTGCAACGCGCGCGCCAGGCGACAACGGATCGGGCCAGCGCGCTTTCGATGAGATCTGCATGACCGGGATGGTACACCCCCGGCACGTCGGCGCTACCGTCGCGCCATGCTCTCCACGCGCACCGCCCACACACTGCTCGCCACCGCCACGTCGCACGAGGCGCTGCTGCCGTTCGCACGCGCACTCGGCTTCACCGGCCACGCGCACACACCCGGCCCTCGCACCATAGCCGCGATGGGCCTCGCAGCGCTCGGAACGCTGACAGTGACGCGGGTGGTCCGGGATGATAGCGCCGCCGTGCTCCTCGTCTCCGGCGCCACACCCGAGCGCTGGCGCGAGACACTGCTGGCCATCGTCACACACCTCGACCGGCTCACGGACCCACGCCGATGGCTCGTGATCCTGCGCACCACCGACACCGGCCCGCTCGCGATCGCAACGTGGCTGAGCTCGACGAAAGGGCCACGCCTCGCCGTGCTCGCCACACATCCCGGCGCGGTGCTCGATTCGGACGCGCAGACGGTCGCGGCACTCGCCGCGGCATGGCACCACGATCCGTCAGTGACGGCCATGCACTGGCACGACCTGCTGGGCCGACACGCCATCGGACGCCGGTTCTTCCGCGCACTCAACGATCACGTCACCGACATCGCGACCGCCTGGCCCGCGCGCGTCATCCACGACGACCGACGCACGCTCGCCCTGATCCACGTCGCGCGACTGCTGTTCCTCAAGTTCCTCGAGACGAAGGGCTGGCTCGACAACGATCGTCACTTCCTCGCCAATCACGCCGACGCGCTGCTGGGCACGGGCAAGACACTCTGGAACGGTCTCGTCGCCCCACTCACCTTCGGCACCCTCAACACCCCGCGACGACACCGGGCCCCGTCCGCCCGCGCGTTCGGCCACGTGCCATTTCTCAACGGCGGCCTGTTCGCCTGCTCGGCCACGGAACGCCGGGCACGCCGACCAGCCATCAGCGACGACCTGCTCGCACCGCTGCTCCTCGACACCTTCGCCCACTTCCGCTTCACCGCCCGCGAAGATGCACGCGCCTGGTCGGAAGCGGCGATCGATCCGGACCTCCTCGGCCGAACCTTCGAAGCGCTCATGGAGCCGGCGCAGCGACGCGGCTCCGGAACGTTCTACACGCCCAGCACACTCGTCACCACGCTGGTGGATGATGCGCTCGCACACGCAATCCCGCTCCCGACCACGCTGGTCCGGGCCGCGCTCGACGGGGCGCTCATCGCACCACCAGACGCACGCCGACTGCGCACCGCCCTGACGACACTGCGCGTGCTCGACCCCGCCTGCGGCTCGGGCTCCCTGCTCGTCGCCACCCTCGAACGACTCGCCACGCTCCACACACAATTGGGCAGCGCCCGCCCGATGGCAACGCTGCGGCGCGACATCCTGACACGCTCGATCTTCGGCCTCGACATCGCACCGATGGCCGTCTGGATCTGCGAGCTGCGACTCTGGCTCTCCGTCGTGATCGACGACGACACCGTCCACCCGCACGACATCGCACCACTGCCCAACCTCGATCACCACATCCGGACAGGGGATGCGCTCGGCCCGCACGCGTTTGATGATGCTGCCGGCGCACCCACCTCGCGCCGATTGACGACGCTGCGCGAGCGATACGCCCGCAGCACCGGCTCGCGAAAGCTGGCCGTCGCCACGCGCATCAGCACCCTCGAACGCGAGAACGCGCAGCGCCTCACGGCCGGCACCCTCGCCACGCTCAGGCATGAACGCGCCAGCCTCCTGCTGCTCGCTCGTCAGCGCTCACTCTTCGGTACCCGCACCGGCCTCACCGCCACCCAACGCCGACGCCTCGCGACCATCCGCAGCACGATCGCGGAACACCGCCGCACTCTCCGCAAGCTCGATGACGGCGCCACACCGGCCTTCGACTTCCGCACGCACTTCAGCGATGCGGCGGCCACCAACGGCTTCGACCTGGTCATCGGCAATCCGCCCTGGATCCGCTCACAACACCTCGACCGCGACACACGCACCCGACTGCGCACCCGATTCGCCAGCGTCATGCGGCACACCGACGCGTCCACACGATTCGGCGTGCAGACGGACATCGCGATCCCGTTCACACAACGCGGCCTCGAACTCACCCGGCCGGGCGGCATTCTCGCCTTTCTCCTCCCCGCCAAACACTGGCGCTCCGTCGCCGGCGGCGCACTCCGACACCACCTGCTCCAACACGCCCGCCCTCTGCACCTCCGCGATCAGTCGCACGACTCCGGCGGATTCTCCGCCGCAGTCTACCCGTCGACGATCGTCGTCCGACGCAACCCACGCGCCGGCACCACACCGGAATCCCACATGCCAATACCGGACATGGAGTGCCACACGACGGACGCACTGGGCCAGCCGCACGGCTTTCACATCCCCGCCATCCATCTGGCCGCCACGGAACACCCCGGCGCACCATGGCGCATCATCCCCGCCGATGTGCGCACCGCCGCCGACACCATCAGCCGCGCCGGCGGCCGCTGGATGGATACGCTCCTCCCCCCACCATCACTCGGCATCAAGACGGGCAGCAACGACGCGTTCCTGCTCGCGACGGACGGTGCGCCACACACGCTCGACCCGTGGCTCCGCCCCGCCCTCCGCGGTGACCACGTCCGACCCTGGCACACCGCGGTGAGCCCCGTCTCGATCGTCGTCCCCTGCGATCGAGATGGCAGGACACTCAAGCGCCTGCCGTCCGCGCTCTCGAAACACTTCGCACCACACGAACGCACCCTCACCGCACGCACCGACCTGCGCCCTCGTGACCCGTGGTGGTCACTCTTCCGCACGGAGCTGCTCGCCGGCACCGGCTGGCGGGTGGTCTGGGCCGATATCGGACGACACCTGCGCGCCACGATCCTCCCACCACACGACCCGACTGTCCCGCTCAACACCTGCTACGGCATCCGACTGCACGATCCGGTCGATGCCCATGCACTGACCGCACTCCTCAACGCTCCACTGAGCACGGCATGGCTCTCGCTCGTCGCCGAACCCGCGCGCGGCGGCTACCTCCGCTTCCTCGGCTGGACGGTGCTGGCGCTCCCGGTGCCCGACTGGCAACGCGCCCGCGAACTGCTTGCGCCACTCGCGGCACGCGCCCGTCGAGGTGACCCCGTCAGCGTCCACACGCTCCATCAGGCTACGCTCGACGCCTACGGCCTGCGCCACTCCGATGTTGCCCCACTGCTCGCGTGGACCAGCCACACGCTGCGGAACGAGCCACTCGAGACGTCGCGCGCATCATGACGGCACTGACGTCCGAGAGCGCAGTGCCGGCGCTCATCCGGCAGCTCGCCAACGCCGCCCTCGACACGCGGGCACTTCGCAACAGCGCCGCCGCGACTCAGCTGGACGAGATCACCCTGCTGCCCCACCAGGACGCCGCCGTACGCTGGCTCGCCCGCCGGCTCGACCGCTTCGGCGGCGCACTCCTCGCCGATCCGCCAGGACTCGGCAAGACCTACGTCGCACTCGCCGTGGCGCGAGTGCGCCGAGTGACGCCGCTGGTCATCGCGCCCGCATCATTGCGCGAGCGGTGGAGACTGGCCGCACGCGAGACGGGCGTCGCGATCGACTTCGTCAGCACCGAACGACTCAGCGCCCCCGCCCCGATCACGCTTGCGCCGCGCCCGCTCGTGATCATCGACGAGGCCCACCATCTCCGCACCCCACACACACGACGACACCAGCGCACCTCGAACGCGTGCCACGACGCCGATGTGTTGCTGCTCAGCGCGACGCCGGTGCACAACGGCACAGCCGACCTCGAACACCTCACGACGCTCTTTCACCTGTCACCCACACGCGCCTCGATCACAACCCTGCGCCGCCGGCTCACACTCCGGCGATCACTCGCGCAGGTGCAGGCCGCCGGTTCGCTCGGCGATGCGATGCACCTTCCGCACGTACAGCACCATCGCCCATTCCAGTTCGACTGTCGGCACGAGGCGCTCGTGCAGGCGGTGCTCGCACTGCCCCCGCTCCGGCCAGCCGATCGGGACGAGGGACACCCGCTGCTCCTCGTCGGACTGCTGCACGCCCTCCGCTCCAGTGACGCCGCCGCATGCCAGCGCATCCGCAGCCGCATCGCCGCGACAGTCGCCATCGAACAGTCCGTCGCCGCCGGCGTCGAACCCACCACCGCGGTCCGCCGCGCCTGGCACGCACTCGGCACCGACGTGCAACTCGCCATGCCACTGCTGCTCGCCGACACGGCGTCGCCGCCCGATCCCGCACTCATCGGCGCCGCGATCAGGCAGCGCGACGCCCTGCTCGCGCTCCTACCCGCCCTCGACGGGGCCGGTGATGTCAGACGCGCCACCGTGCTCCGCCGGCTCGCGCGCTGGTGTAGCCGGCCTGTCGTGGCCTTCACGTGGAGCGCCGCCACCGCTGCTGCGCTCTATCGCCACCTGCGCCTCGTGCGCGGCATCGCCCTCCTCTCCGGTGCCGGTGGCCGCATCGCCAGCGGCGCCATCACACGCGCTGAGCTCCTCCAGCGTCTGCTCGCCGGTGCGGGAATGCCACGCGCCGGCGGAACACGCGCGCGTCACGCACAGGCTCACGCACACGGGCACGCCCACACGCACGAGCGCGAGGGCATCCGCCTGCTCATCACGACCGATGTCATCAGCGAAGGCCTTTCCCTCGCCGGTGTCGCAACGATCGTCCATCTCGACCAGCCGTGGACGCCCGCCCGCATCGATCAGCGGATCGGGCGCGCCGCACGCATCGGCGCGCCGGTTTCGGAAGTACGTGTCGTCACGCTCGAGGCACCCCTGCCCCGCCACGCACATGCCGCAATGGCTGCGCTGCTCGCGCGGAAGCGTCACGCGATGCACGACCTCGAGCCCGGTGGGAACGCCGACGACGACACGGTGCTATGCCTCATCCAACTCGCGCGTCGCCAACCGCCGCAGTCGATGTCCGCGGGGGGCGCGCGTGGATCGACAGCGCGCGGATCGGCACTGCGCTGGGCGACCCTCGCCAGTGTCGACGTCGACACTCCGCTGATCATTGCCATCGTGTCGCTGCATCGCAGGCGCCAACTCGTCGTCCTGCAGCGCTCGACGCTGCGCGCACCGGCACTGCGCGACTGGCACGCGCTGACACCGGCGCAGCCGTTGCTGCACGGCGACGACGTGGGCGGGCAAGTCCGTCACCTCCGACAGGCATTGCACGCCTACCTCGCCGATCGCGAACTGCGCGGGCGTGTGCGCGCGGCGGGCGACGCACGACTCTGCGCACGCCATCGCGTCGATGAGACGCTGCTCAGCGGTCGGTGGCAGGCGCGGCTCGGGCAGGCCGCGGTCACATCGAACGCGCGGCGGCAGTTGATGCAGATCACGCGTCCCGGCGACCTCGCTGCGCTGGTGCGCGCGACTGCCCGGGACAGTGACACCGGCGCGCGAAACACGACAGAGCGGGCAACTGGTGCAGCGCGTGCACGCACGACGGCCGACGCCGTGCGCATCCACGCCGGTATCGTGCTTGTGCCAGCGGCGTTGCGGCCGGAGGAGGGCGCCTATATTGCGACGCAATGACGCCTCATGCTGCCGGCGCACCGCGCCCTGTCCTGTTCGACCTCGATGGCACGCTCGCCGACACCATCCCCCTGTTGCTCGCATCCATGCGCGCTGCCTATGGCGCGGTCGGCGGCACCGTGCCGGGCGATCGCGAATGGCTGCGCGGGATGGGGACGCCGCTCCGCGCGCAGTTCATGCACTGGGAGGGCCGTGACCTGGCGCGTGTCGAGGCGCTCATCGCCGTGTATCGCGAGTGGCAGGTGGCGCATCTGGCCGAGTTCGTGACCGAGTACGCCGGCATCCGCGAACTGCTTGGTGCGCTCAGGGAGGCTGGCCACCCGATCGCGATCGTGACCGGCAAGGGAGACTGGATGGCCCGGATGACCCTCGATCATGTCGACCTCCTGTCACCATTCGAGGTCATCATCGGCGCCGAGGCGACGACGCGGCACAAGCCGGACCCCGATCCCCTGCTGTTGTGTGCCGAGCGACTGGGGGTGGAGGTCGGTCGGTGCCTCTATGTCGGGGATGCGCCGAACGACATCCTCGCGGCGCGGGCGGCCGGGATGGTGGACGTGTGGGCGCAGTGGGGTCCGTTCCCGCCCGAGGAACTGGCGGAGTTCGCACCATCGCACTCGCTGCACCATCCGATGGATGTCATCGGGCTGCTGGGGCGTCTCGACGCGGTGTCGCCAGTCGCCTGAGTGGCGCGGCCCAGCGTGGGCTGCAGCGCAGGACGGAGCGCGGGATGCAGCGCGCGTGGTATCGAGCGCGTGGGATCGAGCGCGGGATGACACCTCCGCACCGATGCGACGCGCGGCCCGGTGCAGCGATGCGACCGGGCCTCGTCACGTCGTCGCAACCGGACGCGGCTGCTCAACCGCCCGCCAGCACCTCGATCGCGCGCGCCAGGTCGATGTCCTTCTGCGTCAGCCCACCCGAATCGTGCGTGCTGAGCGCGATGGTGACCTTCGTGTAGCGGATGTCGATGTCGGGGTGGTGCTGTTCATCCTCAGCCGCGATGGCGATCCGGTCCACGAAGGCGATCGCGTCTGGGAAGCTCGGGCGGATGAATGTCTTCGAGATGATACCGGACCGTTTGCTCCAGCCCGGCAGGCTGCCGAGGGCACGCTGGATCTCGATGTCGGACAGGACGGGCGCGGCCATGTGTGCGGAACTCGATGCGGGATAGGTAGCCGGCCGTACGGGAGATGCCGCCGGCCATGCTGGATGCTCGTACCGACTGGGACACCGCACAAGGCCCGAGGCTCCCGCGACGGTCTCCGCCGCAGTGGACGACGACGAAACACGGTGGCGCCTCCCCGCATTCGCCCTCCAGAACGCCCCGTCAGCTGGAAGGCTGCTGCGGCACGCGAGCGCCTCATCGCATAGGGTTCCTGCATGCTCCGCGTCACCGACTCCGGCCTGTACTGCGACGCCGGCGACTTCTTCATCGACCCCTGGCGCCCCGTGCCGCGTGCGGTGGTGACACATGCGCACGGCGACCACCTGACCTGGGGCTGCGGCAGCTATCTCGTCGCCGAGCGCGGTGTTGGTGTCACCCGCGAACGACTCGGCCAGTGGGCCGACCGCGTCGAGGGCATCGGGTTCGGTGCGACGCGCACGATCAACGGCGTCCGCGTCTCGCTCCATCCCGCCGGCCACATCCTCGGCTCGGCGCAGGTGCGGCTGGAGCATGAGGGCGAGGTCTGGGTCGCGTCGGGCGACTACAAGACCGATCCCGATCCCACCTGCGATCCGTGGGAACCGGTCCGATGCCACACGTTCATCACCGAGAGCACGTTCGGGCTGCCGATCTACCGCTGGCCGGCGACGCGCGTCGTGTTCGACGGCATCAATGACTGGTGGCGTGACAACGCCGCGGCAGGCCGCGCATCGCTCCTGTTCGGCTACGGCCTTGGCAAGGCGCAGCGACTGCTCGCAGGTGTGGACGCATCGATCGGCCCGATCCTCTTGCATGGCGCGGTCGACAAGATGACGACGCTCTACCGCGACGCGGGCGTGCCGCTCCCGGCCACCGCCCATGCGACCGCGGCGCGCGGCGGTGCCAGCGGTGCCTTGATCGTCGCACCACCCAGCACCGATGGCAGCGTCTGGGCGCGAAAGTTCGGTCCAGTCTCGACGGCCTTCGCGAGCGGCTGGATGCTGGTGCGCGGCGCGCGCCGCCGTCGCAGCGTGGACCGCGGCTTCACGCTCTCCGATCACGTCGACTGGCCACAGCTGCTGGCGGCGATCGACGCGACCGGCGCGGAGCGCGTGCTGGTGACGCACGGCTTCACCGGTCCCGTCGTGCGGTGGCTGCGCGAGCATGGCCTGTCGGCCGACGCGATCGCCACGCGCTACGAAGGCGAGCGTGACGATGCCCCGGAGCCCGGCACGGATGCTGCCCCGGTGATGGGAGCGGACGGCGCGGCACCCGTGCCGGCAACCGCCGCAGCGGACGCGCGGCAGGCGGCACGCGTCGAGCCGAGTGATGCCCCGCTGGAGCAGCCCGAATGAAGGCGTTCGCCGACCTGTACGACGCCATCGACCGCACCACGGCCACGCAGGGCAAGGTGGCGGCGCTGGTCTCGTACTTCCGCGATGCGCCGGCGGCGGATGCCGCGTGGGCCGTCTCGTTCCTCGTCGGGCGGCGCCCGAAGCGACTGGTGAAATCGGGCGACCTGCGCACGTGGGCGGCCGAGCTCGCGGACGTGCCGGACTGGCTCTTCGAGGAGTCGTACGCGCAGGCCGGGGATCTGGCCGAGACCATCTCGCTGCTCGTGCCGGAGGGTGACGGGGTGGAGGCGGAGGTCTCGCTGGCGTTCTGGGTGGAGGAGCGGCTGCTGCCGCTGGCGCTCCTCGAGCCTGCACGGCAGCGCGTGGCGCTGCGGGACGTGTGGAACGTGCTCGGCGGCTCGTCGCGCTTCGTGTTCAACAAGCTGATCACCGGCGCATTTCGGATGGGCGTGTCCGATGGTCTGGTGGTGCGTGCGATCGCGCAGGTGAGCGGCATCGATGCCGACGCGATCAGCCATCGCCTGATGGGCCTGTGGGAGCCGAGCGCGGCGTGGTACGAGCAGCTCGTGCATCCCGAGACGCAGGACGCCGACTGGAGTCGCCCCTATCCGTTCTATCTCGCGTATCCGCTGGAGGTGACGCCGGAAAGCATCGGTGCGGCGGTCGAGTGGCAGGTGGAATGGAAGTGGGACGGCATCCGTGCGCAGCTCGTGCGGCGCCGCGGTCGGACGTTCCTCTGGAGCCGCGGCGAGGAGCTGTTGGCCGGCCGGTTTCCCGAGCTCGAGCAGATGGCGGAGTTCCTGCCGGATGGCACCGTGATCGATGGAGAGATCGTGGCGTGGCGTGACGGGGCGCCCTTGCCGTTCAGCGAGTTGCAGCGGCGCATCGGGCGCAAGACCGTCGGCAGGAAGCTGCTCGGCGACGTGCCCTGTGCGATGCTGTCGTATGACCTGCTCGAGTTGCGCGGCGAGGACGTGCGTGCGCAGCCGATGCAGGCGCGTCGCGAGGCGCTGGAGCAGGTGGTGCGTGCGATGCCGGGTGGGAGTGCGCTCCATCTCTCGCCGGTGATCGACGCGGCGACGTGGGAGGCGGTGCAGGAGGCGCGCACCGCGTCGCGGGTGCAGCGTGCCGAGGGGCTCATGCTGAAGCGGAAGGTCTCGCCGTATGGCGTGGGGCGGCGCGTGGGTGATTGGTGGAAGTGGAAGGTCGTGCCGCTCACCGTCGATGCGGTGCTGGTCTACGCGCAGGCTGGGCATGGGCGACGTGCCGGGCTGTACACCGATTACACCTTCGCCGTGTGGGATGGCGATGTGCTGGTGCCGTTCGCGAAAGCCTACTCGGGGCTGACGGACACCGAGATCCGCGCCGTTGATCGCTACGTGCGCCAGCATACCGTCGAGAAGTTCGGGCCGGTGCGCACCGTCACGCCGGGGCTCGTCTTCGAGCTGGCGTTCGAGGGCATCCAGGAGAGCACGCGGCACAAGAGCGGCATCGCGGTGCGCTTCCCGCGCATCGCACGCTGGCGCACCGACAAGGCGCCGCGCGACGCCGACACGCTCGAGACGATCCGCGCCATGCTGCGGGCTGCGCGGGTTCCGGCGTGAGCGCAGCGGCGCGGGCGTCGGTCGAGGCGTGGTTCACGGCCAGCGGCTGGGAGCCCTTCGCCTTCCAGCGCGAGGTGTGGAGTGCGTACGAGGCCGGTGCGTCCGGACTGATCCACGCCGCCACCGGCACCGGCAAGACGTACGCCGCATGGCTTGGCGCGGTGCAGGACTGGATGGCGCGACACGCCGTTGCGCCGCGCCCGAAGCAGCGCAGTGCCCACGCGCCGCTGCAGGTGCTCTGGATCACGCCGCTGCGTGCGCTCGCCGCCGACACCGAACAGGCGCTGCGCGCGCCGATCGACGCGATGGGCCTGCCGTGGACAATCGAGTCGCGCACCGGCGACACCGCCGACAAGGTGCGACGGGCGCAGCGCGAGCGCCTGCCGACGGCGCTGGTGACGACACCCGAGTCGCTGGAGCTGCTGCTCTGTCGGGACGACCAGGAATCGCTGTTCGAGACGCTGCAGTGCGTGATCGTGGACGAGTGGCACGAGCTGATGGCGACCAAGCGCGGCGTGCAGGTGGAGCTGGCGCTGGCGCGGCTCCGCACCCTCTGCCCGACACTGCGCACCTGGGGCCTCTCGGCCACACTCGGCAATCTCGACGTCGCGTGTGAGACGCTGCTCGGCCGCGACGCGGAACGCGATGCCGCGAACCCCGGCGTGCTCGTGCGCGGCATCGTGCCGAAGGAGATCGTGATCGAGTCACTGCTGCCAGCGGAGATGGAGCGCTTTCCGTGGGCCGGTCACCTTAACACGAAGCTGCTGCCGCAGGTGATCGAGCGGATCGAGCGGGCGCGGTCCGCGATCATCTTCACCAACACGCGGTCGCAGTGCGAGATCTGGTATCAGTCGATCCTTGCGGCGCGGCCGGACTGGCTGGAGCACGTCGCAATCCATCATGGCTCACTCGACAAGGCCCAGCGCGCGGTGGCCGAAGAGGGTCTCAAGAGCGGGCGCTTCCGCGCGGTGGTGGCCACGTCATCACTGGACCTCGGTGTCGATTTTGCGCCCGTGGACCTGGTGATGCAGATCGGCAGCCCCAAGGGCGTGGCGCGACTGCTGCAGCGAGCCGGCCGGTCGGGACACTCGCCGGGCCGCGTGTCGACGGTGGTCTGTGTGCCGACGCACGCCTTCGAGCTGGTGGAGGTTGCGGCGGCGCGCGATGCGATCCGTGCTGGACGGATCGAGAGCCGCGACCCCGTGGACCGTCCCCTCGACCTGCTGGCGCAACATCTCGTGACGCGCGCCATCGGCGGCGGCTTCACGCGCCCGGAGATCATGGCCGAGCTGCGAACGACGCGGGCGTACGCTGCGCTGACCGACGCGGAGCTCGACTGGGTACTGGACTTCATCACGCATGGCGGCACGGCGCTGCGCGCCTACCCTGAGTACTCGCGCGTGGTGAACAAGTACGGCCACTATTTCGTGCGCGATCCGAAGGTGATCCAGCGGCATCGCATGAGCATCGGCACCATCGTCGCCGACACCGCACTCTCGGTGCGCTTTCTCACCGGAGGCCGGCTGGGCACCATCGAGGAGAGTTTCATTGCGCGCCTGAAGCCGAAGGATCGCTTCATCTTTTCCGGTCGCGCGCTGGAGTTCGTGCGCGTGAAGGATCTCACCGCCTGGGTGCGGAAGGCCAAGGGCGCCAGCGGTGCCGTGCCGAGCTGGCAGGGGTCGCGGATGCCGCTGTCCACCGAGCTGTCGATGGCCGTGCGCGACAAGCTGGAGGAGGCGCGGGTGGGTCACTACGTGGAGCCCGAGATGCTGGCGGTGCGCGGCATCATGCAGGTGCAGGCCGAACGTGCGCTGATTCCGTCGCCCGACGAGTTGCTGATCGAGCGGGTGGAGACACGGGAGGGGCATCACCTCTTCATCTATCCCTTCGAGGGGCGACTGGTGCACGAGGGGTTGGCGGCGCTGAGTGCGTATCGCATCGCGCAGCTGTCGCCGATCACCTTCACCTTCGCGTGCAACGACTACGGCTTCGAGCTGCTGTCGGCGGAACCGATCCCGATCGAGGAGGCGTTGGAGGCGGGGCTGTTCAGCACGGCGCACCTGCTGCACGACATCCTGCAGTCACTGAACGCGGCCGAGCTGGCGCGGCGACAGTTCCGGGAGATCGCGCGTGTGGCGGGGCTGATCTTCCAGGGTTTCCCGGGGCAGTCCAAGTCGATGAAGCAGGTCCAGGCGTCGAGCGGGCTGCTGTATGACGTGTTCGCGAAGTACGATCCCGACAACCTGCTGCTTGCACAGGCGCAGCGTGAGGTGCTGGAGCGGCAGCTCGAGGCGAGCCGGATCGGTGCCACACTGCGGCGACTGGAGCGGAGCACGGTGCGGCTGATCGACGTCGAGCGGCCCACGCCGCTGGCGTTTCCGTTGCTGGTGGATCGGACGCGGGCGAAGCTCAGTTCGGAGAAGCTGTCGGACCGGGTGAAGCGGATGACGGCGCAGGTCGAAGGTGGTTCGGCGAGCGGAGTGAAGGCGGGGGTTCGGAAGTGATGACTGTCGCGCCGCTTTGCCGTCTGCGCGATACTGGCATCGTCAACTCTTTTCACACGGTAGAACCTCCCTCCCTCCCTCCGTTCCGTCAGTCCTCCGTGTGAAAAGAGTTGACGATGCCGGCCGCGAGGCGGAGGTCAGTGTCGTGCGCCAGGCTTCAGCTACGCGGCCGTACTCGCGCGCGATGCGGGTGAATGCACAGGCCATGCCTGCATCGCCGTGCGGATGATCGCGCGCAGTGCGGGTGCAGCTGCACCGTTGCGCGCCTGCACACTGAGCCCGGCAAGGACGGTGCTGAGGTAGCCCGACAGCGCATCGACGTCGGTGCCGGCAGGCAGATCAGCCTCGGCGAGCGCGCGCTGCAGCCGGCCGAGCACCAGCGCGCTGGCACTGGTCATCACGGCCGAAATCTCGTCGCGCACACGCGCTGAGTACGCGGCCTGCGCCGACGCCGCCTCGGAGATGATCATGCAGCCCGACGACGCGCCGCACGACGTGAAGCCCTGCACCGTGTCCTCGAGCAATGCGGCGATCGCGTCGAATGCGACGTCATGTCGCTCGAGGATGGCGCGATGGTGTGCCTCGCCGCGGGCCGCGTAGCGACGGATGGCCTCGATGAAGAGCGCTTCCTTGTTGCCGTACGCTGCATACAGGCTCGGCTTGCAGATACCCATCGCCTCGGCCAGCTCCTGCACCGAGGCCTGCCCGTAGCCCACGCGCGAAAAGACCGCGAGCGCCGCGTCGAGGGCGCTTTCCGTATCGAACTCGCGGGGCCGGCCTCTACTCATCCGTGACAGGATCGATGTGAACAGGGGAATTGACACGCCCGTAACTGACAGTATAATATACTAGTCAGTACAGAATAGCGCCAGCGGGATGAACGGGGGGATCGCCGGCGCCAACGTTTCCCCGATGGAGCACCACCTGATGCTGTTCGAACCGTACGCGCTGGGCGGGATCACGCTGCGCAACCGCGTCGTGATGGCGCCGATGACGCGCAATCGCGCCACGCCGGAGCATGTCCCGACGCCGATCATGGCGACGTATTACGGCCAGCGCGCTGCCATCGGCCTGATCGTCACCGAGGGCATCGGCCCCTCGCCGGACGGCACCGGCTACGCGCGCATTCCGGGCCTGTACACGCAGGAGCAGGTGGATGCGTGGCGTCCGGTCACAGCGGCGGTGCACGCTGCCGGCGGCGCGATCTTCGCGCAGCTCATGCACACCGGCCGCGCGTCGCACACGCACAACATGCCGGCCGGCGCACGCGTCGTGAGCTCCGCCGCCGTGGCCCTGCCCGAGCCGATGTACACCGACGCCGAGGGGATGCAGCCCGCCCCGGTGCCCCATGCACTGACCGAGGCCGAGATCGCGGTGGTGGTGCAGGAGTACGCGGCGGCAGCAAAGCACGCGATCGCCGCCGGGTTTGACGGTGTGGAGCTGCACGCAGCCAACGGCTACCTGATCGAGCAGTTCCTGAACGCGAACCTGAACACGCGCACCGATGGCTACGGCGGCAGCGCGGTCGCCCGCAACCGGTTCGCGCTCGAGGTGACGAAGGCGGTGGTCGAGGCCATCGGTGCGAATCGTGTCGGCGTCCGCATCTCGCCGCATGGGGCATTCAACGGCATGGGGTCGTTCGACGGCGTCGACGAGCAGTTCATCGCCCTCGCGACGGCGCTCGGGAAGCATGGCATCGCGTACCTGCATCTCGTGAATCACGCGTCGATGGGCGCACCGGCCATGCCGGACGCGCTGCCGGGTCAGCTGAAGGCAGCGTTCGGCGGGACGTTCATCGCATCGGGCGGGTTCACGGCGCGTGAGCAGGCCGAGGCTGAGCTCATGAGCGGTGCGGCAGACCTCGTGGCGTTCGGTCGGCCGGCGCTGGCCAATCCCGATCTCGTCGCGCGGCTGCAGGCTGACGCGGCGATGAACGGGCCGGACTTCGCGACGTTCTACACGCCCGGCGAGATGGGCTACACGGACTACACGACACTGGCGGCGTAGCGCAGGGTCGTGGCACGGCGCGGGGGGCGCGGGG
>JANNXU010000060.1:0-8719 GCA_031409715.1 Gemmatimonadaceae bacterium | reverse complement strand
CGAGCCAAGGCTGCTCGGAAGATGCCGGTCCCTCAGATCCTGCGGCCCAGTCCAGTCTGCTGTCCATCGCCCAGCTCCCGCGGTGGGGGTGGGGAATTTGAGACGATCACTGGGTGGGGAATTTCAGACGATCACTGACAGTCGGTCAGCTGGTCGTCGACCGCGTTGACGTAGAGGCTCATCTTGCCAGCGAACTCCGCCTCGAAGGCCCCGATCTTCAGGTCGAACACCACGAAGCGGTGTGTCGGAATGTGATAGAACAGCAGGTCCAGGAAGAAGTCCTGACCGCCCACGGAAATCCGGAATTGGTTTCCAAGGAACGAAAAACCGCGACCCATTTCCAGAAGAAAAGCGCGAAAGTTCTCGACGAGCCGTCGCTCAATCGTTCGTTCGCTGGCGTCAGACGGAAGGTTGAGGAAATCGAACTGGTAATGGTCTTTGAGGAGTTGCTGCGCCAGATCCGATTGCTGTTGCGGCAGCGTTCGTGCGAAGTTCGTCGTGGCGGTACCGATGCGACGGTGCAGTTGCGTCTCGATCTGCATGGCCAAGACGGTTTTGCTCCAGCCTTCAGCGACTGCTCGCGCAGCGTACCAGAGTCGCGTGGCGGTGTCGGAGATCTGGTCAAGCAGGACGATATTCGACGACCACGGAAGCCCGCCAAGCGATACGAGCACCTCGCCTTCGTCGTACGCCTCAGCAAATTGTCGCATGTACTGCAGATTCCGAGTGGAAAACCCGCGCGCCTGCGGGTGTTGCCGCCGCAGATCATCGGACAATCGCTGCACCGTCTTCGCCCCCCACGCATGCGCCTTCGTCTGCTCAACAAGGACGCAGCCGATCTGCCAGTGCAGGTGCGTGACACTGCGGTTGACCGCGACCGCCGTGGTCAGGCGGGCCGCTTCAATCAGGGCGCCAATCTCCGCGATGACGCTTTCATAGGGGTCGACTGTCCCGACAGGTGCGGTGATGACTTCGGGCTTTCTTCGTGTCGGCATTCCCTCTCCGGCTCCCGTGCGTGGAATTGCGCAATGGCCATTGCGCAATTGGCGCCGAGCTCGGCCCTCAAGCCCGTGCCCTGACAACGGTAGCGCGGCCGGTCACGATGCGCTGCCGCCGGGCCCGATTACCACCGGGCGCCTGCCTGAAGGGGGCGGGGGCGGGCAATCGCGCAATGGGCATTGCGTAATTGCCCGTCACGGTCGGGCGCGACACCAAAGATGCAGCCGACCCGAATTTCAACGCAAAAGCGGAACAGAGCCAAAACGAATATGACGAAGGTGGCAGGGGCCGCTCGGCAAACCATCCTCCCCGGCAAGGATCTCTGGGAGTCGATTGAGCGCACGGTCGAAGGCGCGCTCACACTGTCACCGCAAGCCTTCGGCATCGGCGTCACGGCGTCGTTCACCGCGCCGCACGCAGGAGTTGCCAGTTGGGCGCCGTTGACGAAACAGGCCATGGCGCAGCTCGCACACGAGTGCGGTCGCGACCTCGTCTTCGCAGTCAATAACGCGGAGAATCTGCAGGACGACGTTGCCGTCCGGGCCACGTCCGTGCTCGCGGAGGCGCGCGACCTGTTTCTGACACCTCACACGCATTGGGTGTTCGTGGGGACGCCTGACTTCTTCGATGCCGTCATCAAGCCGGTACGGCAGTTGTCGGGCATCATGGGCTACCCCGTCCTCCTGCCACCTCTCGATGCCAGCGCGGTCGAGGAACTCATTGCGCGCCGGTATGAGGCCCTCCGCGTCCCGCATGCGCCATTCATGCCGCCGATCCGCCCGGAGGATGTCGGCGCGCTTGCCCACGCGTTCGTCGGCGACCTGCGCGAACTGCTTCGCGCGCTCGAAATGACGGTCGTTCGCCTGACGCCGGTGCGGGCACGCACGGTGTCGCTCGGCGACGCCATGCGCGTGATCGGACAGGAGCAAGCGGAACTCTTCCACGATGCGATGACAGGCGCTGCGTGGGAGCATCTCGCCCGAGTGGTCTTGGCTGTCGCTGACGACGGCGCAGTGATTCAGCGATTCCGCGAGATCGATGCCGTGCGGCTGCTCGCTCCGATGAAGCAGCCAACCGTGAACGCGCACAAGCGAGTCTGGCTCGCCAAGGGCCTCATTCGGCCCGACGGACATACAGGCGCCGCCGAGTGGTTCACCGTGACAGGTGAGGCCCTGCTCGCCATGCTTCCGGCAGCGTCGGCCGCGGGAATTTCAGCCGAGGCGTTTTTACACGGTCGGAATCTGGAAACCGCCCCTCTCCCGGCGTCCACCGTCGCGGCACCAGGGAAGGCGATCAAGAAGAAAGCCGCGTCCAAGCGAGCGTCGCCGTAGACGCGTGGTTTGGCGGCGTGACCTGCGGCTTCGCGCCGTGCGCAGCACGCTCGGCGGACCCAACGCACGCGATGCGGCGCACGGCCTTTCCAGCCGGCAGCACCCCACGTTTGACGCCACGATGGGGTGCTTTGCGCCGACCCTCGGCGCGCGAATCCATTGCGTGACAATCACTTACGTGCCACCGCGCAATCAACGCACCGCCTCGCGAGTCCATGGCGGTTCGAGCAAGCTCGGCACCAGCGCGGCGCGCACCCGGAGCCGTCGCGTCGCTTACGCCAGCCCGCACCGCCCGTTCTCTTTCCGTACGAACAAACGGCGCCACCAGCCATTCCGGCTCGGCGGCGCAGACCAACATTGCCGAGGTTGAAATGATCACTCGTCGTACAGGCGGAGCGCTGCTGGTGCTCGCCGCTGCCGCATTCGCGCCCCGATCGGCCCACGCGCAGGCCGCCACCGAAACCTCGACCAAGGTGGCTGGCGGCGGCATCAGTGTCGCCGGCTGGTCCGGTGTCGTCGATGCACGCGAGGCGACGGCGGGCCGCACGGTGCGCGACGCGAAGCTCGCCGCCGAAGGTCGCGGGTTGAAGGTGACCACGGGGCCGGCCATCACGTACTGGAACGCCGCCAACCGCGCCACCGGCAATTACACCGTGAAGGCGACCTTCACCGAGGCGAACTTCATGGGGCTGAACGATCACCCGCATCCGTACGGGATCGTGATCGGCGGCAACGACATGGGCACGCCGACCGCCAGCTACCTCTACTGCGCCGCGTACGGCACCGGCACGTTCATCGTGCGCGGGATGGGTCCCGCCCCGTTTCAGATGAACGGCCGCGGTGAGGCGAATGCCGCCGTCCACAAAGCCACCGGCAAGGGCGCGCCAGTGACGCAGGCGATCGCGGTGTCGGTGAAGGGTGACACGGTGGAATGCGCCATCAACGGGACCGTGGTCGGCACCTACACCCGCGCCGCGCTGCTCGCGCCCGGCCACCTGAAGAGCCTCGATGGTGTGTGGGGCCTGCGTTTCGGCCACAACACCGAAGCGACGGTGATGGGGCTCGGCCTGACGCGCTGATTGCGGTGGCTGCGGCTCGATCGAATCGATCGGGTCAGCGACGATGGGGGCAACGTTCCTGCGACTGGAACGCTGCCCCCATCGGCGTGAGCGCCACGTCCGCGACGAGACTGCTCACGCCACCCACGTGTCCCTGATCAGCCGAGCGAAGTTCCCGCCGATGATCTTCTCCACCCGCGCCGCGGAGTGCCCGCGTGCCTGCAGCAGCTCGGCGATCCGCTCCATGCGCCGCGGTGTGTTCAGGTCCGAGACGAACATGGGCACGGCGGGATCCTCGCCGGGCGCCGCGATGCCGGCGCGCAGTCGCCCTTCCACGAAGGTGCGGTGTACGCGCATGTACTCGTCGTTCACCACGTGTGGCGTGATCGAGAGATCGCTGCCGATGCCCACATGGTCCTCACCGCCGACGTTGACCGCATGTTCGATGTGGCGGATCAGGTCGTCCGATGTGGGTTGCCCCTGCATCGTCAGGAATGGCATCAGGTAGATCCCCAGCACACCGCCCTTGTCCGCCATGCGGCGTATGTCCGCATCGAGCTTGCTGCGCGGACGATCCGCGACCGCTCGACAGGCCGAGTGACTGATCGCGACCGGCTTCGACGACTGCTCGATCGCGTCGGCGGTGGTGCGCTGGCCGCAGTGGCCGAGGTCCACGATCACGCCGTTCGCGTTCAGCGTGTCGACCAGCTGTCGGCCAAGCGGTGTGAGCCCACCGTTCTCCGGCTGCAGGCAGCCGTCGCCGAACATGTTGCGCACGTTGTAGGTGAGCTGGACGATGCGCAGGCCGAAGGCGTGATAGAGCGCCACCCGGACGAGCGTCTCGCCGATGGCGACGCCGTCCTGGAACCCGAAGATCAGTCCGAGTCGGCGCTGCTGGCGGGCGGTCGCGAGATCGGCCACCGTGCGGATGCGCATCAGCACATCCGGATGGCGTGCGAGATCGCGTTCCCATCGCGCGATGTCGGTGAACACCTCCTCCGGTGTGCGCCCGCTGATGGTGAGGTTCACGGCGGTGATCCCCGACGCCCGCGCGTTCGCCGCCATCTCCGGCGTGAGCGCCGGCACCTGCGCCGGCGTGTTGAACGGCCCGGGGCTGGCGAGGAAGTCGATCACCGTGGCGCGGTCGTATCCCGGCCAGCGTTCTGGCGACGTCGGCCCAGGCTGCGGTGCGCGCTGCAACAGGTTGGCGGCATCGAGGGGCGGCAGCATGGCAATGGCCGAGGCCAGCATGGCGAATGCGCGGCGGGAGAGCGGATCGGGAATCGTCACGGCCGGGGCTCCGGTATCGTGGAGGGTACAGCGGCGAAGAGTCCCATCGTCGTGCGCGGCGATGGCGCTGTCAAGCGTGGCGTCTGGCCGCGTCAGGGCCAGAGAGGCGGTGATGTATCGGGCGATCGGCGCGGGGCGTACGGCGCGGGCCCGTGCCGGGATACCGCGACCCGTCCATGAAGACACAAACCGAGAAGCCCAGTCTGCTGGCGCAGGTGAAAGGCCGCATGCGCGCGCGCCACTTCAGCCCGCGCACTGAGCATGCATATCTGGGCTGGATACTCCGCTATATCTGATGTCACGGCACTCGGCACCCTGCCGAACTCGGTGAGCCGGAGCTACTCGCGTACCTGACCCATCTGGCGACCGGGAGTCGGGTATCGCGATCGACGCAGATGCAGGCGTTGAGCGCGTTGATGTTGTTGTATCGCGAGGTGCTGGCGATGCCGATCGTGATCTCTTTCGCGGTCGCGGGCGCGTGGCGTTGCCAACGGCGCTGGACCGGAAGTCGCCATCGTGGGCGAGCGACCTAGGGAAGCAGTGTGTGTTCCCTGCAGCGCGCGAGTACCGGGATACAGTGACGGGCGAGATCTGCCGGCATCACCTGCACGAGACGGCGGTGCAGCGCGCGGTGCGGGAGTCGGGGATCGCGAAGCGGGCGACCTGTCACACGCTGCGTCACTCGTTCGCGACGCATCTGTTGGAGGACGGCTACGACATCCGCACGCAGCAGGAGTCGTTGGGGCGTTCGGACGTGCGCACGACGATGATCTACGCGCACGTGCTGAACCGGGGGGCACTGGGGGTACGGAGTCCGGCGGACCGGCTGGGCGTTTGACAGGGGATACTGTGGCGGTTCTTGCAGGGTTGGGGCTGCGCGAGGTACGATTCGGGGCGGGTGAACGGATGGTTTGCCGCGCCAAGCGGACGTTGTTGTAGGCTTGAGGGACGGGCAACCTTGGAGGCTTCTCTGAGCGCCGAACCGCTACCGATTCACCGCGACCCCCGAGATCATGGGTGGTGCCGTCGTGTTCGTAGGCACGCGTGTTCCCGCGCAAACGCTCCTCGACTATCTCGAGGGTGGTGAGTCCATCGATACGTTTTTCGAGCACTTTCCGTCGGTACGGCGGGCGCAGGCCGTCGCCCTGCTCGAAGCGGGGACTGCGCTGCTGATCGCACAGACCGCGCATGCGCGGAAGGCTTCACGGCGCTCGTGACCGTGGATCGAAACTCGGCGTATCTGCCGAACATTCCGGCCTCCGGCGTTTCGATTATCGTCCTCCGTGCGACGCGGAATCGCCTTCGTGATTTGCGCCCGCTGTTGCCAGACGTGCGACGGATTCTGGTGTCTGCCGTGCCCGGTGAAGTCTATCTCGTGGGTGGCTATCCCAGCGTTGCTTCTGCCATTGCGATCGGTGGTGGGTGAGCAGGCGTTGGCTTCGCGTGGTCGCAATGCAGCAGAACGCAGTGACGTTCGTTCGTTGCGGTGTTTCCTCGAGGGCGTGCGCTGGCTTGGCGGCGAGGCGAGCGCCGTGGCGCCAGCGAGCAAGGCCGGGATTTCCCAAGCGCGCACGCGGTTAGGGGCGGCGCCGGTGGAACTCCTGTATCGACGGGTGGTGACACCGATCGCGATGGTGGGCACGCCGAGCGCGTCGTATCGCGGCTGGCGCGTAATGAGCCTCGACGGGACCACGCTGGATGTGGCCGATACGGCGGCGAATGCGCGGCGATCGCCGTGCGCGTCGTGGACGACACGCTCGCGGCGCCGGAGCGCCCGCACGGGCTCGCGGTGCTGCACGAGGACCACTTCGCCGATCTCGCGACAGCGCAGGTCGGCCGTGCGGACGCGCGTCGCGCCGAACGCGCGGTCGTGCGCTCGGCCGCGTATCGGGCCACGCCGCACCGCTTCGTCAAACAAACACCCGTCCCAGCCGCCCTACCCGCCGCCGCGTGGATCAACCGGCCCGCTCCACCGCCGCCCGCACCCGCTGCGGAGTAATCTGTCCCCGCCCGGTGTCTCAGAATCAGTGACAGTTTCCGTACCGGGACATCCTCAATCACCCTCGTACACTAAACTACGGAAAGTTCGGTGTCTCACTTATATCGGTAGAGAGGGATGTTACGTGAACGATTTGGAGTGCGGATTGATGCGCCGCATGAATTCGGCCGAGGAAATCACCGCGCCGATCAACGTCGGAAACCCCGCTGAGCTCAAGATGCGGCAGCTGTTTGCGATCGTGATCGAGATGCCGGGCGCAAACTCGAAGATCGTGCGTCGGCCGCTCCCGGTTGATGCCCAGCGCCAGCGTCGGACGAACATCACGCAGGCAGGTATCGCCTCTGGGTGGGAGCACACGGTGTCCTTGCGTGAAGGGGTGCGGCCCGCGTTCGCCGTGTTGGACGGGATGCTGCGGGCCAACGGCTATCAGGTCCCGTCGTTTTGAGGCAACCGCGCGGGACCAACACGTGAAGCGACTCGGTTTCGGCGGCACGAAGTTCGATGCGCAGGGGCTTCGGCGCATGCTGACCGTCATCAGGCCGTACCGGCGCGCGCTTGCAATTGCACTGCTGAGTCTGCTCGCAGGGGCGGGGTGCGGACTCGCGCTTCCGCAACTGTTGCGGCTGCTCATTGATGCGGCGCTTGTGCAGCACAATGGACCACGGCTCAACCAGGTCATGCTGGTCCTGGTGGCCGTGCTCTGCGGGCAGGTGCTTTTCGGCTTTCTTCGCACGTACTTGCTGACCACCACAGGCGAGCGCGTTGTGGCCGACATCCGCCTGGAGCTCAGCCAAAACCTGCTCCGGCAGAGCGCGTCGTTCTACACCATGCGTTCCGTTGGCGAAATCACCTCCAGGGTCGCCGCAGACGTCGCCTTGCTATCGTACGCGCTGACCGGGTTGTTCGGCGAACTGCTGCGACAAACGCTGGTGCTGGTCGGCAGTATCGTCATCATCGCAACGATGAACCTGCGACTCACCCTGGTGATGCTGTCCATCGTCCCAGTCATCGTGGTGGCGGCGCTCATGCTGTACGGTGGGTATCTGCGTCGGATCAGCTCGGCGGTGCAGGACAGTCTCGCCGAAGCGGGTGGCGTCCTCGAAAGCGCCCTGTCCGGAGTTCGGGTCGTGCAGTCGTTCGTCCGCGAGGAATTTGAACAGCAACGCTACAGGGCGAAGGTCGAGCAAGCCGTCGCGCTGGCGGCCCGCCGGACACTCATGGTCGGTGCGTTCAGCGCATTCTCAATGTTGCTGGTGTTCTCCGGACTGGCGGCAGTACTCTGGGTTGGCAGCCGTATGGTGCTCTCAGGTGAGCTCACTACGGGCGGATTGAGCGCGTTCGTCCTATACATGTTTGTCGTGGCCTTCACGGTCAGCGGGATCGTCGACCTGTACGGCACCTTTCAACAGGCGCTTGGATCAGCGCAGCGAGTGCTCGAGTTGCTTGACGCGCGTTCCGATGTCGAAGATCCGGCGGACCCTGTTGCGCCTGGGCGCGTCGCCGGCCTTGTGCAGCTGGAGGGGGTCAGCGTGCGCTATTCCTCCGACGGGCCAAACGTGCTGCACAACGTCACGCTGGAGGCGAGCCCCGGCGAGATCGTGGCGTTGGTCGGGTCCAGTGGCGCAGGAAAGACAACGCTGATACTTCTGCTCATGCGCTTCTACGACGTGTCCGAGGGCGCTGTGCGCATTGATGGGCGAGACGTGCGATCGATGGCCCTCGATGATCTGCGGCGTGGGATCGGGATGGTGCCACAGGAAACGCAGCTGTTCGCCGGAAGCATCCGGGACAACATCGCCTATGGCGACCTCGAGGCCACGCCCGAAGCGGTCGAGGTGGCGGCTCGCGCCGCCAACGCACACGAGTTTATCGAGACGCTGTCTGGTGGGTACGATGCGGTCGTCGGCCAGCGCGGCATGACGCTGTCCGGCGGCCAGCGGCAGCGGATCGCCATTGCGCGCGCGCTGCTGAAAAACCCTGCGATTCTCGTGCTCGACGAGGCCACCAGTGCGCTGGATTCGGAATCGGAGCGCGTGGTGCAG
>JANNXU010000059.1:0-40059 GCA_031409715.1 Gemmatimonadaceae bacterium | reverse complement strand
AACACCCCAACCCCCCCGGCCCCCCCCCCCCCACCCGTACCCCAGGCCCGCACACCGCCGCTCCTCCCGTTGGGGGGCCCCCGGTATTGAGCCGGGTCCCCCGACCTCGTCACGCGACCATCAGTGTCACGCCATACCGGCTCACAGCAGGCGCTTCGGCTCCGCCGTCGGATCGTCGATCCGCGGTGCAGGCTCGGTCGCGCGAGGCGCCTCGGCGCGGTACGCGCCCTCCGTCACGGACTTCTCCACGTCGTTGATGTTGCGCTTGAACTGATTGATGCCCTTGCCCAGTGCGCCCGCGATCTCGGGAATGCGCTTGGCGCCGAACAGCAGGAGCACCAGCACCAGCACAATCATCATTTCACCCATGCCCATTCCGAACGGCATTTGCAAGCTCCTAGAAAAGGGATCGTGCGATGAGATACGCGATCAGTACCCCGAGCAGGCTCAGAAGGGAGACGTCGAGCGCTATGGGACCCAGAGCAAACTTGAGGATGACGAGGTCAATCTGCAACGGACCGAGGCTCGGTGTCACACCCGTGGTCAGAAATTCCTTGACGCTGCCGGCCGGGAGGAAGCGCCGGGAGGTCTGCGTCAGGAAGCCGCCGACGATGAAACCGGCGGCCAGAACCATCGCGTGGAACGCAGGCCGGTGACGTGAGGACCCACTCCGGGACGCCATCACCAGCGCCGGTCGAGGACGTAGCCGACCAGTTCCAGCAGCGCCGCGCGGGCTGCCGTATCGGGTAGCGCGAGGGCGATCTCCTCGGCTTCCTGCGCGAACAGTTCACCCTTTCGGCGGGCGTAGTCGATGCCGTCGGCGTCCATCACCAGCGTGATCACGCGGCCGATCGCGGCCTCCGTCGGCTCGACGGTCTCGAAGAACCGCTCGACTTCCCGGCGCGCTGAGGCCGGCATGCGGCGGAGCGCAGCGATCAGAGGAAGCGTGACCTTGCGCTCCCGCAGGTCGGCGCCGGACGGCTTGCCGGTGATCTCCTGCCCCTCGATGTAGTCGAGCACGTCGTCGGCGACCTGAAACGCCATGCCGAGGCGCTCGCCGAAACGGGCGAGCCCCGCGCGGTGCGACGGCGCGCCGCAGATCGCGCCGACCTCGCAGGCCGCGCTCATCAGCGATGCCGTCTTCGCATGGTTGAGCTGGAAGTACTCCTCCTCGCTGAACTGCAGCCGATCCACGGCCGAGAGCTGCCAGAGTTCGCCCATCGTCATGGTCTTGGCGGCATCCGAGATGACGACCAGCGACTCCATGTCCCGCGTGCTGACGAGGTGCCGCACGGCCTGCGAATACAGGTAGTCGCCCATGATCACCGACACCTGATGGCTGAACACCGCATTCACGGTGGGCATGCCGCGACGCATGACGCTGTGATCGACGGAGTCGTCGTGCACGAGCGTGGCAAGGTGGATGAGTTCCACCACGGCGGCGTGGTCGATGGCGAGCGTGCTGCGCGTCTCCTCGACGGCATTCGCGAGCAGGACGAGCGCCGGCCGGAGCAGCTTGCCCTGCATGCCCTGCAGGTGACGGTTCACTTCCCCGATGAGTGGATTCTCGTCGGCGACGATGCTCCACATGCGCGACGAGACGAGATCGAGCTCCGCGCGCACCGGATACTGAATACCGGCGAGCGGGTTGTCGAGCCCGGCCCTCGCGGGAACCGGTAGGCTCATTTAGGCAGGCTGCTGCAGGGTCTGGATCCGTGCCGCGACGTCCCGGAAGCGGATGTCGGCAGCGTACACCCTTTGATAATAGCGAAGACCCTCCTCCCGTGCCCCAAGCGCCTCGCTGGCGAGGCCGAGCAGGTAGAGAACGCCTCGCAGGGTGTCGTCGCTGTGCGCCACCGTGGCGTCGCTCAGCGCCGACGAAAGGAGGTTGCGCGCCACCGCCGGGTCGCCCTTGTCGAGGAAGCACCCCCCGAGCGCCTCGAGCGACTGCAGGCGCCGCAGCCGACCCCGCGACGCCGCCTGGAACTCGGCAATGGCATCGTCGATCAGGCCCATCTCCCGGAACGCGATCCCGAGGTCGAAGTGGCTGTCGAAGTCATCCGCCGCGATCGTCTTCTCGATCCCGTCCCGGAATTCCTGCAGGATGTTCTCGAAATCGCCGTTGTGATCACCCGTCTGCTGCGGCTCGCCGATCGTCATGCGCGGCGATGCGGGCGACTCGTCGTCGCGCAGGATCTCGGCCAGATCGATAAAGGTGGGCGTCGGTCGCGCCGGCCGGAACTCCGATGGTGTGTGCGGCAGGGCTGGAGCGACCGGCGCTGCCGGACGAGACGGCGGGCTCGGCGGCGCCAGCGAAGCTGCCAGCCCTGCCGCCTGGGCTGCCTCGGTCGCGCTCGGCAATGCGACCGCTGGCACGGTCAGCAGCGCCTCCGGCGGCGGCAATTCCTGGGCGGCATCTGGCGCGTCGCCGAACAGGTTGTCGAACTCCCGCGAGAATGTCGGCAACACTTCCGGGCCCGCCGCCGTGTCCTCGACGGTCAGGAAATCCGTCCCGAGATCCTGCTCACCGAGCAGCCGCGCCGCATCGATCCCGAACGGGTCGCCTGCGGCCGCATGATCGGACCCGACGGCAGGGAACTCGAGCGCTTCCGCCGCAGCGTCCTCGAGGTGCACCGGGGTGAAGTCATCGTGCACCGGGAGCATGGGTTCGCCGGGTTCCTGCGGGACGGTGTCGCTGTCCATGTGCAGGAACTCGATGTCCGCCGCGGTCGACTCGGCCGTTCGCACGAGGTCGTCGAGCAGCGAGACCACCGGCAGCGCCGCGATCGGCGGATCCTGGTGTCCGGCCGAGTCGAAGCTGGTGGCCTCGAAGCCATCGAGCATGCCACCCGGCTGCTCGCTGGTCATCTCGACGGCAGCCGGGGCATTCAGCTCCAGTCCTTCCAGACTGGCGGTCAGAACCGGTCGAGCGAGATCGCCGCCGATGACGGGCGACACCTCCAGCGCCACGAAGTCGTCGTCACTGTCGATGAAGACCAGCGATGGGTCCGTCCGAGTGCGTGCAATCTCGTCCTCGGACTCAGGCACCCAGTGCTCGTCCATGTCGCGAGCGACCTGTGCCACCCCCTCAGCCTCCTCCACCCTTCCCGCCGTCACGTGCAGCCGGTGAAGGACCGTGAGGTGCGAGAGCGCATCGCCCTTGCGACCGGCGCGCAGCAACTGCTCGACGACCACGGAGCGCACATGCACGTCGTCCGGCGAGAGCTCCGCAAATTCACTCAGCGCCTTGAGCGCCTCACCGTGCTGCCCCATCTTCTCGAGCGCTTCGGCAACCGAGAGGTAGTGACGCTGCGCGTCGACGACCATGCCCTTCTCCGCCGAGAAGCGGGCGAGCCGGCGCAGCGTCTGAACATGGCCGGGGCGTTGGCGGAGGATCTTGTTGCAGAGCGCGATGGCGTTGTTCAGGAAGCCGCTGAGCGCATACTCGTCCGCGCTCTTCTCGAACAGCGCGATCGCCTCGTCCACCTCGCCCAGCCGCAGGTGCAGGTCGCCGACGCGATTGCGCAAGGCGACATCCACGTCGGCGGACGCGCCATGCTCGGTCAGCAACTGTTGATACAGCGCAAGCGCCTTCTCGGGCTGCTTCTTCAGCTCGAGAGCGGCAGCCTGTTGCTTGAGCGCTGTGGAGGATGAGGCCATGCGAGTGACTACGGGATGACAGGGGGTGGACCTGCTCCACCCTACACGAGCAAGCTAGGTCTGAGTCACAGCCGGCTCAAGCGTTTACACACAGTATCGGCAGCCCCCGCGCCGCCTTCACTCCCGGCTCGCTCCGGGCGCGAGGTCACGCCATGACATCGCGAATCCGATCGATCCGCAGCGGAGCCTGCGCCTCTCCCCGGCATGCGTAGTAGCATCGGTTGCAGTCGATCGGTTCGTAACGGCGCCATTCGGTCCAGTGGAAGTCCACCGGGAAGTCAGGGCACCGTCGCACGCCGCCGACGGGATCGATGTGGATGGTGCTCATCCCGCTCTCGCACGGCTCGGTCATCTCACCGCGCGTGTACCGCGGAAGCTGCTCCAGATAGTGGTCCGAGTTCGTGATCACGCCACGCCGGCGACGCTTGTAGGCGAGCAGATCGCGGACGAGCTCGTCGATCTGCGCCTGCTGCGTGGCCAGGAGCAGGTGATCTCCGTTGCCGTTCTTGAAATCGGTGTACACGCTGAAGTTCACTCCGCAGCCGAGCTCGGCAGCGCGATGCACGATCGGGCGGATCTGGTCGATGTTGTCGTTCTTGATGACCGTGTTGAAGCGGATGTTGTCCACCCCGCGGGCACGCATCCCGTCCACCGCATCGAAGATCTTCCGCGACAGCCCGGGGATGCCGCGGGCCTGGTCGTGGCGCTCGTCGAGGTAGTCGAGCGAGATGCTGAGCTGGTTGATCCCGGCGGCCTTGAGCGACACACCACGGTCGGCGGTCAGCATGCCACCATGCGTGATCAGGGTCATGTACTTCCACGAGATCGCCCGGTCGACGCCGGCGACGAGCTCCTCGAGGTCGCGTCGCAGCAGCGGCTCACCGCCGGTGAAGCAGACGAGCATCGGGTTGAAGAACCGTGCCGCGTCGGCGTAGCTCTTCAGCTCACGCTCCTTCTCGGCGGCATCCGTCTTCCAGTAGTCACAGAAGCCGCAGCGCGCGTTGCACCGCAGCGTGACCTCGAAATGGACCAGCACCGGCATGCGCCGGACGCGCAGCGAGACGTACTTCCGGAAGAACCCCGGTACGTGCCAGGGCTTGAACCGTGCCGTCAGCATCAGCGCGTCCCGCTGGTGCGGCGGAAACTCTGCTGGTCGAAATTGAACTTCAGGTCCGGCTGGGCCTTCAGGGCGATGAAGAACGAGAAGGCGAAGTTGCCGTTGGGCGACTGCGTGAAGTTGAAGATCGCGCGCCAGTCGTGCAGTTCACGCTGCAGCGACACCGTCTGCGCCGCCACCTGCCCGCGCACCGCGTCGTACGTCGTGGAGTACTGCGTGGACCATTTCGGCGTGATGTTGAAGCTGGTCTGCACCTGCAGTGACCGGAGCGGTGGGTTGATCAGGATCGGCGAGCCCAGCCCGACGGTGAGCGCGTTGTTGTCGATCCCGGGATAGATGCCGTTCCGGTTGATGCAGTCCTGCAGCAGGAAGGGATTGATGTTGCCCTGGAGCAGCGTGGCACACCGCTCCTCCACGGGCGGCAGCGAGATGAGGTTCGCTCCGATCGGGCGGCGCTGACGTGTGGAGGAATACGACAGGTTCACCGACCATCCCTGCCCGCTCGGGATGGCGCCGAAGCCTGGGCGCACCTGATTGGCGTTCAGGCCACGGTTCTGCCCCTGCATCCCGCTCCGGTCGTTGCGGAGCTGCATCGAGTCGGCGGCCGACAGGTTCGTTTCCTCAGGCGTGAACTCACCGCCACCCAGCCGGCGCGTGATCCAGCGCACCACACCGGTGGTCCGATCGAGGCGGAGCGACATCCGTACGTCCTCGCGGTATGGCTTGAAGACGGCCGTGTCCGAGATCGGGCTGCCCTGGAACAGGGAATACCGGCTGGAGAAGTCGAAGCCGGGGAGGAAGTCCGAGCGGAGCCCGTAGCCCCACTGCGACGTGGTGAGCCCGGCAAAGCGCGTGACGCGCTCCGGATTCGCCGACCGCCGCCGGATGTCCTGGTACTGCAGGAAGTTGTACGAGAGCCCGTCGGTCTGGATGCTGAGCGCGCGCACCTTGCGGCCCGACTCGGGCGCGCTGTCGGCCGGTGCACGCAGCTTGACCTCGATGTTCTGGTTCAGGCTCAGCGAGAGCACGTTCTGCGGCAATGCGCCGAGGTAGCCGCGCTGCGCCTGCAGGACCGCACGCAGGTACTCTTCGCTCACCGTCGCGCGCGGGGCCACGGACCACGCCAGCACCGGCGAGAACGAGTGCCGGATGCGGGTCACCGGGCCGATGCCCGGGAAGAACCCGAACAGCGTCGGCGAGATCGAGAGATTGAGGCTCGGCCGCTTGGTCTGTGCGACGTAGCGACCACCGGACGCCGTCGACCGGACGAGGAAGGCATTCGGGTCGACGTTCGAGAACTGCAGGCTCGGCGAGATGTTCCACTTGCCGCGGCTCAGGGACGGCAGGCTGAAGCTGGTGCGCCAGTCGATGGACGTTTGCGTGTAGCCATCGAAGAAGCGGTACGCCTGCACCGTGTCGCGGCCGCCGTCGGGCCGGTCCACGAACACGTCGACGGTCTTCTGCGTCACGCCGGTGTTGGCCTCGTCCCGGATCTCGAAGGAGTTCTCGAGGTTGAACCCGAAGATCTGCAGCGGCGTGTTGAACTGCAGCTGCGTGTTCCGCCGGTCGAGCGGGATGGCCACGCTGTCGGCTTTGCCCGCCGCATTCGTGAAGTATCGCAGCGCCGACTGGCCCGCGCCCTGCTGATTGGTGTTGCGCTGCTCGCTCGCGTTCAACGTCGGCGTCCAGGTGAGCCAGGTGCCCACCGTGATCGGCGCCGAGGTGATGCCGAGCTGCGGCAGCGTCTGGTCGACCTGCGGCCGGCCCGTGTACTGCGTGCGGCTTGCACCCAGCGACACCGAGAACGGCCCCGTCGAGGTCGAATAGTTCACACGCGAGCCGAACGTGGCCAGCGCTGCCGCCGGGTTGAAGGCGGTCGTGCGTTGCACCAGCGTGTTCGACATGTAGTTGATGGACGCGTTCAGCCGCGTGCGACGCGAGAACTGCTGCACGTGGTTGACCTGCACGTTCAGGTTGCGGCTGCCGTTCGTCAGGCGCTGGTACGACGTGCCAAGGCTGCCGTTCAGGAACCGGCGCAGCCAGTTGTAGCGCCACTCGATGTTGTACCGGGTGAAGCCGAAGTCGGCACCGTTGCGCGGGTCGATGTTGGCGCCGCTGCGCCAGTCCACCCATGCCTGCACATCCTGATAGTCGCCGAGGTTGTAGTACCAGCCCAGGTTCTCCACCGTGCGCCGGTACAGTGGACCACTGCGCAGGATCTCGCTGATGCCGAGGCGCGGGCTGAGCATGCCGCTCCGCCGACCGGAGCGGATGTCCTGGAAGTAGAACGGCAGCCAGAAGACCGGCACGTCGTAGATGTAGAGCACGCCGGGGCGCCCGACCGCCAGCTTGCCCTTCACCAGCTTCATCTCGCGGGAGCTGAAGTGATAGTGCGGCAGCGAGTCGTCACAGGTCGTGATCGACGCGTGGCGTCCGAAGAAGAAATCCTCGACGCCGGTGCTGTCGGTCGCGAATGCCGCGCGGGCCGCATCCACGAAGTATTTCTGCCCGCTCTCGATCGTGGTGCGTACCGACCCCACTGACCCGCGGCGCTCGGCGGTGTTGTACTCCATCGTCCCGCGCGAAATCACGTCATCCTTGCCGCTCGATGGATCGCGCAGCACGTTCTCGGCGCCACGGGCGCGCACCATCTTCGTCGAGTCATCGTACACGATCGTGTCGCTGACCATGATCATGCGGTCGCGCCCGATCGCCGCCCGCGCACTGTCGCTGCGGATCAGGGTGAGGAGCTTGCGCGTGGCATCGAAGGTGACGGTGCGGCCCTGAAAGCGTGTCACGACATAGCCCGGCTTCGCCAGCAGCGAGTCGATCACCGGATCGGACTCGGCCCACTGGACGAGCTCCTTCTTCACCGAATCGGCCGCCGCGGAGTCGCGTGCAGCGGTGCGCAACGTGTCACGACCGGTCGCGCGACGCAGGCTGTCTCCGCGCACCGGGGCGCGGGGCACCGTGTCTCGTCGCACGGGTGTCACCGCACGCTGCGCGAGCAGCGGCGCACTGCATGCAAGGAACAACCCGGCCAGCGCGCCGAGGCCGCGCACTACGCGAGTGCCTCCACATCGGTCCCGGTGGTCAGCTCGCGCTCGCGGCGCTGCCGGCGCCGGTAGACGAGTGTGCTGGCGATGATGCTGACCTCGTAGAGGCCGTACAGCGGCACCATCAGCATCACCGTCGTCGTCAGCAGGTCGCCCGGCGTGATGATGGCGGCGGCCACGAGCGAGGCGACCGCAGCATGGCGGCGGAACTGGCGCAGCTGCATCGGCGTGATGATGCCGAGTGCCGTCAGGCCGACGAGCAGGATCGGCAGCTCGAACACGGCACCCATGCTCAGGGCGAGCGAGGTCGCGAAGTCGAAGTAGTCGCGCGCCGTGATCATCGGCTCCAGCGCCGCCGTCTGGAACTCCATCAGGAACTTGAGCGCGAACGGCAGCACGAAGAAGTACGCCAGCGACGCCCCGCAGATGAACAGGCAGGTGGCGCCGAACAGCAACGGCACCACCACCTTCTTCTCATGCTTGTACAACGCCGGCGAGAGGAACGCCCAGAGCTGGTAGAGCACCACCGGCGCCGCGATCGCGAAGCCCACGCCGAACGACACCTGCATCACGATCGAGAACGAGTCGCCCGGATGCGTGAAGATCAGCTTGCGTCCGGCGAGGTACGGCAGGATCGGCCGCTCGAGGATGCCGATGAGGTCGAACTGCAGCACCAGCACGAACGCCACCGCCACGCACAGGCCCACGGCGACGACGACCTTGAGGAGCCGCGAACGCAGCTCCTCCAGGTGGTCGAGGAAAGGCATGTCAGACATGAACGCGGCGGCGGGTCAGGGCGCGCGACGGAGGCGTTCGCGGGCCAGGTCGGCCTCGTCGCTGCGCGGATAGGTGGCCACGAGCAGCTCCAGGACCTCTCTCGCACGATCAGGCTTGTTCTGCGCGCGCAGCAGCGCGGAGCGCTTGAACATCGCGGTGGGGGCCTTCTCCGTGCGCGGGAATTTCGTGTACACGCTGAGATACGCAGCCTCCGCGTCAATGGCCTTGCCATCGCGTTCGAGCGTCTCGGCGACGTAGTACTGCGCGTCCCCTGCCCGCTCGTGCTGCGGATACTGGATCAGGAAGTCCATGAAGCCGGCGCGGGCGGCCGACGTGCTGCCGCGACGGAGCTGGTCGAGCGCCATCGTATAGAGCTGGTTTGGCCCCGGCGCCGGCGCCGGCGACGTCGGAACCGTCGCATCAGGGATGCGCGCTGGCGTCCCGCTCGGTGCGCTGGTCGGCGTCGCGCCCGGCGACGTGCCCGCGGGCGGAGTCACCGGTATCGGCTGCGACTGCTGCATGCCATTCCGCTGCTCGAGTTCCGCGCGCAACTCGGTGATGCGCGCCTGGCTCTGGCCCGTGAGGGCACGGATCTCGATGAGCCCGTCTCGCACCTTGAACAGGTCGCCCATCACGCTGCCCTGAAAGGCGGCGAGTTCGCCCTTCATGCCACGCAGCGAGTCATTCAGGATCACCATCGTCCGGATGACGCTGTCGAACTGCACGCGACGCAGCGAGTCGCGAAACGCGTATTCGGCACGCGCCGTCCGAAGGTCCGTCTGCAGCAGGAGCACGTCCTGCTTCGTGGCAACGCAGGCGGACAGCGCCACCGCGCCGAGCGCGAGGCAGAGACGCCGCCTCATCGCGGCGGCACCCGGAGCGCGTCGCCGCCGCCAAGGATCTCGAACTCGGCGCGACGGTTCCGCGCGAACGACGACTCGTCCTCACCCGGCATGGATGGACGCTCCTCCCCGAACGAGACGATGTCGACACGGCTCGCGGCGATGCCGCGATCCACGAGATACTTGCGCGTCGACGCGGCGCGGCGGAGCCCAAGCGCGAGGTTGTACTCGTCGCTGCCGCGGGCGTCGGTGTGACCGGCGATGCGTACGCGCAGGGCGGTGTTGGCGCGGAGGATCGGCAGCTTGGCGTCGAGCGTGGCGCGGCCGTCGGTCGTGATCTCGTCGGCATCGTACTCGAAGTAGACGACCGACTCGACGATCGTGCGCAGGTTCGCCATCTCGGCGGCCGATGCGCTGGCCAGCGACGCGACGCGCGCGCGCTCGATCGAGTCGCGCACGAACGCGTCACGCGCACGGCGTGCCGCGGCCGCGGCGTCCTCCGTGCCACCCACCACGCTCGCTGTCGTTGGCACCGGCGCCACGGCCACCGGCTTCTTGCGGCAGGCTCCGAGGGGCAGCGTTGCCAGCATCAGGCCGGCCGTGAGCGTCCGACGATTCATTGCAAATACTCCGAAATCTGGTGAAGGCGAATGGTGTCGTGCCGCAGCGTCATCGTACGTAACGCGGCGACCACGCCGCGAGCCGGGCGCCGGGCGCGGCGGTCAGTTGCCGCGCGCGACCGGTCTCCGTGTCCAGCACCCACAGCTGCCGGGACCCCGATCGCGTCGACGTGACCACCACGTGTCGCGCATCGGGAGCCCACGCAGGATCCTCGTTCGTGCCGTCGGTGGTCAGCTGCTTCACCGTGCGGTCGCGCAGCGTGATCATGACCACCTGAAAGCGACCGCTCACCTGTGACTGGAAGACGATGGCGCGATTGTCGGGCGACCAGTCCGGACTGGACCGGTACCCCTGCGACGCCGACAGTGCGGCCAGCACATCGGCATTCGTGCCATCGTCATCCGCAATATACACATCCGGGCGACCCGACCGGCCTGACGTGAAGGCAATGCGACGGCCGTCGGGACTGAACGACGGTGACGTGTTATCGCTCCCCCGCCCGATCGAGATGCGACGCGGTTCACCGCCACCGGCACCGACGAGATACAGCTCCGTGCCGAAGTCATCACCGTGCGCGTAGGCGATCGCCGTCCCTTCCGGTGTGAACGTCGGCGAAATGTTGAGCCCCGATGGCGCGACCACGCGCCGCGAGCCACCGCGCAGGTCGGTGACGTAGATGGCGCTGCCGGCGGGCTCGAGGGCCGCGTACACGATCGACTGCCCGCTGGGGTGAAACGATGGCGAGAGGGCCAGCCCCCCGCGCGTCAGGGGGGCCGCATTGGCACCGTCGCTGTCGACGAGCCAGATCCGCTTGTCCTCGGCGACGAAGGCGACGCGCGTCGCGGCGACCCCGCGCTCGCCCGTGATCCACTCCTCGGAGAGGTCGCTCAGGCCGTGCGCGGCCATGCGCCACGACGGCGTGTTCGGCGCACCCGGCAGGGCCACCGTCTTCCGCTGCAGCACCTGGCGGCTCGCGACGTCATGCACGAGCACCGTGACCCCAGCGGTGACCGGGATGATCTGCACCACGCCGTTGATCCGAAGCCGTGCGGCAGCGGTGTAGTCGAGCGGGACGGCGCCGGCGGGCGCCGGCAACGCGGTGGAGGCCGGCAGCACCGTCACACGATCGCCGAAATCGAGATCGCGCATGACGATGGCGCGCAGCGAATCACCACCCGCGCCGGGCACCGGCAACACGTAGATCCCGGGGCGTGCCCCACCCTCGCCGTAGATGAGGCCAAGGCGGACGCCAGGCTGCGCCACCAGCGTCGTCGCCGCACCCGCGGAGAGCAGCAGCAGGGCGAGGCGGCGTGCAATTCGTCGGGACGTGCGCGGGAGAGGAACGGTCATCGCAGGACGCTGGGATCGAAGCTGAACACGACGGGCAGCACGTCGTCGGGGAAGCCGTTGGGCAGTGCGCCGAACAGCTTCCGCTGGCCGACGGCTTCCACCGCACCAAGGCACTCGAGGTCGAACGCGTAGAGGCCGGAGCGGGACGTCATGCGCAGGTCGGACACGGTGCCGTCACGGTGAATGAGGAAGGTCACCTCGGCCTTGAGCGCAACACCGGGGCGCGGCTTGAAGTTGCGGGCGATCTGGCGGGTGATGTTCTCGAGGTACCCGGGGTACGGGAACGCGATCCCCTGCACCTTCACCGAGGCGACGTCGCGGCCGCGACCGCCGGTCTCACCACCGCCGGCGGGCTTCGTGCCGGGCACCGTGACGTCGCCACCGGAGCGCGGCGCGGCCGGCTTCGCCGGCGGCGCGGTGACGCGCGGTGGCACGGCTGGCCTGGCAATCGGCTTCGCTACTGGCGTCGGAGCGGCAGCGGGTGCTTTCGGCCGAGCCGAAGGCGCGGCCGGCGACGGCGCGGCGGGTGCCGGCGACGGCTCCGGTGATGGCGCGGGCGGCGAGGCATCCGGGATCGTCGGACCCTGCGTCACCGCGCCGAGGTCGCGCGGTCCACGTGGCGCTGCCACCAGCTCCACCGCATACGCGGGGGGGCGCGCCGGTGTGACACTGAGGCGCGCCGTGAAGAACACCGCCACCAGCAGTGTCACGTGCGCCAGCACCGAGAGCGTCCCTGCTTTCGCCGCCGACAGCGGCGGCCGCACGCGCTCGCCCGCGGCCGGCGGCGCTGCGCTGGTCTGGCTCATCGCGACGACTGCGGTTCCACGACGAGGCTCACATTCGGCAGCCCCGCTTCGCGCAGCATCGCCAGCACATGCACCACGTCACCATACGGCGCACCTTCATCGCCCCTGAGGTAGATGGTGCGACCCGATACCCGAGCGGCGAGTGTCGTCAGCGCGACACGCAGCTCGGCGCGCGCAATCCGCTCGTTCTCGAGCACCACGACACCATCCCGCGTGACGGTGATCATCACCGGATTGTTGACGGCCGTCGACTGCACGTTGGCCTTCGGCAGCTTGACATCGACGCCGCCGGTGAGCAGCGGCGCGGTGATCATGAAGATGATCATCAGCAGCATCATCACGTCGATGAGGCTCACCACGTTGATCTCGGCATTGAGCGGGGTGCGGCTGCGCGCGCGGTGACGCCGCATCAGATCCGGCCGTCACGCACGAGCAGCGCGACCACGTCGGTGCTGAACGCATCGATCTCGCTGGTGACGTGATTGAGCCGATTGGCGAAGTGGTTGTAGGCGAACACCGCCGGAATGGCGACGGTCAGCGCCAGTGCCGTCGCGATCAACGCCTCGGCGACGCCCGGCGCCACTGCGCTGATGTTGCCACTGCCGCTCGCCGCCACGCCGAGGAACGCGTTGATCACGCCAAGCACCGTGCCGAGCAGGCCGATGAGCGGGCTGACCGCACCGATCGTGGCGAGCCAGGGCAGCAGCCGCTCGAGTCGATCGCGCTCCCCGGTCGCCTCCTTGTCGAGCAGCATCTGCAGCGCCTCGACCTGCGCCTGGGAGAGTCGCGCCTGCCGCTCCGCCGTACCGCCGAGTGCCGGTCGCGTGTCCGTCATGAAGCGGTCCGCCCGACGGATCACCGCGTAGAATGGCGACCCGACGCCAAGCTTCGCGCGGCTCACGGCATCATCGAACGAGTCGGCCTCCGGCATGTACTGCAACAGCGGTTCTGCGGCCGTCCGGATCGCCCGGAACTCCCTCGACTTCATCGCCATGATCGTCCAGCTCACGGCGCTGAGGCACAGCAGGAGAAGCAGCACGGCCCACGACACCGGGGTCCCGTGGGCGAGCAGATCGAGGATGGAGCCGCTGGGTGGCGGCGCCACCTGAAGGAAGAGCCCTGAAAAGATCATGTCGTCGGGCGTGCCTGCTCGCTGCGAAAGTAGTCCAGCGTCGCAGTGAGCCCAGCGTCGAGCGGCATCTGCGGTGTCCAGCCGAGTACCTGCTCGGCCTTGGTGTAAGCGATGCAGGAGCGGCGCTGCTCGCCCGGTCGCTCCGGTGCATGCTGCAGTTCGAGCGTCGAGCCGGCTGCGGCCTTCAGCGTGTTCGCCAGCGTCACGACGCTCGTCGGCACGCCAGTCCCGATGTTGAATCCGCGGTCGTCGAGGCGTCCCGGTGCCGGCAGCTCCGCCGTCGCCGCCAGCAGGTTGGCTCGCGCCACATCACCAACGTACACGTAGTCGCGTGTCTGCTCACCATCACCATACGCCGTCATCGGCGTGTTGGAGAGCACGCGCTGGCAGAAGATCGCCACGACACCCGCCTCGCCATGCGGGTCCTGGCGCGGGCCGTACACGTTGCCGTATCGCAACGCGACCGCGTCCAGTCCGTGCACGCGGCTGAAGTAGCTCATGTAGTACTCGACCGACAGCTTGGCGATGCCATAGGGCGACAGTGGGTCCTTCTGCGCCGTCTCGAGCGTCGGGATGTCGACCAGGTCGCCGTACTGTGCGCCGCCGCTGGACGAAAAGATGAAGCGGGTGCGCTGCCCGGACTGGCGCACGGCCTCGAGCAGGTTGAGCGAGCCACCGATGTTCACGGCGGCGTCCCACGCCGGATCGGCCACGCTCTTTCGGACGTCGATCTGTGCCGCCAGATGGACGATGACGTCGAATGCACCGGTACGGACGAGTTCGGCGGCGGCCGGCGATGCGATCGAGTCGCGCACGACGGTTGCCCGCGGATTCACGTTCCGATCGCGGCCGCTCGAGAAGTCGTCGAGGATCGTGACGTCGTACCCCTGCGCGATGAACAGGTCCGTGACATGCGAACCGATGAAGCCGGCGCCGCCCGTGACGAGGGCGCGCGGGCTCACGACATCCGCCCGGTCAGGACGATGGCGACACAGGCATTGACCGCGAACGAGACCGCAGATGACGTCATCAGTAGCTCAGGTGGAGGGCAGAGACACGGCAGAGCCCGGCGCAGCGTGGTCGTGGAGACCACCGCGCAGACCGGGATCACGGGGCACAAACTAACCGGACCCGCCAACCGAGGCAGCATCTCCTTGGCATGCAGGTCCGGACAGAGGATCTCGTTCACGGCATCGTACGACGTTGATCGCGCTATGGCATCCGTGCGACCAGACGCGCCTTCATGCCGACGCGCACGGCAGGCTGGTCGTGACCGACGATGATCGCCGTCGCACCGTCGGTCGTGACCTTCACCACGCTGGCTTGCGCGACGGTGTTCTCCGGCGCCACGTCCTGGCCCGCCTCCGACAGCGGCACGCCCTCGGCGACGAGCGCGAACTGATCGCCGACACGTGCCGTGGTGCCACGCGGCAGCGCGATCACGATGTAATTCTGGACCGTGGGAAGGACCACGCCGCCAGCCACGTACGCCACCTCGAACACCGGTCCGTTCACGACCGCCTCGGGTCGCACGGTGAGTACCGCCGCCGGCGCCTCGAGGGGCAGCAGAATGTCTCCCTTCCGCAGGTTCGCGTACATCGCGACGACGCGCGCCCGTGCGGCCCGACCCGAGCCGACCGCGCCGATCTCGACCACGCCGGTCGGCTGCATCACCCAGCTGCGCACGGCACCGGAGACCACTTCCGGGCCGATCTGGAAGACGCCAAAACGCGCGCCAACCGCGGCGATGGTACCGGCGGGCAGCAGGACGTTGACGTCGTCGAAGAGCAGGAATTGGTCACGCGCGGTGCCGCTTTCGAGCACGGTGCGATCGGCGCGCGAGACGAGCATTCCGGCGCTGCCGCGTGCCGCCGCCGGCACGAGAAACGGTGCCGCTGCCGCTTCGCCGGCGCGCACGGTCGGTCGGAGCGTGCGTCCATTGATCGTGGCATTCTGGAGCGTCGACTGGCTCTCACCACCGAGCGAACGGCCGAACACGACCGCGCGCGGGCTCGCCGGCACCACGTCGGATGCCGCGTCCGCGGCAACGGCCTTCGGCGGGACGAACGTCGGCTTGCCATCGGCGCCGACGGTCAGGCGCTGACCGGGATAGATCAGGTTGGCGTTCGCAACGACAGCGCTGTTCGCCCGGAACAGCTCGGGCCATCGCAACGGATTGCCGAGGTAGCGGCGCGCAATATCGTAGAGCGTGTCGCCACGTCGCACGGTGTGCAGCACGGTGCCCGCCGCAGGTGCGCGTGCGGTGTCGACCGGCGGGCCCTGAGCGCCAAGCGTCATCGCGCTGAGCGCGACCGCCAGTGCAGTGAGGGCGAGTCGGCAGGTGACGGTTCGCATCAGGAAGCGACGCATGCGGATTGGGAATGCGGGGAACGTCGGCAGCAGGTACGACGCGCGCGTCGTACCACGGACGGCAACGTCCCGAGTGGCACGCGCCTGTACGCTGACGAGTATCGACGCCGCAGGAAACGGCTGAAGCCGGGACAGGGTCGGCGGGCCCACCTGCCGTGCGATCGACGGTGGAGGCGCCGACCCGACGGTTGGCGCGCGCCTCGCACGCGGCGAAACGCCGAACGGCCTCCGGCGCGGTCCACGAAGGACTGCGCCCGGAGGCCGGTACGACGGCCGGACGTGCTCGCGGCACGCACGGCGGTTCACGGCGCGATCGGAACGGTACTATCCCATTTACACCGTGTCGTTATTACGTAAGCTGTGCAGTTATTAGCGGTTACCGCACAGCCGTACGCAGTTCGTGTCGCTATTCAGAATTAAAAACCCGACCCTCGACCGCCAAGGCGCGCCACCCCTACCCGATCCCAAGCGTGTGCGGTGCCCCGAGTGCGATCCTCGCTCCTGTTGTACCCATCAGAGACGAGGCCGCCCAGCACGCATCGATCTCGAGCCGCTGCCGACCGTCACGCCCCTGGCAGGGGGGAGACAGGCAGGGGCGGCTGACCGGGCCAGAACAACCGGATTCGTCGCCGCAGGGTTCGGTAGATGCCCGCCTCTGCGGTGAGCGACTCGCTAGCGACGCGCGGTGCTTCGCTGAGCGCGTAGTGCTCCAGGGCTCCCGGCAGCACCCCGACGACGCGCTGCACGCTGATGGGGTTGGGTCCCGTCTCGGAGCTGGCGTCGATGTCGAACACGTAGATCCACGCCGGCGGCTTCGTGGTTGGCGGGACATCGCCAGGCTTGATGAGCCGGAACGTGCCGTCAGCCAGGCCCACAAGCTCGGGGCGGGCAAGAAATGGCTGCCAGCTGTCCCATACGGCCGCCGGGATGGCGAGCGCCGTGCCAGCACAGTGGTCAGCCTGGCCGAACTCGAATTTGAAGAACATCTGCCAGAACGTGCGCTTCACCACGTTGGCGATGTTCGGCCCCTCCATGCCGTCGCCTGCCCACTCAAGGTTCGCCTCGATCTGGCTCGGGTAGGTGTCGGGGAACAGGTTCACCGCCTGCACCAGCTTCGTCACCGCATGGCGGTAGCTGCCGTGGAAATCCATGGTCTGGATCTCGATGATCGCAAACCGCCCGAGGGCGAGCTCACCGTCGAGCATCAGCAGCTCGACGAACGTGACGTCGAACGACATTTCCGGCGACCGCAGTGTCTTCGCCAGCGAGATCTCGCCGCCCAGCTTCTGGTCGAAGTACAACAGCACGCGCGCGCCGTCGGCGATCTCCTGCACGACGAGCTCGCGCACCTCGGGGTTCGCGAGTGTCGGCGCGGCGTGCGTCCGCAGGATCGTGTTGGTGGGGACATCAAACAATCGCGTCGCAATCGGTTCGATCAACGCAGGATCGAAGACGCGATACGGGCACACGACCCAGTCCTGTCGTGGCCCATTGCTCGTCGAGCTCACTGTGCAGACCCCTTTCGCTGCGGCGCTCTTGATGCACGTGCGTTCGCCGCCCTGAACTTCTGAAAGGAACGGGCAGCGCGCCGTCTTCTGGTCGGACATGCTCTCGACCGTGTGCATTACGGTGGGGTAGATCCGGTAGCCAAACCACTCGGCGATGAAGTTGCTGGCGGGCATGAAGCTTTATCGCGTGGTGGGCTTGCCGCCCTTGATGGGACGGATCATGCGCGTGGCTGACGACGCAAAGTCCGTGGAGATCTCGAACCCAATGGCATGACGGCCATGGCGCTGTGCGACAGCGAGCGCGCGGCCGGTTCCTGCGAATGGATCGAGCAGCGTCCCACCCTCGGGGCACGAGCTGAGGATACGGGGGGTGATGATATCCTCGGGGAATGTGGCCGAATGGTTGTCCTGCCCCGCCTTGACCGTGCACGTCACGACGTCGTTGGCGGAGGGCTCGACGGCGGCGTAGTCGTAGAAATACTTGGCACGCCCCTGCGCAGGCCGATGCACGAAGTGGAAGAAGTGCTCGTGCGCTAGGCGAAGTCGATCCTTCTCGGGTCGGGGTGGGACGTTCGGCTTATGCCAGATTAAGTCGTTGCGAAGGATCCAGCGCTCGTCCTGCATGGCGATGGCGAACCGGGAGGGGATCAGCAGCAGCTGCTTCTCCTGGCGGTACCCACCCATGGGGACGCGGCGACGTTCACGTGGATGATCGCCGAGGCCCTGTCGGCCCTGGTCTCGAATGCTCGCCCATCGTGCGAAATACGTATCGCCCAGGTTGACCCACAGGCTCCCCGAGGCCTTCAGGGCGGGGCGAAGCAGCGAGAACAGCTCGACGAGATGGGCCACGTACCATTCAACGTACGGCTCGAGTCCGAGCATGCCCCCGTGGCTCCGATACCACTCGTAGGACGGCACACCATCCTCACGAGGGTTGCCGGTCTCGGCGACCCACTTGTCGAGAATGTTCCAGTCGTGCGTGCCCGCGTAGGTCCGCAGCCCCCAGTATGGGGGGCTGGTGAGGATCATGTCGATGCTGCCCGGCTTGAGCGTTCGGGCGAGATCGAACGCGTCGCCGTGGAGAACCGTCGCATTGGTGGCGGCCTCGGCGTCTGGCGCCCTCTCAAGAGGAAGTTTCGGCGCAGCGGCCACTCGGGTACTCGGAAGAGGAGAATTCGCGCCACGGCGTATCCTGGCGCTCGGAACCGGGGTGAGACCCAATGCCAACTCCGCTTGGTCGCCCTGACGAGCTTGGGACAAGACCACAGCATCTCGCACACGCAGCTCGCTGCCGCTCGCGCGCTCTTGTAGCATTGGCATTGTACCTCAGACGGTGTACGGCGTGGAAGTCGGAAATCTCACCTAGACGGCCTGGCCCGAATATAACCCGAAACAGCAGGCCTGCCGCTCACTCGCCAGAGTCGAAGCGCTGGCGGCGCGTACGCTAAGCGACAAACGGACGCAATCGATCAACCGTCGTTTTTCGTCTCATCCGATCCAGCACCGTCTTTCCCTCGAAAACTGAGCACCGTTGCCATAGTTCTCCCTCTCCGGGTGAGCCCCAAAAGCGACATCGACCAAGACGAGGCATGATACCAGCAACCCCCGCACAAAAAACGACAGGCGACGACCACTGAGGATCGCCGCCTGTCTGCGGGGGCTGCCGTCGAGAATCGGGGATTTCAGCGCTGAATCACGGCAAGGAAAACCGACACTCGAGAAGATGGGGTTCTAGAACGGCAGGTCGTCCTCTTCGTCCTCGAGCGCGCCGGGGAAATCCGAGAACTCCTCGCCACCACCCTTGCCGCCCGACGCCGCCGGCTTGGCCGCTGCAGCGCCTGACGTGGCCGGACGCGTGTACTGCCGCGGCGCGCCACCACCGGACTCGCCCTCGCCATCGCCACGGCCACCGAGCAGGATCAGCTCACGCACGCGAATCTCGGTCGAATACCGCGTCTGCCCTTCCTTGTCCTGCCACTGGCGGTACTCGATCGAACCCTCGACGAACACCGGCTTGCCCTTCTTGCAGTACTGCTCGACGACGTCAGCAAGCTTCTGCGTTCCCTGATTCCAGGCAATGCACTTGTGCCATTCGGTCTTCTCCTGCTTCGTGCCCGACTGGTCATTCCAGACGCGCGACGTGGCGAGGGAGAAGCTGGCGACGCGACCGCCGCCCGGGGTGGAACGCACCTCGGGATCGTTCCCGAGGTTGCCCATCAACATGACCTTGTTCAAGCTGCGTGACATCGCGATCGTCTCCGGATAGGACGGTGGGGCTCCTGACTCGACGCACTCCGCGCCGGTCGACCAGACGGTACAACGGCATGCCCCGCCGTCGCACCTGAATTTACTGCAGCTATCATCGTTTCCGCGCGGCGGACTCGACCGCGCCTGATTGCTCGGACGCCACTCGCGTGAGCCGAAGGACGAGGGCGTCTTCGACTGGTGACCGGTAGTACCCGCGGCGCCGCCCGATTTGCACGAAACCGTGCCGCTCGTACAGGCGACGTGCGGCCACGTTCGACACACGCACCTCGAGCCAGACCGCCTCGCACAGCCCGGCATCGCAGGCGGCGATTGCGGCATCGAGCAGCGTCCCGCCCAGCCCCGTGCCGCGGTGCGCCTGGTCCACGGCGATGTTCGCGATCTCCCCCTGCTCCGCCACGATCCGCGCCACGATGTAGCCGGCAACCGCACCGCCCACCTCGACGACGCGGAACCAGCTGTACTCGTCGTCGAACTCCGGGGCGAAGGAATCCGGCGACCAGGGATCCGAGAACACCTGCCGCTCGATGCGCAGGATCGCCGGCAGGTCTGACACCTGCGCGACGCGAATCAGTGCCCCGCTCACGATGTCGGCAGCGGCCGCGCATGGGCCGCCTCCCACACCACCTGCGCCTCAGCCAGGCGGCCATAGTCGGGTTCCCACGCATCGCGGTCGACCGGCACCGGTCCGATCCGAAGTGCCGCACGCGCATCGGGTTGCTCCGACAGGCTGACGGGCGGACCACACAGCGTTGCCCCGATGGCGGCGGCGCGCGCCTCGACGATCGCCACGGGCAGCCGCTCGACGACACCATCCACGCTCCAGTGTCCACCGGCGTGCCGTGTCACCTGCTGCACGAACCACTCGCCACGCAGCGCATCCAGCACCGCAAGCCGAACGCCAGCTGGTGCCGCGTCATTCGCGGCGGCGATCAGTGCCAGCGACGGCACGGCATGCAGCGCCGCCCCTGCCCCGCGGGCCAGCCCCTTGGCCAGCGCCGCCGCCACCCGCAGCCCCGTGAAGCTGCCCGGCCCAGCGCCTGCGACGATGTCCGTCAGGTCGCGCGCGTGTACACTCGCAGCCTCGAGCAACTCCGATACCGTGGGTGCCATCAGTTCCGCCGATCCCGTGCGATCGATGCGGCGCGCACCCACCAGGCTGCCATCGATGAAGAGCGCCACCGTCGCCGGCCCGGCGCTGGCGTCGAGCGCGAGCAGCACGCCCCGCCTCACGCCGTCCACGTTTCCCGGCACTCCCGCACGTCGGGCTGGCCCGCCACATGTGCCAGCGTGATCGCGAGGACAGGCGCCGGAAGCACTGCGCCAGCACGCTCGGGCCACTCCACCAGCATGATGGTGTCCGCGTCACCGAGCATCTCCCCGAGTCCGAGCGAGGCCACCTCGGATGACGAGGACAGACGGTAGAGATCGCAGTGTACGACGCGCGTCGACGCGCCCTCGTATTCCTGCACGAGCGCATACGTCGGGCTGGTCACCGACTCGGCGACACCGAGTCCACGGCAGATCGCCTGAGCCAGCGTCGTCTTGCCGGCGCCCAGTTCGCCTGTCAGCGTGACCAGCGCCGGCGCGTGCAGCCGCGCAGCAATGGCGCGGCCATGGGCACCGATGCCATCACGCGTCAGCTGGGTGACGATGGCGGCGCGCTCAGCGGCCACGCGGTCTCCGCCCCCCGCCACGGCCACCGCGTCCGCCTCGAGCCGCGCCCTTCCCGCCGGCATCAGCCGCGACCGATGACACACCACTCCGCGCCCCCGGCGTGTCACCAGAACGCACGCGCAGTTCGAAGAGCTGGTCGCGCAACCGGGCCGCCGCCTCGAAGTCCAGCGCCTTCGCCGCGACCTGCATCTCCTTCTCGAGCGTCGCGATGAGCGCCGGGATGTCGGCCGCCGCATAGCCTCCCGCCGGCTCCGCGACCTTCGACTGCCCGTACGAGGCGAGCGGCGCGCCGTCCTGCTCCTCGCCCTCCTCCAGGCGCGCATCGGCCACACGCGTGCTGAAGCGCACCTGCTCGATGCTCTTCCGCACGCCGACGGGCGTGATGCCATTGGCGACGTTGTGCGCGACCTGAATCGTCCGGCGTCGATCGGTCTCGTCGATGCAGCGCTGCATCGAGTCCGTGATGCGTTCGGCGTAGAGGATCGCCCGACCCTCGAGATGCCGCGCCGCGCGGCCCACCGTCTGGATCAGCGAGCGATCGCTGCGCAGGAAGCCCTCCGTGTCGGCGTCGAGGATCGCCACCAGTGACACCTCCGGCATGTCCAGCCCCTCGCGCAGGAGGTTGATGCCGATCAGCACGTCGAACTCGCCCAGCCGCAGCCCACGCACGATCTCCATGCGCTCGATCGCATCGATGTCGGCGTGCATGTAGCGCACGCGCACGCCCACCTGCTGCAGGTAGTCGGTCAGGTCCTCGGCCATGCGCTTCGTCAGGACGGTCACGAGCACCCGCTCATCCTTGCGCTCGCGAATGCGGATCTCGTGCAGCAGGTCATCCACTTGACCACGCACCGGACGGATCTCGATCACCGGATCGACGAGTCCCGTGGGCCGGATCACCTGCTCCACCACCACGCCCTCGCTGAGCTCGAACTCGATCAGACCGGGGGTGGCGGAGACGTTGATCAGGCGCGGCGTGAGCGCGAGGAACTCGTCGAAGACGAGCGGACGGTTGTCGAGTGCACTGGGCAGCCGGAAGCCGTAGTCCACCAGCGTCAGCTTGCGGGCACGGTCGCCGTTGTACATCCCGCGGATCTGCGGCAGCGTCACGTGCGACTCGTCCACCACCACCAGGAAATCGTCAGGGAAGTAGTCGAAGAGGCAGGCCGGCCGGTCACCGGTGGTGCGCCCGGACAGGTGGCGCGAGTAGTTCTCGATGCCGGCGCAGGTCCCGATCTCGGCCATCATCTCGAGATCGAAATTGGTGCGTCCCTCGAGCCGCTGGGCCTCGAGCAGCTTCCCGTCGTTGCGCAGCACGGTGAGCCGGTCGGCAAGCTCCTCACGGATGGCCTTCGCCGCGCGCTCCAGCGATGGACGGCTGGTGATGAAGTGCTTGGCCGGGTAGACCGCCGCGCGCTTGAGCGTCGCGATCAGGTCACCGGTGATCGGGTCGATCTTGGTGATCCGCTCCACCTCGTCGCCCCAGAACTCGACGCGGACCGCCTGCTCCTCATAGGCGGGGAAGATCTCGACCGTGTCACCGCGCACGCGGAAGGTGCCGCGGTCGAACGCGACGTCGTTGCGCTGGTACTGGATGCCGACGAGCAGTCGCAGGAGGTCGTCGCGCGCGATGCGCTGCCCGAGGTCCACGCTGATCATCCGCTCCTTGTACGACACCGGATCGCCAAGGCCGTAGATGGCAGAGACGGTGGACACGATCACGACGTCTTCGCGCTCCATCAGGCTCGAGGTCGCGCGGAGCCGCAGCCGGTCGATGTCCTCGTTGATCGACGCGTCCTTCTCGATGTACGTGTCGCTGGAGGGGACGTAAGCCTCCGGCTGGTAGTAGTCGTAGTACGAGATGAAGTACTCGACGGCATTCTTCGGGAAGAAGCCCTTCAGTTCACCGTAGAGCTGCGCCGCCAGCGTCTTGTTGTGCGACAGGACGAGCGTCGGCCGGCCGAAGTCGGCGACGACGCTGGCCACCGTCATGGTCTTGCCCGATCCCGTGACGCCAAGCAGGGTCTGGTACCGATCACCGCGGGCGAGCCCTGCCGACAGCTCCGCTATCGCGCGGGGCTGGTCGCCGGCCGGCTGATATGGCGCCTGAAGGTCGAACAGCGAAGGGCTCATCCTTCAAGATACCATGCCGGGTTTTCTTCGGGTAGCGCCACGGGTGTTCCGGTGGAGCGCTGCCGCGTTCGGCCCGGACGAGCAGACCTACTCCTCGGTCGAGATCCGTTCCCGCCTGGCGATTTCGCTGATGCCCTTCACACGCCGCACCGCCTTCACGATCTGCTGCAGGTGCGCGAGGTTTTCGACCTCGACCAGGATCGCCCCGACCGCGCGGCCGTCGAGCGCTTTCAGGTCCATCTGGCGGATGTCGGTGCCGGTCGAGCTGACGGCGCTCGCGACATCGGCGTAGAGGCCCCGGCGATCGGTCCCCTCGAGCGCCAGGCGCACGATGAAGCGCTCGCCGAACTTTTCCTGCCAGTCGATCTCGAGGCGCCGCTCCGGTTCGTGCGCCAGCGGGAGCAGGTTCGGGCAGTCGGCACGGTGAATGCTGACGCCGCGGCCGCGAGTCACATACCCCACGACCTCGTCACCCGGCACGGGCTGGCAGCACTGCGCGTACCGCACCATCACGCCGTCCACGCCCTGAATCTTGACCCCGCGATCGTTCCCGGTGCCGCGGACCTTGTCCACGAGCCGTTCGATGACGGTCGGCTTGGCCGGTTCGAGCGAGTCATCGGCCGTCGGGTAGATCTGCTTCACGACGGTGAGCGTCTGGAGCTCGCCCTGCCCGATCGCCGCCAGCAGATGGACGGCATCGGTCAGGCTCAGCGCCTTGGCTGCCGCGTTGAGCGTGTCGTCGGTGACCTTGGCCAGGCGGCGGCGGCGCAGCTCGCGCTCCAGGATCTCCCGACCGAGCTTCTGGCTCGTGACCTGTTCTTCCTGGCGCAGGTGCTGGCGGATCTTCGCGCGCGCGCGGCTCGTGCGCACATGCGCCAGCCAGTCGCGACTCGGCTTGGCCGAGGGGGAGGTCAGGATCTCGATCGTCTCGGAGTTCTTCAGCGGACGCGAGAGTGGCGTGATCCGTCCATTGACCTTCGCGCCCTGACAGCGCAGCCCGACGGCCGTGTGCACCGCGAAGGCGAAGTCGATCGGCGTCGCGCCCTTGGGCAACTGCACCACGTCGCCGGTCGGCGTGAACACGAAGATCTCGTCCTGGTACAGGTCGAGCTTGAGAAACTCGAGGAACTCGTCGGGTGACTTCGTGTCGAGCTGGAACTCCAGCACCTGTCGGAACCACTCGAGGTGCCGATCGAGGTCACCCTGCTCCTTCGAGCCTTCCTTGTAGAGCCAGTGCGCCGCGATGCCGTAGTCGGCGGTCTGATGCATCTCGCGGGTGCGGATCTGAATCTCGAAGAGCTGGCGCGACGGGCCGAACACGGTCGTGTGCAGCGACTGGTACCCGTTCGATTTCGGCTGCGCGATGTAGTCCTTGATCCGCTCCTGGACCGGCTTCCACTTCTCGTGGATCACACCCAGCGCGTGGTAGCAGTCGGGAATCGAGTCGACGAGCACGCGGATCGCGAGCAGGTCGAAGATCTCCTCGTACGGCTTGTTGCGCTTCTGCATCTTCTTCCAGATCGACCACAGGTGCTTCGGTCGTCCGGAGACATCGGCCTCGCGCAGGCCCGCCAGATCGAAGCGCTCCTTGAGCGGCTGCGCCATTTGCGCGATCAACTCCTCGCGTTCGCCACGGCGGGTGCTGACCTGACGGGCGAGCGCGCGGTATTCATCGGGTTCGAGGAACTTGAACGCGAGGTCCTCCAGCTCCCACCGGACGCGCGCCATGCCGAAGCGATGCGCCAGCGGGGCGTAGATGTCGCGCGTCTCCTGCGCGATCACGCGCTTCTTCTCATCCGGCATCCAGTCGAGCGTCCGCATGTTGTGCAGGCGGTCCGCGAGCTTGATGATGATCACGCGTGCGTCACGCGCCACGGACAGCAGCAGCTTGCGGTACGTCTCGGCCTGCCGTTCCTCCTTGGAGGTGAACGGGAGGTTGCCGATCTTCGTCAGCCCGTCGACGATCTGCGCGATCTCGGGCCCGAACTCCCGCTCGACGTCCTGCACCGTGATCACGGTGTCCTCGACCACATCGTGGATCAGTCCCGCCGCGATGGTGATGGAGTCGAGCTGGAGGTCCGCCAGAATGCGCGCGACCTGAACGCAGTGGATGACGTAGTCCTCGCCCGATCGGCGCTTCTGGCCCGTATGCGCGCGGGCACTGTAGCGATAGGCGCGCATGAGCAGCTCGCGGTCGAGCCGCGCCGGCAGCGGACTGCCGGGCCCCCATCCCGGGAAGACTTCGTCTGCCTGCGTCACCGCACCGTCGAGAGCCACCCTGCCTCCGCAAAGCTCACGTACCTGCCCCGCCCGATCACGACGTGATCGCGCACCGGGATCCCGAGCAACGTCCCCGCCGCGACCAGCTGCGACGTCACCATCCGGTCCTCCGCCGAGGGCGTCGGATCGCCACTCGGGTGGTTGTGCACCAGAATGATCGAGGCCGCCCGCTCGGCGATCGCTTCCCTGAACACTTCTCGCGGATGCACGAGCGAAGAGTCGAGGATGCCCCGCGTCACCAACACGTCCCGTTCGAGGTGGTGCTGCGCATCGAGGATCGCGACGTGGAACTCCTCCACCGACAGCGCCTCGAGATGCGGCGCGAACGCAGCCACGACATCCTGCGGCGAGTGCACGGCAACCCGGTCGCCGTGCGGCTCCGCCGCCGTCCGCCGTCCCAGCTCCATCGCCGCCACAATGGCCATGGCTCGCGCCGGTCCCACCCCTGCCACGTTACCGATCGTCGCCACCGGCCGCGCCGCCAGCGTCCGCAACGACCCGCCCACCTGTGCCAGCACCTCGTGTGCGATCCGCAGTGACGACCGCCCGCGCGACCCGCTGCCGATCACGACCGCGAGCAATTCCGCCGCGCCAAGCGAGCGCACGCCCAGCGACCGCAGTCGCTCACGTGGCCGCTCACCCCGCGCAATCTGCTCCATCTGTATTAGCGTCTCTGCGCGCTGGACGGAAGGCGTCGGGACGACGGGGATCATTGGCAGCGGCATCGGGCTCCTCGTGGCGTGATGGCAGGACGGCGTGCGACACGATGCCGATCCCTTCGTCATTCGTCGGTACCAAAGCGACGCAGACGGTCCCCTCGCGTCGCGACGCCGGCCGTGCGTATCGTTCCGCGCCCGCCCGCCACCCCAACGCCATGGCATCCATGCACGCGCCCGCTGCTGCCCGTCTGACTGCCGCCATCGGTGGACTGCTGCTCACCACAGCGGCGAGCCTGCGTTGCCAGCAGCCCGGGTCACTCGAGTTCGCTACGTACGGACAGGTGACCGCCGTCAGCCCGGCGCAGGCGCGGTTCGAGACGCGCACCCCGCTCGGGCTGGGGCTCCGCGGCCGCGTCAACCTGCATCGCGGAATCGGCGCGGAACTCGAGGCATCCACCGGGACGGTCGATGGCGTCGGCGAGCCGCTGCGCCGGCGGTACAACCAGCTCGTGGCGCGCGCCACGATCACGCATCCGGTCAGCGAGTTCTCGGGCCTCGTGCTCGGCGCAGGCGTCGCGCGCAGTGACTACGAGGTCACCTACAACTTCGGCCCGAGCGTGCTCATCGGGATCCGAACGCTGATCCGCGGCCGGTATGCCCTGCGCTCGGATGCGATCGCGAACTACCTCCCGGCGAGTGGCGCCCGGGAGTTCGGACTGCGCACGGGCATGACGGCGGTGGTGGGACCCTTCGACGGTCCCACGACACGGGACCGCGCCCGTGGCGACCGCACGATGCAGGAGCCCGCCACGATCGAGGCGGGCCTGTTCGGCCAGCAATGGCGACTGGATCGCATCTGGAACCTGCAGAGCCAGCGCGCGATCGGCGCCCGCGTCGGTGCCTTCATCACCTCGCGCTCGCAGCTCGAGGTCGAGGCGACCTACGGCCGCCAGGCGGTGCGCGACGGCGGACGGCCCGGCGCCACCAGTGGGATCCTGCGTGCCGGCGAGACATTCCGGGTCACCAGCTTCGCGTTGCGATATGACCATCACGTGCCCGTCTCCTCCCGCCTCGCCCTCGTCGGCGGGGCCGGCCCGTCGCGCACGTCCTACGAGTACACCGACCACTGGGGCGGTTCGGCACTCCTTGGGGCGCGTCTCGCCCTGACGCGTGACGTGCAGCTCCGTGGCGACGTGATCGCGAACTACCTCACCGGCGTGCGCGTCGTCGACACCGGCGTGCGCGTTGGCGTGAGCACGCTCTTTCGCCTCGGTCGCTGAGCGGCCTGCGACGAACGGGGCGCCGCCATCGCTGGTGACGCCCCGCTGTCTGTGCGATCGTCCGGCTACTTCTTCTTGCGGTCCTTCCGATCGCGCGATTTCGGCTCCTGCTCCTTCGGCGCGTGCAGGCGAGCCAGCTCCTCGGGCGGAATGTCCTCGAGGATGCCGAAGGCGTTGTACCGCTTGGTCGCGATGCCGTTCGTCGGCGCGGCCGGCGGCGGCGGGATCAGCGCCGAGACGTCGCGCAGCAGCGCCGGTTCGGGCTCGGGCTCGTTGAGCAGCAGCTGCGCCTTCATGAACCGCTCGGAGAACGTGTGATACACGTCCTGCATGAGGTCCACGAACATCGTATAGGCCTCCTGCTTGTACTCCACCAGCGGGTCCTTCTGGCCCCATGACCGGTAGTGGATCGCGTTGCGGAGCTGATCGAGGTCGTAGAGGTGATCCTTCCACTTCTCGTCCAGCACGTTCAGCATGACGAGCGACAGCATGCGTCCCGAGAACCCGTTCCCCTGATCGTCCTGCACGAGGTCGAGCTCGGCCAGCTTGGCGTCGAACGCTGCGGTGGCCGCCAGCACCGAGACGTCCTGCGCCTGCTGCAGATCGCCGGGACGGTCCTCGGCCCCGGCCACGAATGCCGGCACCGGCAGCAGGTACTGCATGAGCAGATCCTGCTGCAGCGCGGCCAGATCCCACTGCTCCGGCGACTCGTAGTCGGCAAGCCCCAGTTCGACGCGACGGCCGACGGCCTTCTCCACCATCTTCCGGGCCTCGGCACGCAGCTCCTCGCCGCCCTCGAGGGCGAAGGAGCGCAGCGAGTAGACCACTTCGCGCTGCTGGTTCATGACGTCGTCGTACTCGAGCAGCCGCTTGCGAGCCTGGAAGTTCTGCAGCTCGACGCGCTTCTGGGCCGTCTCGATGCTGCGCGTGATGAGGGGATGCGTGAGCATCTCCCCTTCCTGCGCGCCGAGCCGGTCCATCAGCTTTGCGATGCGATCGGAGCCGAACAGGCGCATCAGGTCATCTTCGAGCGACAGGAAGAACTGGCTCGAGCCCGGGTCACCCTGGCGACCGGCACGGCCGCGCAACTGGCGGTCGATGCGGCGTGATTCGTGACGCTCGCTGCCGATGATGTGCAGGCCACCGATCTCGGTCACGTCCACCAGCTTGCCGTCGGCATCGTGGACCTGCGATGGCTGCCCGGTGGTGACGCCCTGCCCGAGCTTGATGTCGGTGCCGCGGCCGGCCATGTTCGTCGCGATCGTGATCGCGCCCGGCTGGCCCGCCTCGGCCACGATCTCGGCCTCGCGCTGGTGGTACTTCGCGTTCAGCACGCTGCACTTCATGCCCGCGCGCTGGATCAGTCGCGCGATCGTCTCCGACACCTCGACGTTCACCGTGCCGACGAGCACCGGGAACCCGAGTCCGTGCAAGCGCTTCACCTCCTCGACGATCGCGTTGTACTTCTCGCGGCGCGTCTTGAAGACGAGGTCCTGCCGGTCATCGCGGATGATCGGCCGGTTGGTCGGGATGACGGAGACTTCGAGCGTGTAGATCTGGTGAAACTCCGTCTCTTCCGTCTCGGCGGTGCCGGTCATGCCGCCGAGCTTCTCGTACATCCGGAAATAGTTCTGGATCGTGATCGTGGCCATGGTCTGGGTCTCGCCCTTGACCTGCACGCCTTCCTTGGCCTCGACCGCCTGATGCAGGCCCTCCGACCAGCGACGACCCGGCATCGTGCGACCGGTGAACTCGTCGACGATCAGCACCTGGGCATCCTGCACCACGTAGTTCACGTCCTTTTCGTACAGCGCGTAGGCGCGCAGGAGCTGGTGCACGATGTTCAGCCGCTCGCTGCGCATCGCATACTCGCGATTGAGGATCGCACGCTGTTCGAGCTTCTGCGTGGCGTCGAGGTCGGCGGCCTGCTCGATGCGGCCGATCTCGACGGAGATGTCGGGGAGCAAGAACTCCTCACCGGTCATCTGCGTCATCAGGTCCACGCCGCGGTCCGTGAGGTGCACCGTGTGCCCGCGCTCGTCGAGCACGAACAGCAGCTCGTCCTCGATCTCGGCGTACTGCTGCTTGGCGGGCGGCAGCTTGCGATCGGCAAGGTGCTCGAGCTCGCGCTTCTGCACGAACTGCTTCACACCCGTCTCGCCGAGCACCTTGAAGAGCCGCTTGTTCTTCGGGCCGCCGAGCTGCGCCTTGTAGAACAGCAGGCTCGCCGCCTCGGCGTCCTTCTCCATCGCGCGCTCACCCTCGGCGACGAGCTGGTTGACGAGGCCATCCTGCTCGCGGATCAGCTTTGCCACCGAGCCGTTGTGCGCCTGGTACATCGCATCGTTCTCGTTGCCGACCGGCCCCGAGATGATGAGCGGCGTGCGGGCCTCGTCGATGAGGACCGAGTCCACCTCGTCGACGATCGCGTAATAGTGCTTGCGCTGCACCCGCTGATCCAGCGAGTGGACCATGTTGTCGCGCAGGTAGTCGAAGCCGAACTCGTTGTTCGTGCCGTAGGTGATGTCGGCGTTGTAGGCGGCGCGCCGTTCCATCGAGCCCGGCTCCGTATCGTCGAGGCAGGCGACGTTGAGTCCGAGCCACGAGAAGAGGTGCCCCATCCACTGCGAGTCGCGCCGCGCGAGGTACGAGTTGACCGTGACCAGGTGGGCGCCGCGACCGGCGAGCGCGTTCAGGTAGAGCGGCAGCGTCGCCACCAGCGTCTTGCCTTCACCCGTCGCCATCTCGGCGATGCGACCGAGGTGCAGCTGGATGCCGCCGGCGAGCTGCACGTCGTACGGCACCATGTCCCACACCTGCGCGTGCCCCGTCACCGACGCGGCGCTGCCCTTGAGGCGCCGCGCCGCCTCGCGCACCGTCGCGAACGCCTCGGGCAGCAGTTCGTCGAGTGCCGTCGAGATCGCCTCACGCAACGCCCCTTCGGCGCCACCGCGACCGTCCTTGCCGGTAAGCTCGTCGTCGATGCGGTCGCGCTCCGCTGGATCAGCCGCGTGCCGCTTCTGCTCCCGCAACGTGGCGACCTGCGCCTCCAGGTCGCCGGTGCGTGCCGCCAGGACCTCGCGGAACTTCGCGGTCTGCGCCTGAATCGCCGCATCGTCGAGTGAGGCGAGCGCCTCCTCGTTGCGGTGAATCTCTTCGATGATCGGCTTGACCCGCCGCGCTTCCCGCTGATGGCGCGTGCCAAACAGCTTTCCCAGCACATCCTTGAGCATCGCTCTCCCCTATCGGTACAACGTCAGTGTGCGGATCTGCTCCGCCACGGCGTCCAGGACGAACCCTCGCAGTGAACGCCCGTCACTCGCGCGCTGGCGCACCTCGGTGGAACTCACGTCCACGCGGCGCGTCGGCAGCACGAGCGCATCGCGCCCGGGACCTTCTCTCGCGAACTCTTCCGACCCACGCGTGAGCACGACCAGACGGACGAGTCGAAGCAGCCGGTCCGGCTCCTTCCAGCGAGCCAGCCCGGCTGCGGCGTCCCGTCCGAGCAGGAGGAACAGCGCGTGTCCCGCATCGGCGGCGTGGTAGGCTGCCGCCGTATCAACCGTGAACGATAATCCACCGCGATCGATTTCGGCCGTGTTGACGGCAAAGCGCGCATCGCCCCCGATCATCGCCTCGAGCAGCGCCACGCGCGCAGCCGGGGCCGCCGCATGTCCACCCGCCTTCAGCGGTTGGCGGTGCGCGGGGATGAAGTCGATCCGGTCGAGTGCCAGCTGCTCCAGCGCATCCACCGCCGCCAGCCAGTGGCCGACGTGCGGAGGATCGAAGCTCCCGCCGAACAGCCCGATCCGCACCGTGGATCAGGGCTTGGCTGCCGCCGGCTTCGGCGTCGTATCGCGCGGCGCCGCCTCCGGCGGGCAGGTCAGCTTCACTTCGGCATCATCCGGGAAGGCCTTCCGGACCGCCGCGCAGGCTTCGGCCGCCTCCTCACGGTATCGGATCACCCGATACGACTCGACCATCCGCAGGTAGGCGTCGCGTGCCCGCTGGCTGGCAGGGTAACTGTTGACGACGGTCCGGAAGTACAGCACGGCGGGGTCGTACGCCTTGCGCCGGAAGTAGTAGTAGCCGGCGAGATACTCCTTCGTGGCGAACATCTCGTCCAGCTGCGCGAGTTCGCGCTCCGCATCCTTCCGCCGCGGCGAGTCCGGATAGACCGCCAGCAGCGTGCGGAACGTCGCCTGTGCGGTCGTGCCGTACTGGGAGTCCAGCTCCGGCGAGCGCCAGAGAAGGCGGTATTCCCGCGCACTGGCGAACATCGCGTCGTCCGCGAGGGTGTCGTCCGGGAAGTTGTCCGACACCTTCGTGAACGCCTGCGCGGCGAGCAGGTGCTCACTGTTGCCACTGCGGGCGCGCCCCAGATGGAAATGGGAGAGCGGCAGCAGGCTGTCACGCGGGGGCAGGTCCGTCGTCAGCTTCTCGAAGGCGAGGATCGCATTCCCGTAGTGTTTCGCCGAGAGTTCGCGCACACCCGCCTCGTACAGCGGCTGGAACTCGCCATTGAACCGGTCGACGCGGAACCCGCCGCGACAGGCGCTGACGAGCACGAGCAGCCCGAGCGTGGCGCGCCGGCCCCAGGCCGGGACGTGCCCCTGCCGCTGTCCCACCCGATGCTGCACGAACGGCAGCGGCAGGACCGCGGGGGTGGGTGGCGACGACGAGCGAAGCATTCGGTGCATGTGGGTGGGAAACGCGACAGTCGCCCGGAACGGGCATGGACGGCGAGGAACGGTTGAGTATACCGGAGACTGAGACCCCGCACGCGAGACCGGGTTCAGTCCGGTCAGGCGGGCGGTCAGCCGGGTCACGCGGCAGCGGTGTCGGCGAGGCTCACGATGCGGGCGACCGACGGGGTGGTGCGGCCGGTCGCGTTGCGGGTATCCACGACCAGCGCCGCGTTGTCCACCACCATCTGCCAGTCGTACGCCTTGTGGTCCGTGACGATCACCACCGCATCGGCGGCCCGCAGCGCTTCCGGCGTGAGCGTGATGCTGTGGTACTCGTGCCCATCTTCGCGGTACGACGCCACGTGCGGATCATGGAAGGTCACATGGGCGCCGCGCTGCTCGAGCAGGCGCATGATGTCGAGGGCCGGGCTCTCTCGCATGTCGTCGATGTCGCGCTTGTACGCCACGCCGAGGATCAGCACCGCGCTCCCCTTCACCGACTTGGAGCCATCGTTGAGCGCCCGCGCCACCTTTTCGACCACATAGTCCGGCATGCCGGAGTTGATCTCGCTGGCCAGGTCGATGAAGCGCGTCTTGTAGTTCAGCGTCCGCATCTTCCACGCGAGGTAGTGCGGGTCGAGCGGGATGCAATGCCCGCCGATGCCGGGGCCGGGCGTGAACTTCATGTAGCCGAACGGTTTGGTCGCCGCCGCATCGATCACCTCCCACACGTTCACGCCCAGCTTGTCGCAGACGATCGCGATCTCGTTCACAAGGCCGATGTTGACCGATCGGAAGGTGTTCTCGAGCAGCTTGACAAGCTCCGCCGTTTCGGTGGAGGACACCGGCACGACGGTGTCGATGACCGCGGCGTACAGCGCGGTGGCGACTTCGGTGCAGGCCGGTGTGACGCCGCCGACCACCTTCGGGGTGTTCTTCGTGTGATACACCGGGTTGCCCGGGTCCACGCGCTCCGGGCTGAACGCCAGGAACACGTCCGTGCCCACGGCGAAGCCGGCCGCCTCGAGCGCCGGCTGCAGCACCTCACGTGTCGTGCCGGGATACGTCGTGCTCTCGAGCACGACCAGCAAACCGGCATGTGCCTGCGCCACCACCGCCTGTGTGGCCGCAATCACATACGTCATGTCCGGATCGCGCGTCTTGCCCAGCGGCGTCGGCACCGCGATCGAGATCGCATCCGCCTCCTTCATGCGCGTCGCGTCGGTGGTGGCGACGAACCGGCCCGCCTTCACGTGCCGCGCCACCATCTCGGCGGGGATGTCCTGAATGTGCGACTCGCCGGCGTTCAGCAACGTGGTCACGCGCTCGCTGACATCGAAGCCGATCACCGTGAAGCCGGCCTCGGCAAACTCCATCGCCAGTGGGAGGCCCACGTAACCAAGGCCGACGACCGCCACGACGGCGTGCTTGTTCTGGATGCGCGACAGCAGTTCGGTCTTGTGCATGGTCTCAGACAAAAGATGATCTCGTGGGAAGGCGGTCAACGGCCGTAGAACGCGCGCACCGCATCCACCACGGCCTCGCGCTGATCCGCGCGCAGCTCGGGGAACACGGGCAGCGACAGCACTTCCTGGGCGGCCCGCTCGGCCTCCGGGAACTGCCCGGCGCTGTAGCCGAGGTAGGCAAAGCAGGGCTGCAGGTGCAGCGGCAGCGGGTAGTAGATCGACGAACCGATGTTGCGCGCCTTGAGGTGCGCCTGCAGCGCATCCCGGCGCTGCGCGCGGATCGTGTACTGGTTGTAGATCGACGTGTTGGCCGGATCCACATAGGGCGTCACGACCTCCGCCACATCGGCGAAGGCCTGATCGTAGAACGCCGCGTTGGCTCGGCGCGCGGCACTCCACCCCGCGAGGTGCGGCAGCTTCGCCAGCAGCACGGCCGCCTGGAGCGCGTCGAGCCGGCTGTTGTACCCCACGATCTCGTGGTAGTACGTCTTCAGCGAGCCATGGGTGCGCAGCTTCATGAGCGCCGTGAAGAGCGCCTCGTCCTGCGCCACCATCATCCCGCCATCCCCGAAGCCGCCGAGGTTCTTGGACGGGAAGAAGCTGAAGGTGCCGATGTCAGCCGCCTCACCGGCCATCACCGTCCGCCCGTCGATCACGCGCGAGGCGCCGATCGACTGCGCCGCATCCTCGATCAGCGGCAGCGACCCGATCACCGCCCGCACCTGCTCGATGGCGGCCATCTGCCCGAACAGGTCCACGGGAATCACGGCCTTCGTCCGCGAGGTCACCGCCGCCCCGGCCGCGGCCGGGTCGAGGTTGTAGGTCAGCGGGTCGATGTCGGCGAAGACCGGCGTCGCGCCGACGTTGTGGATCGTTCCCGCGGTCGCGAAGAATGTGAACGGAGTCGTCACCACCTCGTCGTCGCGGCCGACGCCAAGGGCGCGAAGCGCCAGCAGGATCGCGTCGGTCCCGTTCGCACAGCCCACGGCGTAGCGCGTGCGCGACAGCCCGGCCACATCGCACTCGAGGCGGCCGACGATGGGACCGAGGATAAACGCCTGCTCCTCGATCACCTCGTTCACGAGGGTCGCCACGTCCTGCTTGATGGTCGCGTGCTGCGCCTTCAGGTCCAGCAGAGGAACGGAGGGGTGGCTCATGAGCGGTCGGGGGAATGAGTCGCCGCCGGTGGGCGGGACCCGGTCACGCGGGGAGCACGGCACGACCAGCCGCGAGCATCGCGTGCCAGTCCTGCAGAGGACGAACACCGGGCGTAGACGTTGCGAGCGCCTCGATGGCGTCGCAGGCGGCACTCGCCGCCGAGAGTGTCGTCGTGTAGGGCACACGATTGGCAATCGCGGCCTGGCGGATCGTCACATCGTCCCGCTGGGCATGCTTGCCGAGCGGGGTGTTGATCAGCAGCCCGATTTCCCGGTTCAGGATCAGGTCGAGGGCGTGCGGTCGCCCCTCATGGACCTTGAACACCTTCTCGCTCGGCACACCCTGCTTCTGCAGGAAGGCCGCCGTCCCCGCCGTGGCGATGATCCGAAAGCCCAGGGCATGGAACCGCTTCATCAGCGGCGCCACCGTCAGCTTGTCCCGGTCGTTCACCGTCACGAAGATCGCCCCGCTGCGCGGGAGCGCGTTCTCGGCCGCCAGCTGCGCCTTGGCGAACGCGATCCCGAACGATTCCGAGATGCCCATCACCTCGCCGGTGGATCGCATCTCGGGACCGAGGATCGGGTCGAACTCGCGGAACTTCTTGAACGGAAAGACGGCTTCCTTCACGCTCAGGTACGACGGCACGATCTCCTCGGTGAAGCCGACCTGCGCCAGCGTCTCACCGCACATCACGCGGGCCGCGATCGAGGCCAGCGGCACACCGATCGCCTTGGAGACGAACGGGATCGTGCGGCTGCCGCGCGGGTTCACCTCGAGCACATAGACGACGCCGTCGCGGATGGCGTACTGGACGTTGATCAGCCCCACCACGCCCAGCGCCTTCGCCAGCGCCACGGTGTGTGCCCGCATCACGTCCTGATACGCCGCCGGAATCCGCACCGGGGGCAGCACGCAGGCGGAATCGCCGGAATGGACACCCGCGTCCTCGATGTGCTGCATCACGCCGCCGATCACGACCTGCCCGCCATCGGAGATCGCGTCCACGTCCGCTTCGAATGCGTCCTCGAGGAAACGGTCGATCAGCACCGGGCGCTCCTCCGAGACGCGGGCGGCGCGCTCGAAGTAGTCACGCAGCGAATCGTCGTCGTAGACGACCTGCATCGCGCGGCCGCCGAGCACGTAGCTGGGGCGCACGAGCACCGGGAAGCCGATCGTCGCCGCGATCGCCACGGCCTCGTCGACGCTGGTGGCGGTGCCGTTGGCGGGCTGCTGGATCCCGAGCGACCGCGCGATGGTGTCGAAGCGGCGGCGGTCCTCGGCGATGTCGATCGCATCCGGCGACGTGCCGAGGATCTTCACGCCGGCCGCCTCCAGTCCGCGCGTCAGCTTCAGCGGCGTCTGGCCGCCGAGCTGCACGATCACGCCCATCGGCTGCTCGCGCTCCACGATCTCGAGCACATCCTCGAGCGTGAGCGGCTCGAAGTACAGCTTGTCCGAGACATCGAAGTCGGTGGAGACGGTCTCGGGATTCGAGTTGATCATGATCGTCTCGTACCCCTGCTCACGCAGCGCGATCGCCGCACGCACGCAGCAGTAGTCGAACTCCACGCCCTGCCCGATGCGGTTCGGTCCCGAGCCGAGAATGATGACCGACGTCCGTCCGCTGCGCGGCGCCTCGCTTTCTTCGTCGTACGACGAGTACAGGTACGGCGTGGTGCTCGGGAACTCGCCGGCGCAGGTGTCCACCATCTTGTACGACGGGCGCAGGCCGAGCGCGTGCCGGCGCTCGCGCACCACCTGCTCCGTCTCACCACGCAGGGCGCCAAGCTGCCGATCCGAGAAGCCCATGCGCTTCATCCGGCGCAGGAAGGCCGGCGAGACGTCCGTCGTCGCGGCGTACTCCAGCTCCGCGTCCAGCAGCTCGCGCATCTGCGACAGGAACCACGGATCGATCGCCGTGATCTCGAACAGTTCGGCGTCGCTCAGGCCGGCCTGCATGCCGCGCTTGACCTGGAAGATCCGCTCCGGCGTCGGCTGGCGCAGCATGCCGCGCAGCGTCTCGATCGAGTCATCGGCCAGGCGATCATCGATCAGGCGCGGCGCGATCTCCCATCCGGCGCGGCCGATCTCGAGGGCCCGCAGCCCTTTCTGGAAGGCCTCCTTGAACGTGCGTCCGATGGCCATGCTCTCGCCCACGCTCTTCATTTGCGTGGTGAGGCGCGGGTCGGCGGCGGGGAACTTCTCGAAGGCGAAGCGCGGGCACTTCACGACGACGTAGTCGAGCACCGGCTCGAAACTGGCCGGCGTCGTGCGCGTGATGTCGTTCGGGATCTCGTCGAGCGTCATGCCGACGGCGAGCTTGGCGCCGATGCGCGCGATCGGGAAGCCCGTCGCCTTCGACGCCAGCGCCGACGAGCGCGACACGCGCGGGTTCATCTCGATGACGAGCAGTTCACCGTTGGCAGGGTTGACCGTGAACTGGATGTTGCAGCCGCCCGCTTCCACCCCGATCTCGCGGATGATCGCGCAGGCGGCATCGCGCATCACCTGGTATTCGCGATCGGTGAGCGTCATCGCCGGGGCGACCGTGATCGAGTCGCCGGTGTGCACTCCCATCGGGTCGAGGTTCTCGATGGTGCAGACGATCACGACGTTGTCGGCGCAGTCGCGCATCACCTCGAGCTCGTACTCCTTCCATCCGAGCAGGCTGCGCTCGATGAGGACCTGGGTGGTGGGCGACTCGTCGAGTCCGCGGCGCACGATCGTCTCGTACTCCTCGCGATTGTATGCCACGCCACCGCCCGTGCCGCCCAGCGTGAACGACGGCCGGATGATCGCCGGATAGCCGGTATCCTCCAGCAATGCGTTCGCCTCGTCCCACGTGTGCGCAAACCCTCCCTTCGCGACCGCCAGCCCGATCCGTGCCATCGCGGCGGCGAACTCCTGGCGGTCCTCGGCGACGCGGATGGCCCGTGCGTTCGCGCCGATCAGCTGCACCCCGTACTTCTCGAGCACACCCGTGTCGAACAGCGTGAGCGCGACGTTGAGGGCGGTCTGACCACCCATCGTCGGCAGCAGCGCGTCCGGGCGTTCGGCCGCGATCACCTTCTCCACGTATTCCGGCGTGACCGGCTCGACGTAGGTGCGATCGGCCATCTCCGGATCCGTCATGATGGTGGCCGGATTCGAGTTCACGAGGACGACCTCGTATCCCTCCTCGCGCAGCGCCTTGGTGGCCTGCGTCCCGGAGTAATCGAACTCGGCGGCCTGCCCGATCACGATCGGACCGGAACCGATGATGAGGATTCGCTTCAGGTCAGTGCGCTTCGGCATGGACGCAGGTCGGGCTGGACGAGAAAGGCTGCTGCTCAGCCGTCAAATATAGCCTCGCCAAAGCCCAAGCTGGGCCATTCGTTTCCGGTACGCGTGACGATCGATGCCGCGCATGCGAGTGTGCGTCGGTGTCGCCCCGACTCACGCGACCGACGCCATGGCGTGGTGATCCCGGGCCGCCTGCAGGAGCTCGTCGAGCAGTGACTCGAACGGCGTCGACGCAGACCATCCGAGCTGTGCCGCGGCCTTGGCGGGGTTGGCGACGAGAGCCGACACATCGCCGGCACGCATGAGCCCCGTGTCATGCCGCACGTGCTCACGCCAGTCGAGTCCCACCCGGCCAAAGGCCGCCGCGCAGAAATCCTGAACGGTCCGTCCCACGCCAGTCCCGATGACGTAGTCATCCGGCGTGTCCGCGTCGGCCATGCGCACCAGCGCGTCCATGTGGTCTCGCGCGTGTCCCCAGTCGCGCACCACGCTGAGGGCGCCGAGTGTCAGCGGAGTGGCCGAGTGGTCCCCAGCCGCGATGCGCACGGCGGCGCGGCAGATGCGCGTCGTCACGTACTCGGCGGGACGGCGGGCGCTCTCGTGGTTGAAGAGCAGGGCGGTGCTGGCGTGCATGCCGCGCCCCTCTCGGAAACAGGCCACCAGCATCGCGCCGTACGCCTTGCCAGCGCCGTACGGCGTGCGGGCCGTGAAGGGCGTGTGCTCGTCCTGCGGCGCGGTCGTGTCCGGCCCGAAGACCTGGCAGGAGCCGGCGAACACGAGTCGCGCGGCGGGAACCTGCCGCTGCATCGACTCGATGAGGCGGGCGGGCGCCGTGCAGAGTGCGTCACTGGCCTCGGCGGGATGTTGCCAGGCGAGGTTGGGCTGGGCCGGTGCGGCCAGGTGGTAGACCTGATCGGGCTGCTGCTCCTCGAGCAGGGCATCGATGGCGCGCGCATCGCGCAGGTCGAGCTGCCGGAGCGTGGTGCCGGCGGCGGCGGCGCTGAGGCGGCGGCGTGCCTCCACCGGATCGCCACGCGTGGTGCCCGTGACCGTCGCACCGCGCGCCAGCAGCTGCTCGGCCAGCAGCACACCATCCTGCCCGGCAACGCCGGTGATCAGTACACGTGCCATCGGAGCTCCACGGGGAGAAACGACGCGGGGGAGCCCGGAAAGGACTCCCCCGCACCACCGGCGATCAGCACCGGGTCGGATCCGTCAGGTCAGACGACCGAGGGAACGCCACGCGGGGCGCGCTGGATCTTGCCAGCGGACATGCACGACGTGCAGGCCTTCACCTTGATGATCTTGCCGTTGGCGTCGAGGACGCGCATGACCTGCAGGTTCGGGCGCCAGGTGCGGCGCACGCGGTTGTTCGCATGCGACACGTTGTTGCCGAAGGTGACGCCCTTGTTGCAGACGTAGCAGCGGCTGCGATTGATGGCCATGACTCAGTTCTCCACGAATTCGATGCGAGCCATCTCAGCGCCGTCACCGTGACGATGACCGGTCTTGAGAATGCGCGTGTAGCCACCGGCGCGGGTCGCGAACTTCGGGCCCCACTCCTGGAACAGCTTGTCGGCGGCGCCACGCTTGTGGATGTGGCGACCGGCGAGACGGCGCGCGTGCACCGTCCCGGCCTTGGCCTTGGTCACGAGCTTCTCCACGAAGGGACGAAGCTCCTTGGCCTTGGCCTCGGTGGTTTCGATGGCCCCCTGCTCGATGAGCGAGGTGGCGAGGTTGCGCAACAGGGCGAGACGCTGCTCGCTCGTGCGACGAAGTTGACGACCAGCCTTCCGATGGCGCATTGGGATTACTCCTGCGAGGACTCGACGGGATCGTCCGGCGCGTTGGCGGCGACCTTCGACGGCGGTGTGCCCCAATCGAGCACCCGTGCGAAGTCCCCCGCTTCCTCGTACCGCATCCCAAAGTTCA
>JANNXU010000058.1:0-115469 GCA_031409715.1 Gemmatimonadaceae bacterium | reverse complement strand
GCACCCCCGCGACGAGCTGATCCAGCACCTCGGGCGTCAACCCGGCCGGCAACGTCTCCGGTCCCGCTTGTTTCCGTCGAGCCATGCACACCTCCGTCATACAGAGTGATGGCTCATACACAGAATTTCCGACAGACCCCCTGCGCACGGCCGTCGTCGCTCGCGATCGCACATGCAGCGTTTGTGGGAACTGCTCTCGCTGTTGCCGTTCCCAAAGCCCTGCCGACCCTCCACCCGACGCGAAAGGTCGCAACTGCCATCGTGCTGCAGTTTTGCGGCTGTTCAGTTTTGCGTTTTGCAGTTCAGCAGTAAAGCAGTTCAGGCAGTTCAGGCAGTTCAGGCAGTTCAGGCAGTTCAGGCAGTTCAGCCGTTCTGCGGCTGTTCTGTTCTGCGGCAGTGCCGTTCTGCGATATGCAGTTCCGCTGTTCGTCCACCACACCATGCTGCGGTCAGCGGTGAGCTGTTCGACGTGAGCCGTGCGCAGATCACCGCGAGTGGTTCCCAGTTGCAGCCCATGCCGCGCTAGGTTGCTCGCATGCCGCTGCCACCAGACACGCGCCCGCCGGCCCCGCTGCCGGCTGACCTGCCGCCGCTCACGGCGTGGCCCGAGGTGCAGCAGGCCGCCGCAGAGGCCGTTCGTCGGTTCACGACACCGCCGCCGATCACGCGGCGCATCACCGATCCCGACGCGCGTCGCGCCATGCCGAAGGCGATGCCCGCCGGCGCGGCACACCACGATGTCCTTGGCAGCGAGGGGCGTGTCGCATACTGGAGCTGGGGCGATGCCGCGTGGCCGCTGGTCGTGTGCCTGCACGGATGGGGTGGCCGTGGCACGCAGTGGACGCTGTTTGTCGAGGCGCTGCTCGCGGCGCGCCATCGCGTGGTGGTGATGGACGCGCCGGCACATGGGGCGTCCGACGGCGCACGCGCCTCGCTGCCCGCCTTCCGCAATGCCCTCCTGCGCGTGCTCGACGCCGCCGGTGCGCCACATGCACTCATCGGTCATTCGCTGGGCGGTCTGGCCGTGCTGGCCGCGATTGCCTCGCGTGCCATCGCGGGACAACGGCCGCTGCCGCGTGCGATCAGCATCGGCGCGCCGAGCACCGTCGATCGACCCATGGCGCGCTTCCTCAATCGGCATCAGGCCAGCGATGCCGTGCATCAGGCGATGATCGCACAGCTCGAAAAGCGGTGGCACTTCCGCTGGCGCGACCTCGACACGGCCTCGCTTGCCGCGCAGGCCGGCTCGGCCGGCGGCGCGCCGCTGCTGGTGGTCCACGCCGACGACGACGAGCAGGTGCCGGTGATCGAGTCCGAAGGCCTCGCCGCCGACTGGCCTGGCGCCGTGCGCTGGCTCGCCCCGGTCGGCACGGGCCACGTGAAGATCCTGCGCAGCCCCGACGTGGTGGCACGCGCCATGGCGTTCATCACCGCCCCGGACATCACCGCGCCCTGATCGGCAGGGCGCCCGCGTCATCGCGTCGTCGAAAGTCAGCGCCGGAACGTCAGTGTCACCGGCTGGCGCCGAAGCATCGGTGTCACCGCCTAGCGCCGAAACGTCAGTGTCACCGTCTGTGTCGACGTGCTGCGACCCAGTGGCACCGAGGCGTCGGCACTCCCCAGCACCGGATGCCACGCGCGGATGCGTGTGAACCGCGCGCGACCGTCCACGGTGAAGCGCACACGCCCGTCGCGATCGGCCACCGCGCCCGACGACGGTGGCGCGATCACGAGAAACGCGCGCGCCCACGGCAACTGCGCGGAGTAGACCGCCACCATGCCGGCACTGTCGGCGCGGTGCTGCAGCGGCACGAGCTGCCCCTGCATCGAGAACGGCACCGTGTCCGCCGGCTGCCCTGACGACGATCGCACCACCACCAGCGAGTCGGGGAACGAGTCGCGCATCACGAGCATCAGCGCACTCCCCGGCGCGGCCACCTGCAGCGATGGCACCAGGCGGCATCCCTCCATGCGCACCATCGGGCGCCGGTCACTCGTGGGCGCGGTCACGAACGTCGCTGCGGGACCCTCCACCCACACGATCGCCGACGCGACGACGCCGCTCGCGAGCGCTGGCGACGTGTCCACCAGCGCCGCGCCGCACGCACGCACGAACGCCGGCGCGACGACGTGGATGGCGTCACGCAGCGGCTCGCCTTCCCGGCGGAGCTGCACGTCGATCGTCACCGCGCGATCACCGGCACGCGCGGTCCGGCTCGCAGCAGGTCGCATCACGGGCAGCCGCAACGCCCTCGCCGCTGCCGGCTGCGCCTGTGGCACCGTCCGAGCTCCCGGAACCGCCCCGTGCTCCGACGTCGCGTCCGCTCCACACCCGGCCGCGAGCGCCAGCAGCAGCGCCGCGACGAGGGCACCGCCTTCCACACGACGACGCGTCACCTGAATGGGGTGGAGGTGCGGACGTAGATCAGCAGCGTGTGATTCAGTTCCACACCTCCCTGCCGGTTGAAGTACTGCAGCCCGTAGCCCGTCTCCACGCGGTTGCGCTTCGACAGTTCATGGCCGAGCAGCAGCTGCGTGCGCGACTGCTCGAGCGCCGCCACCCGCACCCGCGCGGGATGCACGTTGACGAGAAACTCCTGCGACGCCGCCGCATACCAGCGCCTGTCAGCGGTGACCGGGCGCTGCAGGCGGTCCATGCGCCGCAGCCGCACCACGGTCGGCTTCCACGTGGCATCGTCCGGTGCGAATTCGCCGATGGGACGCTGCACGCGGAAATCCACGCGCATCCGGTCGCTCCACGTGAAGCGCCCGGCCGGACGCGTACCCGCCACCTGCACCCAGGGCCGCAGCTCGAACTGCGCCGTCCGCGCAAATGCGCCGTAGCGATAGCCGCGCGTGGCGCCGAGTGCGGTCGTCACGCGCCACCGCGGCGTGATGTCGCGCGTATAGCCCACCGAGGCCAGGATGATCTGCCAGCTCTCGCCGAAATCGGTGCGCCGCGGCTGCACGTCCCAGGACAACGACGACTTCGCGCCGAACCGGTGATCACCGAAGACGCCGCCCCAGATCATCGGCGTGTGCACCGTCCGCTGTGCCAACACGAAGGACGGCACGAGCAGCAGCAGGCATGGCACGAGGCGTCGTGCGCGCACGGTCATCACGGGGTGGACATGAGGGACGGCGAGCCGGATGCCACGTGCGGTTCCATGTGCACCAGCACGCCGAGCACCCGTGGCGTGGATGCGCGGATCGCGCCCTTGACCTTGCCGCTCAGCACGTGTGCGAGCTCCAGCGACATCGTCGCATCGGCCTGCACGTGGATGTCCACCCAGTAGCCGCGTCCCGCGCGGCGAACCGCCAGCTTCTCCACCGCGCGCACCTCGTCCACCTGCTCGGCGGCGGACCTGATGCCCTGCACCACCTCGGGCGCCGCGATGCGGTCCATCAGGTCGGCCACGGCCGTGCGCAGCAGCGACACGCCGTTCCATGCGATGATCGCCGCCGCCACCAGCGCCGCCCAGTCGTCGGCGCTCTCCCAGCCGGCGCCACCGGCCAGTGCCACCGCGATGCCGATGAACGCCGCGCCCGACGTCAACGCATCGCTGCGATGGTGCTGGGCATCCGCCGCCAGCGCCGTGCTGCCTTCGCGCCGCGCCACGCGCTGCACGAAGTTCGACATCAGCTCCTTGATCACGATCACCCCCGCCAGCACCGCCAGCGTCCACGCGGCCGGCGCATGATGCGGCGTGCGGATCTCGTGGATCGACGCCACCGCGATGCCGAGGCTCGCGAGCAGCAGCAGCAGCGCGACCGACGCGCCCGCCAGTGCCTCGGCCTTGCCGAAGCCGAACGGGTACTCGTCCGTGGCATCGCGATCGGCGATGCGCACCCCCGTCCACACCGCCAGCGATCCGAACAGGTCGAACGCACTCTCGGCCGCATCGGCCACCAGCGCGTACGAATGCCCCACCAGTCCCGCCACCAGCTTCGCGGCCGTCAGGCCGACGTTCACCAGCATGCCGAGCCGCGCCGCGCCGATCGCGGCGTTCATCGGACGGGCCGAACCCGGTGCCGTCATCAGAGGCGGAACAGGTCGCTCTGGATCTGTGACGGTGTCACCCGCACCGTGCTGTCGGGCATCACGGCCACGTTCACCTCGGTGCGCATCCCGAACCGACCGGCGAGATACACTCCCGGCTCCACGGAGAACAGCACCCCCGGTAGCAGGTGCCGCTCCTCACGAGTCTCGAACCCGTCCATGTGCGGGCCCGAGCCGTGCAGGTCGTGCGCATCCATCGAGTGACCGGTGCGATGGGTGAACGCGGCGCCGAATCCGGCGGCGGTGATCACCGCGCGCGCAGCATCGTCCACATCGGCACCGCGCACCGGCGTGCCGGCCGCGATCCCGTCACGCACGGCCGCGATCGCCGCGTCGCGCGCGTCGCGGATGGCATTCCACACCGGCTGCACGTCGGGATCGGACGGCTCGCCGATGGTGGCCATCCACGTCTGGTCGGCGTACGGCTGACCCGGTTCGCCCGCCCACAGGTCGATCAGCAGCACACAGTCCATCGTGATCAGCGCCGTGCGTTCCGCCGACGGCTCGTAGTGCGGGTTGGCGCTGTTGGCGTTCACACTCACGTCGCAGGGATGCGTGGTCTCCAGACCCCGCGCCTCGAACTGCGCCATGATCCACTGCTGCACGGCGTGCTCCGTGAGCGGTGTGCCGGCCCGCGCCGCCGCCGCCGCACGATGCAGCGCGGCCGGCCCGATCTCCGCCAGCGCCTCGGCCGAGCGGATGTGCGAGGCCAGTTGTGCCTCGGTCAGCACCGCGTAGAAACGCGTCACCAGTTCCGCCGACGTCACCACCTCGGCACCGCAGGCGCGCACCATGTCCAGCACGCCACCGGGCACGCGATCCAGGTAGGGCACCGCGTCACCCGGCGAATACTCCATCGCCACCCGCTTACCGCGCACCAGCGTCGCCAGTTCCGACTCCAGCGAGCGCCACGACTGGTAGATGGTCCGCCCCCAGTCCGCGGGCCAGAGCCGCCACGCGTCCAGCTCGATGGCGTGCATCAGCGCCACCGGTGTGCCGACAGCGGGAATCCACGCCACCGCCCGTCGCGACGACAGCCCCTCGAACCCCAGCATGCCGCTGGCGATCGGGTTGCAGCCCTTGAATTCGTACAGAAGCCAGCCGTCCAGCGCCGCAGCGCGCAGCGCATCCTGGATTTCGTGCAGTCGATGGGGTTCTCGCATCTACGGAAACTACGCGTCCCGCTGCGCGAGGGTCAGGCGCGGCCCCAGCTCGCCTGCCAGCGCTGTCCCCGGGCCGCGCCATCGATGCGAACCACCACCGCAGGCTGGCCGGTCAGCTCCTCCAGCATCGTCGCAAACGCCGACGCGTAGAAGGCAAAACCCGCGATCGGCGACCCCTCGATGGTGACGGGATCACTCACGGCGAGGATCACGTGAGCGCCGATGCGTTCCACCCGCGCATCCAGATAGCGGCGCGCGATCCGTCGCAACACCGCCAGTGCCATTGGCCGCGCGAACATGCCAGGCAGGCGCCGGATCGCGACGCGCCGCGGCCTGAACACCGTCTCCACCGCCTCGTGCGCCAGCATCGATCCGGCCGAGTCGAACACGCGATGGGCGTCGGTGCGCCGGCTGATGAGGCGCGCCAGTGCGGCCGCTTCGTCGCGCACCGTGCGTTCATTGCGACTCACCGCGGCACTGTACCGCTTGATCTGCGCGAACACCGTATCGGACAGGCCCAGACGCTTGGTGCGCAGCTCCTGGATGTATTCCGCCTCGACGTCACCCTCGGGTGTGTCGACCACGCGGACGGCCTCGAGCAGGCTCAGCGGAAGGCGCGCATCAACGGTCGAGGACATCGGCATGGCTCCTGAAGGACGCGCCTGCCGCGGTGCAGCGGGAACGGGGCGCATGCCGACGCCACACGAGCTGCATGCCAGCGCCGGCACACACCGAAGCTACGCCGAAGCCCGCCCCCCTACAAGCGTCGCACTGACCGGTTGCCCAGCATGCCACCCGCGTCACGGAACCGGCACCGCGCCAAACGCCTTCGGTATATTGGCGACCATCACTCCCCCCACGACACCGGCTCCAGACGCATGTCCCACACTCCTGCTTCTGGCGACGTGATGTCGCGGGCCTGCCGACGCTCCGCATGCTGAAACATCCCACAGGCTCAGCCGCTGACCCGTGCGCGACGGTGCGTGCGCAGGTCTTTGCTGCATGCGACGGCGAACTCGCGGCGGGCGACGTGCACGTCATCGATGTCCATCTCGCGGGCTGCGAGGCGTGTCGCGTGAAATTCGCGTCGGATGCCACCTTCCATCGCGCCGTGCGCAACGCCACCACGCTCGAGTCGGCACCCGCCGCACTGCGCGAGCGGGTGATGCTCTCCCTCCACGCCCGCACCACCGAGAACGCGCCCGCGTGATGCTGCCGCCGCTGGTCTCGGCCGCGCTCGGACCCGTGGTCGCTGCCGCGGTGTGGCGCGCCGGACTGCTCACCAGCGGCGGGGCGATCACGGCCGCCGTGATCGGCAGTGCCGCGGCACTGGCTGGGCTGGACTGGATGGCGCTGCTGCTCGCGTTCTTCGTCAGCAGCGTCCTGCTCGGCCGCATGGGACGTGACACCAAGCGCCGCCGCAGCGATGCCGTGATCGAGAAGTCGGGGCCGCGCGACGCGCGCCAGGTGCTCGCCAACGGCGCGATCTTCGGGCTCGGCGCGGCCGCGGCGGCCAGCGGAGCGACCAGCGCAACGGTGGCGGCGATCGCACTCGGTGCACTCGCCGCCGCGACGGCCGACACCTGGGGCACCGAGATCGGCATGCTGTCGCGGCAGGCGCCGCGCTCGATCCTCACCTGGGCCCCGCTCGAGCCGGGCATGTCGGGCGGCGTGTCGTGGCTCGGGATGATCGCGACGGCCGGCGGCGCCACCACCCTCGCCCTGCTCGCACTCCTGCTCGGCTGGCCCGTGCCGGTGGTCGCCGGTGCGGTGGTCGGCGGGATCACGGGCGCGATGGCGGATTCGCTGCTGGGCGCGACGCTGCAGCAGCGGCGGCGTTCGGTGCGCACCGGACGCGCCACGGAACGCCTGCGTGACCGCGACGGTACGCCGACAGTGCTGGCCGGCGGACTCGCCTGGCTCGACAACGATGGCGTGAACCTCGCCGCGACCTGCATCGGGGCGGGCACGGCCTTCCCGCTCCACTTCCTGCTCACGGCGCTCCACACGACATGACGGCTCCACCCTCCACGACGCAGGCGATCATCGTCGGCGGCGGCCCTGCCGGCGCGTCGGCCGCGTGGGCGTTGGTGTCGCAGGGGCTGGACGTGGTGATCCTCGACCGCGCCCATTTCCCGCGCGACAAGGCATGCGCCGAGTACCTCAGCCCGCAGGGATCGCGCATTCTGGATGCGATGGGCGTCCTCGGCGACGTCGAGGCGGCCGGGGCCGCACAGCTGGCGGGCATGCGCGTGCGCAGCCCCGACGGTGGCGTGATCCACGGCGAGTTCGCGGCCCAGCACGGCTTCATCGGCTTCCGCGATCGCGGACTCGCGCTGCGGCGCCGTCACCTCGATCCGTTGCTGCAGCAGGCGTCACTGCGCGGCGGTGCGCAGCTCATCCAGGGCGCGATGGTCGATGCACTGCTGATGGACGGTGCCCGCGTCTGCGGCGTGACGGCACGCATCGACGGCGCGCGGCACGACATCCGCGCGCCGCTGGTGATCGGCGCCGATGGCCTGCGCAGCGTGGTGGCGCGCACGCTGGGACTGCAGTCGCGGCTGCCATGGCCGCGCCGCGTGGCGTTCGTCGCGCATTATCGGGACGTGGCCGGCATCGGCGCCCACGGTGAAATGCACGTCGAACGCGATGGGTATGTCGGTCTGGCCGACGTGGGCCACGGCGAGACGAACGTCGCCATCGTCGTGCCGCATGCGCAGGCGCGCGAGGCGAACGGCGACGCCGGCGGTTTCATGACGCGCTGGCTCGCGCGGCATCCGCAGCTCGCGCCACGCTTCGCATCCGCCACCCGCACCGGCGCCGTGCAGGCCACGGGACCGTTTGCCTCGCATGCACGCCGCGCCCATGCGCCCGGCGTCGCGCTGGTCGGCGACGCCGCCGATTTCTTCGACCCGTTCACCGGCGAGGGGATCTACGCCGCGCTCCGTGGCGGCGAACTGCTCGGCAGCTACGCCGCCGATGCCGTGCGCGCCAGGTCCGCGCAGGCAGGGCGCGACGCGCTCGCGGAATATGATCGCGCACGCGTGGCCGAGTTCCGCCACAAGTGGCTCGTCGAGCGCGTGATCGGCGCCGCCGTCGGTTCGCCGATGCTCATGAACCACGCCGCGCGCGTGCTGGGGGCGCGACGCGATCTCGCCGACCTGCTGATCGGCGTCACCGGCGACTTCGTGCCCGCCCGGGCCGTGCTCCGGCCATCTTTCCTGCTCCACTTCCTCGACCCGCGACGCTGGCGTGGCACACGCCGCGCCGCCTGAAAGCATGCCAATCGATACCGATCTCTTTCGCGCCGTCCTCGGCCGCTTCGCCAGCGGCGTCACCATCGTCACCACCACCGACGCCGAGGGGCGTGACCACGGCATGACCGTGAGCGCCTTCTCGTCGCTGTCGCTGCAACCGCCGTTGGTGCTGGTGTGCATCGATCTCGCCGCGTCCGTCTGGCCGGCGTTCGAGCGCGCCGACGTGTTCGCCATCAACATCCTCGCGTCGGGCCAGGAGGCGCTCTCACGCCGCTTCGCGAGCCGCGACGGCGATCGCTTCGACGGCGTGGGCTTCACCCGTGGCACGACCGGCGTCGCGCTGCTGGACGACACCCTCGCCTCGGTCGAGTGCCGCGTCGTCTCGCGCGTGGAGCATGGTGACCACGCGATTCTCGTCGGCAGCGTCGAGAGCGGGCTCACCCGCGACCTCCAGCCGCTGCTGTACTACCGCGGCGGCTACGCGTCGCTCACGCGCTGAGCGGGCGGGTGGGCCTCCTCACGCCGACTCGTCGCATGGGGCACGAGGTGCTCGATGAGCCCGGCGTGTCGGGTGAGCTCGTGGCACGGTCACACGGCGACATCGCCCGCGCGAATGCGCTCTTCGGTGGCACACGGGCCGTGGTGGCGCGCACGCGAGCCATCGCGCATACCCTGCCGCCTGCCCCGCTGGTGGTGGACGTCGGCGCGGGAACCGGTGACATCCTCGACGCCGTCTGCCACGCGCTGCGTCAGACCGGTCGGCGTCCGCGGCCGGTGGCCATCGATGTCGCCGTGGCGCTCGCCCCCGCCGTGCGACTGCGCGGCAGCTGGTTCATCTGCGGCTCCATCCTCGAACTGCCACTCCCGACCGCCAGCGCGGACCTCGTCATCGCGTCGCAGGTGGTGCATCATTTCCCCCCCGACGCCCTACATTCCGTGATCGCGGAGCTGAATCGCGTGGCGCGACACGCCGTGCTGATCAGTGACCTGCGTCGGAGCTGGCTCGCTGCCGCCGGCCTCTGGATCACCAGCTTTCCACTGGGCTTTCATCCGGTCAGTCGCCACGACGGCGTCGTCAGTGTGCTGCGCGGCTTCGCACCCGACGAGCTGCGCAGCGCCGTGCGAGAGGCCACCGGCGCCGCCGCCGACGTGCGCACCCATCTGGGCTGGCGCGTCACGGCGGACTGGCATCCCAGCCACGCCGCCTGACGCGCCCGCCGACCCACCACGCCGTCGCGTGCTTCGCCCTGCCGTACACCGAATGCTTCCCGCCTCCACGCTCCTGCACATGACCACGCCGCCGCCGGACAAGCCACGCTCCAACTATCGACTCGGGCCCATGCCGCTGGACCGGCACATGGTCATCGTCGACGAGCAGACCGTGCGTGCACCCCGTGATCGGATGTTCGCCATCGCGCTCGACGTGCTCGCATGGCCGCAGCACCTGCCGCACTACAAGTTCGTGACGTTCCGCCATCGCACCCGTGACGGCGGCGGGCTGGTCGAGATGAGCGCCAACCGTCCATTCGGCGGCCCCGTGAACTGGCCGACCTGGTGGCTCTCCGAGATGTCGGTCGATCCGTCGGTGCCGCACATCCGGTTCCGGCACGTCGAGGGGATCACCAGCGGCATGGAAGTCGAATGGCAGTTCGTCTATCGCGACGACCAGACCACGCACGTGCGCATCGTTCATGCATGGAACGGCCCATGGTGGCCGCTGGTGGGGCGCATCGCCGCACTGGCCGTCATCGGCCCGGTCTTCATCCATGGCATCGCCTCCCGTACGCTCGCCGGCCTCGCACGCGCCGCTGAGCAGCGCGGCTGAATCCCTCGCAGCATCCTCCCTTCCGGTCGCAGATGTCAGCTCCCCGTCGTGTCGTCATCACCGGCCTTGGCGCCGTCACGCCGATCGGCATCGGCCTGCGCGCCGTTCGCGCCGGCCTGCGCGCCGGCGCCTCGGCGGTGGGGACGCTCACCCGCTTCGACCCCAGCCCGTTCCGCACGCACATCGCCGCGCAGGTCAACGACTTCACCGCCACCGATCACCTCGACGCGAAGCGCGTGAAGCGGCTGGACCGGTTCGGGCAGCTCAGCGTGGTGGTCGCGAACATGGCGATGGCCGATTCGGGCATCGACCTGGCGAAGGAATCGCGCGAGGACATCGGCGTCATGATGGGCACCGCACTGGGCGGCATCGGCTACGCCGAGGAACAGCTCGGTCGCTACCTCACCGGTGGGCTGCGCGAGGTGGATGCGACGCTGGCGCTGGCGGTGTTCGGCGGCGCGTCGAGCTGCAACATCGCGATCGAGCTCGGCGTGCAGGGGCCCAACTCCACCAATGCCATGAGCTGCGCGTCGGGCGCGATCGCCATCGGCGAGGCGTTCCGTCAGGTGCGCGACGGCTACGCGAACGTGATGGTGGCCGGTGGCGCCGAGGCGCCGCTCGCCCCGCTCTGCTTCGGCGCATTCGCGCTGATCCGTGCGATGTCCACGCGGAACGACGATCCGCAGCACGCCAGCCGTCCGTTCGATGCAGGGCGCGATGGCTTCGTGATGGGTGAGGGCGGTGCCGCCGTCATCCTCGAGGAGCGTGACCGTGCCATCGCACGCGGGGCACACATCTACGGCGAGATCATCGGCTTCGGCACCACCAACGACGCGCATCACATGACCGCGCCGCTGCCCGGCGGCGCCCAGGCCGCGCGCGCCATGCAACAGGCGCTCGCCAGCGCAGGGGTGGCCGCACCGGACGTCGGCTACGTCAACGCCCACGCCAGCGCTACGCCGCTCAACGACCCCACCGAGGTCGAGGCGATGCGCGTCGTCTTCGGTGACGCGCTCGGCGACGTCTGGGTGAGTGGCACCAAGGGCTACCACGGCCATGCGCTGGGGGCCAGCGGCGCCATCGAGGCCGTGATCTGCATGCTGGCGCTCGAGGACCAGTGGGTCCCCGGCACCGTGAACCTCGACGAGGCGGACGCCGCCTGCACGCTGCGCCACGTCCCCGCTGGCGGCATGGCACACGCACCGGCGCTGGTGATGTCCAACTCGTTCGGCTTCGGCGGCATCAACGCCTCGCTCGTCTTCCGCGCGCCCCACTGAGCGCAGCGGTCCGCGACGGATGCCACGCCCCACCACCGCCTCACTCGCCGACGCGCGCGAGTTCACGGCCGAGCTGATCGGCACCTTCGCGCTCACCCTGGTCGGTGGCGCCGCGATCATGCAGACGCGCAACGTCGATGCTGCGGCCGGGCTGCTGGAGGTGGCGCTCGCGCATGGGCTCGTGCTCGCGGCGATGGTCAGCGCACTGATGTCGGTGAGCGCGCACTTCAATCCGGCGGTCACGATCGCACTGCTGGTCACCGGACACACCACCGGCGCGCAGGCCGTGAAGTGCATCGGCGGCCAGTTCGCCGGTGCCCTCGTCGCGGCGCTATCGCTCAAGGCGCTCTTTCCCGCGCCGCTCTGGGAGGCGTCGCGCGGCGCCCGGCAGCTGATCTCGCTCGACGTCTCCACCGGTCAGGCGTTCGCCATCGAGGCGATCGCCACCGGCCTCGTCATGACGGCGGTGATGGGCACGATCGTCAGGCACGACGGCCGCAGGATCGGCGGCCTGGGCGTGGGCATCACCTACGCGGCCTGCATGCTGGCGTTCGCGCCGCTCACCGGCGGCAGCATGAACCCCGCGCGTACCCTCGGGCCGATGCTCGTCTCCGGTGCGTACGAGGGCCTCGCGCTCTACCTCACCGCGCCGGTGGTCGGAGCCGTGATCGCGGCGCTGGCATACCAACACCTGCTGCACCCTGCCACCGTGCCGCAGGACGAGTCTACAGACGGCACCACGACCTCCGAATCGTGAGGCGCGATGCACAGCGCGGGGCGGCCACTCGAGAGAGAGTGACCGCCCCGCGCTGTACCGTGTGTGCGACCCGCTGGCTTACGGCACCACGATGCTGACGTCGTTCGATTGCATCGTGTAGCTCGTCGACGCGCCGTCCAACGTATGACGCACCCGCAGCACGATGGTCGTGCCGGTGCTGGCGACCTCGCGCAGCTTGGAGGCGTCCGCGCTGGCACTGATCAGCGCCGTGCCGCGGGGCGCCAGCAGCAGTGCGTTGGCCGAGCACACCGACAGCGACGAGGTCACGTTGGTCCAGGTCGTGGCACTGGCAGTCCGCGCCTGCACCAGACTGGCGCACGACCCACCGGTCACCTGCTCGCTGAGCGTGCTGGTCACGGTGACCTGCAAGGTCACACGGCTGGCATCAGAGAGCGAGGCGGACGTGACGGTCGCCACCGCGGCAAGACGGGTGTCGCCGACCGTGTCTTTCGGACCGGTCGTGCCATCCGACGCGCAGGCGGTCGCGAGAACTGTTGCTGCAAAGAGTGCGATGCGTTCGAGTCGCATGTGAATTTCTCCGTGGTGTGCTGAATGACGTGCGGCTGGCCGGCGAGCCGGGGAGGGCATGCGGCGAAGTGTGGACTCCACTGTGGAGTCACAGTGCATACCACATGCCGCCACGGACGGTCACAGCAGACGAAAGGCCGCGCCTGCTGGCCGTGGTGCCAGCGAGCGCGGCCTTTCGTACCCGGTGAGACTCACGCCCCGGCAGCGCCTGCGCCGAACTTCGCACCGTAGCGATCGACGCTCTCGACGATGATCCGCCGTGCCTCTTCCGCATCGAACCAGCCGAGGATCTCGACCCGCTTCCCCTCCAGATCCTTGTAGATCTTGAAGAAGTGCTCCACCTCCCGCAGGAAGTGGCTCGGCAGGTCGCCGAGATCGTGCACCTCGTCGTGGATTGGGTCGTGCATCGGCACCGCCAGCACCTTGTCGTCCGGCTCACCCTTGTCGAGCATCTTCAGCACGCCGACGGGACGCGCGTCGATCTGGCAGCCCGGAAAGGTGGGTTCGTTGATGCGGACGAGGATGTCCAGCGGGTCGTTGTCCTCGTGCAGCGTCCGCGGGATGAACCCGTAGTCGCCGGGATAATGCACCGACGAGTAGAGCACGCGGTCGAGCTTCAGCAGGCCGGTGTGCTTGTCGAGTTCGTACTTGTTCCGGCTCTTGGCCGGAATCTCGATCACTGCCGTGACATGCTCTGGCGGCTTGTCGCCGGGCGGAAGGTCGTGCCAGGGATTGAACATTTACGATGAGGAACAGGAGGGCGGACAGCGGCCATGTCGATGTCGAAGTCGCCCAATAGGATAGCAGACATCGGAAGGGTTCGGGCCACCCGCCGCGGCAAGCGGCGTCAGGCGTTCAGCGGCCGGCCGAGAGCGCCCGTGCGGCGGCAACGGCGAAATACGTGAGGATGATGTCGGCCCCGGCGCGCCGGATCGCCATCAGGCTCTCCAGCATCGCGCGCTCGAGATCGATCCACCCCCGCTCGGCGGCGGCGTGCAGCATGGCGTACTCACCACTGACCTGATAGGCGGCGACCGGCATCCCGGTCGCATCCTTCACGCGGCGGATGATGTCGAGGTACGCCCCGGCCGGCTTCACCATCACGATGTCCGCGCCCTCGGCCACGTCCTGCGCCACCTCGCGCAGGGCCTCATCGGTGTTGGCCGGGTCCATCTGGTAGGCGCGCCGGTCACCGAACGCCGGTGTGCTCTCCGCCGCTTCGCGGAACGGGCCGTAGAACGCGCTCGAGTACTTGGCGGCGTAGGACATGATCGGGATGCCGGGGAAGCCGGCCTCGTCCAGCGCGGCGCGAATCGCGCCCACGCGTCCATCCATCATGTCGCTCGGCGCGATGATGTCGGCACCGGCCCGGGCATGCGTCACCGCTTCCCGGGCCAGCAGCGCGAGCGTGCCGTCGTTGTCCACCGTGTCACCGTCCAGCAGCCCGCAGTGCCCATGGTCGGTGTACTCGCACATGCAGACGTCGGTGATCACCAGCAGTCCCGGCACGGCCGCCTTGATCGCCCGCACCGCCTCGGCCACCGGCCCATGTGCATCCCAGGCACCGCTGCCCTCGGCATCCTTCACGGCCGGGATCCCGAACAGGATCACCCCACCCACGCCCGCCGCCGCGGCCTCGGCCGCGTCGCGCACACATTCGTCCACCGACGTCTGCGCGCAACCAGGCATCGACGAGATCGGCTGGCGCACACCGCTCCCCGGCCGCACGAACAACGGAAGGATGAACTGCGATGCCTGCAGATGCGTCTCGCGCACCAGCGCGCGCATCGCGGGTGATTGCCGCAGCCTGCGCAGGCGGACGGCCGGGAACTGCGCGCCCGCGGCCGTCGCGCTGCCACTCACGTTCGGAAGCATCGAAGTCATGTCGGGAAGAGGAGCCACGAGGAGAGGAACGGCTCAGTGCTCGCCGCGCGCCGCTGCGCCCACCGCGCGAGCCTCGGCAAGGATCGCCGCCGCCCCCTGCTCGCGCAGCGTCGCCGCCAGTGATTGCGCCGTCCCGATGGGATCAGCCGTCACCTCGGCGCTGGCCCGCAGCATCGGCGTGCCATCCAGACCGGCGACGAGGCCGTGCAACGTGCGCCGGCCGCCGTCACTCACGGTCATCAGCGCGCCGATCGGCACCTGGCAGCCGCCGTCGAGCGCCGCGAGAAAGGCGCGCTCGCAAGTGGTCGCCTCCATCGTCGGCTCGTGATTGAGCGCGCGCACGACCGCGGCGACCGCGTCGTCTCCATCGCGCACCTGGATCGCGATCGCACCCTGCCCCGCCGCCGACAGCCACTCCGGCGCACCGAGATGGCTGCGGATGCGCGAGGCCAGACCAAGGCGGTTGAGGCCGGCCGCAGCGAGGATGGCGGCATGACAGAGACCACTGTCCATCTTCGCCAGGCGCGTTCCCACGTTGCCACGGAGGTCCACCACCGTGCAGTCGGGCCGCAGCGCCTTGAGCTGCGCGCGCCGCCGCAGGCTGCTCGTCCCGATGATCGCCCCCGTCGGCAACTCGTGCAGCAGCGCACCGGGCACGTCCTCGCGCACGACCAGCGCATCGCGCGAATCCTCGCGCGGCAGCTGCGCGATCACCGTCAGGCCGGCCGGATCCTCGGTGGGCAGGTCCTTCAGCGAATGCACGCAGAGGTCCGTCACACCGTCGCGCAGGTCGCGTTCCAGCTCCTCCGTGAACAGGCCCTTGCTGCCGATGGCCGTCAGCGCCACGTCGAGCCGTCGGTCGCCGATGGTGGTATACGTCACGAGTTCACTGGTGACCCCGATCGCCAGCAGCTCCGCCTGGACCTGATGGGCCTGTGCGAGGGCCAGGGCGGAGGATCGGGTGCCGATCTTCAGCGAACGTGATGCTGTGCTCATGTCGTGGGTGTCGGGTGATGTTGATCGTGCCGCGCGCCGACGGCCCGCACCACGGCGGCCACCAGCCCTTCGAGTGTGGATGGTGACGCCTCGGCCGCAACGTGCAACCCGGCGGCGTGCGCCGCCTGCGTCGTGACCGGCCCGATCGACACAGCCGGCGCGGCGGCATGCAGCGGCGCCATCGCACCGACCCACGCCGCCACCGCGCTGCCCGCCGCGAAGGTCACGGCATCCACCCTACCATTCTGCAGCGCATTTCGCAGTTCGGCCACATCGGCGTCGCCGGCCACGCTCTCGTAGGCGTCAATGCGGTGCACCGATGCCCCCAGCGCCCGCAGGCCGTCCACCAGGTCGCCCCGTGCCCCCGTAGCGACGGGGTGCAGCACCCGCGCGCCCGCGATGTCGTCGCGTGCCGCCAGCGCCTCGAGCAGCCCAGCGGCCAGGAATCGCTCCGGCACCAGCGTCGCCTCCACGCCGTGCGCCCGCAGCGCCCCTGCCGTGGCCGCGCCGACGCACGCCACGCGGACTCCGGCCCACTCTGACACGGTCACCCCGACTGCCGTCGCCACCTCGACGGTGATCGCGACGGCGGTCGCGCTGGTGAACAGCACCCAGTCATACGCGCGGAGCTCGCGCAGCGCCGCCTGCAGGGCCGCGGTGTCCCGTCGCTCGATCCGGGTCGCCGCCCAGGTGAGCACGCGCGCGCCGAGTGCCTCCAGCGGCGCGACCAGCGCGTCGGCGCGCGAGGCGTCGCGGGTGACCAGCACAGTGGCGCCCGCCAGCGGGGCCGCGCCGTCGCGGGCGTCGCGCGTCACCACGCCACGCGCCGCGACCCTGCCACGATCACGGCCGGCCGGCAGCGTCGATGGCGTCGCCCCGCCGGACCATCGCCCGCGCACGCGTCACCAGCGACACCACGTAGCCCCCGAGCACCAGCGCCGCCGCCCCGTACGCGATGAACATGTAGCTCGCGTTGTTGGGCATCAGGCGTCTCCCGCCTCGAGCTGTTCCACGCGGTCGCGCAGTGCCGCGAACTTCAGCCGCCCGCGCAGCAGCGCCACGAACAGGACGATGAAGGCGAGGAAGGCGTACTTGAGCGTCGCCGCCATCTCCGGCGACAGCTTCGCCTTGCCCGGCGTGACGGCGTCCGGCGTGAGCACGATCGGCTGCGGGTGCATGGTCCGGAACATGTCCACGCTGAGGTGGATGAACGGCACCAGCAGCGCCCCCATGATCCCCACCACCGCCGAATAGCGGGCCCGCTGGTCGCGATCCTCGATGGCGCCGCGCAGCACGCTGTAGCCCACCAGCACGAACCACAGGAAGAGCGTGCTGGTGAGGCGCGCGTCCCACGTCCACCAGGTGCCCCAGATCGGCTTGCCCCACAGCGGACCGGTCACGAGCACGATGCTCAGGAACAGCAGCGCGATCTCGGCCGAGCTCTCGGCCAGCCGGTCCAGCCGCTCGTCGCGCAGCCAGAGGTACATCGCCCCGCCGATCGCCACCAGCGGACAGGCCAGATAGAGCCCCACCACGGCCGACGGCACATGGATGTAGAAGATCTTCTGCGCCTCGCCCTGCAGCGCCTCGGGCGGCGTGTACCAGATGGCGCGCGCGGCGACCGCCAGCACGGCCAGCACCGCCAGCGCCAGCAGCCAGTCGAACACCGCCACGGGAGTGCCACGGGCAGACCGGCCGGCACCGGCGGCGGGCAGTGAGGAGACGGAGGACTCAGACATGCGTGGAGCCAGACATGACGCGCGGAAAGAGGTCTCGTGAAATCGGGCCTGCGCCGGACGAACACCGCCCGGCACCGGAAAGTTACCGCACCGCGACCCTGTGCGCGGTCCCGCCCGTCAGTCCTCGATCGTGAACGGGAAGACCAGCACGCAGGCCACCCCGAACATGATGTCGAACGCCACCAGCAGCTGGATCCACGGCATCACGGTCGACAGGCTTGCCCCCACCAGCAGCTTCGCCGACGCCTGAGCCGCCGGCACGACCACCGGAATGAAGAAGGGGAGCGCCAGCATCGGCAGCAGCAGCTCCGCAAAACGGGTGTGCACCGTCATCGAACTGAACAGGGTGCCCACGCTCACCAGGCCGATCGCCGCCAGCACGCCGATGCCGCCCAGGATCAGCAGCCCGCTCCCGAACTCGAGATTGTAGAAGAGCACCACCGCCGGGATGGTGATCGCCAGCACCGACGTGACGTACACGAGGTTCGAGAGCGCCTTGCCGAGGAAAATCGCCTCCCGTGCGACCGGCGCCATCAGCAGCCCGTCCATCGCCCGCGTCTGCAGTTCGAGGCCGAATGCGCGGTGCAGGCCGAGCAGGCCCGCGAAGGCGAAAATCGTCCACAGCACGCCCGGCGCGATGTCGATCGGGCGCACCGCCGTGGGATCCCAGACCATGTAGAAGATGCTCACACCCAGCAGCGAGAACACCAGCGACGCGAAGAACGCGCTGCGCGTGCGATACTCGATCGCGAGGTCCTTGCGCGCGATCAGCAGCGCGACCGACAGCGCCGACGGGCTCCGCGCCAGGCTCACGCCACCGCCTCCATCGCCAGCACGCGATACTCTTCGGCAAACACCTGCGGATCCACTCCCGCCGTCGGCGACATGCGGCGGATGGTCCCGTCGAGCATCACGGCGGCGTGTGTGGCGAGCGCCAGGCCCTCGTCCACCGCGTGCGTCACCAGCGCGAGTGCGGCGCCATCCTCGCGCAGCGACAGCAGCAGCGCCGTCAGGGCACGCGCGCCGGCGACGTCCAGCCCGGTGTAGGGTTCGTCCAGCAGGACCAGCGCCGGCGCATGCACGATCGCCCGCGCGATCGACACCCGCTGCTGCCAGCCGCGGCTCAGCGCCCGCACCGGTGACAGTGCCCGCGCGGCAAGGCCGAGGCGTGCCAGCGCGGCCTCGGTCGCACCCTCCGCGTCGGCCACGCCATGCAGCCGCGCCGCGAAGGCGACGTTCTCGCGCACCGTCAGCACGTCGTACAGCATGCTCTGGTGGCTGATCAGCCCCACCCGGCCGCGCTCCGCCACGGCGTCGCCGCGCAGCGGCCGACCGAGCAGACGCACCTCGCCGCTGGTGGGACGCAGCAGGCCGGCCAGCAGCCGCAGCAGCGTCGTCTTCCCCGCGCCGTTCGGCCCGAACAGCGCCACGCACTCGCCGGAACGGATGGTGAGCTGCACGCCGGCCACCGCGCGCCGCCGCCCGAACCGCCGGACGAGGTCCACCGTCTCGCAGACGGTGGTCGCACCGGGCGGTGTGTTCGGGTCGGGCGGAAGCATCGCGCCAAGCTAACGCCGCCGTACCCTGCCACGGATGCGGTTGCCCCTCACGGTGCGCTGCGACAGACTCACCGCTCCACGAATCCCCCTTCCATTCGAGCTGCTCATGTCCGAGATCGACGCCCTGATGACCGAGAACCGGCGCTTCCCACCTCCGGCGGCATTCACGCACGCCGCCAACGTGGGAGACGCCAGGCTCGTGACCGAGGCCGCCGCAGACCCCGACGCCTACTGGGTCGCCCGGGCCCGTGAGCTGGAGTGGATCCGGCCCTTCACCAAGGGGCTCGAGTGGGAGGCGCCCTTCGCCACCTGGTTCGCCGACGGTCAGCTCAACGTCGCCGCCAACTGCCTGGACCGGCATGTGCGCACCGCGCGCCGCAACAAGGCCGCGATCATCTTCGAAGGCGAGCCGGGAGACCAGCGCACGCTCACCTACTGGCAGCTCTACACCGAGGTGAACAAGTTCGCGAACGTCCTGCAATCGCTGGGCGTGCGCAAGGGTGACCGCGTCGCGATCTACCTGCCGATGATCCCCGAGGCGGCGATCGCAATGCTCGCGTGTGCGCGGATCGGCGCCATCCACAGCGTCGTCTTCGGCGGCTTCAGTCCCGAGTCGCTGCGCGACCGCATCAACGATTCGCAGTGCCGCGTGCTCGTCACCGCCGATGGCGGCTTCCGCCGCGGCCAGGTGGTGCCGCTCAAGCGCAACGCCGACGTCGCCATGCGCGACACGCCGAGCATCGAGCACTGCGTGGTGGTGCAGCGCCGCGCCGGCGCCATGAGCGACGAAACCTTCGCCCAGATGCAGGACGGCCGCGACCACTGGTGGCACCGCCTGATGCAGAACGCCCCGCTGTTCTGCGAGCCAGCCGTGATGGACGCCGAGGACCCGCTCTTCATCCTCTACACGTCGGGCACCACCGGCAAGCCGAAGGGGATCGTCCACAGCACCGGCGGCTACCTCACCGCCGTCGCCAGCACCTCGCGGCAGGTGTTCGACCTCAAGGATGACGATGTCTTCTGGTGCACCGCCGACGTGGGGTGGGTCACGGGACACTCCTACGTCGTCTACGGCCCGCTCGCCAACGGCGCCACCTGCATGCTCTACGAGGGCGCCCCGGACTGGCCCGATCGCCACCGCATGTGGGAGATGTGCGAACGGCACGGCGTCACGATCTTCTACACCGCGCCGACCGCGATCCGCGCCTTCATGAAATGGGGCGAACAGTTCCCCGATCGCCATGACCTCTCGCGCCTGCGCCTGCTCGGCACCGTCGGTGAGCCGATCAATCCCGAGGCCTGGATGTGGTACCACCGCGTCATCGGCAAGGAACGCTGCCCCATCGTGGACACCTGGTGGCAGACGGAAACGGGCGCGATCGTGATTGCCCCGCTCCCCGGCCTCACGGAGACCAAGCCCGGCAGCGCCACGCACGCCCTCCCGGGCTACAGCCTGGCACTGGTGGACAGCAGTGCCACGCCCATCCCCGTCGGCGGCGGGTTGCTGACGATCACGCGGCCGTGGCCGAGCATGCTGCGTACCATCTGGGGCGACCGCCAGCGCTACGTCGACACCTACTTCAGCAAGTGGCCCGGCCGCCCCGACCTGTACTTCGCGGGCGATGGCGCCAAGCTCGACGAGGATGGGTACTGGTGGATCCTCGGGCGCGTGGATGACGTGCTCAACGTGGCGGGGCACCGCATCGGCACGATGGAAGTCGAGAGCGCGCTCGTCGGTCACCCTGCGGTTGCCGAGGCGGCGGTGGTGGGCAAGGAGCACGAGCTGAAGGGCCAGGCGATTGCCGCGTTCGTCACACTGCGTGAAGGCTTTCATCAGTCCTCCGCACTGCGCGACGAGCTGCGCGACTTCGTCGGTGAACGGATCGGCGCGATCGCCAAGCCCGACGACATCCTCTTCAGCGCCGACCTGCCGAAGACGCGCTCGGGCAAGATCATGCGGCGCCTGCTGCGCGACATCGCCGAGGGGCGCGCGCTCGGCGACACCACCACACTCGCCGACCCGACCGTGGTGGCGGGGCTCAAGGAGCAGTACGAGGCGCAGGAGTCGTGACGCACGGGCTCGTTGGTGGCACGGCACACGCGCGACGCTTAACCTTCAGGGCATGAGCCTTCTCGGCCGTCTGTTTCCCGACACGCTGTTCCCCCGCAAGCTCAGTGACGCGGCTGAGCGGCGGCTCCGGCTGGCGCAGGCGCGGGCAGAGGAGGCCGTGCTCGAGACGCACGTGCGCAACGCACTGCTGTTCGTCGACACGCTTGCGGGTGAACTGCCCTTCGACCGTGCCATCGAGACATACATCCGCATGCTCGGGATCCCCGAGCCGATGTCGAGCACCGTCGCCACGCGGACGCTGGTGGTGCTCGGCGACGACGTGGTGCCGGAACGCAACGTGCCGCTGGGTGAGAACATGGTCGGCGATGACGTGCTGCCGATCGTGCGCATCGCCGCCGAGGGCAGCGCCCGGCGTCGCTGACGCGGTGCGATCCCCGTGCGTCGCTGGTGGCGCCGCGATGGGGCCAGGGCCGTGACGGTGTCCGGAATGCAACGCGGGGCGTGCCATTGACGGCACGCCCCGCGTTGCATGCGGCTCATGGTCCCGCGATCAGTTGGCGGGTGGCGCCGGCTTGGGTGCCACGGCCGGCAACTTGGCGCGGGCCGAGTCCACCGCCGCCTTGACGCTGTCGTAATCGTGCTTCGCCAGCATCACACCGTTCACGTAGAAGGTCGGCGTGCTGCCCACCTGCATCGTCAGGCCGAGCGAGTAATTCGCCTTGATGCGGTCGGCATGCGCGTTCGCATCCATGCAGGTATTCCACTTGCCGATGTCCAGTCCCGCCTGCTGCGCGTAGGTGGTGATCACGCCGCGTGGATTGCTCGTGCTGACGCCGCTCCACTCGAACTGGTTGGTGAAGAGTGCGTCATGCATCTGCCAGAACTTGTCCTGATCGCTGGCGCACGATGCGGCCATCGAGGCGACGAGCGTGTTCTGGTGCACGTTGAGCAGCGGGAAATCGTAGAACGTGTACCGGACGAGCCCCTGATCCACGAGGTTCTTCCGGACGTCGGGTTCGGTGATCGTGAAGTAGTTGCCGCAGGCCGGGCACTCGTAGTCGGCGAACTCGATGATCTCCACCGGTGCCGTGGGTGAGCCGATCGTGTAGCCGTGCGCCTGCTTCGACAGGGCCGAGTCGGCGACCGTCGGCAGCACCAGCGCGACCGCGGCAGGCTTCTGCTGCGTCTTCCACCAGATGAAGCCACCGCCTGCGGCGACGATCGCGACCAGCGCGACGACGAAGCCGGTGTTGCCTGACTTGTTGCTGCGTACCTTCGCGCTCACGATGGGTCGCTCCCGACGGTGACCGGACTGCCGCGGCAGCCCGTGTTCCTGTGACTGATGACGCGCCCCGCAGGCATGACGCCGCGGTGCGGGCAGCCGACTCGGCCGCGATGCACAAGGGTAGGTGTACCACGGGGCGTGGCGCTAGTTCATCGGGAATTTTGCCTCGCGTATGCGCATCGGCGCTGTCCCGCGCAGTGTACATTCCCCTCGTGCCGCGCCCGCCCGTGCTCTCCGCCCCGACGCTCAGCCCGGCGCCAGCCGTCCGGCGCCGCCTCCCGTCGTCCCGGCTGGTCCTGCCGCATGTGCCGCTGGATGCCGACGAGCTGCGGCTCCCCGTCGGCCCGGGAGCGCTCCACGTGATGCGCTACGGACACGGTGGCCCGGCGGTGCTGCTGCTGCACGGGTTCACGACGTCGGCACCGCTCTGGCGTCAGGTCGCTCCGATGCTTTTGGCGCGCGGCTGCCAGGTGATCGTGCCCGACCTGCTCGGCTTCGGTGAGTCCGACCGCCCCGTCGGCGGCCCGTACACCGTGTCGGCGCAGGCCCGCTACATCGACCGTGCGCTGGCCTTGCTGCGCATCGACAGGGTTCTGGCCGTGGGACACGACCTGGGTGGCGTGGTGGTGCGGCGTCTGGCCGAGTTCCGACCCGAGCGCATCGCCGCAGTGCTGCTCTGTTCGCCCACCCCCGGCGACCAGACGGCCGGACCGGAGATCGAGGCGGTGCGTGGCCAGGCGGGGTCCGCGCTGCTGGAGATCTCGAGCCGCCCGCTCGGTGTGGTGGAGCTGCTCGGACCGGTGCTCCGGGCGGCGCTGAGCGACCCGGCGGCGATGTCCGACCGGATCGTCGCCCGCTTTTCGGCGCCGTACACGGGCAGTCAGGGGGCACGTCACCTCCTCGACCTGGCCCGGGCCGTCGCCGAGGACGAGGACGCGCCAACCCTGCCAGCCAGCGATCCGGGCACGCTGCGCGTCACTGGGGAGGACGATCCGATGGTCGCGACCGCCGGAACGCCCCTGGTGCGGGTGCCTGACGCACGCCGACTCCTGCCGCTGGAACAGCCCGGGGCCCTCTCGGCGCTGATCATGGAACGGGTGCATTCGATACGCGAGTCGCCCGTCTCGCTGGAAGACGGCGAGGAATCCGATTAGATTTTCGGGATGACAGCTGCTACCACTGAGGTGAATTTGACCAAAAAGAATCGACAGCGTCGCGTTGTGACGCCGCCGACACCGTTCGAGCAGGCGCGGGATGAGTTGTTCCAGCAGATCATGCGTTGTGAAGTCATCGGAGCGTCATCGGAGCACCAGACCGAGTGGTTCGCCGAGACGATGGCCTACTTCGCCGGGCGGTATCCGGAATTGAAGCCGGCCGATGTGAATGACCTTCGCCAGCTTGGCGAGCGGTTCGTGCAGCCACCAAAGGCTGCGGCAGTGACGGAAGACACCGCACCGGCGGAGTCGGCGGTACTGGCCGAGGTGACGGACGAAACGTCGGCCACACCCGAGTCGGCAGCGATCGATGCGCTGGTCGGGAACGACACCGGGACCGACGCCGGCACGGACACGTCGGACGTGGAAGAGACGGAGACCGTCGCCGCCTGAGGCGTCGTACGGCCCATGGCACACGGAACGCCCCCCGCATCCTGCATGCGGGGGGCGTTCGTAAGTTCTGCCTGGAGCATGCCCGCATTCCGTCAGATCGGGTCGTCCCACTCCGAGGGCTCATCGTCCATCATGAACCGTGCGGACGCCGGGGTCGACACCGGCGCCGGCGCCACACTCGCCGCGACGGCCTGCACCTTCCGAAACAGGTCGAAGGCCTCGGGTACCGCGACCGACGCGGCCGGCGCACCCATCGCGACCGGTCCACGTCGCTCCGGCACGGCCTCGGGCATCTCGGCGTCCAGCGCGCCCACGAGCGCCGTCTCGTCCGTCAGATCGAGCCCGGGCGGGAGGGGAGGCGCGTCTGGAATGGGCGTCCCGCGCTCCAGCGTGGCCGTGGCCGTGTCGTTGCGCACACGAGCCGAGAGTGCGGCGCCGGGCAGGAGCGCGGCGAGATTGCCGCTCGCCAGCGCAGCCTTCTGCACCTGCACCCGTTCTTCCGCCACCGTGAGCTGCTCATCGACCACGTCGAGCGACGTCGAAAGCTTGTCGAGGATCTCGAACGGTCGGAATCCGGGCACGCGCATCGCGGGCGACCACTCCACCACGTCGCGCAGGACACCGCCCCCCGCCATGCGGCCCGGTTCCAGCAGCGCAATCAGGTCCGCGGTCTCGGAACTGCGCGCCGTGAACAGGCGCAGCACCCCATCGCGGCCCAGCAGGAGCGCGCGAACGAGCACGCTCTCGTCAGTCTCCTGCACGGAGTGGTGCAGGATGCGGTGCCGGATGCGCCGCACCGTTCGCGCCGTCGGCGGAAACAGCGTCGGTGAGAACTCGGTGAGCGGCATTGCCTCGAAGAACGACGCCGCCGTGCGGGCCATGACCTGCACTTCGTGCGCGGTCATCTCCTGCACCTCGGCCTGTGCGCCGCGGAGCCGGCGCGCGCGGGTGACGAGGCTCGTGGCGCGTGCCACATGATTCTGTGCGGAGGTTCGGTCAGCAGCCATCGTCAGGGGGCGGGGAGTCACCGGATCCTCGCGGAGCCGACGATCTCAACCATGAGGTGTCAGCCTGATGACGCGCCGACGCGTGACGCGTGACATACGGGTCCGGGCCGTGGCACCGGTTCAGCGACGCCCGGGACGCACGCGCCGAAGGGTCGCGCCGGCGCGCACGCCGCCGCCAAGCGCCAACTCGATGCCGGGCATCCACTGGCCGCGCACCGGCCCGTCGACTCCGATCACCACCACGCCGACCGGCCGCGGATCACGGCCACGCTCCAGCATCACGCCGATCCCGCCGCCGGCGGCCAACGCCCAGCGAGACCGGAGGAACGGATCGCTCAGCCATCGCCCGAGCAGGTCGGCACGCCCTGCCGGCTGCCACCCCGGTCTCCGTGACACACCGCCCGCGCCCGCCACCAGCTCCAGCCTGGTGTTGTAGGCCGTCGTGGCGGTCGCACCAACCGCCCCATGCACGGCCACATCGGCACCGGCGATCGCATCCACACGCAGCAGCGGTGCAAGACGTGGCGGACGCTGCGCCGGCGGCAGGACCCGCTGGCCCGTCGCGCGGGCAGGCAGCAGCGCCAGTGCGGGCATTAGCAGGCCCAGCGCGACGAGGGCACGGTGCTGCCGGTCGTTCACCCGAGCAGGTCGACCGGTGGTGCCGGGGCATCGCCGCGGCGGGCCGCATCGCGCGGACCGCCATCGCGGTTCACCCACAGCATCAGCGTGTAGTCGGTGGTCGCCACTGCGGCGAGGATCCCGCACGCCAGTGCCAGTCCTGCCACCAGCCGCGGCGCCTGCAGCGAGGCCAGCAGCGTCACGAACTGCAGTACCGTCACCCCCTTCCCAGGCCATCGCGCCTGGAAGGTGATGTTGCGCAACCAGCTCACGTTGCGCGCCACGAACCAGCCGATGACCGTCATCACGTCGCGCAGCATCAGGAGGCCGAGCTGCCACGGCGAGATGAGCCCGTCCACCGTCACGGTGATGAACGCCACGAGCATGAAGATGCGGTCGGCGATCGGATCGATCAGCGCGCCGATGCTCGTCGCCGTGTGCGACACGCGCGCGATCACGCCATCGAGCACATCCGACGCCATCGCGGTCAGCACCATGGCCAGCCGCCAGTCCGCATCGCGCACACCCAGGAACACACCCGCCATCGCGAGGCGCGAGAGCGAAATCAGGTTCGGGGGGGTGAGGACGTCACTGCGGCGCATGCGGAACAAGAAAGCGGGACATGCGCTGCGCGGCCAGCAGTTGCCACGCCTGCGCTGCTGCCATAGGCTCACGCCTGTGCCCGGCGTCGCGACACGCCAACCCTTCTCCCTGCCCGGCCCGCCGTGCCCCGAGCGTCTTCCATCGTGCGACAGGTGATCCGCTGCTGACCGTCGTCCTGCCGCTGGTGGCACTGGTGGCTGCGGTACTCATGCTGCTGTGGGATGTGGGCGTCGCCGGCCGACTCGCACGCGTGGCAGAGGCGCCGCGCGGCTGGGCGACGCTGACGGCCGTGACGGGCTTGCTGCTCATTCCTGCGGCCCTCGTGCGCGTCATCGGCAGCTCGATCATCGATGGGCGCACCGTGGCCGCGCTCGGCTGGCTGTGGCCGCTGGTGCTCACGATGATGCTGGCGCAGGCGATGCTGACGCTGGTACGCGGGCTTGGTGCACGCGCCATCGTGACGCCGATCGTGATCTACGACGCGATCCTCGCCGCCGCCGCATGGATCGAGTACGCGGCCGGTCACGGCATCGCGCTGCCGGTCTGGCTGCACGCGATCCCGACCGCGATGGCGGGCGCGATCGGCTACGTCTCCGGAGCCGCTGCCCTCTGGTCGCCGTTCGCGATCGCGCCGCCATTGCTCGCACCGGCCTACCGTGCCCGGTGGGCCGTGAATGCCACGGTGCGCGGCCTCGTGGCGCTGTACGCCCTCGTCGGCGTGGTCGCCTTCGCGAGCGAACTGCCGCAGGCGGTCCGCGGCGTGTCGAGCTTCTCGCGCTGGACACTCGCGCCGCTCACGGAACGCCCGGCCGACACGCCGCTGGTGGTGGGTGTCCAGATGCTGCCGACGCTGCGCGGCACACCGGCGCCGCTGGCCTTGCGCTACGACACGGACCTCGCGGACAGTGCCAGGGTCGGTGCCGTGGCTGTGACGATCGCGCCGGGCGGCGCGACGCCGCGCGCCCTCGATTCGCTGTCGCGCTCGCTCGATCGATACCGCGCCGACAGTGCGGTGATCGTCATCACGCTCGGCTGGGACATGGAGGAAGCGCTGCGGGTGCGATTTGCGCCGACGGCGTGGGAACGGGATCGCATCGCGCTCGTGGGACAGGTGATGCGTCGGCTCCGCCCCGACATCCTCGTGCCGCTGGAAGACCCGAACGGCGTGGGGCTCCTGATTGCCGGCGATCGCAGTGCGGCCTCGTGGCAGCCGCTGCTGACGCAGAGCGCACGAACGGCCCACACGCTGCGCCCGCGGACGCGCGTACTGGCGGAGATCGGCACCTTCGACCGGCGCGACAGCCTGCTGGCCACCTGGGCCGCCTCTCCCGCGTCGGGGCTGGACGGCGTCGGGTACGTGATGCAGCCGGGATTTCGCGGCGGCGTGAGCCTCGAGGCTCGCCTGCAGGCGGCGGATCGGTGGCGGGCCGCGCGTCGGCGCCAGTTCCCAGGCCGCGTCTCGGACGAGTGGGTGGTGCTCACCGCCGGCTTTCCCTGGACCATGGGCGAACAGGCGCAGGATCGCGGCATCTGGGGCGTGCTGGCGTGGGCGAGTGCGCGGCCGACGATCGACGGGGTGATCGTCGGTGATGCGGGTGACTACGACACGCGTCGCGGGCTGCGCGGTCCGGGCGGACGGCTCCGCCTCGCGTACACGTCGCTCAGGCGCGCCATTCGCGGGCTGGACGACACCGCGCGCTGAGGCCGTCGGCGTTCAGCGCGCGCCGGCCCCTCGCACCACGGCTTCGACGCGATGCGCCGGATCGCACCACTCGCGCACCACCTGCTGCACGTCGGCGGCGGTCACGGCCTGCAGCCGCGCCACCTCGTCCTCGAGTTCCCCGAGCCCCGTCCCGACGCTCCACGCATCGACCATGTCGCCGAGCTGCGCGGCCGCGCTCTCCTGTCGCAGTGCGTGCATGCCGATGGCGTAGGTGCGTGCTCGCTCCAGCTCTTCAGCGCTCACCTCCACGTCGCGCAGCTGCGCGAACTCCGCCAGCAGGCCCGCACGCGCCTCGAGCTCGCGTTCTGGGGCACACGCGATGTAGGACGAGATCATCCCCGCGTTGACCAGCGTCGAGGTGCTCACGAAAACGGTGTACGCCAGCGACTGACGGCTGCGCAGCGACTCGAAGAATCGGCCGCCGAGTCCACTCGCGACGCCGGTCATCAGCGAGGCGGCGTAGCGTGCGTCGCAGTGTCGCGTTGGGCCGCGGAACAGCATCGCGACGGCGCTCTGCTGCTTTGCGCGATGCTCCACGATCTCGATCGGTCCATCGGTGAGCGACGGCCGGTCGGTCCCTTCGTCCATCGCCGCCTGCAGCGCACCGAACGGTGCGGCCAGCAGCGCCGCCAGCTCTTCCGGATCGGCGTCACCGACGATCGCCAGGACGGCATCGCCACGCATCGCGCGCCGGTCGTGCCAGTCACGGACCATCGCGGCATCGAGCGACGCGACGCTCTCCGGCAGGCCCATCGCATCGGTGCCGTAGGTGTGCGTGCCGAACAGCGCCTGCCGCGCCAGTGACAGCGGATGCCGCAACATGTCGTCGCGTCGCGCGCGCAGTTCACCGAGCATCTGCGCCCGCTCCGCCTCCACCGCCGCGACGGGAAACGCGGGAGCCTGCACGACGTCGGCCAGCAGCGTCGCGGCCGCCGCCGCATCCGCCAGCGGCACGCTGACGGACCAGCCGAACAGCTCCTTCGAGGCCGACACCGACACGCTGCCGCCAAGCCGCTCGGCGAGCTCCGCGATTTGCGACGCGCTGCGCGTGTGCGTGCCCTTCACCGACGCGCGCATCATCAGCATCGTGAGGCCGGCGTTCCCGGCCGTCTCGTGCACCGCGCCACCCAACACGAAGCAGCCCATGTGTGCGATGCGTGCGCCGGGCTTCCGACGCGCGAGCACGGTGACCTCGTTCGGCAGCCGAAAGACGTGCACGGCACCACTGCGCGAGTGTGGCGCGAGCCCGATCGCGGCCGGCGCGACCACCGGCGCGAGCTCCACACCGGCCAGCGGCTCGGCAGGCGTGGCATTCCACGCCGCCACCAGCACCGTGCCGTCGGCGGCGAGTGGCGCGCTGCCGTCGGGGCGAAAACTCACCGCGGCCACCGTGTCGTCGGTGCACCACTGCGCGAGCACCCGCCGCACCTCGGCCGCCGTGACGGCATCCACCGCGGCATCGTACGCCTCGCCAACGGCCTGCCCGCCCAGCGACTCCCACGCCACCATCTCACTCGCCTGCCCTTCCATCGACTCCAGATCGCGCAGGCGACGGGTGCGGAGCACATGCTTCACGCGCACCAGTTCGTCGTCGGAGGGACCATCGGTGCGCAACGCGACGAACTGCTGCCAGGCCGCGGCGCCGGCGGCATCGAGCGTTGCATCGGCGCCGCTGATGCCGATCGCGAACACGCCCAGCTGTGTCGGCGTGTAGTGATACGCGCTGGCACTCATGGCGAGGCCGCGCTCACGCACCGCGCGGTACAGCCGTGACGAGCGGCCCGTCGCCAGCACCGACGAGGCCACGTCGAGCGCGGCGGCGTCGGGGTGCAGCGGACCCACCGTGCGCCAGCCGAACGCGAGGTTCGACTGCTGCACGTCACCCGTCAGCGGGCGATAGCGGGCGCCGTGCCAGCGTGTCTCCTCGGGACCGGCGTCAGGGAGCGGATCCCGGGCCGGCAGCGCACCGTAGTGCGCCGCGACGGCCGCGCGCACCGCGTCGGCATCCACGTCACCGACGATCGCGAGGATGCTGTTCGAAGGCGTGTACCAGTTGCGGTAGAAGCCGTGCACCATCTCGCGGGTGAACGTGCGCAGCCCCGCCTCGCGACCGATGCGCCAGCGGCGCATGCGGTGCACGTCATGCAACAGCTCGTAGAGCGTTTCGGTGGTGACCGCACCCGGCGTGTCGGCCTTGCGCGCCGCCTCCTGGATGATGACCTCGAGCTCGCGACGCAGCTCATCGGCGTCGATCAGCGAGTGCGCGAAGGCATCGTACTGAATGTCCAGGCCCTGCTCCCACGTGGCCGATGGAAGCACGGTGATGTAGGTGGTGGCGTCGTAGATCGTGTGCGCATTCAGCCATCCACCCACCGACTTGGTGGCGGCCGCGATCTCGCCCGGGCCGCGCGTGGGCGTGCCCTTGAAGTACATGTGCTCGAGGACGTGTGCGATGCCGATTTCGGCATCGGGCTCGTCGAAGTAGCCGGCCTTGACCCGGGTCACGATGGCGACGACGGGCGCCGCGCGGTCTTCCCGGACGAGGAGCGTGAATCCGTTCGGGAAGACGGTGCGCTGGGTGAAGCCGGTCAATGCAGGATTTTCAGCACACCCGCATCGGCGCTCCCACGCAGGAACGCCTCGGCAGACTCGGTCGGCACCCGCTGCCCTGTCAGCGCCTGGACGCGCGCCGCTTCGGCCAGCATGAACTCGTACAGCGACTTCCCGCCGGCACGCGCATCCCGCATCTCGGTCAGGATGTCGTCCCAGCTCCCGGTGAACATGTCGCCGGTTCGGGTCATCACGCTGTGCTCGACGGCGGTGTCACGGCGATCGCGCATCTCGGCCAGCAGCGATCCGAAGAGCTCGAGCTGTCCCTTGGAATCGCTGTCGTCCTCACCCTCACCAAGCACGCGCGCCTCGATCTCCGAGAGCATCTCGTCGATGCTGTCGGTCTCGGCGTTCAGCTCCTCGAGTTGCGCCTGCCACGGTGCGAGGTCGGGATCGTCGTCCTGCAGCCGATACGCCGCCTTCTTCAGCTCGATCAGTCGCCAGATGCCGAGTTCGTCCCAGTGATCCTCAGGCGACGACTTCTCGAACTGGTACAGCGCCGCCTCGTACTCCTGCTTGTCGTAGAGCAGGTTGGCCAGGTAGATGCGCGCCTCGGTGTAGTCCGGATCGAGCTTGAGGGCGCGGCGGAGGGTCGAAATCGCGGCATCGTCCTCGCCGGAGCGGTGCTGCGCGTACCCCATGCAGCTCACCGCTTCCGCCGACTCCGGCGCCTGCTGCACGGCGATGTCGAAGAACTGCGCCGCGTCTTCCACGAGGTTGTCGCGGAACAGCGCGCGCCCCACCTGCAGCATCAGCTCCACGTCGTCGTGATACCCGAGCTCGAGGATGCGGCGAAAGTTCTTTCGCGCATGCTCCACCTGGCCGAAGCGCAGCAGCGTCTCGCCCATGCCGGCCAGGCCATCCTCGTGCTCGGCATCGAGGGTGAGCGCCTCCTCGAAGCTGCGGCGTGCCCAGGCGTACTCCTCGCGGGCGAGGCGCGCGTAGCCCTCGCCCACGTGCAGCTCGACGGATGTCGGGTAGAGCACCAACCCTTCGCGCAGCACCGCCAGTGCATCGTCGAAGCGCCCCTCGTTGTAGAGCTGGTGCGCGCGTTCGTCGTACTCTTCGGACGACAGGAATTGCGAAGCCATCGCGACAGTCCTCCGGGCAAGGCGTCAGCAGGTAAGATAGGGCCCGGAACACACCGGGAGCTACCCTGCCAAGCGGGTGGTACACCGCTGCATCACTCCTGATCATTCGCGGCGCCGGTGCACCTCGCGCACTGGTGCCGTCGCACTGGTGCACAATACAGCGAACGCCGGTGCTCCGCGCCCCGTGCCCGCTACGGTGGCACGACGGCGGCGGATGCGCCAGCTGTTTCCATCGCGACCGCAATCCGGCCCGCCAGCGCGGCGTTGGACGCGAGCAGCGCGAGGTTCGCCGGCAGCGATCGGCCAGCGGTGGCCGTGAGCACGGCGCCGAGCAGGAATGGTGTCAGCGCCGCGCCGCTGATGCCGGCCACCTCCGCGTCGCGAACCGCGCCGGCGACGGCCGCATCGATGAGGTCGCGGTCGAGCGCCGTCGCGGCCGGCGGCGGCTGTACCACGAGCACCGCGCTCCGCTCATGCATGGCCCAGTGCGCCAGCGCGATGCGTGCGATCTCCTCCCGCGTGTCGGCACGCAGCGGCACACGAAGGCCTGTCCCGCGCGTGAAGAACCCCGGCAGTTCGTCGGTGCCATACCCGACCACGGGGACGCCGTACGTCTCCAGCCGCTCGAGTGTGGCGGGGAGGTCGAGGATCGACTTCGCGCCCGCGCAGACGACCACCATCGGCGTGCGCGCGAGTGCCAGCAGGTCGGCCGATTCATCGAACGGCGCGCCTCGGTGCACACCCCCGATGCCACCGGTGGCGAAGACGCGGATGCCGCCGCGGTGCGCGATCATGAGCGACGCGGCCACCGTCGTCGCGCCGTCGGCACCCTGCACGGCGCACGCGGCCACGTCGCGTGCACTCACCTTTCGCACGCCCTCACGCGCGAGGAACCGGTGCAGCTCGGCGTCGGTGAGGCCCAGCGTCACCTCGCCCGCCGCGACGGCCGTGAGTGCGGCCACCGCGCCCGCCGCCTCCACCGCGGCCACCATCTGGGCGGCAGCCGTCGCGTTGTGCGGCTCGGGCAGCCCCTGCGACAGGACCGAGGTCTCGAGCGCCACCACCGGCGCACGACGTGCCAGCGCGTCGGCGATGTGGGACAGCACACGGATCGGCGTCATTCGCGCAGAGGTGCAGAGGTACGGCCGACGGTCGGGGACCGCCGCACGCTACTTCGTCGCAGTGCCCGGCTGCGCGGCGGGGGCGGGAGGCACACGATCACGTGAGGACACCGGCTCGGCCGTGATCAGCAGGCGATCCGGCGCCGGGCCGAGGTAGCGCGTTGGCCAGCAGGTCGTGAGCGTGAGCCGCGGTTCGGTGGTCTCGAAGATCGACTTGTCATCCTTCAGCACGATCTGTCGCTTGATGACCCGCCAGCGCACGCTCATCTGCTCCGTCTGCGTCTCGATCACGTCGCCGACGCGCACGTCATCGAGCCGATGAAAGTGACGGTCGCGATGTGCCGAGAGCACGGAGTTGCCGTTCTCACCGGGCAGCACGGTGCCGGGCATGTGCCCCGGCCCCGCCCAGAGATCGCGATCTCCCAGACCCTCGACCACCACCTCGTCGAGCCGGATCGCCGGGATGATCACGCGCGTGACGGGCCTGCCCGAGGCGATGCGCCGCTTCTGTCCCAGCTCCGCCACGGCGGTGAACGATGCCGATTTCATCAGCTTCGCCCAGTCGGTGCGAGCGCGCTCCCGCGCGATGGTCCCGCGCAGCAATTGCACACCGACGACCATGACGAGAATCGCCCCGATCGCGAACAGCGTGGTGCCGAAGATGCGCGCGCCGCGATACCGCTGTGACGGACGGCGACGGTATGGCCGCAGTGCGGCCGGATCAGCCCCGAGTGCGGACGAGCGTGACACAGCCGACGGCAATGAGTCCGGTCCCGAGGAGGAAGATCGACGGCATCGGCGTCCCGGTGTTCGGCGGGCGAATGCCGCCGCGCATCAGGTCCGCGGTCACCTCGGGCGGATAGTCACGCGGTGTGGCGATGGGTGGTTCAGCCGACGCGTTGCGTCCCGGATCACTGATCACCACTTCCGGCTCGCGCGGCTGCGGCACGGGATCATCACCACGCACGACCGCCGGCGGAACGATTCCCGGAGCGGAGGCGAAGCCGGACGGTCGTCCCGCCACCGCGACGGCGCCGAGGAGTCCGAGCGGCGCGAAGGCGGCGAGGTTACGCAGGTCGCCGCGCTTGTCAGTCTCGGGGCAGTCGCAGGTGGCGAGCGGCTGGGTCGTCGCGGCCGGCGCGACCGGCGTCGCGACGACCGCCTGTGCCCCGACCATGACGGGCGCCGCCGCGAGCGTCGCCCAGGCCATCATCGTGATCGTGTGCTTGAACATTCCCGAGCTCCAGCGCTGTGGCAGGTGAGGTGCTGCCCCGTTCGGAGCGCACCCTGCATGCCAGCCGTCCACGCCCCCCTGCACGTCGTCGCGCAAGGTTGGCCGGTATCACAACTGCCGACAGTGCCGGGAGTTAGCGATCCGAACCTGAGGACAGATTACTCAGGGGAAACGCAACATGCGAGCGCAACCTTGGGCGAAGTCGTCCGACCTGTGGGTGCCGAGCCACACAAAGCGTGGCGGAGCAGCCTCATCCATTCGTGCGGACGGGTACCGTGATGTCCCGTTTTACGGGATGGTGCGACGGCGCGACTGGTTCGTGCGGTCATTGCCACAACGACGGCGGGGCGGCGCCGGCGTCCCGCCGGCACCGCCCCGCCACGTCCAGGCGCGAACCGCCCTTACTCGCCGGCGTCGTCGAACGTGTCCGACTTCCGCGTCGCGACGAGCTCACGCTCGGTGCTGGTCGGATCGTACAGCGCCATGATCTTGATCGTCTCGCCCGGATAGCAGTCGAACTCCTTGCCGGTGCCCTTGTAGACCTTGATCTCGTGGCCATCCTCGAACCGGAGGAGCGCGAGCGGATAGTCGTCGTTCCTGTACTGCTTGCGGACACGCTTCGGGGCTTGTGACATCGGGGGACGTTCCTCTGGGAGCGGTGCGGGCGTCGGCGACGCGAAGTGCGTCAGGTGACCACGGGTCGGTTGGCGGCGAACGGCTCCCACGCCCGTGAGGCGAGGATGTCGTCGAGGGTCGCAACGGCGGCCTCGAGTTCCTCATCGGTCGTATAGAAGTGCGGCGCCACCCGGATTCCTGCCCCGGGACGGTAATCGATGACAATGTCTCGCGAGAGCAGGGCCTGCGCCACGGCTGGCCCGTGCGGGACGTCGAATGCCACCGTCCCGCCGCGGCGATCGGGGTCGCGCGGGGCGTGGACGGCAAAGCCCCGGGCATCGGCCAGCGCCAGCAGGCGTGCGGTCTGCCGCCGGCTCTTCTCCCGGATCGCGTCCATCCCCGCCTCGGCGATGATCTGCGGCCCATCCAGCGCCGCGTAGAGCGCCGGCACGGTGGGGGTGCCGCCGAGCCAGCGCCAGGCGCCATCGGCTGGAGCGAGCGTGGGCTCGAACGCGAACGGGCGCTGATGCGCCTGCCACCCGGTCAGCGCGGGCCGCAGCGCCGCCGACTGGGTGGGCGACACCCAGAGGAAGCACCCCCCGGGACCGCCGCAGAGCCACTTCAGCACCCCGCCCATGTAAAAATCGACGCCGAGTGCCTGCACGTCCACCGGGATCACGCCGACGGCGTGGTAGGCGTCGAGCGCCACCAGCGCCCCGACCTCGTGCGCCCGGACGATGATGGGCGCCACGTCCATGATGTACGCCGACTTGAAGAGCACGTGGCTGATGGCCACCAGCGCCGTGCGCGGCGTGATGGCATCCACCACGCGCTGCACCTCGATGCCGAGGCCGTCGTCACTGGGCACGACGGTCACCCGCGCGCCCAGCTTCGGCGCGAGTTCGTCGGTCACGTAGCGCACGCTCGGGAAGTCGAGCCCGGTCATGACGATCTCGTCGCGCGCCGGCGTGAACGACAGTGCGGCGAGGATCATCGCCTGCGCCTGGCTGACCGTCGGCACCATCGACACCGTACCGGCGGGCGCCCCCATCAGCGGCGCGACGACGTCGCCGACCTCGATCGGAAGCTGCCACCACCGGGCCGCCCACGCCTTCACACCCAGCGTGTTCCAAGACTCGGCATACTCCGCCAGCCGGTCGGCGGTGGTGGCCGGCATGGCGCCGAGCGAGTTGCTGACGAGGTACGTGCTCCGCGAGAGCAGCGGAAATCGATCGCGGAAGCGAAGGAGCGGATCGTGGGCGGCTGCGGTCATGCCGTGGGTGCGGTCATCGGGGTGAGCGTGCGGCGTGCGACGACGAAAATCAGCGAGGCCACGACGAGTGTGGCGGCGAGCACGGTCCATTCGTCGGTGGTGATCGAGGTCAGCAGCCAGCCGATGAGCAGCACCGTCGTCACCGGGATCACCGGCCCACCGGGGATCGAGAACGGCAGCGCCCCGTCCTGCCGGATGCCGCGCTGGCGCAGCACGAGCGTGGCCACGGCGCAGGCGGCGTAGAGCAGCAGCGCGGCGAGGTTGGAGATCACCGCCAGCTGCTCGAACGAGTTGAAGAGGGCCAGCAGTGCCACGAACGACGTCTGCACCACGATCGCGACGTGCGGGGTGCGATAGGTGCGATGGATCGCGCCGATGGCCGGCGGCAGCAGTCCATCCTGCGCGAACTTCCAGAGCGCGCGCGGCACGGCCAGCGTCATGCCGCTGACGTAGCCGAACATCGAGATCGTCGCACCCACCAGCAACAGCAGCCGTCCCGGGCTGCCCATGAACTGCTCGGCGGCGAAGGCGAGCGGTGCGGTCTTGACCGTCGCGAGGCGATCACCGAGCAGCCCCGCCGCGACGAGGTGCACGCAGAGGTAGAGCAGCGTGACGCCGATCATCGCGATGGCCAGCGCGCGCGGCACGGTGCGCGCGGGATCCTTCACCTCACCGCTCGGCACCAGCGCACTTTCGCAGCCGCTGAAGGCGAAGATGAGGATGATCGCGGCACGCGCGAGACTGGCCGGCGCCGGCATGTGGTCGACGACGAGGTTTGCGGGCTGGATGAAGAACACGCCCACGCCGACGAAGAGCAGCAGCGGCAGCAGCTTCGCGACGCTCAGCACCACGATCAGTCGCGTGCCCTGCTTCACGCCACGGATGTTCACCAGCGCCAGCCCGAGGAACGCCGCGAGGATGATCGGGTTGCGCAGCGACGGCATGCCGAGCAGCGTGCCCAGTCCCTCGGCGAAGGCGGAGGCGACGCCGGCAACGGCGGTGGTGCCGATCATCCAGAGCAGGACACCGGCGAGGAAGCCGATGTACGGTCCGAAGACCGCCTCGACGTAGGCGTATGGTCCGCCTGTGAGCGGCACCCGGCTGCCCGCTTCCGCGAGGCAGAGCACCACGCAGCCGATCACCGCGGCGCAGATCAGGTAGACGAATGGCGCCGCCGTCCCGGCGGCGGCGGCGGCGCCCGATGGCAGGCGAAAGATCCCGCCCCCGACCGTGACGTTGAAGATGCTGGCAGCGAGGCCGAATACGCCGACGGCGCGCACGAGGCCTGGTGCAGATGCAGGCGAGGGGGGAGTGGACACCGGGGCAAGATCACCGCCCGCTGCAGGATCGCACAGGGGTGTGCCGCTGGCGTGACTACGGCGCGCCGCCACGCGTCGCCACCGTGACACCGGTGCCGAGGCGGCGAGCCCTCGGCGGCGATAAGATGGAGGTGGAGGTTTCGGCCGATCCGGCCAGCCATCGGTCAGACCCTCTCACATTCACGACTGGCATGACATCGAACAGGCCCCGGATCGGGCTGGTGCTGGGCGGCGGGGGGCTGAAGGGGTTTGCGCACCTCGGCGTGCTGGCCGTGCTGCAGCGCGCCGGCATCGTGCCGGAGCTGCTGGCGGGATCGAGCGTCGGGGCACTGATCGCGAGCGCCTGCGCACTTGGCACGCCGGTGAGCGTGATGCGCGACCGGGCGCTGCAGCTTCGGCGGAAGGACCTCTTCCGCGTCAACGCCACCGGGTTCGCCCGCGGCCTGTTGCGCAGCCCGAGCTTCTATACCGCCGATCCGCTGCGGACGCTGATTGCCGCCGTGATCCCCGACCGCCGCTTCGACCAGCTGCCGCGACCGTTGCTGGTGAACACCGTCGATGTCGAGCGTGGGATGCAGGTGATGTGGGGCTCGCCGGGTTTTCGTGCCGCCACGATCCGTGACGCGGTGTATGCGTCGTGTGCGCTCCCGGGGTTCTTCCCGCCGGGCGTGGTCGCGGGTCGCGTCTGTGTCGATGGCGGCACGATCGACAACATGCCCGTGACGGCGGTGGCGGAAGGGCTGGACCTGCTGATTGCGGTGGATGTGGGCAACAGCGAGGTGGAGCACGCGACGGCGGTCACGGAGGAGGGAGTGGCCGGCATCTTCATGCGCTCCGCGACATTGATGATGCGCGCACTGCAGCGGGCGCCGCTGGTGGACTGGCGCGGCCCGCCGCTGGTGCTGATCCGTCCGCACGTGAGCCGCTACGGCTGGTTCAACTTCGAGAAGATCCCGCTGCTGATCGAGGCCGGTGCGGCCGCGGCGGAGGAGGTGCTGAGCAGCATACCCCTCGCGCTCGCGGCCGGTGGCGGGATCTTTCCGCGTCAGCAGGTTCGGGTGCAGGTGTCACGCGATCAGTGCACCGGCTGTGGGCAGTGCATCGCGATGGCGCCGTATGCGATGGTGCGCGGGATGGATGGCAAAGCGGTGCCGCGGCAGTCGCGCTTCGACTGGAGTCCGGTGGACAGTGACTTCAGCGTGGATTGTCCGACGGGGGCGATCAGTCTGCAGCGTCAGGCGATGCCAGCGCCGGGCGCCGTCGGTGGCGCCGTCGGTGGCGCTGCGGCGCAGGGCGCGCGGGTGTCGGGGTAGGTGGGAGGGTTCGAGCTGCGGCATCTGTATCACGGGATTCCGATCAAGGGGTCAGAGTCCTTGATGGACGGATCCATCAAGGGGTCAGAGTCCTTGGATCCATCAAGGGGTCAGAGTCCTTGTTGGACAGATCCATCAAGGGGTCAGAGTCCTTGTTGCACGGATCCATCAAGGACTCTGACCCCTTGATCGGAGACCCCTTGATCGGACCCCTTGATCGGCTCGACCCCTTGATCGGCTAGACTGCAAGGAATTCCGCCCGTCCGCCCGTCGCCCGGCGCGCCGGACCAGACTCGTTCCCGAAACGAGGTACCGTGGTGGGGGCTTCGCTCCGCAGTGTCATCGCCAGCGCTGGGATCGTCGGGATGCTGGCGACTGCCGCGCACGCGCAGCCCGGCGCTGCGGTCCGATACGCGGTGACCATCGCCGGCGGTGACAGCGGCGTGGTCTCGGTCGCGATCATGCTCCCCGTGCCCGTCGTCGGGGGCGTGGACTTTGCCATGCCGCGTTCGATTCCGATGGGATACGGCACACAACCGTACGACCGGTTCGTGACCGATCTCCGCGCGGAGGATGCGCTCGGCACCGCGCTCGCGATCATGGACAGCGACGGGCCCCGCTGGCGCATCGCCGCCACCCGGGACCATCCGCTGCAGACCATCCACTACCGTGTGGATGTGCGGCGCATGGAGGCTGCGATCCTCAACGCCGGCGACGCGAGCCGGCGTCGTCCCGGCTACGTCGGGCTCCTCGGCTACTCGGTCTTCGGCTTTCTCGACGCCTTCATCGACGCGCCGATCGCGCTCGAGGTGCGCGTGCCGGAACACTGGCCGATCTTCACGACGCTCGGTCCGGCGCCTGCCCGCGGCGCCGTGCGGGTGATGGCCCGCAACTTCTACGCGCTGGCGGATGCGCAGGTGTTCGCCGGTCCCGACCTCCTGCTGCGACAGGTCGCCGGTGAGGTCCCGTTCACGCTGGCACTTTACTCCGAGCAACCAGGTCTGGACACCGACAGCCTCGCGGCGATGGCGTCGCAGGCGCTGCGCGAAACCATCGCGTACTTCGGCGGGACGACGCTGGCGCGCTACACCAGTTCGTTCGAGCTGCTGCAGCCACTCAGCGATCAGCATGAGTACCGGTTCTCGATGGAGCACCTCGAGAGTGCCACCTATCGATTTGCGGTGGGGCAGCTCGACCTGAGCGCCGCGGGACGCGATCGCGTGTACTACAACCTGCTCCATCACACGGTACACAGCTGGCTGCCCAAGCAGTGTGCGCCGGCCGGCTACTACCCGTTCACCTGGGACTATGCGGCGCCGATCGACGGGATCTGGTTCTCGGAAGGTTGGGCGCAGTACATCGCCGCCGACATCTTCGGTGGCAGCGGGCGCGACGCGCCACGGCGACGTCAGGAGCGCGTGGCGCTGCGCTTCGATGCTGGCGCAGCCGATACGCTGCCACCGATGCGCGGGCGAGCCACGGCAGCGCTGTCGCGCACGGCATCCCACCAGTACTCGGACGACTTCCGCATCAGCGCCGCCGTGTTCAGTCGCGGCGGGAAGATGGCAGGCGACATCGACGAGCGGATCCGCACGCGCACCGGTGGCCGACAGAGCATTCGCGACGTTGCGCGCGGGCTGCTGTCGTGGTGTGCGACATCGAACACACCGGTGACCGACACCGTGATCGCGTCGATCGTGCGCCGCACCACCGGCGTCGACGTGCGCGACGTGATCGACCGCTGGCTCGCACCGCGGGGCGCTCCCGCACCCGACCGACCCCGGCCCTGACCCACCCCCTCCACGTCACCGTTCTCCCCGGAGCACCACCGCATGCGCAGCCAGTTCCTGCTCACCCTCGCCGCCGCAGGCGCGATGGTTCGTGCACCGGCACCACCCGTCCCCACCGCGCATCGCGCCACAGCCGTGCGCGTGACTGTATTGTCGACGATGCTCGCCGGCGATCCCGCACGCGGTGTCGGCGAATGGGGGTACTCCGCGTTGCTGGAAGTGGATGGACGCCGGCTGTTGATCGACACCGGCGCGCGCCCCGAGACCGTGCTGCGCAATGCGGCAGAGCTGGGGATCGACCTCGCGACGGTGACCGATGTGGTGCTGACGCACAGTCACGATGATCACACCGGTGGCCTGCTGACGTTGCGACGCGAGCTCGTGAAACGGAATCCGGGTGCGCTCAGTCGAGTGCACGTCGCGCAGGGATTCTTCTGGCCGCGGGCGCCCTTCACCAACGTTGGTGCGAATTCGACTGGCAGTCTGCGGACGGACTTCGAGCGGACCGGTGGCATGTTCGTCGAGCACGACAAGCCCGTCGAACTGTTGCCCGGTGTCTGGTTCACCGGACCGGTGCCGCGGCAATATCCCGAGCGGAACTGGTCCGGCACGCGCCAGGTGCGCACGCCAGCCGGCGACGTCGAGGACACCGTGCCGGAGGACGCATCGATCGCGATCGACACGCCCGAAGGCCTGGTGCTGGTGTCGGGGTGCGGCCACGCCGGTATCGTCAACACCGTCGAGTTCGTGCGCACCGCGATCCGGCAGGCGCCGGTCGTGGCGGCAATCGGCGGCTTCCATCTCTTCAATGCCACCGACGAACAGCTGGCGTGGACGGCGGCGAAACTGAAGGCGGCGGGACTCGTGTACCTGCTCGGCGGACACTGCACCGGCATCGAGGCCGTGTACCGCATTCGGCAGCTCGCGGGGCTCACGCGCGCCACGGCAGTGGTCAGTGCGGTGGGCTCGACGTTCAGCCGTGGCGACGGGCTCTCGGCGCTGGGGCTCGCGAGGTAGTCAGGCCGGGCGCGCGGCCTTGGCCAGCCGCTGATACGCTCCCACCGCAGCCCGCAACTCGTCGATCTCGATGAACTCGTGATCGGTATGCGCGACGTGAATGCTGCCGGGTCCGAACAGGTACGGCGTGCCCCAGTTGCTCAACTCCGGCACGTCGGTGGCATACGCCACCACGTCGGTCTCGAAGCCGTCCACCGAGCCAAGGAGCACCGGCTGCACCTGCGTCTCGATGCGCAGCTCGCCGCGATCACCGAGCCACTGGCGCAGGATCGCGATGGTGTCATCGGCGGGCGAGACGAGACGGATCATCAGTCGCGCCGTGGCGTCGGGCGCGATGACGTTGTCCGCGACCCCGCCCGACAAGCCGCCGATGTTGATCGTCGTGGCACCGAGAATCGGGTGGGTCGGCAACGCCAAAGATTCGAGCTCGGTGAGGAGCTTCACCAGATTGGCGGTCGCGCTCACGCCAAGGTGCGGATAGGCGCTGTGCGCCGCCTTGCCACGGGTGGTGATCGTGCAGCGCAGCGCGCCCTTGGTGCCGATGCCGAGCTTCGACTCAGTCGGCTCGCCATTGATCAGCACGCGGCAGTGGTTCGGGAGCGCATTGGCAGCGCGGGCGCCGTCGTGCGGCGACTCTTCGCCGACCACCAGCAGCACACCGACGGGCATGCCTTCGTCGCGCAGTGCCGTGGCAGCGCAGATCATCGCCGCGGCGACGCCCTTGGCGTCGCAGGCGCCGCGGCCCAGCAGCCGGTCACCGGCAATGCTGGGCGGGATGTAGGGTGGCACGGTGTCGAGGTGGGTCGAAAAGACGAGCTCCACCGGGCTGGTGCCGTAGGCGAGCAGATTGTCACGGCCGGGGGTGACCGGAATCCGCCGGACATTCCAGCCGAGCTCGGTGAGAATGGCTTCGGCGACCGTGATGACCCGGCCTTCGTTGCCGGTGGTGGACTCGGTGGCCATCAGCTGCATGGCAATGGCGAGCACGTCGGGGGCGGTGGAGGTCGGCATGCATCGAAACGTAGCGAGACCGTCGGGTGCGGGATCGTGGGGTCGGTCGATCACGGGGGACGATCAAGGGGTCGATCAACGGGTCAGTCGATCAAGGGGTCAGAGTCCTTGACCCACTGAGAGGACAAGGACTCTGACCCCTTGACCCACCGAGACGACAAGGACTCTGACCCCTTGACCCACTGAGAGGACAAGGACTCTGACCCCTTGAAAGACCCCTCGAAAGACACCCCTTGAAAGAAATGATGCTGGCGGGCCCCGCGCCCCCGTCCTCCGCTATCTTTGCTCAGCCTGTCGATCCGGCCCAGTCGCCGGTCCGTCGGCAGTGGCTCCATTCATCACTTCGCGCCCGCCCCCACTCGGCGGGTGCCCCGGTTCCGGAGATCGTCGGACCATGTCCCATCCGAACTCCTTCGGTGCACGCGCGTCACTCGACGTCGGCGGCACCTCGTATTCCATCTTCCGCCTCGACGCCGTCGCCAGCGTCCCCGGCGCACACATGGACCGACTGCCGGTCTCGCTGCGCGTGCTGCTGGAGAACCTGCTGCGCTGCGAGGATGGCGCCTTCGTCAAGAAGAGCGACATCGAGGCACTGGCCGCTTGGGATGTCACGGCGGCGACCGAGCGCGACATCAGCTTCATGCCCGCCCGCGTGCTGCTGCAGGACTTCACGGGCGTGCCCTGCGTGGTGGACCTCGCGGCGATGCGCGATGCGCTCAAGACCCTCGGCGGCGACCCGAATCGCATCAACCCGCTGCAGCCGGTGGACCTGGTCATCGACCACTCCGTGCAGGTCGATGAATTCGGCACCGCGGATGCCTTCTTCAACAACGTCGCGCTGGAATTCGAGCGCAACACCGAACGCTATCAGTTCCTGCGCTGGGGCCAGACGGCCCTCAAGAACTTCCGCGCCGTCCCGCCGGGCACCGGCATCTGCCATCAGGTGAACCTCGAGTACCTGGGCCAGACGGTGTTCTCGCGCACCGATGACGATGGCAGCAGCCACGCCTACTTCGACTCGCTCGTCGGCACTGACAGCCACACCACGATGATCAACGGCCTCGGCGTGTTCGGCTGGGGCGTCGGTGGCATCGAGGCCGAGGCGGCGATGCTGGGGCAACCGCTGTCGATGCTGATCCCCGAAGTCGTCGGCTTCAGGCTCACCGGCAAGCTGCCGATCGGCGCCACGGCGACCGATCTGGTCCTCACGGTGACGGAGATGCTGCGCAAGAAGAAGGTGGTCGGCAAGTTCGTCGAGTTCTACGGCGCCGGCCTGAGCAACCTGTCGCTCGCGGACCGCGCCACGATCGCCAACATGGCACCGGAGTACGGCGCCACGATGGGCTTCTTCCCCGTCGATGCCGAGACGCTGAATTACCTGCGCCTCAGCGGCCGCAGCGAGCAGCAGATCGCGTTGGTGGAAGCGTATTCGAAACTGCAGGGCACCTTCCGCACCGACGAGTCACCCGATCCGGTGTACTCGTCCACGATCGAGCTGGACATGACCACGGTGGTGCCGAGCATGGCCGGCCCACGCCGGCCGCAGGATCGGATTCCGCTCACCGAGTCGCGTGCGAACTACCGCGCCAACCTCGCCGAAACGCTGACGCAGATGGGCGTGCAGACTTCGGCCCCACCGGCGACCGCCACGGCCGTGATGGTGAGTGAAGGCGGCCCGGTCGTCGACGCCATGGCCGGCGTGACGGTCCACTTCAAGGGTGAGACGTTCCAGCTCAAGCACGGCGCCGTTGTGATCGCCGCGATCACGAGTTGCACGAACACCAGCAACCCCAGCGTGATGCTGGCCGCGGGCATGCTCGCACGCGCGGCGGTGAAGGCAGGCCTGCGCACGCAGCCGTGGGTGAAGACATCGCTCGCACCAGGCTCGAAGGTGGTGACCGAGTACTTCGCGAAGAGCGGCGTCGACAAATACCTCGACCGGCTCGGCTTTCAGACCGTCGGCTACGGCTGCACGACGTGCATCGGCAACAGCGGCCCGCTGCCCGAGGAGATCAGCGCCGCGATCGACAGCGGCAAGCTGGTCGCGACGGCGGTGCTCAGCGGCAACCGGAACTTCGAGGGGCGCGTCAATCCGCAGACGCGCTTCAACTACCTCGCCTCGCCACCGCTCGTCGTCGCGTACGCCCTCGCCGGCCGCATGGACATCGATTTCGCCACCGAGGCGATCGGCATCGGTGACCGAGGCCCGGTGTACCTGAAGGACCTCTGGCCGTCGCTGCCCGAGGTGGAGGCCGAGGTGCTCGCGAGCGTCAAGCGTGAGCAGTTCGAAAAGGAGTACAGCGCCGTGTTCGAGGGTGACCAGCAGTGGCGCGACCTGCCCACGCCCACCGGCGAGACGTACACGTGGGACGAGCACAGCACCTACGTCGCGCTGCCGCCGTATTTCGCCGGCATGACGATGACGCCCCCCGGCATCACGCCGATCAGCGGCGCGAAGGTGCTCGGCATGTTCGGCGACAGCATCACCACCGACCACATCTCGCCCGCCGGCAACATCGCGGCGGCGTCACCCGCCGGGGTCTACCTGCAATCGCGCGGCGTGGCGCGGAAGGACTTCAACTCGTACGGTGCCCGTCGCGGCCATCACGAGGTGATGATGCGCGGGACGTTCGCCAACATCCGGCTCCGCAACGAGCTGGTGGGCGGCAAGGAAGGGTGGTGGACCGCCACGGCGCCGGGCGCCGAGCCGGAGACGATCTTCGACGTCGCGATGCGCCTGCAGGGTGAGGGCACGGCGATGGTGATCATCGCCGGCAAGGAGTACGGCACGGGCTCCAGCCGGGACTGGGCCGCCAAGGGCACGCGCCTGCTCGGCATCCGCGGTGTGATCGCGGAAAGCTTCGAGCGCATCCACCGCAGCAACCTGGTGGGGATGGGCGTGCTGCCGATGGAGTTCCTCGATGGCGAGGGGCGCCAGTCGGTGGGCCTCACCGGTTTCGAGACGATCGACATCAGCGGCGTGGACGACACCCTGCAGCCGCGGGCGATCCTCACCGCGACGGCGACGGGATCGGACGGCGGCGTGAAGACGTTCAAGGTGAGGGCCCGGATCGACACCCCGGAAGAGCTCCAGTACTTCCGCAACGGCGGCATCCTGCCGTATGTGCTGCGGAACCTGGCGCGCGGGGCGTAGTAGCAGGCCCATCGCAGTGACCGCAGCAGGGCGCAGGCCGGCCTCTCCTGCGGGACCGTTCCGGCGACAGGTACCTGTCGCCGGCTCACGCTCGACATGACTCTCCTCCGACGATCACCGACCATGCAGATCTTCCGTACCCTCGCTGCCGCCACCGTCGCCGCGCTCCTCGCTGCCCCCGTGACTGCGCACGCCCAGGCCGCTGCAGCAGCCGCGCCGCCAGCTGGTCCCGAGGTCGGCCAGGCCGCCCCGGAGTTCACCATCAACGTGATCGGCAAGGAAGGCGCGGCACGCCCGATGACGCTCGCCTCGTTGCGCGGGCAGACCGTCGTCCTCGCGTTCTTCCCGAAAGTGCGCACCTCCGGCTGCACCACGCAGATGGAGTCGTACCGCGACAAGTACACGGAGCTGTTCCGCAGTGGCCGCAAGGTGACCCTGATCTCGATCAGCACCGACGCCAGCGCCGACCAGCAGGCGTGGGCGCGCGACGCGAACTTCCCGATGCTCTTCGGCAGCGATGTCGGCGGCGCGGTGGGCTCGCTCTACGGCGCCTTCAACAGCGGCGCGGGTTACGATGCGCGTTACCTGTACGTGATCGGCCCGGACGGCAAGATCACCTACACCGCCAAGCCCTTCCGCCAGATGGTGGAGACGGCCTACACGGACCTCGGCGCCGCCGTCGCGAAGGCTGCCGGCGCGAAGTAAGGCACCGCCGCTGGACGACGACGGGGCGCACCATCGCTGGTGCGCCCCGTCGTTTTTTCCACCCCGACCTCGCATGCGCCGGCTCGTCTCGCCTACCGCCCCAGCGCCGCGAGGAACTCCGCCATCTCCTCGGCGTCAGCCACCGCGCCGAGCGTGCTGAACGCGTCGCGCGCCATCTCGCCGATGCCGCGTGCCGCTGCGAGATCACCGCGACGCTGCCGCATCTGCGCCTGCGTCTGCAGCGCCTGCGCCTCCTGCGTGCGATGGGAGTGCTCGCGCGCGACCTCGAGCGCCCGCACGATCAGCGCATCGGCCGCCTCGTGGCGCGTCAGGCGATCGCAGGCGTCGGCCTGCACGCGCAGCGCATCCGCGAGCAGCAGGAAGTCGGGCAGGCCGGCGAACACCGTCACGGCCCGCGCCGCCGTCGCGCGCGCCCAGTGGCTGTCGCCGCGCCGCAGCGAGATCTCGGCGCGGCCCACGTTGGCCATGGCGACGAGGCGTGTGTTCTGCACGTCCGTCGCGTATTCGATGGCCTGCCGCTCCGCATCCTCGGCGTCGTCCAGATCGCCGCGGGTCCGGTACGAGATCGCGAGATTGTGCCAGCTCTCGGCCAGGCCCATGACATGGCCGAGTCGGTGGAAGGAGGGGATGGCGCGCTTGTAGGCGGCGATGGCGCGCTCGGACTGGCCCGTCAGCGCGGCGATGAGCCCGAGATTGTTCGTGGTGCGTGCCGTGAGCAGCGCATCATCATCGGTCTGCGCCATCGCGAGTGCCACGCTCCACCGCTGCTCGGCGGTCTCCAGCGTGCCGAGGGCAAACGCGGCCGCGCCCTGCATGTTGAGCGTCTTGCGCAGGGCGGGTCGGTCGCCGGAGCGCGCCAGCAGCGGCGCGGCGGTGTCCAGCCAGCGCTCCGCGGTGCGCGGATCGCCGGTGCGAAGGCACGCTTCGGCCAGCAGCATCGCGTGGGCGCCATCGCGCTGCGCGCCGGGCTCGTCCCGCTCCAGTGACGCACGCACGTCGCTCCACGCACCGCTGCTGGCAGCGATGCGTGCGGCGAGCAGCACGGAGTCGGGGCTGGGACCGGTCATGACGAGGCGACTCGATCAGTACGAGACGGCGTGATTCGTGAACGAGGTGATGTCAGCCTTCACCTCGCTCAGGTTCGACGAGACCTCGACGATGCTGCTCAGCCTGAACCACGGCTGGCCCACCGCCTCCTGCTTCCAGATCGCGAACGTCGGGACGAGTGCGGTGTCAGTGGCGTTCACGACACCGTCGCGATTGTAGTCGCCATCGGCATTGCGGAAGTCCAGGCGCAGCTCGGCCGGCTTGCTGCTGCTGAACGTCAGCCCGCTGGGCAGGAACTGCGTGATCAGCTTGCTGAAATCGAGGATGCGCACGGTGATGCGCACCGAGTCGCCGTTGGTGAACGCCGTGCCGTCGGGGCGCTTGAGCAGCGCGTCGTTCGGCACCTTGAAGCGGAGGAAGCGCACCGAGTCGCTGCGGCCGCTGGCGGGACGGTAGTACATCTCGATCTCGCGATTCTGTCCCTTGACGGCCCAGAAGCTGGCGCTGTCGCGGCTGAGCGTGACGCCCGTCGCGGGGCGCAGGAAGTTGAGCGATGCCTGTGGCACCGGAACCGGATCCGGTTCCGTGTTGACGGCGGTGGCGCCATCGGAGCATCCGGTCGCAAGGAGGGCCGAGAGCAGCAGGCCCGTGCATCGTGCGGTGCGCATCCTAGAAGTCCTCGTTGATGTCATCATCGCCGGCGCCCGGGGCCTGCGCGTCGAGCAGCCGCTGCAATCGCGGACGGCTGATGCGCAACCGGCGCGCGGCCTCACTCTTGTTGTTCCCACAGCGTTGCAGCATCGCGCTCGCCGCCCCGCGTACCAGCGTCGACAGCGACGCCGGCCACGGCAGTTCACCACCCCTCGATCCCACCGCGACGGTCGCACCGTCACCGGCGAGGTCCGCCGCCTCCAGCCGTGCGCCATCCGACAGCAGCAGCGCCCGCTCGATCACGTTGCGCAATTCACGGACGTTGCCCGGCCACGCCCGTTCCGTCAGCGCCCGCTGTGCAGCGGCACTGAGCTGTGGCGCCGGCGTCATGCCGTACTGGTGCGCGAACTTCACCACGAACGCCTGCGCGATCGCCACCACGTCGTCGGGCCGTTCGCGCAGTGGCGGGAGCGCGATCGGCATCACGTTCAGCCGGTACCACAGGTCTTCACGGAACTCGCCCCGCTGCACTGCCGCCTGCAGGTCCACATGACTCGCCGCGACCACGCGCACATCGAACGAAATGGTCTTCGTGCCACCCACGCGCCGCATCGTGCGCTCCTCGAGCACCCGCAGCAGCTTGCCCTGCAGCGCCATCGGCAGGTGGCCGATCTCGTCGAGGAAGAGCGTGCCGCCGTCGGCCAGTTCGAACAACCCGGGCTTGGCCGACTTCGCATCGGTGAACGCGCCTGCCTCATGCCCGAACAGCTCGCTCTCCAGCAGGTTGTCCGGGATGGCGGTGCAGTTCACGTCGACGAAAGGCTGCGTTGCGCGCGGCCCGTTGTAGTGGATGGCGCGTGCGAAGAGCTCCTTGCCCGTTCCCGTCTCGCCGCTCAGCAGCACCGTCACGTTGCCATGCGGGATCACCCGCGAGGCGCGCGTCAGGGCCGCACGCAGCGCCTCGCTGCTGCCGAGGATGCCGTCAAAGCGGTACTTCATGCCCTCGCGCGAGGCGAAGTCGGACCCGTCGCGCTGCTCGCCGAGCCGGCGACTGGCATCGATCACCCAGCTGCGCAGCGACTCCAGGTCGGCCGGCATCGCGAAGTAGTCCTGCATGCCGGCGCGGATGGCACTCACCGCCAGCCGGTGGTCGGCATCGGCGCCGACGAGGGCCGCCCGCGCCGGCACGGCGACACGCGCCAGCGCGGAGATGGCGTCAGCCTCCATGCCGCCCGCCGCGAGCAGGTGCACGGCGTCGCGCGCAGCGGACCAGGCCTCGAGGCCTTCCATCGTCGCCGGGAAGCGCTGCAGCGACGTCGCCGACGCCGTGGCCAGGTCGGGCCACAGCGTCGCGAAGGAGTCGGACCAGCCGAGGAGTGCGAGCGTCGTCACCAGGGATTGAGGCGCGGGTGTCAGGCGCCGAAAGGGGAAAGATCAGCTGCACGGGCGGAACTCAACCACCTCCGCTCTTGCCGCGACCCCGACCGCGGCCACGGCCGCCATCCTCGCGGCCGTCACGGTCCCGGTCGCCGTAGGCGCTGAACGAAGCAAGGATATTCTGGTCGATACGCACGCGATTGGCGAGCGTCGGCGCAACCAGACCGCCCGACCCGTTGCTGAACCAACTCGATAGATCGATGTCGATCGTCACGTTGTCGTTCACGCCCGCTGCCACGACCAGCGCCGGCTCGAATTCGAACTCCATCTCGACCCTGGCACGACTGGTGAACGTGAACGCCGCGCCACGCCAGGTGCCCGTCACGACCACGCTCACGTCGCGCAGCGACGGATTCGCCTGCAGGAACGCCCGTTCCGCCGCACTCGCCGTCGCGCTGCTGCTGACGTCGTCGATCTCGAATTCCATCGCGCGATAGGTCCCGGCCGGCACGCCCTGCGCGAGCGTGGCGGTGGTCTCCTTGCCGGGCAACAGGTCCAGCAGCGTCGGCCCGAGGTCGAGGCGTGAGCACCCGCCATCATCGCGGCTGCGGCGGGAGTCATCGGTCACGCGCATCGAATCGGGGCAGGCCGTGACGCCGGCGCGCTTGAGGTGCACATCGTCCAGCACCAGCTGCACCCTGGCGATCACGAGCGTGTCGCCGGGGGCGCCCGTGAGGACGAGTGGCGCGGCCGCCGCCGCCGTTGGCGCTGCCGTTCCGCGGCTGCCCAGGAACGAGACGGACAGCGCCGCGGCGCCACCGGCACTGGCTGTGGGATCGCCACCGGCGCAGCCGACGAGGACGAACATCGGCGCGAGCGCCGCGAGACGTGACAGATGCAGGATCGTAGGCATGGGAACCTCGGGAGACAGGTCAGAAGCGGCGGGTGCCGCCTCACCCCGATCACGGGCAGGAGTCGTACCATCCACGGTAGTCCGGTCACGGCCGGTCAACTGCTTGTGGCAAAAGCACTTGGGCCGTCCGGACCGGCGCGCGTCGGCGCGCCTCGGCGACGCGGTTCGATCCACCCTGTATCGCGACGATACACCAGCCGCGTTCCGGGGTATGCTGCGCCGCACCGGCGTCCGGCGCACGTACATTTCCCGAGCGCCGACCCGGCGCGTTTCCCTGCTGCCACTCCAGAACATGACTGCTTCGTCCACGTTCACGGTGGGCCTCGTCCAGATGGCCGTCACCGGCGACCGTGCCACCACCGTCAGCACCGCGATCGAGCGGATCCGCGAGGCAGCCGGCCGCGGCGCACAGATCATCTCCCTGCAGGAGCTCTTCGACGCGCCGTACTTCTGCAAGTCGCTGAAGCTGGAGCGGTTCGACATCGCGGAGCCGATCCCCGGTCCCACCGTCGAGCGGCTGCAGGGCGTCGCGCAGGAACTCGGCGTCGCGCTCGTCGTGCCGATCTACGAGAAGCAGGCCCCCGGCGTGTACCGGAACTCGGCTGCGGTCGTGGATGCCGACGGCGCCTTGCTGGGCACGTATCGCAAGATGCACATCCCGCACGACCCGCTCTTCGAGGAGAAGTACTACTTCACCCCCGGCGACGTGGGCCCCGACCTTCGCACCGACGTGCACCCGGGCATCAACGGGTTCCGCGTCTGGCAGACGAAGTTCGCGAAGATCGGCGTGCTGATCTGCTGGGACCAGTGGTACCCGGAGGCCGCCCGCATCACGTCCATGCTCGGCGCCGAGGTGCTGTTCTACCCAACGGCGATCGGCTGGCACCCGGCCGAGAAGGCGACGTTCGGCGCGACGCAGGTGGACGCGTGGCGCACCGCGCAGCGTGCACACGCGATCGCCAACGGTGTGTTCGTGGCGGCGCCGAACCGCTGCGGCTTCGAGCCGGAGCCAGGCACGGACGGCATCGAGTTCTTCGGCCACTCGTTCATCTGCGACCCGATCGGCCGCTACCTCGCGCAGGCCGAGACCGAGCCTGCGGTGCTGGTGGCGACCTGTGATCGTGGCCTGATCGAAGACACGCGGCGCAACTGGCCCTTCCTGCGTGACCGCCGCATCGATGCGTACGGTCCCATCGTCAACCGGTGGCTCGGTGGCAACTGACACCGGCGGGTTTCCGCGCGTGACGCCGCTCATGTCGCCGGCGCGGCGCATGCCGGCGGAGTGGGAGGCGCACAGCAGCACCTGGCTGGCGTGGCCCGTGCACGAGCCGGATTGGCCGACGAAGTTCGGGCCCATCCCGTGGGTCTATGCGGAGATCGTGCGCGCGCTCGCGCTGCACGAGCGCGTCGACGTGCTCTGTCACGACCCCCGCGTGCGCGAGCAGGCGCGCGAGATGCTCACCGCGCATGCCGTGAACCTCGACAACGTGCGCCTGCACGTCGCGCGCACCGACCGCGTCTGGGTGCGTGACTCGGGTCCAACCGGCGTGCATCGCCCCGACGGCTCGGTGGAGCTGGTGCAGTGGGGCTTCAACGCGTGGGCGAAGTACGACAACTACCTGCACGACACCCGCGTGCCGGAGCACGTGGCCGAAGTGACCGCGCTGCCGCTCGCCAAGGCGCAGCGGGCCGATGGCAACGGCGCGCTCGTGATGGAGGGGGGCGGCTTCGACGTCAACGGGCGCGGGCGCGTGCTCGTCACCGAGGAGTGGTTGCTGACGGACGTTCAGGTCCGCAATCCTGGCCTTGGGCGCGCCGACTACGAACGCGCCTTCGCGCAGTGGCTGGGCTGCCCCGAGACGATCTGGCTCGGCGAGGGCTGCGTGGGCGACGACACGCATGGCCACGTGGACGACATCTGCCGATTCACTGCGCCCGACACCGTGGTGCTCGCCGTCGAGCGCGACCCGGCCGACGACGACAACCACCGTCGCTCGATGGACAACCTCAAGCGCCTGCAGCACGTCGGCGGTGTGGCCGGCCCGCTGAAGATCGTGGAACTGCCCTACCCGCGTGCGGTGATGATGGACGGCGTCCGACTCCCGGCCAGCTACGCCAACTTCTACATCGCGAACGGTGTCGTGATCGTACCGACGTTCAACGACGCGAACGATCGCATCGCGCTCAACACCATCGCCGACCTCTTTCCCTCGCGGACCATCACCGGCATCCATGCCGTGGATCTCGTCTGGGGACTCGGCACACTGCACTGCCTCACGCAGCAGCAACCGGCAGGGCGCCAGCGACCCGCATCGTGACCGATCGGCAGACGGAGGCGTCTGGAGTGCGCACCCAGCACCCCGCCCTCCCACCTGCCCATGGCAGTCCTCCCGACAATCACACGGCTCGTCGCTCTGACGAGTGGCCTCCTGGTCGCAGCCTGTCAGCAGGGCGGTGCTGCCGAAGGCCGTGAGCTGCAGCTCGGCGCCGCCGGAGCCTGGGCGACACCGTATGGACAGATGGCCCGCCGCGGCGTGGAGCTGGCCGTCGAGGAACTGAATACGTCGGGCGGCATCGCCGGGCGCCGCGTGGCGGTCACGTTCAGGGACGACCAGGCCGATGGCAGCAGTGCGGCCGACATTGCACGCGAGTTCGTGGACGATCCACGCATCCTTGGTGTCATCGGGCACCTCAGCTCGACGGCGATGGTCGCGGCGATCCGCGTCTACGACGGGCAGATGGTGGCGCTCTCACCGTCCAGCACCTCGCCTGACCTTGCCGGGATGTCGGACTGGCTCTTCCGCCTCACGCCCAGCGACTCCGTCACCGGACGCCGGCTGGGTGCGATGGTCCGCAAGCAGCGCGGGGACCAGCGCGTCGCGGTGATCTACGACAACACCACGTACGGACGCGGCCTCGTCGAGCCGTTCCTCGCCGGCCTCGCCGCGCAGCCTGTTGCCCTCGAGCCGATCGATCCTTCCGGTGACAGCATCGACGCGAACATCGCCACCATTGCGAAGAGCCGGCCTGACGTCGTCTTCGCCGTCGGCACCGTCTCCGGCGCGCATGTGCTGCAGGCGCTGCGCTCCAGCGGGATCACCGTGCCGGTCATCGCCGGCGACGGCTGGAGCGGGATCGAGACGGTGATGCCCGTGGAGAACGTCACCATCGCACTCGCATTCTCGACCACGGAGGACCGTCCCGACGCGCGCCGATTCGTCGAGCGATTCCGCGCCCGCTATCGCATGGACCCGGACGCCTATGCCGCGCTGTCCTACGACGCCACGCTCGCACTCGCTCGCGCGGCAGCGACTGGCCTGACCCGCGCCGGCACGCGCGAGCAGCTCGCGCACATGAGTGAGTCGCGCGGGTACGCGACCGGCGCCGTGCGCTTCTCGCGCACTGGCGAGGCCATCGGGCGAAGCATGCATCTGCTGCGCATCGACGGCCAGGCGCGCAGCGTCGGACGGCTGGAGTGAAGGACGTCTGGCTGCCGCGACTGGCAGCGCGCACCATCGGCGGCCGGCTTCTCCTGGTGTTCCTGCTGCTCGCGGCGCTGCTCGGCACCGCCGGTGTCATCGCCTATACCTCGCTCCATTCCGCTGCAGCCACCTCGGCCGACGCGCTGGAGGTGATCCGGCGCGACGCGCGCCTCTCGACGCAACTCTCGGCCGCCGTCGCCGAGGAGATGCAGGTGGCCAGCCGCTATCTCCGCGACGGCGATCGCGAGGCGGGCGCGCGGTTCCGCGAGCTGATGTTCGAGACGCATCGCATCACGCGCGCCATGAACCGGCAGTCCACGCGCGAGTCGGACCAGATTTCGCTCGTCGCGCAGCTGGACCGCACACTCTCGACGGTCGAAGTCATCTACGCCCGTGCCCACCGTCGTCTCGACCTCGGTGACGCCGAGGGGGCACGCGGCGAGGAGGCCGCCGTCAGCACCGGCGTGCGCCAGCTGCTCGGTGCCATCGATCGCCTCGGGGCCATGACGGAGCGCCAGGTGACGCTCGTCGCGGCCGGGATGCAGCGCGAGGCGGAACTGCGTGCGGTGGCCATCCTCGTCGTGTTCGGCGTCGTGATGGTGCTCGGCACACTGCTGGTGGGTGCCACGCTGCGTGCCATCACCACGCCGCTGCGCCACCTCGTCGCGCATGCCGACGCACTCAGTCGCGGCGCCTTCGACGTGCGCACCACGACCACGATGCCCGGCGAATTCGAGCGCATCGCGCGGGCATTGAACGAAGCCGGGACCTCGCTCGGGCTCCTCGCCAGCGCGACGGCGGCCACGGCGTCGGAGCTGTCGTCGTCGTCCAGCGAGCTGTCCCAGGTGAGTGACCGGATCGCGCAGAAGGCGACCGAGGTGTCGCAGGTGATGGAGAACGTGACACGGGGCGCGCAGAACCAGGTGGACCTGCTGACGAAGATCGATGCCGAGCTGGCGGTGAACGGGCAGCGCGCCGTGGACGTCAGGCAGGAGGCGGGGTCGGTCGCGGCACTGGCGCAGTCCATCGAGCGCGAGGCAATCGAGAAGCGGCAGACGATCGCACGCGCCGTGGCCGTGCTGGAGGAGATCCGCAGTTCGGTGCTGGATGCCAGTCGCACCGCCGAGTCGCTGCACGGCGCGACGGAGGGCATCGCGCAGTTCGTGACGACCGTCGGTCGCATCGCCGAGCAGACCAACATGCTGGCACTCAACGCTGCCATCGAGGCCGCACGCGCGGGGGATGCGGGGCGCGGCTTCGTGGTCGTGGCCGACGAGGTGCGCAAGCTGGCCGAGGCCGCGCAACGCGCCGCGGACGATGTGGCGCGCCTGACACGCGCCATCACCGGCGGCGTGAACCAGACCGTCGGCACGATGCAGCGCAGCGCCGGTCTCGTCGGTGACATCGAGACGGTGGGCCGTGACGTCGGCATGGCGCTGGAAAGCATCACGGCCTCGGCCGGCCGCACGGTCGCGGCGGCAGCAAGCCTCAGCGACATCGCGGCACAGAACTCCACGCAGATGGCCAGCGTGCAGCAATCACTCGGCGTGGTCGCGGCGGACGCCGTTGGCCATGCCACGAGTGCGCAGCAGGCCAGCGCGTCATCGCATGAGCAGAGCGCGGCCTGTCAGCAGATGAGCGCCGCGTCGCAGGTGCTGCACGGTCGCAGCACGCGCCTGCGTGCGCTGGTGGAGTCGCGCGGTGCACGCAGCAACACCCCCGGTGCCACGCTCATCGGACAGGACGGACGCGAGCGACGCACCACGCCACTCGAGGTCGTGTTCAGCCGCACATCGGCGCGCCAGCTCACGCCCGGCAGTTCGCAGGACGCCGTGTCGACGCGACGCTCGACCGACCCGGTGGTGGCCGGCGATCCCGGGCAGCCCACCGAGCCGAATCCGCCAGTCCGGCTGACGGTCGTCACACCACTCAACAATCGTGTGCTCGACCGCGCACCGCGTCCCCGGCCACCCGGACCGCGCCGGCCCGGCGGCAGCTGAGCGGCAGCCAGACGCACCAATGGGGGCATCCGCCTGCACACGGATGCCCCCAGCCTGTGGTCGCGCGCCGCACTACGCCGCCTTCGACCGCTTCCGCAGCTGGATGTTGAGCATCTCCGTGATCACGGAGAATGCCATCGCGAAGTAGGTATACCCCTTCGGAATGTGGAAGCCGGTGCCTTCCGCGACGAGGTTCGTCCCGATCAGCACGAGGAAGCTGAGCGCCAGCATCTTCACCGTCGGGTGACGATCCACGAAGGCACTGATCGGAGTGGCCGCCAGCAGCATCACGCCGAGTGCCAGCACGTTGGCGGCGATCATCACCTCGATGTGCGGCACCATGCCGACCGCCGTGATCACCGAGTCGAGCGAGAAGACGATGTCGATGACGGTGATCTGGGCCACGACCGAGACGAGGCTGCGCCCCGCGCCCTTGCTCTTCGCCAGCGCCGCCGCCGTCTCCGGATCCTCGAGCTTCTCGTGGATCTCGGTCGTCGCCTTGCCGATGAGAAAGAGGCCGCCGGCGATCAGGATCAGGTCCTTGCCCGTGACCTCGCGCCCGAGCACCGCGAACAGGGGCGCCGTGAGGCGCATGATCCACGTGATGCTGAAGAGCAGTGCCATGCGCGAGCAGAACGCGCCCGCCAGACCGAGCCGTCGGCCTCTCGGCTGCTGATCCGGCGGCAGTGCTCCGGCGAGAATCGAGATGAAGATGATGTTGTCGATCCCGAGCACGATCTCGAGCACGGTCAGCGTGGCAAGCCCGATCAGTGCGTCGGCGGTGAGCAGGTGTTCCATGGACGCGTCAGGAGAGGATGCGACATGCGCGGCGCCGCCGTGAGGCGGGACCGCGCATGTCGTGCATCAGGTGATGCCAGTGCAGCAATCCTGCGTGAAAGCTACTGCCGGCACTGCCCGTTGGGATCCATCTTCGGCTTGTCGACGACCGGTCGTGCGCCGTTGCCGACGGTGACGAGCAGGTCCTTGATGTAGTTCGTGATCAGGCTGTAGTGCGGGTAATCGATGTACTGCGGCTCATCGGTGACCTGGTGATAGTCACCGTGCAGGCCGGTGAAGAAGAAGGCCACCGGGATGCCGACGCGCGCATAGTGATAGTGGTCGCTGCGGCAGTAGATGTTCTCGGGATGGCCATCGGCATCCATCGCATGGTCGAGCGCGATCGGCGTGCGGTAGGCCGCGGCGAGCGAATCGACGGTCGTGCCGAGCATTGACGAGAGGCGCCGTGCACCAACCACACCGACGTACGTCGGTCCACCGCCCTTGACGTCCACGGCATCTCCGCGGCCGATCATGTCGATGTTGATCTGCGCGACGACGGAGTCGCGCGGCACGGGCAGATGCTCGCTGATCCATTGCGCGCCAAGCAGCCCCTTCTCCTCGCCGGTGTGCCAGACGAACAGCACCGACCGCTTCGGCTTGGTGCGGGCGCCGGCGAGGTGCTCCGCGATCTCGAGCACGGCCATCGACCCCGACCCATCGTCATCGGCGCCATTGCTGATGCTGTCGGGACGGGCGGGCCGGATCGTGCGCAGGCTGTCCACGTTGACGCGGATCGAGGCACGCTGCTGCGCGTTCAGCGGTGGCAGGCCGGCATACGCGCCCGCCATCGTCCACGCGGCACGGTTGAAGGCCCGCAGCGAGTCGTGATCCACGGGCGCACCGTTGAAGCCGACGTGGTCGTTGTGCGCGCCGACGGCGACGTACTGCCCGCGCAGCGCCGGGTCGGAGCCCGGCAGCATGGCCACCACGTTGTACGCCGGCGACGGCGTCTCGGCGAACGCCAGCGTCGTCGTGATCGCCTTGCCAGTCTGGCCCGGCGTCAGCGCGGCCGCCTCGACGCCGAAGATCGTGCGCAGCGCCACCGGCGAGAGGACCACCACCGTTGGCGCTGACGGTGCGCCGGCCTGCTGCGCGGCCGGCACCGACATGCCCGGGGTGCGGAAGAACGCGAGAAACTGCTGGGGCAACGGACCGCCGATGTACAGTGCGATGCCAGCCGCGTTCGTCAGTGCACTGCCGGCCGACAGCCGCGGCACGCGCAGCGCGCCCGGCGACTTGAGCACGATCACCTTCCCTGCCGCCTGCTCGGCGGTGATCGCCTTCTCGGCCTCCTCCACCGTTCCACCGTAGATCACCGTCGCGCCATTGATGCTGCGTGGTACGCCGCCGCGCATCGGCAACGGCACCACGTCATCCCACGCGCTGAGCGCGGTACCTTCGACACTGGCAACGAACTCGCCGTTCCAGCCGCGCTTGACCAGCGGCACTTCCTGCAGGAAGCTGCCGTTGTCGCCCATCGGCTTCAGGCCGAAACGCTTCAGTTCACCTTCGATGTAGCGCAGCGCACGACGGTTGCCCTCGGTGCCCGTCTCGCGGCCCTGCATCGAGTCGTCGGCGAAGATGAAGAGGCGCGTCATCAGGTCGGCTGCAGTGATCGCAGGCGCCGTCGGCTTCGGCGTGTGCGTGCGCGACAATGGCGCCGCCATGGCGGCCTGTCGCGCAGGAGCCTGCGCGGCGACGATCGCCGGCAGCCCGACGGCGCCGACGAGGAGCGTGCGGATTCGGGACACGGAATTCGGGATGAAGGTCAGGATCGTGAGGCCGCGGACGTCGCAGCATCCCCGGCAGCGTTCGGTGTACTGCGCCAGATGCGCCGGCCCGGCACACGATAGGCCGCCGCGTCCTGCCGGGGACCCCTCAATTTACGGCTTCGGTGCCGACACCCGCCACTGCGATGACGAGAAGAGGCGCGCATCGAGCGGCTGATTCAGCTGCACGTTGGTGTACTGCTCGCGAAAGAACGGTGTGCCGTCGCGCAGGAACGTGATCTCGTGCACCACGGGCACGCCGTTGATGGTGCGGTAGTCGGCCAGCTGGTAGTCCGTGGCCGGACGTGGTCCCTGAGCACTCCCCAGTGCCGGACGATCGATCACGCGGTGTACCACCCAGGTCTCCGCATCCACCCAGAACTGCGGCGATCCCACATCGGCCGCCTCGGTCGCGCCCACGACCCAGACACGCCGCCCCTTCCAGGTGTCGCTGCGAAGTCGCGCCAGGTCGATGCCGAGCGTGGTGAGCTGGCGCACCGTCGTGGCGACGGGCTGCGCATACACGTCGGCCGTGAGCACCAGCAGCGCATTCACCTGCGCGGCGGTGCGCGCCAGCCTGCCCCCCTCGAACGAGTAGACGTTGCCGTCGGCGTAGATCGCACCGTTGCCACCCGTCGCCGGCAGGAACTCGATGCGCAGCCTGCCCGGCACGAGCATGTACTCCTGCCATGTGCTGCGATCGGTGCGGCCGTTGGCCGCGTAGCGCGTGTTCTCCTGCGTGAACTGCATGGTCTGGAACCACTTGCCCTGATACGCAGCGGCCATCCGGTCCACCACCTGCTGTCCGGTGACGGGTGCCGGCCGCGTGGGAGTGCCGCTGGCGATCAGGCCGGCACAGCCGGTGAGCAGGAGCGGCGTGAGGAGCGTGACAATTCGGAGCGGACGGAGCAGCGTCATGGATGCGAGGCGTGAGGGAAGGAGACGATGATGCCCGACACCACGGCGAGCAGCAAGAGCAGCGCCGCCGGAACCCGTCGCGACGCCAGCAGCGCCAGCGAGAGCAGCGTGAGGGCCCATTGCCACGCCTCCAGCGGCAGCGCGAGCATCACCACGGCCCGGCCGAGCAGCGCGACGCTGGCAATCACGATGCCATCGAGCAGCGCACGCACTGCCGGAGACCGTTGCACCAGCCGTCGCACCGGCGCGCCCACGGCAACGCTGAGGAATGCCGGGGCGAAGATGCCGACGGTGGCCGCAAGTGCCCCGGGGGTGCCGCCGATGGCATACCCGGCCGCCGTGGCCGTCGTGAACAGCGGTCCCGGTGTGACCTGCGCCACTGCCGAGGCCTGCGTCAATGCGTCGAGCGAGAGCCAGCCACGCGCATCCACGAGGTCGCGCCTGAGGAACGCGAACAGCACATAGCCGCTGCCGAACACACTCAGTCCTGCGCGAAGGAAGTAGAGGAACAACGCCAGCACGGAGGGCGGCGGTGCTGCTCCGGCCGCGATCACAGCTTGTGCCACGATCGGCACCGCCGCGGCCGCCGCGAGCGCGACCAGCAGCGCCCCCGCCACCCGCCGCGGCACGACACGGGCGACGATCATCGACGCAATGCCGCCCAGCACCATCACCAGGAGGTCGGGGATCGCGCCGAATGCGGCCGCAGCTGCGGCTACGGGCATCACCACCGCAACCCCTGCGCGACGGCTCGCCTGACGCCCGAACAGCCAGAGCGCCGCCGCCAGCACCGCCACCACCACCGGCGCCAGCCACCAGCCCACCGCTGCCAGCGTCGGTCGGACTGGCGGCAGCCCTGCCACCGCCGACAGGGCAAGGACCAGCAGCGCCGCGGGCATGATGAAGCACACGCCCGCCAGCACGCCGCCCCGCCAGCCACCGCGCGCATGCCCGAGGTGGATCGCCAGTTCTGTCGAGTTCGGCCCCGGCAGCACCTGCACGATGCCAAGAAGATCGAGGAACTCGGCGCGCGTCACCCAGGCGCGTCGTGTGACGACTTCCGCTTCCATCAGCGGGACGTGCGCCGCAGGGCCACCGAATGCCGTGCAGCCGAGGCGAAGGAACAGCGCCGCGATCTCACGCAGCGTCGCGCCGTTTCCGTCGCCGACCGGGGCCGTTAGCCTTCCCTGCACGATGTCGTCACTCACGCACCCACCCGGCCCGCAGCCCGCAGTCGTCCTGCTCAGCGGTGGACTCGATTCGACCACCGTCCTCGCGCATGCTATCGCCGAAGGCTATGCAGCGCACGCGCTCACCTTTCGCTACGGTCAGCGACACCAGCATGAGATCGTCGCCGCGCAGCGGATCGCCACCGTGCTCGGTGCCAGCGGCCACGCCATCCTCGACATCGACCTGCGCGGGTTCGGCGGCTCGGCGCTCACCGATGCCTCCATTGCCGTCCCGAAGGATCGCAGCGGGGACGACATGGCGCATGGCATCCCGGTCACCTACGTGCCTGCGCGCAACACGATCTTCCTCTCGTTCGCGCTCGCCTACGCCGAAGTGCTCGGCGCCAGTGACATCTTCATCGGCGTGAACGCGCTGGACTACTCCGGCTATCCCGACTGCCGCCCCGAGTTCATCGGCGCCTTCGAGACGCTCGCGAACCTCGCCACGGCGTCGGCGGTGGAGGGGCGCACCCGCGTCGTGATCCGCACCCCGCTCCAGCACATGACCAAGGCGCAGATCGTGGAATTCGGCACGTCGCTTGGCGTGGACTTCAGTCGTACCATCAGCTGCTACGACCCGGCCGAGGATGGCGGGGCCTGCGGCCATTGCGATGCCTGCCAGTTGCGCGCGAAGGGCTTCCGCGAGGCGGGCGTCCCCGACCCCACACGCTACGCCCCCACACCAGCGACGACCTCGTGATGGCCTACGCCGTCAAGGAATGTTTCTACACGTTGCAGGGCGAGGGCGCCCAGAGCGGGCGGCCGGCGGTGTTCCTGCGGTTCGCGGGCTGCAACCTGTGGACGGGGCGCGAGGCCGATCGCGCCACTGCCGTCTGCCGCTTCTGCGACACCGATTTCGTCGGGATCGGGCCGGATGGCGGGAAGTTCGGCGATGCCGACTCGCTGGCCGCGCACGTGGACGCGCGCTGGCCCGCCACTGCCTCGCCGCGCGCGCGGAAGCTGGTGGTCTGCACCGGTGGTGAGCCGCTGCTGCAGCTCGACGAGGCGGCGATCGACGCGCTGCACGCGCGCGGATTCGAGGTGGCGGTCGAGACGAATGGCACGCAGCCCGCGCCGCGCGGGCTCGATCACATCTGCGTGAGTCCCAAGGCCAATGCGCCGCTGGTGCTGACCAGCGGCACGGAGCTCAAGCTCGTGTATCCGCAGGTCGAGCCGAATGCGCAGCCGGAGCGGTTCGCCGATCTCGACTTCCGCCTGTTCTCCCTGCAGCCGATGGATGGCCCCGACGGTGCGGCGAACGTGCGCGCCGCACTGGCCTACTGCCTCGCACATCCGCAGTGGCGACTCAGCCTGCAGACACACAAGTGGCTGGAGATCCGATGAGCGAAGCGGGACACATCGTCGAGCTGCACCGCGACGTGACGTTCGAGGCGGCGCACTGGCTGCCCAACGTGCCACCCGGCCACAAGTGCCGGCGCCTGCACGGCCACTCGTTCCGCATCCGCATCGTCGTGCGCGGTCCGGTGGACCCGCACGCGGGCTGGCTGATGGATTTCGGTGAACTGAAGGCCGCCTGGGCGCCGCTCGACGCGCAGCTCGACCACTATTGCCTGAACGAGATCGATGGACTCGGGAATCCCACCAGCGAAGTGCTGGCCAAGTGGATCTGGGACCGGCTGCAGCCGACGCTGCCGCAGCTGCACGAGGTGCAGGTGCGCGAGACCTGCACGTCGGGGTGCACCTACCGCGGCGAGCAACGTGACGCCGGCACCGTGATCGGGCGCGACGACGTCACGCATTCCTGACGGCCTGCGCCGACATCGCTCCACCTCCACGTGAATGCCATGGACATCCGCTGCGGCGATTGTGCCACCCTGCTCCCTGCCGGCGCCACGCAGTGTCCCGCCTGCGGCCGCGTCCTTGGCACGAAGCCGCGCGCGAAACGCCCGACGCTCCTCATCTGGGCCGCCGTCGCGGCGGCGGCCGAAGTCGCACTGACGCTCGTCATCATGCGCAGCTGCCGCTGACGTCAGCGGCCTGGGCGCTCCGCCGCATCACGGCGCCGGATCGAGCCGCCCCAGCTTGCGCAGGCGCGGCGAAAGGATCGCCATCGCCGACACCACCACCAGCGTCACGACGCCGCCAAGGAGCACGCTGTTCACGGCGCCGAAGAGCCGCGCCGTCAGCCCGCTCTCGAACGCCCCGATCTCGTTCGCACTGCCGATGAAGATCGAATTCACTGCCATCACGCGTCCCATCACATGCGGCGGCGTGCGGGACTGCAGCAGCGTCGAGCGGATCACCACGCTCACGCTGTCCACTGCACCGCCCAGCGCGAGCAGCGCGCAGCTCAGCCAGACGTCGCGGGAGAGCGCAAAGCCGATGATGCTCAGCCCCCACGCGCCCACCGCCAGCAGCAGCGTGCGCCCCGCCCGCTCCAGCGGCGGCTGGTGGGCCAGCACCAGCGCCATCACCACGGCCCCAACCGCGGGGGCCGCCCGCAGGTAGCCCAGCCATTCCGGCGAGACGTGCAGCACCGTCTTCGTGAACACGGGGAGCAGTGCCGTCGCGCCGCCGAACAGCACCGCGAACATGTCCAGCGACAACGCCGCGAGCACCAGTCGGTCACTGAGCACGAACCGCACACCCTCGAGGATGTCGGTGCGTGCGGTCGGCGCCGGCAGCACCCGGGCGACCGTCGCAGGCACCTGCACCGCGGCCATCGCCCACCACGACACCAGCAACAGCACCAGCGTGATCGTGTACGTCACCAGCGCCCCCGCGAACGCGAAGGTGAGCCCACCGATCGCCGGCCCGAGGACGGACGCGAACTGCCAGATCGAACTGCGCCAGGTGGCGGCGTTCGCGTACAGCGTCGCCGGCACGATCATCGTGCCAAGCGCCTGCCGCGCCGGCTGGAGGATCGCGCGTGACACGCCCGACACCGCCAGCACGGCATAGATCGCGATCGGTGAGCTCCACCGCGTCGTGCCCACCTGCCGGGCACCACCCTCCCCATGCGCCTGCAGCGCGATCGTCATCGCGAGGAACAGCGCGGCGCAGAGCACGAGTACGCCGATGCCGATCAGCGACAGGCGACGACGGTCGTGACGATCGGCCCAGTGTCCCGACGGCAGCGACAGCGCGAGGAACGGCAGCACCTCAGCCAATCCCGCCAGACCGAGCGCGAGCGGATCGTTGGTCGCGGCGTAGAGCTGCCACGCCACGGCGATGCCCTGGATCTGCACGCCCACCGTCATCGCCAGCAGGCTCACGACGAACCAGCGGAATGCCGGTACGCGCAGTGCGCCATATGCATCGTGCCTGCCGTCAGGCGCGACGTCGGGCGGCACCTCCATCCCGCTCACGACACCGTGGAGGCGCGCAGCGTCTCGAGTCGATCCTCGACCAGCTCCACCAGCTCACGCATGCCATCGGCATCGAAGATCAGGCGCGCCCCGGCCGCGCCGTACAGCTCGGGCAGGGGCCGCGTGCCACCGAGGCGGAGCGCCGCCTTGTATCCCGCCAGCGCACCGGCGGGATCCGTCAGGCTCCGCTTCCACACCTGCAGTGCGCCAAGCTGCGCGATACCGTACTCGATGTAGTAGAACGGCAGCTCAAAGATGTGCAGCTGGAGATACCAGCGCGCGGTCCGCTCACGGTCGAGATCCGACCAATCCACGCCCTGCTCGAAGCGACTCCGGATCGAGAGCCAGGCGGTGTCGCGGGCATCGCGGTCGTGCCCCATGCCGCTGGTATAGATCCACCGTTGGAATGCATCGACGCTGGCGATGTGCGGCAGCGCCAGGAGCACATCCTCGAGGTGCGCCGCCTGTGCGCGTCGCGCCTGGTCCGGCGTGTAGTAGCCCACCGGCCGCGCAAAAAGCGGTGCGGCCAGCAGTTCCATCGACATGCTCGCCAGTTCCGCGGCCTCGGACCCGGTGCCGCGCTGCCAGATCAGCTCCTTGTCGGAGGCGAGGTAAGCGTGGAAGCAATGCCCTGCCTCGTGCACGAGCGTCGTCACATCGTCCGATACGCCGACGGCGTTCATGAACACGAACGGCTGCTTGCGGTGATGCAGCGTCGTGCAGTAGCCACCGGGCGCCTTGTTCGGCCGGCTTTCGAGGTCCAGCAGCCCGTCCCGCGCCATGTCGGCGAAGCGTGAGCCAAGCTCGGGATCGAGGGCGGAGAAGATGCGCCCGCTCGCGTCGACGAAATCGGTGGCATCCCGAAACGGCCGCAGCGGGGCCAGCCCGTCGGGATCGACGGCCAGATCCCACGGCCGCAGGGTCGTCACGCCGAGCCGCTCACGTCGGTACGCATGCACGCGCGCTGCCGCCGGCGTCACCACATCGGCGACAGCGTCGTGGAAGCGGGCCACGTCGTCTGCACCGTAGTCGTAGCGATGCTTGGCCGCGAAGGCGTAGGCCTGATAGTCGCCGAAGCCCGACTCGGCCGCCACGGCCTGCCGCAGGACGAACATCCGGTCGAACAGATCGGCGATCTCCTCGCGATGCGCGAGATAGGCATCGGCACCGGTGCGGAACGCCCGCTCGCGCGCGTCGCGGTCGTCCGACTCGAGCAGCGGCTGCAACTGCGGGATCGTGAGCGTCTGACCGTCGAGTTCCACACTCAACCCGCCAGCCAGTTTCTGGTACGCGGCGCTCAGCTCCTCGATTTGGGCGAAACGCGCCACGTTCGCCTCGCGAAAGATCGAGACGGTGGTACGAAATTCGCGGAGCACGATGGCGAGGTCGGCATCGTCGATGCCGGTCGCGATCAGCAGGCGCGCCAGCCCGGTCTGACGTTCCTCGACGTTGGGCTGGATTTCCGTCACGAAGCGCAGGTAGCGCGTCTCCGCATCGGCGTCGGCGGTGTTGCCGGTATAGGCGATGAGCGCCTGCGAGGATGCCTCGTTGACGAGTTCCTCGAGCAGCGACCAGCGTTGCAGCCAAGCGCGCGCCGTCGCCGGCGTGGGAGGCTCGGCGGCGAGCTCATCGTAGAATGCAGCGATCTCCGGCCACGTCGCGTCGGCGAAATCGGCAGGCGATGTGGGAAGAGAGGACGGCATCACGCGTCGTGTGCGGTGGATCCAGTGGCGTAGCCGTCACCCGCACCCGAGGGCGAAACGGCACCGGCATCGTCGCCGAGCCAAACGATTGCTAATCCTACCCCCGAGCCGCTCAGGCGCGTAGGCCCGCCCCCAGAGTCAGCCACGACGGCGTGATCGCAGCCGCTGCTGCCAGCCTCTGCCGTAAATCGGGCGGCAGCGTTGCCGCTCCACGTGCGTCGGCTTCCTGCACCAGCCGCAGCGTTCTGGACTGTATGGCGAATGCTTCGAGCAGCGCCGCGGCCGCACCGGGGACATCCAGTGCCTCGCGCATCAGGCACTCGAGTGCCGTCCCCGAGCTTCCGACGAGCATCGCATCGCCGGAGGCCGCTGCCCCCGCCGTCCCAAGTCGGCTCACGTCGCCGTGCCCGGTGCTTTCCCACGCCTGCAGCATCGCCACGTCACTCTCTCCCCGTTTCGAAAGGCGGCGACTCACGTCTTGCCTGGAAGCACGTCGCCGGGTTATATGTCTGCAATCAAGGTGTGGCCAAAGTCAACGCGGGACGTTCCGCAGCGTGGTCGCCCCTGACCGGGGATCCGCCACAGGACGCTGCGCCTGGAGGGCTCGCCGTCGTGACGTTCGTTTCACACGCGATCTTCCCCGCCCCGCCTGCAAGCGGTGCGGATCTCGTCGACCGCCACTGGGCCGTCGACGCCATCTCCGGCGTGCAGCGCGTTGCCACGCTTGCCGCCGTTGCCGCCGGCGACCTGCCGCTCACCGACCCCAAGAGCCGCGAGCAGGCGCACACGCTCGCGACCGCCTACGAACTCGCGGCACTGCTTGGCCGGGACGCCCTGCGCTCCGGATCGACGAGTGCCGCCTCCGCGCTCGAACGCGAGGCGCTCCGCATCGGCGCCGAGCGCGCCAACCGGCTCCATCGCGCACTCGGCTTGCCCGAGGCGCTCGATGCCGAGGGCACCCTGCGACACGCGCTCCGAATCTGTGCCCTCGCCGCGGTGGCTGGTCCAGTGGCGGTCGCCCAGACGCGCAGCTGGTTGTTGCAGGCGCACGTGGCGCAGTATCTGGATCAGGCGGCGAAGGCAGCGTCGCACGAACGCGCCGAGGCCTCTGGCCGGCCCGCGGCGCCACTGTGGATCATCTGGCGCCGTCTGCTCCTCCATCCGGACCCGGACGCGGTCGAGGACCTCGTGGCGAACCTGGCCGCGCTGCGCGAGCAGCGGCGCGGTGTGCCCGATCTCGCGCCCAGCACCAACGAACTGGAGCTGCGCCTCCGATTTCAGCATTTCGTCAGTGACCGGCTGGCGGATGCGGCCGGCCTGCTTGCCCTGGGGTTGCGCGGGCGTGGCGACACCGCGGCGCTTGCCGCCGAGCTCACCGCGCATTGCACGGCCGCGCGCTCCGCGTCCACGGGCGACCCCAACCTCGACCTGCTTGCCGCGTGGCTGGAGCTGGCTGCCCTCACCACCCTCGCGCCGCAGCTCGCTGCCGCGCGGTGATCGTGTGCCGCCTCCCTGCAGCAGGATGAGCCGGTCGCGCACTCGTGATTCTGGGGCCGCCATCAGGACGTATCCTCACCGTTCTTCAGGTGTCGTGCGTCGCGCGATCCGCGTCGACCGCGTCGACCCAAGCGTACACCGCCGCGAGACGGCTCACAATCCCGAACAAAAGCCCGTAAGTCGTTGCAGCAATTGTGGATACGTTATCCACACGAATGTCGACAAAGCCCCCAAGTCGTGCACTGACAAGGGGCTGAGCGGTGGAAATCCTGTGGAAATCGGATCGCGCCGTCGACGGTGCCCCCAGACCAGCCGGTCGATTCGGCGGACGCTGGCGGTCACGCACCCGGTGCGGCTCCTCCAATCTACGGGGCGCCGGACGTCGTGACGACGCTCGACATCACGACGAACGAAACGCCGTTGCCAGCCTACCTGGTGTCGCGGTTCGCGCGTGGGCGCCTGCTCCTCTGGATGGTCCTGAGCGGGCTGGCCGTCGTGCTCGACCGATCACTCCTCGCCACCCTGCCGCGCTGGGTCTTCGGGATCTGGGCCGCATGGGTCGGTGCCAGCGCCCTGCTCGTGATCGCGCTCGACTACGCCTTGCCGCCGGCGCGGCGACACTGGCTCGACATGCTGCAGGCGCTGATCGACCTCCCGGTGATCGCGCTCGTCACGTGGTACGCCGGTGCCGCGCCGTACCTGCTCGCCGCCTGCCTGGCGCTGCCGATGGCGTCTGCCGCCGGCTGGTTGCCGAACCGTGCGGGCATCGGCGTCGCGATCGCAACGCAGGTCACGATGTTGACCGTGATCGCCGCTGTCGCGCTCGCGCCCACCGGCGGCGTGCCCGTACCGCTCGGGTTGGATGCCCTGCACGCCCTGCCCCGCGGCTTTCTCGTGATGGCGCTCAGCGTGCAATCCGCGGCACTCGCGATCATCGCGTATCTGCAGTTCAGCGCGGTGCGCGTCGCGCGTGACCGTCGCGACCGGTGGCAGCGACTCTTCGATGCCGCCCCGGACTCCATCTACGTCCTCGATCGCAACGCGAACGTCGTCCGCATGAACGCCGCCGCACGCCGCTTCACGGGCTACACCGGCAGCGGCACCGAGGTCGGACGCCTCGACCGGTTTGCGGCCACCGATGACCGGGAGCGTGGTGCGCGCGAAGTGGAACTCACGCTCACCGGCGAGCACACCTCCTTCGAGGCGCACGGCCGTCGTGCCGACGGTTCGGCGGCCACCGTCCGCGTCTCGAACGCGCCCCTCTTCGAGCATGGCGCGATCACCGGCGTGCTGAGCATCGTGCACGACATCAGCGACATCCGCGCCGCCGAGCAGGAGCGGCGCGTAATGGAGCAGACGCTCGACCAGCATCGCCGATTGCTGCAGAGCATCGTCGCCACGGTGCCGACCTACCTCTACGTGTTCGACTTCCGCACGCGGCACGTGACCTTCGCCAACGATGCGCTGCTGCAGCTGCTCGGCCGCAGCCTCGAGGAGCTCTCGCAGCTCTCGCGTGATGCCTTCCTGGCCCACTACCATCCCGATGACATCGGCCCGATGCGGCGGGCCGTGAATGCGATGCGCCTCGGCGCCGAGACGCGGCAGGAGATCACCTATCGACTGCTGGGTGCCGATGGTGAGTGGCACTGGCTCTCCGATCGCGTGACGCAGTTCGAGACCGCCGATGACGGAACGGTGGTGCGACTGCTCGGCTCGGCGATCGACATCACCGAGCAGAAGCGCGTGAGCGAGCAGCTCCGGTTCAGCGATGAGCTCTACCGCACGCTGATCGAGAACTATCCCGGCGGCGCAGTGCTGCTCTTCGACGGCGACGCACGACTGCAGCTCGCGGCCGGTCGCGGTGTGCGCGAGTCGGGCCTGGCACGGCAGGGGCTCATCGGCCTGCCGATCGGGCATCACCTCGATACGCACACGGCGGCGGTGATCCAGCGGCGGTGCCGTGCGGCCCTGGACGGCGTCGAGCAGGAATTCGAACTGCGTCTTGGCGAGAAGATCTACGATGTCCGCACCGTGCCCGTGCGCGACGCCGACGGCACCATTCGCTTTGGCATGGCGCTCACGCTCGACGTGACCGAGCGCCGCCGCCTCGAGGCCGATGTGCGGCAATCACAGAAGATGGAGGCGGTCGGCACGCTGGCCGGTGGCATCGCGCACGACTTCAACAACATCCTCGCCAGCGTGATCGGCTACGCCGAGCTGGCGATGCTCGACGCGGAATCGGAGGAGCTGCAGTCCGACCTGCGGCAGGTGCTCACGGCGGCGGCGCGCGGCCGACAGATGGTGCAGCGCATCCTCGCCTTCAGCCGCCGCAGTGGCGAGGAACTCCACACCGTCGAGCTGGAGCCGATCGTGAGCGAGACGCTGCGCCTGCTGCTGCCGACGCTGCCAGTGCGTGTGACGATCGACTTCCACGACGAGGAGCGCGTGCCCCCGGTGCTCGGCGACGCGGGCCAGCTCCACCAGGTCGTGCTCAACCTGTGCGCGAACGCGATTTACGCCATGCGAGACACCGGGGGCACGCTGACCGTGCGCCTCCGCCGCAGCGATCGGAAGGCGCAACCCTTCCTTCGCCTCGAAGTGAGCGACACCGGCGTTGGCATGTCCCCCGAGGTGCGGGATCGCGCGCTCGACCCGTTCTTCACGACCAAGCCGCCCGACGAGGGCACGGGCATGGGCCTCGCCATGGTCCACGGCATCGTCGCGGGCATGGGTGGGCACTTCCGGCTCGACTCGACGCCGGGGCGCGGCACCACGGCGGTCATCGAGCTGCCGGCCGACCTCGGACGCCCCACGCCAAGCGCCGCGCTCGGCATCGTCCACGATGTGCCGCGCGGCCACGAGCGCGTGATGGTGGTGGATGACGAGCCGGCCGTGGCCGCGTTCCTCTCCAATGCGCTCGCCCGGTTCGGCTACCGCACGAGCGCCTTCACCAGCGCCGATGCCGCGTTGCAACACCTGCTCAACCCCAACGAGCACTACGACCTGATCCTCACCGACATGACCATGCCCAGCCTCTCGGGCGAGGATCTGCTGCGCGAGGCGACGCGACTGCGCCCGGGCATGCCGGTGGTGATCTGCACCGGGTTCAGCGCCAGCATGACGCCGGAACGCGCCTACGACCTCGGCGCCGCCGGCTACCTCGCGAAACCGCTGGCGGTGAACGAACTGGCCACGCAGGTGCGGCGCATCCTCGATGCAGCAGGCACCGCCATCAGCGAGGCCTGAGCGGCGGGTAGCGGGACGAGACGGCGCGTGGCGACGCGGCCCGGTGCCCTCGCGCCGCACGCAGACGCGGCTTCCGTTGCGACCGGCCGCGCCCTGCGCCGTCCCTCCGATCTCATGGCGTTCTGGCGTCTGGTACGACACCGAATGACGAAGGGGGCGCTTCCAGTTGGAAGCGCCCCCTTCGTCAACCTGCCACCGATCGCATCAGCGGATCGGCTTCAGCTCCACGCGGCGGTTCAGACCGCGACCCGCTGCGCTGCGGTTCGTGGCACGCGGCACACTCGAGCCGTAGCCGCGGACCGACAGTCGATCAGCGTTCACACCAGCAGCAACCAGCGTCTGCTTGACGGTGTTGGCGCGGGCCAGCGACAGGCGCTGGTTCGCACGGACCGATCCGGAGTTGTCGGTGTGACCACCGATCTCCACCCGAACGCTCTCGGAGGACTTGAGCAGATCCACGGCGCGAAGCAGCGAGGTACGGCCGCCCGGCGTCAGGACTGCAGACCCAGTGCGGAAGTTCACGCCCTCGAGCACCAACGTCTTCTTGACCGTATCCAGCGGAGTGATCGGCTTCGGCTCGCAACCCGTGGCATCGACCCGGACACCAGCGGCGGTCCCAGGGCAGCGGTCGGCATCATCCACCACGCCGTCGCCGTCGGAGTCAGCCGGGCAACCCGTCGCGTTGACACGGACACCACGCGGGGTGTTCGGGCAACGATCCGCGGAGTCCTGCACACCATCGCCATCGCTGTCGAGCGGGCAGCCAGTCGCGTCGACCTTCACGCCAGCCGGCGTGTTGGCGCACTTGTCCTGGTAATCCGCGACACCGTCACGATCGCTGTCCACCGGGCACCCATTGCTGTCGACCGTCACGCCAGCCGGCGTGTTGGCGCACTTGTCCTGGTAGTCGGCGACGCCATCGCGATCGCTGTCCAGCGGGCAACCGGTCGCATCGACGCGGACGCCAGCGGGCGAGGTCGAGCACTTGTCGGTCTTGTCCGGCACGCCGTCGGCGTCGGCATCCTTCGGCTTGGTGTTGAACAGATAGCTCACACCGAACTGGCCGCCGAGATTCGTGCTGCGCTTGCTGGCAAACAGGCGGTTGTTCGTCAAGTCGAACTGCGAGCCGTCGAGCGTCACTGCGGCGCGGAAGGCGACGTTGTCCGTCAGGCCCAGCCGCGCCCCGACCATCGTGGCCCAGCTGTACTCGTTGAACTTCTTCACCCCTTGGCCAGCATTGGAGCCGACCGGGGAAAGATTCGGCTCCTTCCACCGCTGCTCGTTACGTACAGCGCCGAGCCCGAGCAGGATCTGAACCTGATCCTGAACCGGGATCGTGAAAACACCGCGGAGATGAATCGGCGTGTACGACGACAGCGTACGCGTTCCCACAGGAACGTTCGTCACCCGACCATTCGCAGACGAGATTTCAGTCTCGACCGAGAAGTTCTTGGTGAAGTACAGGCCGAGCAGACCGGTCGGCGAGGTGACGGTCGAGTAATTGGCGATGCCGACGTCCGACACGCGGACCCCGGCATTCAATTCGACTGTCCCTGCCTGGGGAGTCTGCGCAAACAGCGGCGCTGCGCTGATCGCGAGCGCGAACAGCGAGCCCGCCGAGCGCAGGCGAACAGATAGCGTCATGCCACCTCCGAAGGGGTGTTAAGTGCGAAGTTCTGCTGAGAACCGGAATAGTCGCCGTCCAGCGCCGATTGCGCTAGCGGTCCGGAACTGATTGGTACCGCAAGGGATGGGCCGCGATCACACCTGTGAATAAACGGCAGTCTCCCTTTCCAACTGTCGGAATAGTGCCGCCTCCTCGTCCATTCTGCCAGTGAGTGCAGAAACAACCGCTCACCGCGCCAAACGGCAGAGTCCGCCACACCACAGCGGCACCGCCTGCTTCCGAATCACGTGCCCACCACGCCAGTATCGGCAGGTGAGGCGTCGCCCTGAATGCCAACGACGCCCGTTCTGCGCGTCGGCAACACGCCGCGTGGCCAGCGCCACCGTGCCACCGCCAGGGCGAGGACCGCCACGGCGACCTGGGCGGGCACCGGCAGCTGCGACGCCCCGGGCTCGGCGGCGCCAGCCAGCAGCACCGCCAGCACCCAGCCCGCGATGCAGAGCAGGTGTGACACCACCTTGTGCTGCACCAGCACGTGCACGGCCAGTGCCACCAGCATCCACACGACGAACGGTCCGAGCACCCCTGCCGCCACCTCGCGCAGCAGTGTCGACACGATCGGGAGCTGCCCTGCACCCGTCATCACCGCGAGGCCGGCCGCTGCACTCAGCAGCAGCACCAGTGCCGTTTGTGCCACGATCACACCAGCGATGCTCCCCAGCACGCGTGCACTGGTCGGCGTCGGCAGCACGTCGAAGAGCGGCGCCGATCGCTCCTCCCGCTCGCGCCAGACGAGCTCGCCGGCATAGATCGTCGCCAGCAGGATGAGGAACAGCCGAGCATGGAGCTGCAGGCTCGCGAGGGCCACACGCGTCACGGCCTCGGCGCCGCGCGCTGCGCGGGCGTCGAGACAGGCGTGGACAGCCACGTTGGTGGCGCCGAGCAGCGCGAGGACGCGCCAGCCGGTATCGCGCAGCATCCAGCGCCTCACGTACGCAGTCGTCGCCACCGCTCCGCGCCATGGCTGCGGTCGCGGCGCCAGCGCCAGCGCACCGACGCCAACGGGTGCGCGCACCGCCGAGGCCTGCCGCGGTCGCCGTGCCAGCGCACCGACGCCAATGGGTGCGCGCACCGCCACGGCCTGCCGCAGTGCGTCGGTCGCGTCTGCGGCGGTGTCCGCCGAGGGTGTCGCGGCCCCGCGTGCGGCACCCCCCGCCCTGCGCTGCACGCGCGCTCCGCGCAGCACGGCCCACCCCGCCAGCGATGTCCCCACCGTCAGCCACGCCAGGCGACCCGCCAGCAGCGGCCATGAGACGGGTAGCGCACGCGTCGCGCGATCGGCGTCGCTCCACGCGCGAGTGGCATGCAGCAGCGGCGCACTGCCAAAGGGATCGGCCATCAGCGTGAGCGCGCTCACGCCGCTGTCGCCGCTCGCATCGACGGCGGCACTCCAGCACCAGATCAGCAGCAGCCCTTGCCCGACGATGACCCAGAGCCGGCCGCTCAGCACCCCGATACCGAACTGCAGCGCGCCGACGGCGAGCATCGTCGGCAGCACGACCAGCGCGAATGGCACGAGACTGCGCCACAGTGCGCCCGACAGCGACCCGCCAGCGAGGGTTGCGCCCATCGCCAGCCCGACCGGGATCGCTGCATAGATCACGCACAGCAGCACCAGCGCCGCCCCGAGCTTGCCGAGCAGGTACTCGCGACCGGTGAGCCGACTGGCCGCGAGCAAATCGCTGACGCGGTCCTGCCTGTCGCGCAGTACCACGGTGGCGGCGACCATCGTCGTGATCACCTGACCGAAGGCCGTCAGCGCGGTACTCGCCAGCATCAGCGACCACGCCGCATCGCGTGGCACGGCGCCACGGCCGCGCACGAGCTCCACCGGCCCTGCCGCGGCGAACGCTGCGGCCAGCAGGCCGAGCACCAGCGCATAGAGCGCCGTCAGCGGCTCGCGGCGCTGGATCAGCAGTTCGAGCCGCATGACGCCCGCGATGCGCGCGCGTGCGGCACTCACCGCTGCGTCGCCTCGGCGAACACGTCGTCGAGCGTGGGTTCCGATTCCACGAAGCGTGCGTCCGGTGCGCAGTCGGCGAGCACCGTGACCTCGACGGCACCACTCACGAGGAACTCGCGGATGACGCGATGGTCCGCGCCGAATGCTGCCCGCGCGGCGCGGGGGAGACGTGCGCGGTAGATGCGACCGCGCAGCGCACCGGCCAGGGCCGCGGGGACGCCTGCGCGCACCACCTGCCCGCGATGGAGGATGAGCGCCGCATGACAGAGCGCGTCCACGTCCGCCACGAGGTGCGTCGAGAGGAGCACCGCGCGCTCCTCGGCCAGCTCCAGCAGCAGGTCGTGCACCCGATGCCGTTCCGATGGATCGAGGGCCACCGTCGGTTCGTCCACGATCAGCACGCCCGGTGCCCCGATGAGTGCGACGGCGATGCCGAGGCGTTGCTTCATGCCACCGGAGAGCGCGCGGACCGGCCGGCTGCGCTCAGCCCAGAGATTCACGCGCTGCAGCATGGCGTGCACCGCGTCGCGCCGCGCCGCACCGGCCGCAAAGCCCTTCAGCAGCGCGAAGTGGGTGAGCAGCTCGTGCGGTGTGAGCGCCGGCGGGAAGCCGAACTCCTGTGGCAGGTAGCCAAGCATCGCGCGTGCGGCGTCGGGATCGGCGATGGCATCGATGCCGGCGATCATCACGCGGCCGGCATCGGGCTGCTGCAGCGTGGCGAGTACACGCAGCAGGGTGGACTTGCCGGCGCCATTCGGGCCGAGCAGACCGACCACCTCGCCTCGCGGCACCTGCAGCGCGACATCCACGAGGGCCGGCGCCGTGCCGTACGTCACGGAGACCCCCACGGCCGACAGCATCAGCGTCGCCGCACCGGAATCAGCGACGCAGGGGGCGCATCAGCCGTCGCCGCGATTGGTGCCCAGCACCAGGTGCATCGCCCATGAGGCAAGGCTCACCACCAGCGACCCGATGATCGCCGGCACCAGGCCGTCGACGTGGAAACCGAAGGCGAGGCGCTGCGCGACGAACGACGTCAGCATCAGCATCAGGCCGTTGATCACCAGCAGGAAGAGCCCGAGCGTGAGCATCACCACCGGGAACGAGAACAGCGTCAGGATCGGCTTGACGACGATGTTCACGGCGCCAAAGACCAACGCGACACCGATCAGCGCACCATAGTTGTCGCCGGTGAAGTGGATGCCGGGCACGAAGCGGGTCGCGACGAACAGCGCGACGGCGGTGACGAGCAGGTTGAGCAGGAGCTTCACGGCGGTGATCCTGGCACGGGTGGTCGGCGGCCGCCATTCCTGCGGCGGACGGCGGATGTTCAACCTACGGGCGGACGCCCCGGATGGTGTCGCGACGATCGACCACGGCGGGTGCCGGCACCGTCACGGGGTGGCGAGGGTGCCGAGGAACTCTCGCAACGTCTCGCCCCACAACGCCGGCTGCGAATGCGTGCCGTGCCCGCGCGTCCGCGCGCTGGTGGGCAGCAGGATGAAGCGCGCAAATGGCATGCGTGCGTCGAGCTGCTCGGCCAGACGCAGTTCCGGCGGGTTCACTTCGTCGTCCTCCGAATTGACGTGCAGCACCGGCACGCGGATCCGGTCGAGATACGGCGACGGGTCGTAGTCACTGCTGGCGTCGAACTGGTAGAGAAAGTCGTTGGCATCGGTGGTGCCGAGGCGTGCGTCGAGCCAGCTCCGGATTACGCTGTCGGCGGCGTCGCGCGTGGGCGCCTGCGTCTGCTGCAGCAGCGGGGCCGTGCCCATGATGTAGAGGATGTGCAGCGCACTGCGCAGCCCGGCGCGCGGCGGCACCGTGTAGTTGCCACCGTTCCAGGCGGAGTCGGCGCGGATCGCGTCCATCGCCATCGTGCGCAGCATGCGGTTGCGGCCGGCGATCTGCGTCGGCACGCAGGCCATCGGGGCAAGCGCATCGGCAAAGCCGGGGAACATCCATCCCCACGTGAAGGCGTGCATGCAGCCCATCGACGTCCCGACGATGACGCGCAGGTGCGTGACGCCGAGCGCCTCGGTGAGCAGCCGCTGCTGCGCGGTCACCATGTCGCGATAGCCGTACCGCGGAAAGCGCATCCGCATGCCATCGCTCGGCTTCGACGAGCCGCCGTGGCCGATGCCGTCGGGCAGGATGATGAAATAGCGCGACGAGTCGAGCGGCTGACCCGGCCCGAAGAGTCCACCGGCATACACCGGATTCAGGAACCCGCGGCCCGTTCCACCAGTGCCGTGCAGCACCAGGACGGCATTCCGCACCTGGCCGTCGCCGGAGCGGCGCGGCGCACCGAGCGTGGTGTAGTGGAGGCGCAGCGTGTCCAGCCGACCGCCGGCCGCGAACGTGAAGTTGCGCAGGTAGGCGTCACCCTGCCGTCCGACGGACGCCCACGGATTGGCCGACTGCGCGTGCAGCGCGGTGCCGGCGGTGACGGTAGCGGCGAGCAGGAGTGCGAACACCGTGTGGGTGCGGCGACGGCAGACGGGCATGCGAACCACGGACGATCCTCGCTGGCGGTGAGATGGCACGTGCGCCCGGCGCGTCAGGAGGCGCTGATGGTGTTCCGGGACTCCCGGTCGGCCGCATGACGGTCGAGCACCTGACGCACCATCGCCAGCAACTCCTGCGGCGTGAACGGCTTCTGCAGGAAGAGGTTGGCGGCCGGATCGTCGGCGGACTGCGGAAAGGTGCCTGCGGTATAGCCGGAAACGAAGAGCACGGCCACACCGGGCAGGAACTGGCGCGCGATCTCGACCATCTCCTTGCCCCCCATCTCCGGCATGACGACATCGGAGACGATGATGTCGATCGCATCCCGCTCACGTCGCGCGACCTGCACACCATCGCGGCCATTGGTGGCCTCGAGCACGCGGTACCCTGCGGAGCGCAGCGCGCGGGCCGCGACGGCGCGCACCTGCGGCTCGTCCTCGACGAGCAGGATCGTCTCGCTGCCGCTGGACGCCGCCGCGGGCGTGACGGCGCGCTGGCGGTCGTCCTTCAGCGGCAGCGGGCCCTCGAAGCGCGGCAGCAGGATGATCACCGTCGTGCCGCGCCCCGGCGACGATTCGATCCAGATCACGCCGTGATGCTGGCGCACGATGCCGTAGCACATGGCGAGGCCCAGCCCCGTGCCCTGTCCGACCGGTTTCGTGGTGTAGAATGGCTCGAAGACGTGTGCGAGCGTCTGCTCGTCCATGCCGGTCCCGGTGTCGGCGATGACGATCTCCACATACTCGCCAGCCGGCATGGGGCGCGGCAGGACCACGGCGCCCTCGGCGAGGGTGCGGTTGCCGGTGCGGATGGTGAGCCCGCCGCCGGTGGGCATGGCATCGCGCGCGTTCACGACCACGTTCACCAGCACCTGCTCGAGCTGTGGTCCGTCGGCGCGCACGTACCACAGGTTGTCGCCGAGGGTGACCCGCAGCGTGACGTCCGGCCCGACGAGGCGCGAGAGCATCCGCTCCATCGTGCCGACATGGTCGTTGAGATCGATCGGCTGCTGCGAGACGGGCTGGCGGCGCGCAAACGCGAGCAGCTGTCGCGTGAGCTGCGTGGCGCGCTCTCCGGCGAGCTGCACGTCGGCGAGGTCGGCCTGCACCTCGTGGTCGGGCGGCAGGCATTCGCGCGCGACCGAGGCGCTGCTGAGGATGGCGGTGAGCAGGTTGTTGAAGTCGTGCGCGATGCCGCCGGCGAGACGGCCGACGGTGTCGAGACGCTGCGCCTGCTGCAGTTGCTGCTCCAGCTTGCGACGCTCGGTGACATCGCGGGCGACGATCACGCCGCTCACGATCTCGGTGCCGTCGCGCATGGGCCGGGCGCTGACGTCGAAGAACGCCGGCGGCAGGTCGGGGAGCTCGAAGGCGGCCTCGAACAGCTGGTCACGGCCCTCGAGCAGCGCACCGAGACGCGTGGCCCACTCCTGCGATGCACCGGCCGGCAGGACGTCGAGGACCGGGACACCCGCGGCGGGGACGGTGGTGCGGTGGACCCGCGCGAACGCCTCGAAGGCAGGATTCCAGGCCACGAGGCACCCATCCACACCGACCACCGCCACGAGGTCCGGCACGGCCGCAAGCGCCGAGACGAGGCTCGCTCCCGACGCACGCGCGCGACGCTCCGACTCGAGCTGCCGCTCGGACGAGGTCCGCAGCAGCACCTGCTCGTCCTCCACCATGGCGATGGCCGTGCCGATGCCGAGGGCCCCCATGAGGAGGATGTCCACCAGCGGCAGGGCATGTCCGATGTCCGGCAGCATGCTGAGCCGTCCGGTGGCTGCGAGCATGGTGACGCCGCGGTGCGCGCCGATCGCGAGCAGCAGCCACCACATCCACCGTGCGCCCAGCGACGGACCGTGCACGTTGGCACGACGGATGAGGAGGCCCGCACCGAGGGCCGCCACGGCCATCGCCGCCGCCATCAGGGCGACGCGCACGAAAACCACGTCCTCGGCGCCCGTCGCGGCAACGGTGGTCAGCACCGCGAGTGCACCGCCGGTCACGAGGGCGACGGTCCAGCGACGTGGCGTGTCGTTGGCCTCGGTGTGGAAGGACCAGGCGCCGAGCGCCAGCAGTGCGCAGTGCGTGAACCCCGCCGCCTGCGACAGCCACGTCAGCGCCATCGCACCCATGCCGCCGGCACCGGTGTGCAACGCCGGATCCGACGGATCCGCCGCCGTGAGGCCGATCGCCACATGCACTGCCGCGGCGAGCCAGGCGCCGGACCAGAGTCGCAGGTACGCGCGCGGATAGTAGCGGCCGAGCACAGAGAGGGCACAGGCCAGCAGCAGCGCTGCGAATGCCTGTGTGGCTCCGGCTGAGTACAGCACGAATGGTGACGGGCGCATTGCGGAAAGGCCGGGGATGCCGAGTCGTGCAGCGCCCGGCACGACAGTGCGGGCTCGGCTCCCTGAACGTAGCGCCATCGCCAGCCGAATGACCGGCGCCGGAGCGCGTCGTCCCGGGAGTCGGGGCACCGCCATTGCGCGTCGCCACCGCACCTGCCGATCCTGAACGGAGATGATCATCTACGAAGTCACCACCGACGTGTCACTGCCGCACGTGGCCGCCTACGAGGCGTACCTGCGCGCGACGCACATCCCCGACGTGCTCGCGACGGGGTGCTTCACCAGTGCCGTCATCGAGTGCGCGATCCCCGGGCGATACCGGATCCGGTACGCCGCGCAGGACATGGACGTGCTGGACACGTACCTCGCTCGACACGCCGCGCAACTCCGCGCCGACTTCGCGACGCACCTCGAGGGCTGCGCGGTCAACGTGTCTCGTGAGGTCTGGGCCGAGCTCGAGCACTGGCCGGGGTCGCGCGCGGTGCCGTGACATCGCGGGACGCGGTCGCCACATTGCAGTCACCCGGCATTCCGCCGGCGACGAACCAGGCACCCCGCATGAACATGCGCCTCCTCACGCTCGCAACCGGCACACTCGCGCTCGCCGTCGCCGCCGCTCCCGCCCGTGCGCAGGCCGGCGGCGCACCGGCTGCGGCCCCCGCTGACGCGCCCGCGCCAACGATCGGCATCCGGCTTCCGACGAACGGCGCCCGCGTCAGGAGTCCAGTCACCGTGGTGTTCCGGCTGACGAACTACGGCGTCGCACCGGCAGGCACCAATGTGGATCGCACCGGGCATTTCCATCTGCTGATCGATGCCGAGGCGGGCGAACCGGGCACCGTCATTCCGGCGGACAGCCAGCATGTGCACTTCGGCAAGGGCCAGATCGAGGTGTCGGTGCCGCTGCCGCGGGGCCGCCATGTGCTGCGCGCCGTCCTTGGCGACTACACGCACAAGGTGATCTCCCGGGAGCTCGTCTCGGCGCCGCTGACGATCACGGTGACGGGGAACCGCTGACGACGCGTGCGTGAGGTGGTGACGGGTGGTTGCTGGCGCGGGCGACGACGACGCGTGCGTGAAGTGGTGACGGGTGGATGCGGTGGCGCGGGCGACGGCGGCGTGCGCCGGGCAGCGCGCCGCGCGCTGCGAATGTCATCCGGATGGCGCCCAGATCATCCCTTCGACTGCGGCTGATGCCTGCCTGACGGCAAACGCGTCGGCGACGGTCGCGGACTCGCACATCGCCATCGCCGAGACGCCGGCGTCGAACGCGTCCTCCGAGTCGGCCATGGTGGCGAGGTGCGCCGGTGCGATGGGTGGCGCATGCTGCGCGAGCTGCGCACGACGCGCCACCGCGCTGCGCTTCACCAGCGTGCCGGTGAAGTGGCGTGGATAGATCTCGACCAGCGTATGCGTGCCGCGCACATCGAGCGGCCACACTGACCAGCCGGCCTCGCGCAACGAGAGCAACATCGGCATGCCACGGATCGAGCCGGTGCCCACCGCGCCGGCGCCACCGATCTGGAACACCGACTTGGGCTGATGCCGGCCAGTCAGCGCGGCGTCGGTGACGCGCAGCCCATCAGCCGCCGCGTGCGGGCGCCGCGTGCCGGGCCGGCCCCAGAATGGCGGGCGGCCGGCGGCGAGCCAGGCCTCGCCCTCGTCACGCGCGGCACGCCAGGTGTCGGCGATATCGCGCCAGCCGCGCGCTGCCGCGTACCAGGCCGGCATGCCGAAGGCGAAGTCGAGTCCCACCAGGCACGGTGCGGGATCGGCACGACGCGCGAGCAGCAACGCCTGCACCGCCTCGCGGCTGCCGGGCGCCTCGAGTCCGGTGAGGCTGCCGTTTCGCGCGCGCGCCACCCAGATGCGCGCCGCAGCACCGCTGCGCGCGCCCGACCAGTCGATCGCGACACACTCCATCAGCGACGCGCCGGCACCGCCTCGATGCCGGGGCTCAGCGGCGCTTCTTCCCCATCAGCGTGCCGAGCAGCGAGCGCGTGATCGTGCCAGCGAGCGTGACGGCAATCGTGCGCGCCACCGGTGAACGCAGGAAGGAGCCCAGTGCCCCTTCCTCTTCGCGCGCACTCCTGGCGGTGACGGGCTTGCTGGCCTGCTCCGCTGCGGCCTCCGCTGCAGTCGCCTGTGCGCTCGCAGCGTACTGGCGCTCGAGCACCTCGCGCGCCGAGTCGCGATCGATGGTGGTGGCGTACTTCTTCGCCTGCGGCGTCGTCAGGCGCGGCGCGATCTCGGCCGGTGTAAGGGGGCCCATGCGCGAGGCCGGCGGCACCAGATGGCAGGCGAACGGCAGCGTCGGCGTGCCCTTCACCGTCAGCGTGGAGATCAGCGCCTGCCCCGTCGCCAGTGAGGTGAGCGTCGCCTCGACGTCATAGAACTCCGTCTTCGGGATCGTGCGCGCCGTGGCACGGAGCTGCTTTTCGTCGTCGGGCGTGAAGGCGCGCAGCGCGTGCTGGACCCGGTTGCCGAGCTGGCCGAGGACCGTGACCGGAATGTCGCGCGGGTGCTGCGTGATGAAGAAGACACCCACGCCCTTGGAGCGGATCAGGCGCGTGACCTTCTCGATCTCGTCCTGCATCGCGCCGCTCGCATCGGCGAAGAGCAGGTGCGCCTCGTCGAGGAAAAAGACCAGTTTCGGCTTGTCCACGTCGCCGACTTCCGGCAGGGTCGCATAGAGCTCCGCGAGCAACCAGAGCATGAACGTCGAGAAGAGCGCGGGCTTGTCCTGCATGTCGGAGAGGGCGAGGACCGAGATCAGGCCGCGGCCGTCGCGTTCGACCGAGAAGAGGTCGTCGAGATCGAAGGCCGGTTCGCCGAAGAACTTCTCGGCGCCCTGCGACTCGAGGTTGATGATGTTGCGCAGCACCACGCCGACGGTGGCCTTGGACATGCCACCGTAGGCCTTGAGGTCGGCGGCACCATCCCCGGTGAGGTACTGGAGCACCTCGCGCAGGTCGCTCAGGTCGAGCAGCAGCAGGCCCTTGTCGTCGCAGTACTTGAAGACGAGGCCGAGCACGCTGGCCTGCGTCTCGTTGAGGTCCAGCACTTTCGCCATCAGCAGCGGGCCGAAGCTGGAGACCGTGGCACGAAGCTGACCGCCGGTGGCGCCGGTGAGCGAGAGCAGTTCGACGGGGAAGGCCGACGCGGCCCACGGATACCCGATGGCCGCCGCACGCTCCTCGATCTTCGGATTGGTGGTGCCGGCCATCGCCACACCGCTCACGTCGCCCTTGACGTCCGCAAGGAACACCGGAACGCCCTGCGCTGACAGCTGTTCGGCCATCAACTGCAGCGTCTTGGTCTTGCCGGTCCCGGTGGCGCCGGCGATCAGGCCGTGGCGCGTCATCATCGAGAGCGGGAGTCGAACGAGGGGCTGCGGATCGATCTGGCCGTCGTGGACCACCGCCCCGAGCGTGATCCCGGGCACGTCGGCGGGGAAGGCCGCCTTCGCGGCGGCGATGAGGGCGTCGTTCATGGCGCTGGCACCGAAGATGGGAGAGGGGCCGGACAGGCGCCGGACCGCTCCGGAATGATACAGAACCGCGCCAGCCGGTGCCGGTCCGCGTTGAGCACGTCGCTTGCTTTTGCTGGCAGGGCATCGGGGGCCCGCGGCGGCCTCCGGATCGCCACCGTTGTCATTCCTGCCCCTCTCCGCCCTGCCGATGCACTTCAGCACCCCCACGCCGCGACGCCGCGGCGACAGCGTCACCCGGCAAGTTGCGACGGCAATTGCTGCCGTGATGGTACTTTCTGCCTGCTCCGGATCGAAGGCGACACCGACCCGCGTGACCGAGGTCGCGCCGCCCGTGGCACTGTCGGTGACCGGCAGCGGCACCGGCAGCGGCCGGGTGGTCTCGCTCCCGGCCGGCATCGACTGCACGCTCGCCGCGGGCAGCACGACGGGCGCGTGCACGGCACGGTTCCCGGTCGGGACGCTGGTGGTGCTGCAGCCTGCACCATCAGGGACCTCGGTGTTCGTGGCGTTCAGCGGCGACTGCGCACTCAGCGACTGCGCGACGACGATGGCCGCCCCGCGCTCCGTGACCGCCACGTTCGTGCCGAACGCATTGTCGGTGCTGGCGAATGCGGCATCGAGTGGCGGCGGCCGGATCACCAGCGCGCCGGCCGGCATCGACTGCCTGCTCACCGGCACCGTCGCTGGCACGGGTGCCTGCACGGCCAGCTTCGCCGCCGGAACGGAGGTGACGCTGACGCAGGAGCCATCGGCCGGGGCGGTGTTCCAGGCGTGGAGCAGCAGTTGCACGGGCAATCCGTGCCTGGTCACCATGAACGGTCAGCGCCTCGTCGACGTGACCTGGCGCGTACCCGCGCCGCCCGGCACGCTCGCCGTGACGGGCTTCGGCACCGGCAACGGCAGCGTCACCAGCTCACCCAGCGGCATCGCGTGCACGATCAACGCCGGTGTGGCGAGCGGCACATGCAGCGCCTCGTTTCCGTCGGGCGGCGCGGTGGCGCTGGTCGCCGCGGTGAGCGGGAGCAGCAGCTTCAGCGGATTCACCGGCGCCTGCGCCGGCCCCACCTGCGCCGTGACGATCGCGCCTAGCGCCACCAGCAGCGTGTCGGCCGGATTCACCGCGCCCGTGGTCGAGACACCGCCGCCGGCGCCACCCGCACCGGTGAAGGTGACCGTGGGGCCATCGCCGGCGTCGCGTGGCAGCGGCACCATCACCAGCAGCCCGGCCGGTATCAGCTGCAGCGTGAACGACGGCACCACCACCGGAACCTGCACGATGATGGTCGCCTCGGGCACGACAGTGACGCTCACGCAGTCACCAACCGGGATGGCGATCCTGCAGGGCTGGAGCGGTGACTGCGCCGGCAATCCGTGCCTGCTCACGATGACGCAGTCGCGCGTCGGCGAGATCACCTACCGCCTGCCATCGCCCGGGGCGGTGACCGTCTACGGCACAGGCACCGGCTCGGGCAGCGTGACCAGTTCACCGTCCGGCATTTCGTGCACGAGCGCCGCGGGCGTGACGAGCGGCACCTGCACCGCGGAGTTTGCCGCGGGAACGAACGTGATGCTGATCGGTGGCGGCAGCGCCGGATCGAGCTTCGAGGGGTTCACCGGCGCCTGCATCGGCACGAGTTGCACGATCCCGGTCGTGAGCAGCGTGAACGCCGTCGCGACGGCAGGATTCACCGCCGCCCCGCAACGTCTCACGATTGCCGCCGGCAGCGGCTCGGCCGGCGGTGGCCTCGTCACCAGCTCGCCCGCCGGCATCAACTGCTCGCTGAGCGGCACCTTCACCAGCGGCACCTGCACCACGCTGTTCGAGGCCAACACCGTCGTGACCCTGCTGCAGTCCACGACCGGAGTCTCCGTGTTCAGCACGTGGGGCGGTGACTGCATCACGACACCGTGTCAGGTCACGATGTCGAAGCCCCGCGCGGTACAGGCGGTGTTCCAGACGCAGGGGCTGAAGGTGGTCGGCGGCGGGACGGGCAATGGCACGGTCACCAGTTCGCCGGCGGGCATCTCGTGCACCGTCACAGCGGGCGTGGCCACCGGAAGTTGCAGCAGCACGCATGCCCCGAACACCGTCGTCACGCTCACGTCGACGCCGGCCGGACTCCACTCGTTCAGCGGCTACTCGGGTGCGTGCCTTGGCACCAGTTGCAGCGTCACGATCGTCACCGGCACCACCAGCAGTGTCACCGCGCAATTCGATGCGCCGCCCACACTCACGTTCGCCGCCCAGGCGGGATCGGCGGGGGGCGGCACGCTGGTGAGCACACCGGCGGGGCTCACCTGCACGCTCAGCGGCGTATCGACGAGCGGCGCATGCAGCACGGCCTACGCACTCAACACCAGCGTGTCGGTCGCCCAGTCGCCCACGCCCGGCAGCGTCTTCGTGACATGGGGCGGCGCCTGCAGTGGCACGGGCAGCTGCATCGTCCCGCTGTCCTCCTCACGTGTGGTGCAGGCGCAGTACCGTCTGGCGGTGCCCGGGGCGATCACGGTCAACAGCGGCGCCGGGACCGGCAATGGTTCGGTCTCCAGCTCGCCCGGCGGGCTGGCCTGCACCATCACGAACACCATCAAGGGCGGGATCTGCCGCGCGATCTTCCCGGTCGGCTCGACGGTGACACTGATCCCCGTGGCGAGCACCGGCTTCAAGTTCACCGGCTTCTCCGGTGCCTGCAGCGGCACCGCGACCTGCACGCTGGTCGTCCCGGAGAACGGTGAGTTGATCGTGAGCGCGACCTTCACGCCCTGACGATCCCCACATCGGGCGCGGCACCGCTCGACGGCCTTGACGATCCGCTGACCCGAGCGGCTTAGATTGCCGTGGCTCGTGAGTCGTCCGTCCGGGTAGCACGCCCTCAGATCGTCGACTCTGATTCATCCCCACGGCTTCCCCGAGCGCGATGCCCGACCCTGGTGCGCCCCGCAGGACGATCATGACGCCTGCCGCCAGCGCCGGCATGACGGTGGCGCGCGGACTGGGTGTGCTGCTGGCCTCGCTGCTGCTGCTGCCGTATCTGCTGGTGCCAGCCTACGAGCCACACCCGGCGACGCCGTTCACGGGCAACACCCTCTTCAATCCGTATGCGAACATCGGGGCAGCGTGGCAGCGTGCGAACTTCCATGCGCACTCGACGGCGTGGGGCGGCCTCACCTCAGGGCACGACACGGCGGACGAAGTGCGTGCCGCGTACGTGCGGCTACGGTACGACGTCATCGGCCTGTCGAATTACCACACCATCACGCGAGCGGCCGGCACGACCAACTTCCTCCCCGTCTACGAACACGGATTCAGTGTGCGCAAGACGCACCAACTGGTGATCGGCGCACAGGACGTCGTCGGTCTCGACTTCCCGCTCTACCAGAGCACCGCCGCCAAGCAGTACCTGCTCGGCCGGCTGCAGCAGCGCGGCGCAGTGACAGCCGTCGTGCATCCGTACCTCCGCATGGGGTACGACACGACGGAGCTGGCCCAGCTCTCCGGCTACGACCTGCTCGAAGTGCGCAGCCATTGGAACGACGCGTCCGCCTGGTGGGACGCGGTGCTGACCGCCGGTAATCCCATCTGGGCCATTGGCAACGACGACGTGCACGACGTGCGCAATCCGCGCGAGACCGGGGTCGTGTGGACGATGGTCAACGCCGCCACACCGTCCCCGGATTCCGTGCTGGGCGCATTGCGCGCGGGACGGATGTACGTGGTCGCCGGCGACCAGACGGGTCAGCGCCGCAGTGCGGCACCCCGGCTGGAGCAACTGACGGTGCGCGGTGACACGGTCGCCGTGCAGTTCGACCGCCCGGTGCAGGAGATCCGCGTCATCGGTGATGGCGGTGTGCTCCGGGCCACTTCTCCCTCCACGGCACGCATGACCTACGTCCTTCCGCCGACCGATCACTACGCGCGCGTCGTCGCGTCCACCGACGGACACACGCTCTATCTCAATCCCGTGCTGCGTGCGGTCGGCGTGCCGCAGCCCTGGGCGATGCCGCCGGTGCGGGGCGTGGCCAGCGCGGTGCACCGTCTCACGGCGGCGCTGACGTGGGTGCTCGCGCTGCTGCTGCTCTGGCCCGGCGCGATGGCGCGCGGCTGGCGCACAGGGGTGCGCCGGCGCCTGAATCGCATCCCCGCCGGCGCCCATGCGGCACTGGTTGCGGCGCTCTCGTGCGGGCTCGCGCCGGTGGCCGGGGCACAAGGCGCTGCCATGCCCTTCGCCGTGGGCGAGTACAACGAGTACGACCTCAAGTTCGGCGTGATCCAGGTCGGCAGCGGATCACTCTCGGTGAACGGTCCGGACACGCTGCGAGGGCGCGAGGTGCTGCGGCTGCGCTACGAGATCCGCGGTGGCATTCCGTTCTTCCGCGTGCACGACACGATGGAGAGCTGGTTCGACATGGGCCGCATGCACAGCCTGCGCTTCACGCAGGACCTGAACGAGGGGTCGAAGCACTACAACCGCTATTACGACTTCTACCCGTCGGAGCTGGTGGTGCTCGAGCGCGGCAAGCCGCGCGCGGCGACAGTCGCCGACCCTCTGGACGATGCGGCCTTCATCTTCTTCGTGCGGACCCTCAAGCTCGAAGTGGGGCAGACGCTGACGTTCAACCGCTACTTCCGCCCGGACGCGAACCCGGTCACGATCCAGGTGATGCGGCGGGAGTCCATCACGGTACCCGCCGGCACGTTCAACACCATCGTCGTGAAGCCGACCATCCGCACGTCCGGGATCTTCTCCGAGGGCGGGCAGGCGGAGCTCTGGTTCACCGACGATGCCGCGCACACGCTGGTGCAGATGAAGGCGAAGCTCGCCTTCGGCTCGCTGAGCCTCTACCTGCGACCGCCGCGCAACAAGCGCTGAGCCGGCACCACGGTCGGCGCGACGGCTGGCGCGGCGGTCACGGGCGGCGCGGCAACTGGTGCAGGCCACGGCCGGTGAAGAGGCCGAGCATTGCCGCGGTATCGGCACCGCGCATGACCGGGAGCAGCCGCTCGAAGCGGAGGGCGTCGAAGTGCGATGCCAGCGCGGTGGCACGTTCCTGCACCGTCGCCGCGGTTTCGCCGCGACGCATGGTCACGAACACGAGACCGTCTCGTCCGACGAGTGCCACCCGCGTCGGCAGAAAGGCGAAATGGCGCGCATCGTCGTTCAGCACCAGCACCGGCAGCGCGGGCCCGAGCGCGTAGCCGACCTTGGCCGCGCGAATCCAGTCGGACGTGGCGACGAACGAGGCGCCGGCGTCGAGACCGGTCGCGTGCACCGAGTCGACGAGTGAGCGATACTCGACCAGCTCGAACGCAGGATCGTTGTGATGGAGCGATGGCACCACGCGCGCCACCCAACCCGTGGCCGTGTGGGTCACGACGATCGTCACCAGCACCGTGAAGACGCCCGTGCCAATTGCGGTGCGCCGGTGCATCACCGCCGGTGCGCGCACTTCCCACCGCATCATCGCGGCGCCGAGCAGCGGCAGCAACAGCAGATAGCCTGGTGCGGGCCAGTGCGGCAATCCGGGTCGGCCGCCGAGCGCGGCCAGCGTGAAGACGATCACCGGCGGTGCGCCGAGGCAGCAGCAGAACCAGGTCGCACGATCGCGCGGACCGGTGCGCAGCGCGCGCAGCAGCACCACCACCAGCGGCCCCCAGATCCACGGCAAGAGGTAGCCGGCCTGACCGGCGAGGTTCTGCAGCAGCGAGACGAGCGGATTGCCGTCGCCGCTGGCGCGCCCGGACTGGAACCGGAACGATGCCCAGTCGTGCTGCGCGTTCCAGACGAACACCGGCGCGACGCAGGCGAGTGCCGTCAGCACGGCGACGTACGGTGCGGGATGCCGGAGCCATGCCCTGCTCCGCGGATCGCTGAGCACGAAGGCGAGGGCGCCGAGGCCAAGCAGTGCGGCGTGGTACTTGGAGAGTCCGGCGGCGCCGAGCGCGAGTCCGATCGCGAGCCAGCGCCGCCAGGCATTCCGCCCGTTGCGCGCTGACGGAGTCGCGTCATCGGTGGTGCCGACGTCGGTGACCTGCGCCAGCAGGAGTGCCGTCGCGACACTGGCGCACAGCAGTGGCCCATCCGGCAACACCCAGCTTCCGCTGCTGAGCGAGAAGACCGGCGCCATTTGCGCCGCGACGACGGTCCAGAGGCCGGCACGGGTGCCGAACAGTCGCGCGCCGAGGCGAAAGAGCAGCCACGAGGTGAGTGCGAAAAGCAGCACGAACGGCCAGCGCAGGGCGAGCGGCGACTCGCCGGCGAGCGCGGCGGCGGCGTGGGCGAGCCAGAACGAGGCGGGTGGGTGATCGAAGTAGCTGAGCGACAGCGCTCGGGCGACGACAGTGGCGTATGACTCGTCCACGCCGAGTGGCAGCGCGGCGGCGGCCAGCAGGCGGAGCGCGGTGGCGATGCCGATGACGCGGCGCGCGAGCCGTGCGTCGTCGGCCATCTCGCCGACGTGTTCATCGGCGACGGTCCGCGTCATGGCGGCGTCACGCGCGGCCGGTTCGTCGCGAGGAGTGAATGGCGAAATCGTCTGATCGCGAGCATGGGTCATCGGCAGTCACCGACGAAAAGGGGAGACGTGGTAACGCGGACCACGGGACGCGCCGCACGCGCGCCCGGGTGGCAAGGTAGGGCGCTGCCGGCACCTCCGCGCACGCCGACGAGGGACCACACCACACCATGCCGGCGGCGGACCTCGAGGCACGAGCGATTGACAGAACAATAAATCTTGATATGTTCTCGTCATGATCAGTGCGCCCACTCAGGGACTCACCCGGCCCGTCCAGCTCTTCCACGCACTCTCCGACGAAACACGTCTGGCGGTGCTCGACATGCTGCGCAACGGGGAGCGGTGTGTCTGCGAACTGCAGGACGCGCTCGACGCCGCGCAATCTCGGCTCTCCTTCCACCTCAGGGTACTGCGCGAGGCTGGGCTGGTGCAGGACCGGAAGGAGGGCCGCTGGATGTACTATCGGATCAACCCAGACACGCTGGCGGAAGTGCACGATCTCGTGCGTGTGCTGGGCACAAACCCACTTGGCGGGCCGAGGGGGCTCCGCGTCTTCGGCGCCTGCTGCGGATAGTCTGCGAGGCTGGCGATCGAGCCGGAGCCGACCGGGCACGTGTGTTCTCTGACGCATCAACATTTCCTGTTCAACGCGAGGGACGCTCCATGACCACATCACTGACCGACCTCACCAGCATCGTGCGCGAGAAGTACGGCGACGCCGCACGGCGCGTGCTCGATGCGGGCACGCCGGCCGCGGACAGCTGCTGCAGCCCCGTCAACGCCTGTTGCGGCGGCGCGGCCTTCAACGGCACCGTCGATCCGATCACCTCCAACCTCTACGCCAGCGGCGAGACGGATGTCCTCCCGGGTGCGGCGGTGCTCGCCTCCCTCGGTTGTGGCAACCCCACCGCCCTCGCCGAACTGCGTGCGGGCGAGGTGGTCCTCGATCTCGGCTCGGGCGGCGGCATCGACGTGCTGCTGTCGGCGCGCCGCGTCGGACCCACCGGCAAGGCCTATGGCCTCGACATGACGGACGAGATGCTCGCCCTCGCGATGCGCAACGCTGCCGATGCGGGTGTCACGAACGTGGAATTCCTGCGCGGTCGGATCGAGGAGATTCCGCTGCCCGGCAACTCGGTCGACGTGATCATCTCCAACTGCGTGATCAACCTCTCCGGCGACAAGCGCACGGTGCTGGCCGAGGCATTCCGCGTCCTCAAGCCCGGTGGTCGCTTCGCCGTCAGCGATGTGGTCGTCCGTGGTGCGGTCCCGGCGGCGGTGCGCCGCTCGATGGAACTCTGGGTCGGCTGCGTGGCGGGTGCGCTGGAGGAGCAGGAGTTCCGGACGCTCCTCGCCGAGTGTGGCTTCATCGACATCGGCATCGAACCCACGCGCATGTACACGTCGGCGGATGCACGGGTGTTCCTGGAGGAATCGGGTGTCGACGTCGACGCGAACCTGGACGTCATCGACGGCAAGTTCATGGCCGCGTTCGTGCGCGCGACGAAGCCTCGGGCAGCCGCCGACGCAGCGACCGGCAGCACGCCGTGCTGCGGCCCGGAGTGCTGCGCGTGACGACGCAGCTGTTGCGATCCGTGTCCCGATGACCACCGGCCCGTTTCGCGTGCTCGTGCTGTGCACCGGAAACTCCGCGCGCAGTCAGATTGCCGAAGCGTTGCTGGCGGTGCGCGGCGCGGTCAGGCCGTCGGGCCGTGTGGAGGCAGTGAGCGCGGGGTCACGCCCTGCACCTCGCGTGAACCCGTACGCCATCGAGACGCTCCAGGCGCATGGCATTCCGTGGGAGGGCCGCACACCGCAGCACATCGACGACGTGGCCGGGCTGCGCTTCGATCTGGTGGGCACCGTGTGCGACAACGCACGGGACGCGTGCCCGTTCTTTCCGGGTGCGTCGGCGCAGGTGCACTGGGGACTTCCGGATCCGGCCGATGCCACGGATCCGGCGGTAGCGCGCGACGCGTTTTCACACACGTTCGCGGCACTGAGCCTCCGCGTCGACGCCCTGCTGGCGCTCCCGCTCGAATCATTCGACGCGACCACCCTCGTGGCCGCAGCCGCGCGGATTCACGCCGCGTGCGACGCGGACGCGACTCAGTGTCCGGGCGACGCGTGCGGACAGGGCTCGTAGTCGACGGTCGCGAAGGGGAGGACCAGTGCATCCGCCGCGGCCAGCAGGGTGCCGGCGCGCACCGGCTTCTGAAAGAACGACGTGTGGTCGAGCACCGGGCCGTGCCAGTCGCCATCGTGCGCGGTGCCGGTGAAGAGCGCGATGACCGGCAACGTCGGGTTCAGCGCGCGCATGTGACGCACGAGCGCCGCGCCACTCACCTCCGGCAGTTGCAGATCGGTGATGAGCAAGTCGACGGGCTGGCGTCGCTTCGACGCGTCATCGAAGAGGGCAAGCGCCTCGGGACCATCGGTCGCAGCGAGGATGTGCCACCCGGCGCGTTCGAACGCTCTCGACGCCCACGCCAGGACCGCAGGATAGGCATCCACGACCAGTACCGTGCGTTGACCGGCGGATGGCGCTGGCTCCACATGCGTCGCCAAGTCCCGACGCGATGGCAGCACGGGTGGCGGGCCGTCGGTTGCCGTCACGCGGCCGCAACCAGCGCCGAGGCCTTGCGCGCGCGCTTGTTCTCGTACATCGACGTGTCCGCCGCACGGAGCAGCGACGCCAGCGACAGCGGTTCGCTGGTCTCCCACACCGCCACGCCGACGCTGGCCGCCAGCACGTAGTCACGATGTGGCTCCGCATTCAGGGCATCCAAGGCGGCCGCAATGCGCTGCCGAAGCGGCGCGACGTCATCGGCGCCCGTATTCGGGCAGAATATGACGAATTCGTCACCGCCCAGCCGGCCGACGAAGTCTGCGGAGCGACTCTGCTCGTGCAGCACGGCGGCCATCTCGGTCAGCGCGTCATCACCGGCGTCGTGCCCGTATGTGTCATTGATCTGCTTGAAGCCATCGAGATCGAGCGCGACGACGGCCACTGGCATCATCGTCCGCTTCGCCAGCGCCACGGTCTGGTTCGCCGCTTCAGTAAATCCATGGCGGTTGAGGAGGCCGGTCAGCGTGTCGCGCGTGGCTTGTGCATGAAGCTTGTCGTGCGCCACGAGCAAGGCACGCGTCGTCGCGCGCAGCTCGATTTCAGCCATGGCGGCAGCGGCGAGATCTTCGAGCGTGGCAATCTGCTCCTGGGTCCAGTGGAGCGGCTTCGAATCGATCGCGCACAACGCGCCAAGTGTGTCACCCGACGACGTCCGCAGCGGGACCCCGAGATACGCGACCACGCCCAACTCGTGGAAGGCCAGATTGCTCATCACGAGCGGATCTCGCGCGGCGTCGTCGATGACCAGCATTGCATCATTTCCAACCACATGCTGGCAGAACGAGTGGCTGAGCGGCGTCCCGCGTTGTGCCCCAGCCCAGCCGCCGAGCCCGGTGAGCCCGGGGAAGTGCTGTCCACGATCGTCGACGAGCGAGACCAGCGACACCGGCACGCCCAGAAATCGTGTGACGAGTCGGGTCAGCCGATCCAGCACCAGATTCTGCGCGCCGTCCAGCAGTGCACTGGCGTGCAACGCCTCGAGGCGGCGCGGATCAGTCAGTCGTGCGTGAAGCAGCGCCGGCGAGCAGTCCTGCTCTGGCGCTGAGGGGATGAGATGTGGTGTCGTTGACATGATTCGGATTCCTCAGCGATCGTGAGCAACACACAATCCGCCGGGGCACGGGGAGCAGAGCGGGTATCCACGGCAGTGTCGACCCTCCCGACGGCGCGCTGAAGCGTCACCGGCGAGCGTCGTCACGGTCGAGGCCGGTGGCGCACGGTCCAAAGGACCCAGCGCGCCGCGCTCCTGAACCCATCGTCAGGCTCGACAGGCCGTATCCACCGATTGGGGAGTCACTGTCCGCACAACCGCGCCAGATTGGCGATGGCACGAGCGCGAACGGTCGATGCGCGCACACGCACTGCGACGACGGAGGGATCATCGCAGTCCGGCTCGGAATAGCCGGCACCGGACAACCTGTGCTCGGCCATCCAGTCACGCACCACCGGATGTGCGAGCCAGCGCGCCTCCGCCTCGAACCCGCGCAGCGTGATCAGTGGAAAATCCTCCATGCTCCGCGGCAGCGGGATCGGGCGGCAGAGCGCGTTCTTTTCGTCGGGCGCCAGACCCATCCGCTCCACCCGCGCCGTCAGCGCGACGCTGAGACAGATGAATCGCGACCGCAACGTCTGCAGCGTGATGCGTCCGGGCTGGAACACCGGAATCGGCGGGCCTGGATTCGCCGCGCTGGCGGTACAGTCGACATACAGGTCGTCCGGCCCAGCCGGCAGCGCGCCCTGCGCCAGCAGCAGCCGGTCAACCGTGATGCGCACCACCCGGCCCATGCGCACCACATCCGGAATGCGGGCGAGCAGCGCCGCCTCACCCGGCGACACGATCGCGTTGCGCAACCGCACCGGCCGGACATCGGCATGGATGCGCAGCATCTCACCGCGCGCCTCCAGTTCGTCGAACAGATCGTTGGCGGATGTCGCGACCGCCGCCGCCTCCAGCAGGTTGGCCTCGCTCGCCGCCAGCACACCGCCGCCCGGCTGCACGGTCCGGCGGTTGAGGCACCACGACGCGCGCGGCACGACCCAGCGGATCGCCTCGGGCGGAACACCCGTCTCCAGCAGGAACAGGCAGGCATCCATGCCCGTCTTGCCACCGCCGAGCACACAGAACCTGCCATGCCCCGACGCTGCGTGTGGCAGCGCGTTCGGCGTGACCACCCGCACGCCTGCCTCCACCTCGAATTCGGGCGTATGCGTCAGCGGAATGGAGGTGCGAAAATATGTGGCATCCACGAGCGTGCGATACCGCACCTCGGTCACGGCGCCGGTGACGAGATTGCGGATGCGTCCCGCGCCCTCATGCTCGCTCATCGGCAGGAAGGTGACGCGGCCGGACGGCAGGAAGCGCTCCTGCATCAGCGCCTCGAAATGCCCGACGATCTCTCCACCCGACGCCATCTCGTAGCAGCCTACGTTCGGCCCGTCGACATACCGGCACCCCGACCCGAGTGCGCGCGATCCTGCGCCGTAGAAGGCCGACGGCTGGTGGAGCCGCACGAACGGGTAGGCGTCCAGCCAGTGCCCGCCTGCGGCATGACGCCGATCGACGATCACGACCCGTGCGGTGGGATCGTTCAGCAGTTCATCGACGAAGATCATGCCCAGCGCGCCGGCGCCGACGATCAGGTAGTCCGTCTCACGCCAGGCGCTCACTCGACTGCGGAACTCACGGCTTCCGCGTCGCTTCCCAGCGTCCCCGCATCACGACCGAGTCCGGCTTCGCGGCGAGCGTCACGAAACTGGTCCCGACCAGCTTGCCATCGACCATCCGACCGACACCATGGTTGACGACCATCGGCGCGTTTTTCGCGGGTGATGCCGGCATCGCCGGCGACACGGACATCATGCTGTCGGCGTCGTAGGTCGTGACCCAGCGCACCGTGTCCTTCCGACCCTCGATGACCATCGCCCCGTCGGTCACAACCCAACGACCGGTCACGGAATCCGACATCTCGGCCATGTTCGTGCCGTTCCACGTGCCCTTCATCATGTCCGCCGTGAGCGCGGCGGGTGCGGGGGCAGCGGCCATGGGTGGCGCTGCCATTGCCACGGTATCGGATTGCTTCGCGTCCTTCGGGGCACAGGCACACAGCAGGCAGGCCAGCAGGAGGTTCCGTCGCATGATGACTCACTGTAATGAAAGGTTGTGATCGCACGGACGTGGCGAACGCACGTCCGCCCAACGCTCAATGCGTACAATTCGGTATTCGATTGCGCCAGTCGGCAGTTTTTGGAGGCTGGACAGGCTCGTCCATGAGAGTCGCCGCACTCGACACGGCGATCGGCACCCCGGCGCGCGCGGGAACAGATTTCCGCCGCGCGCCGTACTCGGCCGAGCCTTCTCGTCGCCCGGTCTTCCCCTCGCCACGTCCCCGATGCGCCGTCACGCCATCGTCACGTCAGCCCTGCTCGGCCTCGTCGTTGCGCCGCCGGTTGCCGCCCAGGAAACACTGCTCCTGCGCCAACCCAGCGTCAGCGAACGACATATCGCATTCGCCTACGCCAGCAACGCTGGATCGTCGATCGGAGTGGCGGGCAAGCACGGCGGCTCACCTCCTTCCAGGGCACCACGGCGCAGCCGAAGTTGTCGCCCGACGGACGCACCGTGGCGTTCACCGGCACCTACGCCGGCAACGCCGATGTGTACACGGTGCCCGTCGAGGGCGGCGAACCGGCGCGACTGACCTGGCATCCCGGAGCCGACGCCGTCACGGGCTGGACGCCCGATGGCAAGCGCGTCGTGTTCAGCAGCACACGCCAGTCCAGCGCACCGTCGCCGACGCCGCGATTCTGGACCGTCGGTGTTGAGGGTGGTGCCGAGGAGGCGATGCCCATGCCCCGCGCATTGCAGGGACACATCAACGGTACCGGCACCCACATCGCGTACCGCATGGCAAGTTCGTGGGACGACGAGCGCCGCAACTATCGCGGCGGACAGAACAAGCCGATCTGGATTCTCGATCTCACCTCCTACGCGCTCGACACGATCCCGCGTCCGGTCAACTCGAAGGAACTGGATCCGGCATGGGTGGGCGATGACGTGTACTTCATCTCCGACCGCGACGGCATGCAGAACGTCTACCGGTACGCGGGGCGTACGAAGGCAGTGACCCCACTCACCAGGTTCACCGACTTCGACGTCAAGACGCTCGATGCCGGTGGCGGCGCGGTGGTGTTCGAGCAGGCGGGCCGCGTGCACCTGCTCGATCCTCGCACGGGCACGTCGGCGCCGGTGTCGATCCAGGTGCGTGGTGATTTCCCGTGGATGATGCCCGTCTGGAAGAATGTGTCGACCAGAATCAGCGCACTGGCGCTCTCGCCAACGGGCAGGCGCGCGCTGGTCGAGGCGCGTGGGGACATCTTCTCCATCCCGGCCGAGAAGGGTGACGTGCGCAACCTCACCCACTCGAGCGGCAGCGCCGAGCGCGCGCCGGCGTGGTCGCCCGATGGCAGGTCGGTCAGCTGGTTCAGCGATGCCTCGGGCGAGTACCAGCTCATGATCGCGGCGCAGGGTGGCCACCGGCGCCGTGAAGAAGTACGATGGCGACCACTTCATGGTGCCGGCGCGCACCATGGACCCGGTGTGGAGCCCCGACTCGAGGTGGATCGCATTCGCTCGGCGCCTGCCGAGCTACTACCACGTGCTCATGCTCCTGAACACCGAAACCGGTGAGATCAAGCAGCTCACCGATGGTCTCGCGGATGCGACGTCACCGGCCTGGGACGCGAGCGGCAAGTATCTCTGGTTCCTCGCCAGCACCGATTTTGCGCTGCGCTCGCAGTGGCTGGACATGACGTCGTACGAGCGACCCCGCACCAATGCGCTGTACGTGGCCGTGTTGCGCGCCGGCGAGCCGTCACCGTTCACCCCGGAGAGTGATGACGAACCGGCAGTCGCGCCCCCGATGATCCCTGCGGGCGGCACCACCGCTGCGACACCAGCGCCGTCCGCTGCAGTGCCCGCCCCACGCGCACCGGTCGTCACGATCGACTTCGACGGCATGAGCCGTCGCATCCTCGCGGTGCCGAACGTCGCGTCACGCGACTATGCGTTGCTCAGGAGCGGCGCGAGCGGCACGGTCTTCTTCTGGGAGAACGTGGACGCCTCCGGCCCCACCGAGCCGACGGCGCCGGGCGGGCCGGTCTATCGCTACACACTCAAGGATCGCAAGGCGATCCAGTTCTCGGGCGGTGTTGCAGCGTATACGGTCAGCGCCGATGGACGAAAGCTGCTCTATCGCACCGGCGGTGCGCAGGGTGCGCTGTTCCTCGTCGATGCCACCGCTCCCGCCGCACCGGTCGCCGGCACGGGTCGTCTGGCTGCGACGCTGCGCATGTGGTGGGCAGCGAGCTGGCCGTCGGTCATTCCTACGTCACAGGCGGTGACTTTCCCGAGGTGCCACCGGCCAATGGAGGCCTGCTGGGTGCGGACATGGTCGTCGCCAATGGCCGCTACCAGTTCACGCGTATCTACGACGCCGAGAGCTGGAATCCTGACTTGCGGGCACCGCTGGCCGGTCCCGGCCTCGACATCCGGCCGGGCGACTACCTGCTGACGATCAACGGTCAGGACGTCCGCGGCACGGACAACGTCTTTCGCTTCCTCGACGGCACGGCCAACCGGCAGATCGTCATCACCGTGAATGGCAGGCCGACGCCGGACGGCGCCCGCACCTACACCGTGGTGCCGGTGGCGAATGATCAGGGCCTGCGCACCCGTGCGTGGGTCGAGGGTAATCGTCGACTCGTGGATTCGCTCTCGGGCGGGAGGCTCGCGTACGTGCACCTGCCCAACACCGGGCAGGGCGGCTACACGCAATTCAACCGGTACTACTTCGCACAGCAGAACAAGCAGGGCGCCGTGATCGACGAGCGGTACAACGGCGGCGGATCGGCCGCGGACTACATCATCGAGCTGCTGAGCCGCGACTTCGACGGCTACTTCAAAAACCCCGTCGGCGACCGCACCCCGTTCGCGAGCCCGGCGGCCGGTATCTGGGGGCCGAAGGTGATGATCATCAACGAGATGGCCGGCTCGGGCGGCGACCTGATGCCGTACATGTTCCATCGTCGCCGGATCGGGACGCTGGTCGGCACCCGCACCTGGGGCGGCCTGGTGGCCACCTCCGATCAGGCGCCGTTCGTGGATGGCGGCGGCATGGTCGCCCCGCGGCTCGGCTTCTTCGATCGCGACGGCCGGTGGGCGGTCGAGAACGAAGGCGTCGCGCCGGACATCGCCGTGGAGAACTTCCCGCGTGACGTGATCGGCGGCCGTGACCCGCAGCTCGAGCGCGCCGTGCAGGAAGCGCTGCGGCTGCTGGCGGCCAATCCCGTGCGACTGATGAAGGAGCCCCCTGGTGCCACGTGGGGCAAGCGGCCGCGGTGATCGTGACGGTGTGGCGTCGTGGCATCGCGCATGCTCACGTCGCCCCACCGCGGTTATCCGTGCAGATTGCCTCGTGAGGCACCGGGGAGCATCACGCGGTTGCCAGCCGGCTCGCGAGAGGCTGTGCGCGGTGTCCTCAAAACATGCTGACAGTCCTGCTCCGAGGACGGATCGGACTGCACTGGGGCACGGTGGAACGACCAGGGAGACACGATGTCGATCGCCATCACTCGCGACACCTTCACCGCCGCCGACCATGCACGGTTTGCGGACCGGCTGGAGGCACAGATCGCGCACCTCAGCCGCCTCTGTGCGCAACCGGACTTCGGCGAGGGTCCGCCCAGCATCGGTGCCGAGCTCGAGCTCCCGCTCGTCGGCACCGACTGGCGCCCGCGTCCGTGTAACCTGGCGCTGCTCGCGGCGCTGGGCGACCCGCGGGCGACGGTCGAGATCGCGCGCTTCAACCTCGAGCTCAACCTGTCGCCAGTGCCAGCCGCAGGTCGACCGTTCACCGCACTTGGTGCAGAAATCGCCGAGTTGCTCGCGCGACTCGGACCGGTCGCGGCCGCCGAAGGGGCCCGCGTCGTGCCGATCGGCATCCTGCCGTCAGTCATGGCGAGCGATCTGACACACGACGCGATGACGGACCTGCCGCGATACCGCGCGCTCGAACGGGCGGTGACGTCCCTGCGCGACGGTCCGGCGCACATCCGGATTCAGGGAGAGGAACCACTCGCGTTCGAGTATGACGGCGTCATGCTGGAAGGCGCGAACACCTCGTTGCAGATACACCTGCGTGTACCGGCAGCCCGTTTCTCCGACATGTACAACGCAGCCCAGCTGGCCACGGTCCTGGCGGTTGCGATCGCCGGCAACTCACCGGTCTTTCTCGACCACCTGCTGTGGGACGAGACGCGGATCGCGGTCTTCAAGCAGAGCGTGGATGCACGATCGGCCAACGATCTCGTCTGGCACCGGCCGGCGCGCGTGGCATTCGGGCACGGGTGGGTGCGCCGCAGTGCAGCCGAACTCTTCGCCGATGCGGTGCGACTGCATCAGCCGATCTTTCCCGTCTGCGACGAGACGCACGTCGATCATCCGGATGCTCCGACGCCGCGGCTCTCGGAGCTTCGCCTGCATCTGGGCACCGTCTGGCGCTGGAATCGCGCCATTTACGACTGCAGCGGCGACGGGCACCTGCGCATCGAATTCCGTGCACTGCCCGGCGGCCCGACGATCCCCGACATGCTCGCCAATGCCGCGTTCCTCCTTGGCCTGACCGTCGGACTGGCTGACGACATCGATTCGTTGATCAACGGGCTGCCTTTCGCATACGCCGAGGCCAGCTTCTATCGCGCGGCGAGAGACGGGCTGAACGCCGTGCTGCTCTGGCCGACGGTGCAGGGAATATCACCGCAGGAACGGCCGGCACGCGCGCTCGCGTCATCGCTGCTGCCGACCGTCGAGCGAGGGTTGACGATCCTCGGTGTGGATCAGGAAGAGCGCACGCGCTGCCTGCAGGTGATCGCCGATCGGCTGATGGTCGGTCAGACGGGCGCGCAGTGGCAGCGCGTGGCACTGCATCATCTGCGTCGCAACCTGTCCCGACCGGATGCGCTCCGCCAGCTCGTGGCCGAGTACGCGGCACGTTCCGACACGCAGGCACCGGTCCACACCTGGTCAGCGGTATGACGGCATCGTCGGGGGTGCGCCCGGGGGGGAGACGCGCGCCGTCACGCGCCTGACGTCGGCGTCGGACGTGCTGCCGATCTGCGATACGCGCGCTGCAGACCAGCCGAGAGCAGCGAGCCCCGCGACACCGCCTGCAACCGCTCGGCGGGAGACGAGGATGGCGGGGGCCACGCCTCCGCCGTCAGCGTCGTCTGCGCACCCGTGAGGACGCGCCTGCGCCGCGCGGCACGCATGGCCGCCGCCCCGTCGCTGGCAGGCTGTTCCAGCGTGCCGAACGTGATGGCGACACCACCGGTTGCAGAAGCCGCGCCGCTGTCTCGTAGGACACGTTGGCCCGAATCCCGCGTTCGAATTCGCTTACCAGACATGGGCCGACGACTGCCAGCGTTGCGAGCTGGACGATGGAGAGGCGACGCGCCGCGCGGGCTCTACCTCATCACGAACGTCCTCGGCAGGCGCACCGGGCTTCACGCGTCGCTCAGGGCTCCGGCCCCGACCCCTGTGTCAGCCAGTACGCTTCATACTCGATCCATTGCCTGTGGTACGGACTTCGCCGCAGCAGCACCGCGAGGGATCCCGGACCAACCGCCCCGAGTTCAACCCAGCGGTTGAGCCCACGCATGCCTGGCAGCCGACGAACGAGCGAGGCTTCGATATCCTTGCCGACCCACTCGTGCATCATGTCCAGTTGCAGCACGTGGATGCTTTCGTGCGCCAGATCGACACGGCAGATCGGTGCGCCAGAAGGACTGACGGCACACAACGAGCTCACGTCGGTCAATGACAGTGTTCCGGGCCTCGCATATGCGCGATCAACCGGCAGCACCACGACGGCACCGGACCACAATGTCGCACGCCAATCGACGCTGGCATTTGCCTGCGCGATCGCAACGCCGGCGTACACGAGATTGGTCAGGTTCACGCGGACGCTGGGCCACGTTCGCGTCGCGGGTGTCCACCGCGCGACGAGAGGTCCGACGTGGAACGGGATGGTCAACGTGGAATCGGAGGCGGCGGAGCCCAGGCCGAGCCCGACGTCATGCAGCACGCGCCCGAAAATACCGGCACCGTCCCGTCGCGTCGCCACCACCTGACGTGCTCCTGCCGTTGTCAGACCGCCGAGCGCACCAAGCGCCACCCCCCGTCGGATCGGCCGATGATTGATCCACGCACGTGCACCGCCCAGCGTGGCTCCCAGCATGGCGTTCACCACGGTGATCTTCGTTCGCACCGCGCCGGGGACTGGGGCGACTGTGACGTAGTCCTGGGCGTGAATGCTCACCGCAGCAGTGAGCGACAGCGCAAGCACACGGCACGCCGCTCGCCTGGAAGTCCTGCATCCGGGAATCGGGCGCCTGCACGATAGCAGGGAACGAGCAGCGGAAGAGTTCAGACAATTCTCCTGATCCAGGATCGCACGTCGGCGCAGGCCCAGCCATGCCTCATCCAGCTTCGGCCTGCGGTACCGACGCTCGCGATCGAGACGCGCGCGCATCCCGCGCCCGAGTTCACTGATCAGGCGCGGACTCACGTTCGCCAGCGTCGCGAGCCGGGCGATGGAGAGCCGGCATTCCGTGCGGGCCGCCTGAAGCGTCGCGGCCGGAATACCGACGGCGGGCGGAAGCGTCGACATGCCTCCTGCATGCCGGTTCCCACGACCCTCGTCAATCCCATGATGCGAACGCCGTGTATGGACCGTCAGGGCGCAACACCCCACGACCCGTGTGCTTCCGCGTCACGCGCCGAGTCACGCCAGTGCCCCCGTCCGGATCACCTGCTGATACCAGCGATAACTCAACTTCGGCGTGCGCTTCTGCGTGGCATAGTCGACGTGCACGAGGCCAAAGCGTGTGTCGTAGCCATCGGCCCACTCGAAGTTGTCGAGGAGACTCCAGGGGAAGTACCCGACCACCTTGTGCCCTTCCGTGATGGCCCGCTGCACCTGTCGCATGTACGCACGCAGGTACATCACGCGGTCGATGTCCTGCACTTCCGACGTCGCCGGCGTCGGTCCGCTGTCGGCGCAGCCGTTCTCGCTGATGAAGATCGGCAGCGTGCGCTGTCCGAGGGCGTCGCGGATCATGCGGATGCCCCAGTAAATGGACTCGGGCACGCAGTTCAGCCACGGGGTTCCCATCTTGGGGAACTTGTCGAACATCGGGACTTCCTCGTATCCGGCCGGCGTGGCCGCGGCCCGCACATATGTCCCGGTGTAACAGTTGAAGCCGAGGCCATCGAGCGGTTGATGAATCGTCTCGAGGTCGCCGTTCAGCACCGTCGGTGCATTGGCACCTCGCTGCTGCAGCCAGAACGGATCGTACTGGCCCGTCAGCAGGGGCACGATGATGGCGCCGTTGGCATTGCTGCGCGTGAATGCGAGTCGTGTCGCCTCGATGTGTTCGGGCGTCTCGATGACCGGCACGAACGGACTGACGTTCTCCGCGATGGCCACCTTGCACGGGCGCGGCGACGCGGCGCGAATGGCCTGACACCCCCGCCCATGCGCCAGCAGCGCGTGATGGCCCACCTGCCACCGCGCCTTCTCGTTCGCCAGCGCCAGGCCCGGCGCATGCGGCGCCGTCACCCCGACGCCGTATCCCACCTGCGTGAAGGTGAGGATCTCGTTGAGCGTCATCCACCGTGACACCCGGTCACCGAGTCGCGTCGCCATAACGCCGGCATACGTGGCAAAGTCGTCCGCCACCTCGCGGCTCTCCCACCCGCGATACCGGTCCTGCAACGCCTGCGGCAGATCCCAGTGATAGAGCGTGACGTGCGGGGTGATGCCGTTCGCGAGCAGTTCGTCCACCAGGCGGCTGTAGAAGTCGATGCCCTTCTCGTTCACGGCGCCGCGCCCATCCGGAATGACGCGCGACCACGAGGTGCTGAAGCGGTAATGCTTCACGCCGAGATCGGCCATCAGTCGGACATCCTCCTTGAAGCGGTGATAGTGGTCGCAGGCGACATCGCCGGTGTCGCCGTTGCGCACCTTCCCGGGCGTGTGGCTGAACGTGTCCCAGATACTCGGCTTGCGACCGTCCGTCGCCGCCGCGCCTTCGAGCTGGTAGGCGGCCGTCGCCGCGCCCCACCAGAAGTTCTTCGGGAACGCGTCAGGCCCGCGAGCTGTATCTGCCGTCACCGCATCCGGAGTCTTCGCCCCGAGCTGCGCGGCGTGCAATGCCTCGGCTGCAACGCCGACGGCTGCGGCCTTGATGAAGTTTCGACGATGCATAATGATTGGAGAGCGTGACGAGGGGGAATGGTCTGCGCGGGACGTGCCGGAGGCAGGCAGGCGCGAAGCAGACGCCGGGGCGCTATGCCGGCGTTACCGGCTTCCTCGCGTACATCCCGTAGGCGCCGATGAGCAGGTAGCAGGCGGCCGGCACGATCAGCGACGTCTTGAGTGAGCTCGCATCTGCAATCAGGCCAGTCAACGGCGGAATGATCGCACCACCGACGATCGCCATCGCGATGATCCCGGACCCCTCTGCCGCGCGCTTGCCGAGGCCTTCGCTTCCCAGCGTGAAGATCGTCGGGAACATGATCGAGTTCATCAGCCCGATGGCGAGCAACGACCACCCCGACAGCCAGCCGCTGCTGATCGACGAGACGAGAATCAGCGTCACTGAGCCCGTCGCCACCGCGGCCAGCACCTTTCCCGGCGACACGAGGCGCAGCACGGCCGCGCCGATGAAACGACCCACCATCGCCCCACCCCAGTAGAACGCGACATGTTTGCCCGCCGCCTCGGCACGAAGGCCAAGCACGTCGGCTTGCATGAGGTAGTTGACGATCAGCGAGCCAATCGCGACTTCGGCGCCAACGTACAGAAAGATGCACGCGGCCCCGAAGCGGAAACGCGGCCGCGTCAGCAACTCGAAGGACTTCATGATGCCCCCGCTCTGCTCGACCACGTTCGGCAGGCGATTGCGGCGCGTCCAGACGACCGCGGCCACGATCACGAGCGACAACGCCAGCGCGAGATAGGTGTTCACGACCACCTGCGTTTCCTCGGTGCGATACGCGTCGAGCGCCGCACCGGACAGCGTCGCCGGATCGATGCGCGCGAGGCTGCCCAGGATCACGATCGATCCGACGATCGGGAAGACCGTCGTGCCGAGGGAATTGAACGCCTGCGCAAAGGTCAGCCGGCTCGACGCAGTGCGCGGATGCCCGAGCATCGAGATCAGCGGATTGGCTACGACCTGCACCATCGTGATCCCCGCCGCGAGCACGAACAGCGCGAACAGGAAGACGCCGAACTGCCCCGACTTGGACGCCGGGATGAATGACAGGCACCCGGCCGTCATGATCAGCAATCCAAGCGCTGCCGACCGCATGTAGCCTGCCTTCCGGACGATGGCGGCCATCGGCACGGAGAAGATGAAGTAGGCGGCGAAGAACGCCGACTGGACCAGCAGCGCCTGGAAGTAGTTCAGCGTGAACAGGTCCTTCAGCTTCGGGATGATCACATCATTCAGGCTCGTGATGCCGCCAAAGATGAAGAACAGTGCAAAGACGAAGATCTGGAGATCGGGCGCGTCGACACCCTCCCCGGCATCGGCTGACGTGGTTGTCGATTGCGCGGGAGCGAGTGCCATGGTGGGTCCCTGAGGTTGGTGGAATCATCACGAACGTGTCGCGCCAGCAAGCCGGATCGTCCAGCCGCGCGATCCGCGCGCGTCATTCGCTGCGCTTGACGGGCCACTCCGTCTGCACCGCAGTTCCCAGCGATGCAGACCGGGCTCGTCAGCCGTGATGGAAGAGCATAGGCAGGGAGCCACTCGAGTGGCAGTGTCTGTGACGATTCGACGGAGCTGAGCGCGCCCAGGTGCCTCAGCTCGGGCGTGATCGTCGCCGGGTTGCCCACAGCGGCATCAGCGGTGACGAGGCGCCGAGGCAGAGCTCGCCGCGGCAGCTCCGAACCGTTCGTGCCAGCAGCCCGAGCGACGACTGTCCGTCGATCAGAGGGCCCTCTGATGGGGTCCTCATGGGGTCAGAGTCCTTGACGGTCCTCATGGGGTCTGTCCTCATGGGGTCAGAGTCCTTGAAGGCGGGCTACATGGAATGTGGCGCCGCTGGACGGAGTGGCCGATCCGCGGAAGGCGCGGTATGGTTCCATCGGTGGGGCCAGTACCGACCTCGTCGCGCGATGCCGGCAACGAGTCTCGTGATCGTACGATGCGAGACCAACGTCGTCGGTGCAGCGCGTGGCGTGTTGCGAGCAACCCGGCGCCGCCGCCTCCAACGCCGCGGCGCGGAGCCGTTGACCACGATGCGCATGGCCCACGGGCGCTGGCGTCATCATCGTTGGCTGTCATCACCGCTTCGAGGGGGCTGCCATGACGATGTATCTCACGCAGGGGCTGCACCGCGCGATACAGCGACATCCGTCGCGGGTCGCGACGATCTGCGGAGCGCGCCAGCGCACGTATGCGGAATACGGCGACCGAGTGGCGCGGCTGGCCGCCGCACTGCACACGGTGGGCATGGACCGCGGCGACCGGATCGGCATGCTCGCCCTGAATTCTGATCGCTACCTCGAGTTCTACTTCGGCACCTGGTGGGCCGGTGGTGTGGTGAACCCAGTGAACATCCGCTGGAGCGCGGCGGAGATCGCGTACTCGCTGGACGACTGCGACACACGGATCCTGATCGTCGACGGGCACTTTGCGGAGATGGCGGACACCCTCCGCAGCGGCAGCGCATCGCTGCGGATCGTGATCTACGCGGGTGACGGTCCCACGCCGGACGGCATGCTGAGTTACGAAGCGCTGCTCGCCGGCGCGTCGCCCGCCGACGACTCCTACGCCAGTGGCCACGAGCTGGCGGCCGTGATGTACACCGGCGGCACGACGGGCTTTCCCAAGGGCGTGATGCTCAGCCACCAGAACCTCTTCGCCAACGCGCTGGCCGCGATCAGCGAGGGAGTGATCGCTGCCGATGGCCGCGCGCTGCTGATCGCACCGATGTTCCACATTGCCGCCGCGACCATGATGCTCGCGACCAGCACCGCCGGTGCCACCTTCGTCGTCGTACCGCGGTTTACGCCCGAGGCTACCGTGCAGGTGATCGCGCAGCACGCGGTCACACACCTGCTGCTCGTGCCGACGATGATCCAGCTGACAGTCGATCATCCCGATGCGCCCACGCCTGACCTGAGCAGCGTGCGCATGCTGGCGTATGGCGGCTCGGTGATCAGTGAGGCCGTCCTGCAGCGCGCGATGGCACTCTTTCGCAACGCGCAGTTCCTGCAGATCTACGGTATGACGGAAACGTCACCAGGTGCCACGATTCTGAGCCCAGCCGACCATCTGAGCGCCAGCGACAAGCCACACCTGTTACGCTCCGCCGGCCGCGCCATGCTCTCGACTGAAGTCCGCATCGTCGACAACGACGGCCACGAAGTGCCGCGCGGCGACGTGGGTGAGGTGGCGGTGCGCGGTGCGAACGTGATGCTGGGTTACTGGAACAAGCCGGCCCAGACGGAGGAGGCGTTGCGCAACGGCTGGATGCACACTGGCGACGGTGGGCGCATGGACGACGAGGGCTACGTCTACATCGTCGACCGCTTGAAGGACATGATCGTCAGCGGCGGCGAGAACATCTATTCCGCAGAAGTCGAGAACGCGCTCGGTCGCCACCCGGCCGTGGCATGCAGCGCCGTGATCGGCATCCCGAGCGACGAGTGGGGCGAGGCCGTGCACGCTGTGGTCGTGTTCAAGCCGATGGCCAGCGCCACGCCGGAGGAACTCATGGCGCATTGCTGTGCGCTGATCGCCAGGTACAAGTGCCCCCGCAGCGTCGAGTTCCGTGACGCACTGCCCATGACCGGTGCCGGCAAGATTCAGAAGACCGAGTTGCGAAAGCCGCACTGGGAAGGCCACAGCCGCGCGGTCAACTGACGCGCACGATCACACGGACTCCTGCACAAATGCACCATTGAATCGCCCCGGCCTTTCCGGAAGCTCCTGTGTTCCGGTGCCGACGCACGCCCGACCCTACGCCGGACGAACGCTGCCTCAGGGAGAAGGCGCGCCGTCCTTCAGCTGACGCTGATAGTCTGCGTCGTCGAAATGACCCTGCGACTCTGTGAGCAATCCATCCGCGCCAATGGTCCACCGCTCATAGGCATGGAGGCGCGCCGCCATTCACCACCAGTGACCCACTCTCGGCGTACAACGCGGCGAACCGTGCCGGGTCCTGGCTGCTCCACGCCGCGGCATAGCTCGTGGCGAACTTGATCACATCAGCGTCGGTCATCGTCGCGGTCCTCGTGGTGCAGGCCGTGAACAGCAACAGGACGCCGACTACGCTCCATTGCCGTCGGCGCCGCTGCGTGAACATTGGCCATGCCTTGTGTCGAGTGGAACTGCAGGTTGCACGACAGCCGGAGTCTACCCACCCCCGTGCCAGCCAACACTGGTCAGGTCGCCGTTGCTGCAATTGACGTCGCGCTCGACTACGGTCGCAGGCGTAACACCGTCAGCTGACCGTTCCTCGTGGCTGGGAACAGACTGCCATCAGGACCAATGGCGAGTTCGTGCGCGCGAATCGACACACGTCCGAGTACGTGGCCGCCGACAGGGTCGATCCTGAACACGTTGAATTCATCGTCGAGTGGGACACCCTGTGGATGCGTACTGACGTACACCTCGCCTCCAGCGCTGAACGCCACGCTGTAGAGCTGACCGCCAGAACGCCATTCGCCGCGGAATCCTCCGTCGAGATCAAACCATTGCAGCCGTCCATTCTCCCGGTCGGCCACGTACAGAAGGCCGTCCGGGCCAACAGCGATTGAATGCACGACGTTGAATTCCCCTGGCCCGGAGCCGGGACGTCCCCATTCATGCACCTTCCTGCCGTTCGCGTCGAACTCGATCACGCGCGCATTACAGTAGCCATCCGCCACGAAGACGCGACCATTGGGCCCGAACGCGACGTCCGTCGCACCACAAAACTGTTGCGTCGTGTCCGGCACGCTTCCGACGTTGATTTCGAGGAGCTTCCGGCCGTGCGCCGTAAACTTGTAGATCATTGACGTGTGGGCGTCCACTGTCCAGACATGACCAGCGGGATCGACGCGGATCCCGTGCGGGATCGTGAACATACCCGCGCCCCACGAACGCAACACGCGTCCCTGAGGATCGAGAACGACGATGGGATCTCCCCGCACCGGACGGTGAAGGACGTAGATGTTTCCCGCCCTGTCGACACTGACCGCCGAGATACCCTCGAATGTCCGGGCCGGAGCCGTGTGCAGCTCGACGCGATCAAGGCGAAGTGGCGGCGCGGACGTGGTGAGCACCCGAAGGCGCGCTGAGTCGGCATCCTGCGCACGCAATGCCGTGCTCAGCAGGGAGCCAAGTATTGCGACGGCGCGTCTGGTTTGCAGATGACCTCCGAGACGAAAATTGCTGAAGAAGACAGGAAGTGCGCAATTACAATCGGTTTTGACACCGACCCGCCTCAGTCACACGGATCCAGAATGTGGCTGAGGGAAGATCAAGTCTGTATGTCATACCCAACGCCACACGGCTACCGCTGGGACTGCAGCCTGGACGGCGATTCCTTCTCAACGGCATATCGGTGACAGGCATATCGGTGAGCATATCGGTGACAGTGCACTCATTGCAGTGAACGCTTCGTTCCGGTGACACCCTATCCCCTGGGGGAAGCGATACGTAACGCCTGCCCGCCGTCGCCGGCGCAGGGTCAGACTGTCACCGTATGCATCATCACGGCGCAATGAGTGCACTGTCACCGAAACCCGGCACGGCGAAACCTCCGGCCGCACCCAGGCCAAGCACTCGTGTCAGCGTGAGCTGCTCGAATGCCAGACGACGTCCTGACATGGCCAGCAAGGATGCGTACAGTGCCCCCGCGAGGCCGCCGAGCGCCCCGAATATCACCGGTCCGGACTGCGCGACCGTGACGTAGAATTCAGGCATCGGACCCTGCGCTCCCGCGCTGGGCCACAACGCTTCGATCGCGACGGCGAGGGCGCTGCCGACCACCGCCCAAGGCACGGCAAAAGCCAGCGCGGTTCCCAGTACACCGCGTACGATCCGGAGCATGCGCAATGCCATATCCTCGAGGATTGGACGGCGGAACGCACCCGAACTCCTGCGGGCACTCGACACTCAAGCCGGCCCCCCTCGACAATCTTCTCGTGGATGGCGTGGTTTTCGCAAATGCCGCGATCGCCTACTCCGGCGTCGGTGCGCACGCGCAACCGGCCTCGGCGGGAGCACGGATGTCAACGTCCGCGACGCGTCCCGAGGCGCCGAGTGACACAGGGCAACACACCAGCACGCGCTTGCGAAGCATCGCACGCGCCCGACTGACTCGACTCTTGAAGGCGGAGACCGTGACGCCCGCCGTGGTAGCCAGCACGGCCAGTCGCTGCCCCTGAAAGTCGGCCGAGTGCAGCGCAACGCGATACAGCGTCGGCAGCGTGGCCGCGAGGGGCTGGAGGCCGCTCGCCAGGTCTTGAAACGCGGCCGAGTCCGGTGCGTCCGTAACGGCGGCCTCGTGCACCAGCGGCTGGACGTCCAGCCGCCGGGCACGGTAGTGATCGGTGATCGTGGGCCACGACACCTGGTGCAGCCAGTCGACGAGGTTTCCGGGTGCACGCCCCTCGTGGATGGCCCGTACCGCCTTCATGAAGACGTCGTGAATCAGGGCCTCAGCAAGCCGGCGGGTCGCTGACATGGCTCCAGCGATACCGCTGGCGACGTCGGTCACGTGGTAACGCTGCGCCGCCATCGCATCTGCAGGACGGAACTCCAGCACCGCCTCATTGTCGGCGGCCAGCGCGAGCCGCTGCTCTGTGCGCTGCGGAATAACCTCGGCCGTCCGGGCGCTCATGCCAGGACGCCCGTCGACGGCTGGCGATTCCACCAGTTGCAGTACCGTGTCGCGCCAGTGGTCGAGCGAACCACCACAATCGACACCGTCCACGGTCTGTCGAAGCACCTCGGTCACGTGATGGCCGCGGCCAATCGTCGTGGCGCCGATCTCGAATACGAGCTCGGCATCGGGGTGGCGTTCGAGCTGCGAGGCAAAGTCGGCGTAGTGCATCGCGATGTGTTCTTTCGGGATTCGGGGAATGCGCCGCGGACGCCGCCCACCATGCACTCGGCTCCCACCGCACATGTGTAGAGACGCCGATCGACGATAAGGTCGCAGGAAGGCTGGAGGCTCCGCACGCTCAAGTCGAATACCGCGGGCACCGCCGGGCGGATCAACCAGTCGGACGCCTGTGCGCATGCATCCTTGCTGCTGCCAGAACGCAGCACCAGCGTGGCCTCCGTCGTACCCTACACATGTCGCGACACGGACGACGTCGGTGCCGCCCGAATCGCGAGCAACGTGGGACCCACCATGCCAGTCCGGGCAAGATCTCGCGGTACGGCAAACCGCGCCGTATTCTCCAGTTGGCCCCTCGCGACGAGCCACACATGCACTGGTGACGGCGATTACACGCTCGACAGGTGCCGCCACACCCGGGCGACCAATGCCTGTGCATTCTCAGCCAGGACGGGAGGTGCAGGCTGAAGGACTGCTCACTCTCCCCGCCCCATCGACACCGCCATGCCCAATCGTTACGTGCGCACGATCACCGTCGTTGCTGCCCTCGCATTCAGCCCGTTGGTGCCTCAGGTCGCACGTGCGCAGGGAAGCGCGCCAGCTGCTGTTGCAGCAGATACGGGAAGATGGGACGTCACGAAAGCCCGCGGACGCACGCGACAGATCGACTTCACCACCACCGAGGGCACATGGACCAGCGTCGACATCTCGCGCGATGGTGCATTCATCGTCTTCGACCTGCTGAGCCACATCTATCGCATGCCCGCGAGCGGCGGCACCGCCGTCAGCCTGACGCAATCCAGTGGCATCGCCAGCAACTTCCACCCGCGCATCTCGCCCGACGGAAAATCGATCGCGTTCGTGTCCGATCGCGCAGGCGGAGACTTCAATCTGTGGGTCATGGACTCGAATGGCGCGAACCCACGCATCGTCGCCAGTGCGCCGCGGGATCGTATGCTCTATCCGCAGTGGACTGCCGACAACCGGTATCTCGTGGTCATGCAGGAAGGCGCGACCGACCGATCGCTCGTCATGTATCATCGCGACGGCGGCACGGGTGTCACGCTCGTCAAGAGTGAAGAGGGACGCGCGCTGCATCGACCCTCCATCTCCTTCGACGGTCGCTACCTCTATTACGACCTCTACACGGACCGAGGCACCAGCTTCGACGGCCGTCGCGACGCCCTCAGCGGCGGCGTGCAACTGCAGCGCTTCGACCTGCAGACCGGCGTCGGGCGCGCACTCACATCCGGCACGAATGCACAACAGTCCCGCGGCTCGAGCGGTGGCGCGTTTGCGCCGGAACCGAGCCCGGATGGACGGTCTCTTGCGTTCATGCGAAAAGTCCCGGGCGGCACACTCGAGTACAAGGGCCAGCGCTTCGGACCACGCGCGGCCCTCTGGATTCGCGACCTCCAGTCAGGTGGCGAGCGTCTGCTGATGGACCCGGTCGAGATGGATCTCTCCGAGGAGAGCTTCACGGTGGACGGCTCCTACCCGATGTATCGATGGACTGCCGACGGCCGCAGCATCGTGCTGCATCAGGGTGGCAGGATCCGGCGCGTGGACGTGGCGACGGGTGCCGTCAGCACGATCCCATTCTCGGCACGCGTGCAGCGCACGATTTCCGAACAGGCGCTGACGACACGCCGCGTCAGCGACGGCGACGTGAACGTGCGGTACCTCCGCTGGGCCTCCGTCTCACCGAATGGTCGTCGACTCGCTTTCCAGGCGCTCGGCCGCGTCTGGGTGCAGGCACTGCCCGGCGGCAAGCCACGACGCCTGACGCGGGCAACGTTCGATCCTTTCGAGTTCCAGCCAGCCTGGTCACCCGATGGCCAGTCCATTGCGTTCACCACCGTCGACTCACTGAATCGCGGTGCGCTCTGGCGCGTTGCAGTCACTGATGGCGACGCGGGTGGGGTTCCGCAGCGACTGACGCGTGATGCAGGCGAGTATCTGAATCCGTCATGGACGCCGGACGGGCGCGAGATCGTCGTGGCGCGCGGTGGTGGCGCGTCAGCGCGTGGCTCCACAGTCCGGCGCTCCGGCTGGTTTGACGTCGTGCGCGTGGCGTCGGATGGTGTGAATGCCAATGGTGCCGCGACCGAAGTCGACATCGCGCAAACCACGAGTCGTGGGAATCGTGGCGTCGAACTTCGCCCGACCGTCGGCACTGACGCGCGCGTGTACTGGGCCGTGAGCAACAGCTACGGTAGCGGGAACGCCTTCGGTATTCCCCCTCGTGGCATCGAGCTGGCTTCCATGCGGCTCGACGGCACGGATCGACGGGTGCACGCGAGCATCAAGGATGCCGACGATGCCGCCATTTCGCCCAACGGGCAGTGGGTCGCGTTCATGCAGGGCGGCAATGTGTACCTCTCGCCACTGCCGGCGCACCGCACCGGAACCACGGTGCCGAAGCTTGCCCGGCGTGACGGCGAGCTGCCCGTGATCGCGCTCAGCACAGGTGGCGGGCTCTTCCCTCGCTGGCGATCGGATAGCGTCGTCGATTTCGGCAGCGCCAATCGCGTGATCTCGTACCACGTTGCTACCAGGCGAGCCGATACCGTCGCGGTGCAACTCTCAGCGCCGCGTGCCATCCCGTCGGGCTCGATTGCGCTCACCAACGCACGCATCATCACGCTCGACCGGAAGCAGGTGATCCCGAATGGCACGGTTGTGGTGACCAGGGGCCGAATCTCGTGCGTCGGCTCGTGCAGTACCGCCGGTGTGAGCCGCGTCGTCGACGCCACTGGGAAGACCATCATTCCCGGGTGGGTGGACGCGCACGCTCATCATCACGCCGAGTACCTCGGAATGATGCCGCGCCAGAACTTCGAATCGGCGATCTACCTGGCGTACGGCGTCACCACGACCAGTGACCCCGCCTCGACGTCTAACGCGATGTTTCCCACCGCTGAATTGATCGAAGCCGGCGAGATGGTGGGACCACGCGCGTTCTCGACGGCCGAGGCCATGTATGCCGGCGACGCTGGTCTCACGAACGACATCGGCTCGCGTGACGATGCGGTGTCGGAGATCGCCCGGCGCATGTCATGGGGCGCCACGATGATCAAGCAGTACATGCAGCCGACGCGCGAGCAGCGGCAATGGGTCGCCGACGCTGCGCGCGAGCGTGGCGTTCGCATCACCGCCGAGGCGAGCGACGACCTGAATTACCGACTCGGCATGATGATGGACGGCTACACCGGCGGCGAGCATGTCCAGGCGCAGTCGCCCATGTATTCCGATGTCACGACCTTCATCGCGCAGGCAAACTACGTGTACTCACATACGCCGCTGCTGAGCGGCTTCGGTGCCTGGAACGAGGAATGGTTCTGGCAGGAGAGCCCAGTCTGGCAGGACGCCAAGCAACAACAGTGGCTGCCGTGGCGCATGCTGATACCGCACACACGGCGCGTGATCCAGCGGCCGGAGACCGACTATTCCAAGGACATCATGGCACAGTCGATCGCGGACATCGTTGCCGCCGGCGGATTTACCGCTGTCGGCGCGCACGGTCAGCAGCATGGACTCGGCTCGCACTGGGATGTCTGGATGACCGCGAAGGCGACGGGGAACATGACGGCGCTCGAGATCGCATCGATGCACGGCGCGCGGCTTCTCGGGATCGACGCCGACATCGGCTCGATCACCGTGGGGAAGCTGGCCGACCTGATGGTGCTGAACGCGAACCCGCTGGACGATATTCGCACCACGACTGACATCCGCTATGTAATGAAGGCCGGCGTGTTGTACGATGCGAGTTCGCTGGATGAACTGTGGCCAAGGCAACGCCCGTACGGTGATAGCCCGTGGCTGCAACCCGACATGTTCAGGCGGGACAACAAGAAGGTTGGCACGTTCGACCGGCCCTGAGCGCATCGCATCAGTCCCTCGACGCTGGCATGATCAGACGCGTACGATCGACGGTGTGATTCTCTCCGGCGATATGCACGCTGCGGAAGCATCCTGCCTCACCAAACACTGGAAACAACACCGGCATGCGAACGGTCGCACCCGCGAGAATACTCAAGCTCGCGAGCAGCATCGCGGCCTCATGGAGCTGCGGTCGGCGGGTCCGCGCGCCCGTCGCTGCGTGCAAGACGCCTTCGCGCGCGGCAGTCCCGGAACTCATGCGTTGTACTCCCCGCCCGTGGATCGAATCGTGTGATGGATGATCGGGCCTACAGGCGGAGAACGGCGCGTCGCTGTCAATGCGCCAGCTCTCCCATCAGCTTCTCGAAGGACCTCATCGTATCCGGGATGCGGGCCTTCTTCACGAATGGTGTCGTGAGGAAGCGTTCGACGGTGGTGTTGAACAATACGGGATCGTCGTATGGCACCAAGTGCGTGCTGTTCGGAAAGATTCCGAGTTGTCCGCTCGGTAGATGATTGAAACTCTCGACGATGTGTTCCAGGCGGATGAGGTCGTGGTCACCCGCGAGAACCAGGGTCGGTGCGGTGATGCGCTCGAGCGCCTTGGGGTCGATATTCGGCTCCTTCAGCATCGTGCCAGTCACCTTCTGCGTGCGCCTGCCCTCTGGTGTGTTGCGCACGCTATCGGGCATGGACGACAGCATGTTTCTCACCAGTTCGTCGGTCTCGCCATAGATCGCCTGCAAGCTTGGATTCAGGTTCGCTGCCATCGCGACGAGTTTCCTGACTTTGGTCGGGTGCCGGATGCCAAGCAGCAATGCCTCGATCCCGCCGTCGCTCCAGCCAACGACATCGACCGAGTCGAGTTTCAGGTGATCAATCAGTGCGGCCAGATCGTCCGTCATTTTCTCGTACGTGATCGGCGTGTCGCTGTCGGACGAGCGCCCCTGATCGCGACTGTCCATGACGATCACCCGGTAGCGCTGCTTGGAGAAGGCGATCTGGGCAGCCATGGTCCCGATGCTCCCTCCATTCCCATGCACCAGCAGCAATGGCGCACCCGTCCCGTACACTTCGTAGTACAGGGTGACGCCGTCATGCGTGAACGTCGCCCCTGCTGGTGCGTTTGCACCGTATGGGATGGCGGGTACCGTCGCTGCGGATGCAATGACGGGCGTGTCGGCCTTCGGAGCGCATGCGGTGCTCAGGAGCAGTGCTCCAGCGAGTGATAGCGTACGGCGAGATGGCCAAGTCATGGTGTGGATCGAGGTGTAGAGTGAATCGCCCCGGGTTGTCCGAAGGTTCAGGTAATCCAGTGGCGACATGCGCCTGACGCTGCGCCGGACGAACACTTGATCGGAGAGGAGGTGCGCCATCCTTCAGCTGACGCTGATACTCCGCGTCGTCGTCATGGCCAAGGACTTTGTGGGCAGGCCATCCGACGGCGCGCAGTGGGTCTCGCTCGTTGCGTGAACATAGAACATGCCTCGTTTGGCGTGAGGTGTAAGGCGTTCCTAGGCAAACAGCTCCTAGCACGTGGGGTAGCCGTGATTCAATAGCTTGGTGAGAAATCCGCCCTAGGGATTTCTTTCCCTACAAAGGGACGATGACGACGGACTGACGGGACGACGCACCGTCGCGCCGTGCACTCCCTCGGCACACCGTGTTACTCGCGAAGCTGACCGGCGAGCCTATGACCACCGAGGACCGCCGCGCGATGGCGCTGTACGTCCTCACGCTGGCCCGCCGCGTCCGAGCGCTGCGGACAGCCGCAGAACCCGCCGGCATCGATTATCAGAGCGCATGGTTACCCGCTGGTTACCCAGAGCCCCCCAGAACGAGAAACGGCACCCCGTCAGGAGTGTCAATGATCGTCTGAAATTCCCCAGGGAGTGATCGTCTCAAATTCCCCACCCGGGTGATTCACAGCTCGGAAGGAGCCGTGAGGGTTGAGCGGACGAGCCCCGCCTTCCGCTTCTCGCGGAGCCGGTAGGAGTCGCCC
>JANNXU010000057.1:0-8882 GCA_031409715.1 Gemmatimonadaceae bacterium | reverse complement strand
ACGGTGAATACGTTCCCGGGCCTTGTACACACCGCCCGTCACGCCATGGAAGTGGTGAGCGCCCGAAGTCCGTGTCGGAACCCGCAAGGGACCAAGCGGCCGAAGGCGAGCATCATGACTGGGGCGAAGTCGTAACAAGGTAGCCGTAGGGGAACCTGCGGCTGGATCACCTCCTTAACGGAGTCCATGAGTAGACCACCGGGTGGCAACACCCGAGGGCTGAAAGTGACTCAGTAGTCGCATCACCACACACATCTTCTCTCGATTGCCTTTATAGTACACTCGCCCTCGGCGCTCTTCGGAGTGCCGAGGGCGTTGTGCGTCATATCACCTCATACGCGTCGTACCACCTCGCCTGCGTCGATGCGCTCTCCTGCCGTGAGCGCATCGACGCAGATCAGTCTGCGAATCAGTGTGCAAACCGGTGTGCAAACCGCCGCACGCTCAGAACACGGGCCCACGCGCCCGGACCAACACGTTCGGCACGCCACGCTGCTTCAACAACTCGTTGAACGCGGCGAGATCCCTGTTCACCAGGGCATCCAGCGCCGAGAGTTGGGCTTTCAGCTCGGTGTTCAGGATTGCCTGCACCTCGCCATGCTGATCGGTCGGCTTGTGGTCGCTGGCACTCATGCCGTTGGCCAGATAGCCCAGCTTGGCGATCAGCTTCGAGCCGAAGCGCACACCATCCTGCCCCTGGCCCGTCTGGCGCAGGTCGACGAGGGTCATCTCCAGCGCCACCAGCTGCTGCGCCAGCGTCCGCGCGGCGCGGCGCACGGTGCTGTCGTCCACAGCGCGGATGATGCCGTCCAGCTGCACTCGCGCCGATTCCACACGCTGCACCGCATCGGCGGCGGCGTTGAGGTCGCGACTGATCGACACCAGCGCACGATTCTGCTCGGCAATGTCCGCGTCGGTCGCGCCGGAGTTCGGGTCCTTCTTCACCAGCAGCGGTTGCGATTGTTCGACTGCACCGGCCGTGATGCGCACCGTGTACCGGCCCGGCGCCGCGAGGATGCTGAGCCGGCTGGTGCCTGGCGCGACGCGACCCTGCGGACCCGTCACGATATGATCCGCATACATCGGGCTGGTGAGCAGCCGCACTTCCGTCGTCGGTTCATGTCGGAGGTCCCAGTAGATGCGGTTGATTCCCGCGACGTTGGTGCCGGTGAGCGCGCGAATGACCGTGCCCTTGTCGTCGAGGATCGCGGCCTTGACCGTGCCTGTCACCGGCGATTTGAGCCAGTAGTTGATCGAGGCACCGTAGCGCGGATTCTCGCCGGTGGTGGGATCGTCGTACGTCGTCGACGGCGCCGTGATGGGGCGGAAGCGGTACGCATCGCGGATCGGGAGCAGCGTCGCCTCCGAGGCGAGCACCGCCGGCGTCACGTTCCGCAGCGGCGTGATGTCATCCATGATCCAGAAGCCGCGACCGTAGGTGGAGATCACGAGGTCGTTGAAGTGCTCCTGCACCACGATGCCCGACACCGGCGCGCGGGGGAGATCATTCTGCAGCGGCTGCCAGCTGTCACCGGCATCGAACGACACGTAGATCGCGTTCTCCGTCCCCGCGTAGAGCAGCCCGCGACGCACCGGATCCTCGAGGATCATGCGCGCGTAACTGAGGTTGCTCTTCGGGATTCCGTTGACGATCAGCTTCCAGGTGCGCCCATAGTCCGTGGTGCGATAGATGAACGGGTCGCGATTGTTCATCTGGTGGAAGTCCACCGTGAGGTACGCCGTGGCAGCGTCGTAGCGTGAGGCCGCGATGCTGCGCACCGACCCCCAGACCGGAAGACCGATGATGTTCTTCGTCAGGTTGGTCCACGTCGCGCCGTTATCGCGGGTGAGCTGGACCTGACCGTCGTTGGTGCCGACCCAGATGGTGCCCTTCGTGATCGGTGACTCGGCGATGCCATAGACCACGCCCGCGTATTCCACGCCGATGTTGTCCGGCGTGAGGCCGCCGGAGCTACCCATCCGGCTGCGATCGTTGAGCGTCAGGTCGGGCGAGATCACCTGCCAGCTCTGGCCACCGTCCGTCGTGCGATGCACATGCTGACTGCCGGTGTAGAGCGTGTTGTGGTCGTGCGGCGAGATCAGCAACGGGGCATCCCACACGAAGCGGTACTTCACGCCCTCGGCGGGGCCATTCGACTGTTGCGGCCACACCTCCACGTTGCGGAACTGGCGACGGTCCTCCTCGAAGCGCACCACGATGCCGCCGACCATCCCGGAGCCGGAGGCGGTGGACCAGATCAACTTGCTGTTCGTGGGGTCGGGTGTTGCCCAGCCGCTTTCGCCGCCGCCCACGGAGTGCCACATCCCGCGCGGAATCCCGCCGTCGCCGCCGAACCCCTGAATCCGGCTGTTGCTCGGCCCGCGGTACGACGGCTCATCCTGCTTGTTGCCGAGCACGTTGTAGGGGATCTCGTTGTCCACGGTGACGTGGTAGATCTGCGCATTCGACAGGCGCTGGCGGAACCAGGTCTTGCCACGGTTCTGCGAGATCGAGAGGCCCTGATCGTGCGCGACGATCATGCGCGCGGCATTCGTCGGGTCGATCCAGATGTCATGGTGATCGCCGCCCGGAGCCTCGCCGCGCTGGAGCACGGTGATCGTGGCGCCGCCGTCGATGGTTTTTGCGAACGACGCGGTGAGGAAGTACGCCTCGTCGGGATCGTCGGTGGCGACGGCCATCCGCGAGTAGTAGTGGGCACGGCCCATCGCGTTCCGGTCCCGGCTCACCAGTGTCCACTCGCCGCCGTTGTCGTCCGAGCGCCAGAGCTGACCGCTCTCGGTCTCCTTGCCCTCCCACGGCAGTCCGTCGCCGGTCTCCATCATGACGAACACGCGGTCGGGGTTGGACGTCGAGAGGCCGAGTGCGACCTTGCCGACCGGCTTGACCGGGAGGCCGTGGCCCACCTGGCGCGTCCAGGTGACGCCGCCGTCGCGCGAGATGAACAGTCCCCCACCAGGTCCACCGCTGGTGCGGCCCCAGGTGCGAATCTCGATTTGCCACATCCCCGCGAAGAGCACGCGCGGATTCCGCGCATCCATCGCCAGGTCGGAGCAGCCGGTGTTCTCATCCACGAAGAGCACGCGGGTCCAGGTCGCACCGCCATCGGTGGTGCGGTAGACGCCGCGCTCCTGCTGTGGGCCGTAGGCGGTGCCAAGGGCGCAGGCCAGCACCACATCGGGATTGGTGGGGTGCACGACCACGCGCGCGATGCGGCCCGTCTTTTCGAGGCCCATCAGTGTCCAGGTGCGTCCGGCATCGAGGGATCTGTAGATCCCCTGACCGATCGAGATGTGGCTGCGGATATGCGCCTCGCCGGTGCCGGCCCATACGACGTTCGGATCGGAGCGCGAGATGGCCAGCGCCCCGATCGACTGGACCGGCTGGGCGTCGAAGATCGACGACCAGTTCACGCCACCGTCGACGGTCTTCCATATGCCGCCGGATGCCGCGCCCACGTAGTAGGTGAGCGGATCGCCGGGAATCCCGACCGCAGAGGTGAAGCGGTTGCCCTCCGGCCCGATGGTCCGCCAGTGGAGCTGGCCGAAGATGGACGAGGGGATCGCGGTGGCAGCGGTCGCCGATTGGGCGAGCGCGGGTTGTATGACGGCGGCAACCAACGCCACCAGAGCCAGGAGCAGGGCGCGAAGCGAACGAGGCATGCGGTCCTCGGGTGGGGAGCACGTGCACGCGCCGTGCGCCTCACGGTGGTGGAGCAGCGGACGGCGTGACGGGCGGGGTGGGGAGTCGATCTCTATGCTACGCCGAGAAACACGGGATGGGAATTTCGACCGTGGGGTGGGGAGCGTGTCGCGCCGCTGACCGGAGTCATGGCGGTGCCGCTGCGTCACCCTCACCCGTCACCCGTCGACCGGTTCGCCGCTGTGGCCTGAGGCCGGCGGTGAGTTCCCGCCGGCCGATGGATGATTCGGCTCGGAATGCGGTCAGGTATGTGGTGCGCGTTCGTACCACATCGCACCGATGTCGTTGCCTTCGGTATCAAGGAAACGCACCAATGCGCCGACGGTCGGGATCACCGCCTTCGGCATCGTGACGGTGCCTCCGGCGGCCACGACCCGCTCGAGGACGGCGTCGACGTCATCGACCGCGAACGTCGGCTCGATGCCGTTCAGTCCAGTGCCGGCGCGGGGGACCTGGCGCCGGTGCATGAGCCCCTGAATCCCGGGCGCGTCGGCGTCGCCCGTGTGGATGAGGTAGAAGCCTGGCGGCCCCCAGGGCTCGAACACCCAGCCGAAGACGGCAGTGTAGAAGGTGCGCGCACGGTCGACGTCGTCGACGTGGATGGCGAAGGAGGCGAGGTTGGCTGTCATTCCGCAACCATACGGTCCGGGCGTCCTGCGCCGCAATACTGCGAGCGTGCTCACCCGGCCGAGACGCTCACGAGCGACCGCCGAGGAGCCGTGCATCATGTCGTCACGCGAGGTACCCGGTGGCCCAACCCTCCGGCGCTGAGCTCGCGCTCGCTGGTGTAGCGGTCGCGCACAGCGTTCGTGTGAGGACATCGGCCGCCGTCATGCAACCAGCTCCGCAATGTGCTTCAATCCCACCACGCGAACCTCCACTCCCTTGAAGTGTCTCGTGCTTGCCCGCTGCACATCGGCCGCCACGAGCACGTTCGGCCCGTGCGGGTATTGGTTCCGAAACGCCAGCATGGCCGCTGGCTCGAATGCGTCCTGTGACCACTTGCACTCGATGGCCATCGGCGCCGCGCGCTGTGCCGCGATGACGAAATCCACGTCGTGGCCGGATTTTGTTCGCCAGTACTGTACGTCGCGGCGCTGGCGCGCTGCGTGGATCTCATTGAGCACGACGTGTTCCCACAATGGTCCGTAGTCGTCTCGTCGGAGCGGCGACCATCCGCGATGATACGCCACGAATCCAGTGTCAAATCCGTACACGCGCGGCGCGGCCACGATCTCGGCCGAGCTGTTCGACGCAAACGGGCGCACCACGTGCATCACGAACGTGGTTTCGAGCACCTCCAGATAGTTCATGACAGTTTGCCGGCTCACCTCGCAGGCGCGGGCAAACCGTGACGCTTCGAAGATGCCGCCGCTATCGATGAGCAGCATCTCGAACAGGCGCGCGAACGACGCTCGTTTCTCCAGCCGGAAGAGTTCTTGCACGTCCTTGGCCCAGTAGGCATCGAGCCATTCCTGATAGTCGCGCTCTGGCGGGGCCTTGGCGAGAAAGAATGGCGGCAGACCGCCGCGCGCCAGGCGATGCGGCAGACTGGGTTGTTCGAAGCTCTCGACATCTGCGTGCGTCATCGGTGTCAGCCACACCTCGTGCTTTCGACCGGCGAGCGTGTCACGAAACTTTGCCCGTGCGCTCAGGCTCGACGATCCTGTGGCCAGGATGCGAGTCTGTGGATGGTGGTCGGCGGCAATCTTGAGCAGTTCAGCCGGATCGTCGAGTCGGTGAATCTCGTCGAGCACGAGCTGCTGCCCCGTGTACTCGGCGAGAAACGCCTCCGGGTCGCGCATCTCCCGGCGCACGCTGGGCAGTTCACAGTCGAAGTACACCGTGTCCGGGAGCGCACGAGCGAGCACGGTCTTTCCGGAGCGGCGAACGCCCTGGAGCCAGCAGATGGATCGCGTGGCCCAGGCGGTGCGAATGCGCTGCATCCAGGGCAGTCGAGGCTTCATGCCATTGCAATAGCGTTTAGTAATACTGAACGCAAACCGATCGGCGGCTCAGTATGCCGGTGCCTCCGGGGGGCGGTCGACGTCGTCGACGTGGATCGCGACGGAGGCGAGGTTGGCTGTCATGGCTGTCGACGGTCAGGCCAGCGTCAGCCAGACTTCATTCCGTCGAAGGAACGGCAGTACGTACGGGGCATTGTACCGGGCGAGGATCGGTTCGCCGAGCGTGGCGACGTTGGCCGTCGACAACGCCGTGCGCAGTTCGGCGAGGTGCTGCGCGTAGTTCTCCTCGGTCCAGCGTCCGGAATAGCGGAGCACGGCGACGCGGTGGGCCGGAATCTCGTGGAGCGTGACGCGTGGGTCGTTCGGCACCGGCAGCGTCGCGAGGGTGTAGCCGCTCGGCATCACGAAGCGGACGTGGAATCCCTGGTCCGTGCGTGATTGCGTCACCGGGACGGTCATCGGCAGTCGGACTGGCGTCTGCGTGACGGGTGCCGTCATGTCGATCCGGTGCTCGCCATGGTTCGCGCCGAAGATGAAGGCGGCGAGCAGACGGAAGCCCTCGCTGCTGGCCGATTCCGCAGGGCCCGGGACGATCACGTCCGCCACGAGATACGGCTCATACGCGCTGATGTCGAATGCCTCGGTGTGGCGTTCGAGTCGGTAGCGCGGCTCCCCCGACTTCCTGCGCTCTGGTGCTGCGCTGGTCTGCGTCATGGCGTTGGTCCCCGTGTCGTGACGTGGAGGATCGGCTCAGGCGAGGGTGCGTTGACCGGTCATCCGGTCGTGCGCGTGGAAGACTGTCGTCGCCAGCGCGATCAGTTCCGGGTCGGTGGGGTGATTGACGGTTTCCCAGCCGATGAGGGCCGGGAGCAGTGCGCTCCGGTGTTTCGTGACGTAATGCCTGAAATCCGTCTGCACCTGCCCGCTCCCCGCGACGACGACCTGATCGAATGCGGCCAGTGCATCGCACACGGCGCCGAAGAATTCGTGCTGCGTGCGCACTCCGCTGTTGTGCTGGCGCGTGTCGTGCTTCTCGTCATGCAGCTGCGTGACGGCGTGGGTGTCACCGCCGACACGCATGACCTTCGCGTGATGGTGGTCGAGCCAGACGAGTGCGTGTGATGCGGACATATGTCGCTCCGAGTCATGAGCCCAGGGGCAACCAGCGATCACTGCATCACCCCACGGGCCTGTCACGGAAAGTTATGTCGTGGACCGGTCTGGCATCCGTGCGACGTGTGCTGGAGCCTGCCAGCATTGCGGTTCAGTTCGCACACCGTGCGCGTGTGCGGTCTGCGTCGCTGTCGGTGCGTTCGAGCGTGGCTCGGCATTCGCGGCGTGCGTCTTGCAGCGTCAGGTCATCATGGTTCGGCCATGTTCTCTCGCGGTGCCTTGACTCCGATCGCGCACCGTGGCCACTGCGTTCGCTCCACGACAACGATGCGCGCTGCTGCCCGTGGCGCGCCAGGGGGATTGACCATGAAAGGCTTCGTCGGTGATATCGAGACCATGGCTGTCGGCAACGACGATTTTCGCAAGGTTCTCTACACTGCGACCAACTGCCAGCTGGTGGTGATGTCGCTGGATGTGCGGGCGGACATCGGCGAGGAGGTGCACCGGCTCGACCAGTTCTTTCGTGTGGAGCAGGGGAGCGGCATCGCTGAGCTGGATGGTGTGCGAACGGCGATCAGTGCGGGATTCGCGGTGCTGATCCCTGCTGGCACGACGCACAACATCATCAACACGGGCGAGGTGCCGATGAAGCTGTCCACGCTGTATGCGCCGCCAAATCACCGCGACGGCGTGGTGCACCGCACGCGGGCGGCGGCGCAGGCGGACACGGAGCACTTTGACGGGGGGACGACGGAGTCGCGGTAATCGGGGGCGGTTGCGGGAGACGGGGGCGGGGACGGCGCGCGCGGGCGCTCGCGGCGAGGGTGGCCGCCGGCCGGCTGGCGTCGTCCGTGGGCGCGCTTGGTTGCGTGACGGGGCGGCCAACCTTAGCTTTCGTGGTTCTTGGGGCCTGTAGCTCAGGTGGTTAGAGCGCACGCCTGATAAGCGTGAGGTCCGAGGTTCAACTCCTCGCAGGCCCATATCAGCAAGTGAGGGCGGTGCAACGACTTCCGTTGCGCCGCCCTCACGCTTTTCCGGCCATGATTTCTCGCGAGTGACAAAACGAGTGACAAATTCTGCGCAGTGGGTGGGTGGCCATTGTCGGGACGTCGCGCGTCGGCGCAACCCTCCCTGCGTTCGGGGGGGAGGCGGGGAAATCGAAACGGTCATGTGCTGGCTGCTGCCGTCCGGTCGCTCCAGACCTGCATCTGCTGCGGGGCCGACCGGTCGTGGAGAGACCCGACGACTCGACTTCCGACCCCGGTGATCAGCACCGTGGACGGCGCCGTGCGTCTGCGACTGTGCTCGCGGTGCAGGCTGCGGGCCGTCGACGCGGCGCGGTTGCTCGTCGAAATGGAAGCGGTCGATGCCGGGGCAGATCGGGAGAATCCATGACGAACGGCCAACCTTGGTGGCGGGACCGTCGGCTAATTACCGTCCCCGTCGGCTGGCGACGATGCGCCTGGAACGCCGGACTGCTCGCGGCAGAACATGGGCTCATCGTCACCGTGAGCGTCGCGTGGGCGCCGCCGGACACCTGGGGAACGCCGGCGCTCGTCATCGCGGGCGACGTTGCGCCGACGGCCACGTTGCCAGCGCGTCGGCGCGAAAACCAGCGTCTCGGTCTCAGCCTGGTTGCGCTGCATCTCGCTCGAGCCAGTCGCTTCTGCATGGCGTGCTGCGGTGAGGATTTCCCCGCGCTCGTTGGGCTGCAATCTGGGGGCTTCGTCGACGTGGTCGCGGTGCTTTGCCTCGATTGTCAGGTCGTCGCGGAACAGGAGAGTGACATGTTCTGGCCCACGATTTCTCGGTTTGACCCGTTGGCTGAGGAGGAGCACGACGACCAACTGGGTGGCTGACGGTCCGTGGACGCCGGCGTCATGCACGATGATGCTGACGATGAGCGAAGCCACAACGCTGGATCGGGTGCCGACCTGCCGGAGCAGTGTCAATGATCGTCTGAAATTCCCCAGGGAGTGATCGTCTCAAATTCCCCACCCGGGTGATTCACAGCTCGGAAGGAGCCGTGAGGGTTGAGCGGACGAGCCCCGCCTTCCGCTTCTCGCGGAGCCGGTAGGAGT
>JANNXU010000056.1:0-2870 GCA_031409715.1 Gemmatimonadaceae bacterium | reverse complement strand
CTGCACCCCCGCGACGAGCTGATCCAGCACCTCGGGCGTCAACCCGGCCGGCAACGTCTCCGGTCCCGCTTGTTTCCGTCGAGCCATGCACACCTCCGTCATACAGAGTGATGGCTCATACACAGAATTTCCGACAGACCCCTGGACACGCGCGGATGTCCCTGCAGTTTTGCGGCTGTTCAGTTTTGCGTTTTGCAGTTCCGCAGTTCCGCAGTTCCGCAGTTCCGCAGTTCCGCAGTTCCGCAGTTCCGCGGCTGTGCGGTTCTGCGGCTGTGCGGTTCTGCGATATGCTGTTGCCGTTGCCGTGTTTGTCGTGGTTGCTGTCGCCGTTGCCGTTGCCGTTGCCGTCGGCGCGGCGCTTGCCGAGGGCGTGGACGGTGGGCATGCTTGACGGAGGGGTGGGCTGCATGACTTCAACGCCAGGTGATCCGCATGGTACACGAGATGACGACGACCGCGTTCACGATCGAGGGATATCGCGTCACGCGAACCCTGGGCATCGTGCGCGGCATCGTGGTGCGGTCGCGCTCGATCTTCGGGACGATCGGCGGCTCGCTGCAGACGATCGTGGGCGGCAACATCACCGCGTTCACGAAGTTGTGCGAAGCCGCGCGAAGCGATGCGTTCGACATGATGGTGAGCCATGCCGGGCATCTGGGAGCCAACGCCGTGATCGGCGTCCGCTACGACGGCACCGAGATCATGAAGGGCGTGAGCGAGGTGCTCTGCTATGGGACGGCCGTGTTCGTGGAGCCTGATCCCGCCGCAGCGCGCTGGCTGCCGCCCGGGAACTGACGCGTCCGGCGTCCGGCGCGGCCGTCAGATCGACAGCGGCGGCGGCGCGAGTTCGGGGCTGTGCCGGCCGCGCGCGCCGACGTGCCACCACGTCTCGACGATGTCACCGCGCACGCCGAGCATGGCGTCGAAGAGGTGCGTGACGACGCAGGCGTGGTTGGGGACGATGCGCACCTGCTCACCCACCTGCGGCTGCCAGTGCGAGTCACTGAGGTCGAGGATGCCGTGCTCTTCGCTCAGGCGCGCGACGCTCACCTCCGGATGGTCGAGCACGGCACCATAGCCGCCGCCGTCCTTGGCGCGGATCGGCTCGCGGCCGAGCGCCTTCACCCCGGCATCGATCACCACCTGGCCCGGCACGGCATCGCTGATGACCGTGGCGAGCACAGTCAGCGCGCAGTCCTCCCAGGCGCAGGCGCCCATCGAGAAGGTGTCGCGGTCGTTGAAGACGTAGGTGCCGGGCCGGATCTCGGTGAGGCCGGGGATGAGGTGCATGCGGAACGCCGCCGGGGTGGAGCCGCCGCTGACGATCTCCGCGGGCAGGCCGGCATGGTCCAGCGATTCGAGCACGGTACGCAGGTCGCCGCAGAGGATCTCGATCAGGCCATCCTGCTGCTGCACCGGCTGACGGATGTGGCCGGGATAGAAGCAGATGCCCCGATAGCGGAGGCCCGGCTGGCGCCGGATGGCGCCGGCCAGCCGCACGGCGTCGCTCGGATCGGACACGCCCATGCGCTTCATGCCGAAGTCCACCTCCACCAGCACGTCGATGGTGCGGTCGTACTGGCGGCAGGCGGCGCCGAGCGCCTCGATGGCGGTGTGCGAGTCGAGCGAGACACGCAACTGCACGTCGCTGGCGAAGGTGAGCACGCGGCGGGTCTTCGCGCCGAACGGGGGATGGGCGAGGAAGATGTCGTCGGTGACTTCGCTCATCACCTGCAGCTCACGCGGCGTGGCAACGGTGAGGCCCACCGCACCGAGCCGCATCTGCTCGGCGGCGATGCGCGACGACTTGTGCGTCTTGACGTGCGGGCGCAGCGCCAGCTGGTGCAAGGCGGCGTAGGCCGCCATGCGATCCAGATTCACCGCCAGGCGATCGAGATCGACCAGCGGGACCGGCGTCTCGATGTCGCTGAATCCATAGGGCATGGGTGCTAACGTGCGGGCGATCACAGCCTCCGGCAAGCGGTGCGGCGCAGGTCGCGCGCGGTGCGGGTCTCCGCTAGCGTTGTCGGCATGACGACTTCATCCCGTGCGCGGTGCCTGCTCGCCGCGTCGCTCCTGCTGGCGGCCTGTGTCGAGCCGCCGAAGGCAACCCCCGCCGTGTCCGGCCAGCCGACGGAACTGACCTACGCGCCGTCGCTGCACGTCGCACTCGACTCGTCCGAGTTGCGGCCGAGCGGCCTCTACGTCCGCGACCTCACCGTCGGCACCGGCGCGCTCTGTGATTCGATGGCGACGGCCGAGGTGCACTACACCGGCTGGCTGGCCAACGGCGAGAAGTTCGACAGCAGCCGCGACCGCAACGAGACCTTCCGGTTCACCGTCGGCATCGGCCAGGTGATCGGCGGCTGGGACGAAGGGGTGCGTGGCATGCGTGTGGGTGGCAAGCGCCGCCTGGTGGTGCCGCCGAAGCTGGGCTACGGCGACATCGGCGCCGCGCCGGCGATTCCGCGCATGGCGACGCTGGTGTTCGAGGTCGAACTGGTCGGCCTGCCGCAGGCATCGCCTGCAGGAGTGCGCTGATGGAAATCACGAGTCCATACGAGGACGAATTGCACTTCGCCCGCCCGGAGACCGGCACTTACGGCGCGTACTACCAGAAGTACATCGACCTGGTCCCCGACGGCGACTTGCGGCGCCTGCTGCCGGTGATCTTCGACGCCGACTACCGCGCATTGCGCACGATCACCGCGGAACAGGAGCGTCACCGCTATGCGGCCGGCAAGTGGTCGATCCGCGAAAGTGTCGGGCACATGGCCGACACCGAACGGGTGATGAGCTATCGCGCGATGCGCGTGGCCCGCGGCGACCAGACACCGTTGCCGTCGTTCGACGAGAACCGGTTCGTGGAC
>JANNXU010000055.1:0-96173 GCA_031409715.1 Gemmatimonadaceae bacterium | reverse complement strand
CAGGACGGAAACACGGGTGCATTGTTGAGCATGGCCGACCTCCGGCTGATGGGCCTCACGGCCCGTGAACGGTCACCTGTGGGCGCACAGAACACTGTGACGCCGCGACCGGTCGGGGGAAGGCCTTTCTCATTTCAACTCCGCGTCAAGCGGTTTGCAGTTGCTGTTGCTGTTGCTGTTCACCACAGAAGCGATGCCCGCGCCGCACCGATGACTGCCGCACCGCCCGAACACCTTTCCGTTCCTTTCCGTCCCTCTTCGCCTTCGCGTTCTGCAGTAGAGCGGACACGACCTACGTCGACCACTCGAGATGCGCCTCGATCCGGGCCAGCGCCGCACCGGTGCCGTCTTCGGCCGCGACGACCGCACCGAGCGACGCGGCACGGTCGCGCATGGCGGAGTCGGTGCGCGCCGCGCGGATTGCCGCCGCGAGCGCCGGGGCGGTGAGGTCGCGGCGGCGGATGGGCGCCGGGGAGACGCCGAGGTGCGCGAGCCGGGTGCCCCAGAACTGCTGGTCGAAGCCGAGCGGCACGACGACGGAGGGCACGCCGCTGCGTACGGCGGCGCCCGTCGTGCCGGCGCCGCCGTGATGGACGATCGCGCTGCAGCGCTCGTACAGCCAGGCGTGCGGTACCTCGCGCTCCACGTGCGCCCACGACGGCAGGGCGGTGCTGCCGAGCGTGCCCCAGCCCTGCAGCAGCACGGTGCGGCACTCGGCGCGCTCGCAGGCCTCGAGCACGATGCGCGAGAGCCACTCGCCATCCTGCGGCGTCATGCTGCCGAAGCCGATCGTGACCGGGGCGTCACCGGCGGCGAGGAAGTCGTGCAGCGCGGCCGGCGGCGTGTAGGTCGGTTCGTCGAGGAACCACCAGCCCGTCGGCGCGATCCACGGCGGCCAGTCGTCCGGCCGGGGGAGCACGGCGGGACTGTACGCGTAACACACCGGATAGGCGGCCGAGCGCTGCGCGCGGAACGGGCCGGCCAGGGCGACCGGCGGGACGTGCAGTTCCGTCGTGCGCCAGCGATTCACGATGCGGCGCGATGGCTGCCAGAGCAGCTGCTCGCCCACCAGGTGCGAGAGCCGGTTGCGACGGCGGTCCCACCGGGTCTTCGGAGCCCGATACTGCAGCCCGACGGCAGGAAACGCATGGGTGGGTGTGAGCGGCTGCAGCCAGCCGGCGACCACCGGCGTCCCGCGGACCTCGTGCATCTGCGCCGCGGCCATGCAGACGCCGCTGTAGAGCACCACGTCGGCGGCGGCGGTGGCCGCCGTGAGATCGCGCAACATCCCCTCGAACAGGCCGGTGAAGTCACGATTGAACTCACGGGCGAACCGCCACAACCCGCGCAGCGAGCCGTCGGCCAGCCAGGCGCGGGCACCGGGGCCGCCGAGCATCGCCGCCGGATCACCATGCAGTGCGTGGAACCCGATGCCGAGCGATTCCGCCCACGGCCGGAAGATGCCATGCGTGGCGAGGGTGACGCGGTGGCCCGCTGCCGTCGCGCGGAGGGCCAGCGCGAGATACGGCTGTACGTCGCCGCGTGACCCCGACGTCACGATCACGAGATGCATATGCGGGGAATATGTCCGGGTTCCGCTAGCTTTCGGGCATGACGCAGACGGAAACCGTTCCCCCCGCACTCGAGCGCGTGCTGTCGCGCTTCCGGGCGATGGGTCGGGAAGAGAAGATGGCCAGCCTCGTGGCATACGCGCGCAAACTCGAGCCGGTGCCCGCGCACCTCGCCGAACTCGATCGCGGTGCCTTCACTGTCGCCGAGTGCCAGACGCGGGTGGACCTGTTTCCCGAGTACCACGACGGCCGGCTGCACTTCTATGCCGACGTCAACGTCCGTGAGTCGCCGACGGTCGCGGCCGTGCTCGCGATCCTCTTCCAGGCCGTCAACGATCAGGCACCGACGGTGACGCTGGCGATCCCGAACGACATCGTGCGGCAGCTGATGCACGACATCGGGCTGGCCGGCCGCGAGGTGGGACTGAACGCGATGGTCCAGCGCCTCAAGCGGCACGCCGCGCTCGCCGCCGGCTGAGCGGTCGGCGGCCGGCCTGTCGTGGCGGCGGCGCACCATGCCGGCCCGACAGGCATTATCCTGCCCTTCTCCGGTGGCACACCGCCGCCGTCTCGTTCACGACACCGCCCCGCCAATGCCGATCACGATCAAGGTGAACACCAACGGCCCGCTGATGATCAGCGCCGCCGACGCCCCCTCCGTCCAGCTCACCGACGCCGATGGCACGATCATCCCGCTGCCCGAGGGAAAGAACGTGTTCCTCTGCCGCTGCGGCGCCAGCAGCCGGAAGCCGTTCTGCGATGGCACGCACAAGACGGCCGGGTTCGACGGCACCTGCGCCCGCCAGCCCGTCACCGGCTGAGCCGTGCTGCAGAAAGTCCTGAACGCGTGGGCGTGGGTCGTGCTGATCGCCATGATCATCATCGGCTTCTTCATCGTGCTGGCGGTGTTCGTGGTGACGGTGCCGTTCGATCGCAGCCGTTATGCAGCGGGGCGCACCTTCCGATTGGTCGGCTGCTCCACCGTGTGGATGAACCCGCTCTGGAAGTTCAGCACCGACGGCCTGCGCATCCGTGACCCGCGCCGGCCGTACGTGGCCGTCTCCAACCACGAGAGCTACGCCGACATCTTCCTCATCTCGCACCTGCCGTGGGAGATGAAGTGGCTGGGCAAGGAGCAGCTCTTCAAGATCCCGTTCCTGGGCTGGATGATGTGGCTGGCGGGCGACATTCCCGTGAAGCGCGGCCGCAAGGAAAGCATCGTGTCGGCGATGAACGGGTGCAAGGCACGGCTGCAGCAGAAGCTGAGCGTCATGATCTTCCCCGAAGGCACGCGCACTCCGGATGGTGAGCTGCTGCCGTTCCGCGACGGCGCGTTCCGCCTCGCGATCGAGAGCGGCGCACCGATCCTCCCGATCGTGGTGGCCGGGACGCGACGGGCGATGGCCAAGCACACCTTCCAGTTCCAGCAGACGCGCGCGATCTGCCGGGTGCTGGAACCAATCGAGACGACGGGGCTAACTCTCGCAGACCTGGCCACGCTGAAGGCGCGGACGCAAGCCGCGATCGCCGCGGCCAAGGAGCGACTGCACGTGGAACTGGGGCTGGGCACAAACGGCGAGCCACTCGCCATGGGAAGCCGCACCGCGTAATCCGGACGCTGTCGGCCGATCCAAACTCCGGGCGCGGCCGCGACGCTGCTTCAGATGACCGATACCAGCAGCGCCGTGACACCCGCCTCATCCCGCCGCACGATCATCCGCGCACTCGTCGCGTGCGCGGTGATCGTCGGCCTGATCGTGCTCGGCCGGCAGATCGGCGGATACCTGCCGCGCCTCACCGCCGCGGTGGACTCGCTGGGCGTATGGGGGCCGGTGGTCTTCATCGCCGGCTACGCGCTGGCCTGCGTAGCCTTTGTGCCGGCGTCGCTGCTGACACTCGCGGCGGGCGCGATCTTCGGACTCGTGCGCGGCACCGTGTTCGTGTTCACCGCTGCCACACTCGGGGCGTTCTTCAGCTTCCTGATTGCGCGCTATCTGGCGCGCGACTGGGTCTCGGGTCGCGTGCAGCAGGACCCGCGCTTTGCCGCGATCGATGCGGCGATCGGCGAGCAGGGTCGCAAGGTCGTGTTCCTGCTGCGGCTGTCGCCGGTGATTCCGTTCACCGTGCTGAACTACGCGCTGGGGTTGACGCGTGTGCGCGGGGCGGACTTCCTGCTGGCGTCGGTGGGGATGCTGCCGGGCACGCTGTTGTACGTGTACAGCGGGCAGGTGGCGCGCGTGGCGATCGGCGCGTCGGCCGCCGCGGCGCCGCCGCGTGGGGCCGCATCGTACGCCGTGCTGGGCCTCGGACTTGCGGCAACGGCAGCAGTCACGGTGCTCATCACACGCCTCGCGAAACGCGCACTGGCCGACACCACCAGCATCGGTTCCGCGTCGCGCTGATCGCGCGACCTGCACCACGCCGCAACCCTCTCCACGCCTCCCCATGCTCGAGCACGATCCGTCCGACCGCGCGCTGCTGGCGCAGGTGCGTCCGACCGACTGGACAAACCCGGAACCCGCGGCGAAGTACGACCTGGTCGTGATCGGCGCGGGGACCGGTGGGCTCGTGTCGGCGGCGGGCGCAGCGGGACTCGGTGCGAAGGTGGCACTCATCGAGCGGCACCTGATGGGTGGCGACTGCCTGAACGTGGGCTGCGTGCCGTCGAAGGGGCTGATCAGCGCGGCCCGCGCGTGGGCCACGGCGCGTGGTGCAGCCAAGGAGTATGCCGGGCCACCGTTGGCGGCGGCGCGGGGCGACTTCGGCGCCATGATGTCGCGCATGCGGCGCATCCGCAGCGAGCTGAGTCCCATCGACGGTGCGGCGCGCTTCCGCGACCTCGGCGTGGATGTCTTTCTCGGCGATGGCGCCTTCACTGACAGCGCGACGATCACCGTCGGCGGTGCCGCACTCAGGTTCCGGAAGGCCGTGATCGCGACCGGTGCGCGCGCTGCCGCGCCGACGATTCCGGGGCTCGATGGCGTGCCGTATCTCACCAACGAGTCCATCTTCGACCTGACCGAATTGCCGGCGCGGCTGGTGGTGCTTGGTGCGGGGCCGATCGGCTGCGAGATGGCGCAATGCTTCGCGCGGTTCGGCTCGCAGGTGACCGTGATCGACCGCGGACCGCGTGTGTTGTCGCGCGACGACGCCGATGCGTCCGCGGTCGTGCAACAGGCGCTCGCGCGCGATGGGGTGACGTTCGCGCTCGGCTCGGAGGTCGCAGGCGTGGCGCAGGAGGGAGGCGCGATCCAGGTGCGGACGCGGCGCGGCGGCGTGGAAGCAACGCACAGTTGCGACGCGCTGCTGGTCGCGATCGGTCGCGCGCCCAACGTCGAAGGGCTGGATCTGGAGCGTGGCGGCGTCGCGTTCACGCCGACAGGGGTGACGGTGAACGACCGCCTCCAAACCAGCAACGCCGATGTCTTTGCCGTGGGTGACATCTGCTCCCCGTTGCAGTTCACGCACGCCGCCGACTTCCAGGCGCGGATGGTGATCCAGAACGCGCTCTTCTTCGGCCGCGGCAAGGCGAGCAATCTGGTCACCCCGTGGGCGACGTATACCTCACCGGAGGTCGCGCAGGTCGGGCACACCGCGGCGAGCGCGGCGCAGGCCGGCATCGCGATCCAGAGCTTCACGGTGCCGTTGCACGACGTGGACCGCGCGCGGCTGGAAGGTGAGACCGAAGGCTTCTGCCGCATCCATGTTCGGCACGGCAGTGACACCATCGTGGGTGCGACGATCGTGGCGCCGAACGCCGGTGACATGATCAGCGAGGTGACGCTCTGCATGACGAACGCCCTCGGTCTGGCCGCGATCGGCCGCACGATGCACCCGTACCCGACCCAGGGCGAGGTGTTGCGGAAGGTGGCCGATGCGTGGCGCCGCACGAAGCTGACGCCGACCGTCAAGTCGATCTTTTCCCGTTACTTCCCGCTGCTCAGATGATGCATTCCCCCGTACGTCGCCTCGCGGTCGCCACCCTGCTCTGCCTCGCTGGCACGATGTTCACGGGACAGGTGAAGGCTCAGGTGCAGGCCCAGGTGGTGGACCACGCCGACTTCGATCGCCTGCTGCAGGCGCACGTGCGCAACGGGCTGGTGGACTACGACGCCTTCAAGGCCGACCCGGCCTTCGCCAGATACCTGCGACGCCTGGCCACCACCAATCCCGCCACGCTGCCGCGCACCGAGCAGCTGGCACTGTGGATCAACGCCTACAACGCGTACACGATCCAGCTGATCAACAGCAAGGGCGAGCGTGAATCGATCCGCAACATCAACAGGTCACTCGGCCTGCTGCGCCTGAAGGGCCCGTGGTCCGAGGCGTTCGCCGTCGTGGGTGGCACGACGTACACGCTGGACGACATCGAACAGCGCACCATTCGCCCGACCTTTCGCGACCCGCGCATCCACTTCGCGCTGGTATGTGCGGCGATCGGCTGCCCACCGCTGCGGAGCGAGGCATACACCGGGGCGCGTGTGGATGCGCAGCTCACCGAGCAGGCAGTGATCTTCCTCACGCGAACGCCGGCGAAGAACCGCGTCGACGTCGCGAACCGCACGGTGTATCGGAGTCCGGTGTTCTCGTTCTCGGATTACATGAAGGACTTCGGTGGGAGCGAGGCGGCGGTTGGGCGGTTCATCGCGCGGTACTATCCGGCGGGGCCGGAGCGGACGCTGCTCGAGAGTGGGGACTTTCGTGTGGTGAAGACGGACTATGACTGGTCGCTGAACAGCATTGCTAACGCGGCACTGGTGCCGCGGGTGCGGTGAGCAGGCTCCGGTGATCGTGCTTTGGTGAACTGGTTGACGGTCTGGATGGGTCGGCATCGTCAACTCCTTCTCGACGCAGGGTGCGAAGTGTGTGAGACAGGCCGCTAGTTTTCGGGCATGCCACCAATCGTCCCGACCACCAGCGAGGAGCTGCTCGACGCCCTGAGCGAACCCTCGCCAGCGCTCGTCGAGATGTTCGCGTCACTCGACGGCAACCTCGTGATCCTCGGCGCCGGCGGGAAGATGGGCCCGTCGCTGGCGAGGATGGCGCGACGCGCCATGCTGCTGGCTGACGGCGGCCTGCGGCGGGAAGTGGTGGCCGTGTCGCGCTGGTCAGATGCCGTTGCGGCCGACGCACTCGACGCGGCGGGCGTGATCGTGGAGCGCGTGGACCTGCGCCACCTTTCGTTTGTGGCGCAGCTGCCCTACGCGCAGAACGTGATCTTCATGGCCGGCCAGAAGTTCGGCACTGGCGGCGATCCTGCGACCACCTGGATGATGAACACCGTCGTGCCGGTGTGGTGCGCAGAGCACTATGCGGGTGCGCGGCAGGTGGTGTTCAGCACCGGCAACGTCTACCCGCTCAGCCGCTCAGCGGGCCCCGGTGCGAACGAGGTGACACCGCCCGCCCCCGTCGGCGAGTACGCCATGAGCTGCCTCGGTCGCGAGCGCGTGATGACGGCGCTCGGCGCCTGGCACAAATCACCGGTCGCGCTCTACCGCCTGAACTACGCCTGCGCGCTGACCTACGGCGTGCTCACCGACCTGGCCGTGAAGGTCCGCGATGGCGTGCCCATCGACGTGACGATGGGTGCCGTGAACGTGATCTGGCAGCGCGACGCGAACGACATCGCGTTGCGGCTGCTCGCGCATGCGGCGAACCCGGCGATCGCGGTGAACGTCACCGGTCTCGAAACACTGCGGGTACGCGACCTGGCCCTGGCGCTTGGCGACCGACTCGGCCGCGCGCCGACGTTCACCGGCTCGGAAGCGCCTGATGCCCTGCTTTCCGATGCCGGTGCACTGCGTACGCGTTTCGGCGACTCTCTGGCGCTGCTGCCACTCGACACGCTGCTGGACTGGACCGCCGACTGGGTGGCGCAGCACCGGCCGCTGCTCGGCAAGGCGACCAAGTTCGAGGTGCGCGACGGGCGGTTCTGAGGTCGACGCCGCGACGGCGCGCTGCATCCCTGCCGACGACGGCGTGCACCGCTGCCAGCATGCCGCGCGCCGCCGACGCTCGTCGTGCGTGCGCGATTGCTGCATGTTGAGCACCGAGACCGGCACGAACGCCGCGCGAGTGCGTTGGTACCACGAAATGGGCAGGAAACGGGGGCAAATGTCACGATTCGGTGCGTGACGCAACCCTGCGTTATCGTACTGCCACTGGACGGCCGCAGGCGGGCCGTCCGATCCCACTGCCGGAGCGCGATGCCGTGAACGTTCGCCAGCACCTTCTCGCGGGTCAGGTGATCCCGGCGCACCCGCTGGCGCTCACGCCGGCGCGGACGCTCGACGAGCGCGCGCAGCGGGCGCTCACGCGCTACTACCTGGCGGCGGGGGCGGGCGGCATCGCCGTCGGGGTGCACACGACGCAATTCGCGATCCGGCGCGTGGGGCTGTACCACCCCGTGCTGCAGCTGGCCCGGGAGACCGCGACCGCAGCGCTGGCCGCCGATCCGCGACCGTTCGTGTCGATCGCGGGCGTGATTGGCGAGACGGCGCAGGCGGTGAGCGAGGCCGCCATTGCCAGCAGCATCGGCTACGACGCGGCGCTGCTCTCGCTCGGTGGACTGGGCACGATGGATGAGCGCGCGCTGGTGAACCACTGCCGGGCGGTGGCCGAGGTGATGCCGATCATCGGCTTCTACCTGCAGCCGGCGGTGGGAGGACGGGTGCTCTCATACCGATTCTGGCGCGAGCTGGCGGAGTTGCCGCAACTCATCGCCGTGAAGATCGCGCCCTTCGACCGCTATCGGACGCTGGACGTGGTGCGCGCCATCGTGGCGGCCGGACGCGACGACGTGGCGCTCTACACCGGTAACGATGACGCGATCGTCGCCGACCTCACGACGCCGTTTCCCGTGCGCCGCCACGGCCGCGCCGACACGGCCCGCATCGTCGGCGGGCTGCTCGGCCAGTGGGCCGTCTGGACGCGCCGCGCCGTGGAGCTCCTGGTCCGCATCAAGGCCCTGCGCGACTCACCCCTCGCCCCGAGCCTCCTCACCGAGGGCGCCGAGCTGACCGACGCGAATGGCGCGATCTTCGACTCCCTGCACCAGTTCGCCGGCTGCATTCCCGGCATCCACGAAGTCCTGCGCCGTCAGGGGCTGCTGCGCGGCACCTGGACGCTCGATCCGCGGGAGACGCTGTCACCGCGGCAGTCGGACGAATTGGACCGGGTCATCGCGTCGTATCCGTGGCTGACTGACGACGCGTTCGTTGCGGAGCACCGGGATGCGTGGCTCACGCCGTGAGTCGGCTGCGCTGACGCCAGCGTTGGCGTTGGGCCGGCATCGTCAACTCCTTTCACGCGGAGGATTGAAGGAACGGAAAGAGGGAGGACGGCCGTCACTCGTGAGCACCGTGCCGACTGGCAGGGGAAGCAGTCAAAACAGGAAGAACCGCCCGAACGTGAGCGAACCCTCGCCAACTCTGCGCCTTCAATCCTCTGTGTGAAAAGAGTTGACGGAGCCCGCAGCGCGCACCGAGCCGGTCAGCCGGGCAGTGACGAGTCGCGAAGGGCGCGCCATTCGCGGAGGGCCTGCCAGGCGTCGTCCATCGAGAGCTGCGAGGTCTCGACCAGCGCCTCGAGGACGGCCACGCGCAGGGCCGCATCATCAGGGCCGTCGAGCGGAGACGGTTCCTCGAGCATCGTGAGCGGGTCGGGTGGCACCAGCAGGCCGGCACGGATGAGCTCGCGCAGCGCCAGCGGGGCGGCGTCCTCGAGCCACGGGGCCACGGCGTAGCGCCTGTCGTCCGTCCGGAGGAGGATCACCTCGCGGCACTGCCGGTCCCGGCCCACCCAGATGCGGGTACCCTGCCGGGAGATGCGTGCCGTGAAGAGTCGCGCCCCGATGTAGATCGAGGTGCCGGTGGGCACCGAGTCGGGGACAGTGGCAGGCAGGAGCGGCGACATGGGCCTGAGTGTCGACTCAGAAACGCGGGAGATGACCGCCATCTGTATGCACCGGCGTCGCTCGTCCCCTGCGCCACGCGATACCCCGTGCGGTATTCTGCACGCAACGGGTGCCACGCGGTCGACGTACTCCGGCAGGCACCGGCCACCACTCCCCACGATCCGCCATGACACGCCTTCTGCGCGCCCTGTTCGCCTCCGCTCTCGTTGCCACCGTGCCGTTCGCCGCCGCGCCGCTCCGCGCGCAGGTGCCGGCCGCTGCCCCGGGCCCTGCGGCAGCCGCCGCCGGCACGATCGCCAGCCGCACCGCCGGCATGGTGAAGCGTGACGGCTTCTTCCCGCTCTACTGGGACGAGCGCACGGGCAAGCTCTATCTCGAGATCCCGCAGATGGACCAGGAGTTCATCTACTTCACGTCACTGCCATGGGGCGTGGGGTCGAACGACATCGGGCTCGATCGCAACCAACTCGGCAACGAGCACCTCGTCACCTTCACGCGCAGCGGCCCGCGCGTCCTGCTGATCGAGAAGAACATGCGGTTCCGCGGCGTCACCGGCGATGCCACCGAGGCACGCGGCGTGGAGGAGAGCTTTGCCCGCAGCGCCCTGTTCGGCTTCACCATCGAGGCGCAGGAGGGGGGACGGGTGCTGGTGGACGCCACCGACTTCGCCGTCCGCGATGCACACGACGCGACCGGCACGCTGCGCCGCACGCAGCAGGGCACCTACACGGTAGACCGCTCGCGCAGCGCCGTCCACATGCCGCGCACCAAGGCGTTCCCGCGCAACACCGAGATCGAGGTCACGCTGACCCTCGCGGGCAGCAATCCCGGTCGCTACGTGCGTGACGTGACACCGAATCCCGAGGCGATCACGATCCGGGAGCGCCACAGCCTCGTCGCGCTGCCGGAGCCGGGCTTCCGCATGCGCGCGGCCGACCCGCGCTCCGCCTTCAACGGCATCAGTTATCAGGATTACTCGCAGCCACTCGGCGGGCAGCTGGTGCAGCGCTTCGCGTCGCGTCATCGGATCGAGAAGAAGACGCCCGGCAGCGCCCCCAGCGAGCCGGTGAAGCCGATCGTCTACTACGTCGACAACACCGCGCCGGAGCCGATCCGCACGGCGCTGGTGGACGGGACCCGCTGGTGGAACCAGGCCTTCGAGGCCGCCGGCTTCATCAATGGCTTCCGCGTCGAGGTGCTGCCCGACAGCATCGACCCGCTCGACGTGCGCTACAACGTGATCGAGTATGCGCACCGTGCCACCCGCGGCTGGAGCTACGGCGCCTCGGTCACCGACCCGCGCACCGGCGAGATCATGAAGGGCCACGTGATCCTCGGCTCGCTGCGCGCGCGGCAGGACTTCCTGATCGGGGAAGGCCTCGACATGCCCTACGCCACCGGCGCCGAGAAGGCCGACCGCGTGCAGCAGATGGTGCTCTCCCGCATCCGCCAGCTCGCGGCGCACGAGGTGGGCCACACGCTCGGCATCGCGCACAACTACATCGCGAGCGCCCAGAAGAACGCCAGCGTGATGGACTATCCGCACCCGATGATCGGGCTCACGCCGGCCGGTGACATCGACATCACACACGCCTACGAAGTCGGCATCGGCGAGTGGGACAAGATCTCCGTGACGTGGGGCTACGGCCAGTTTGCAGGCGATGAGCGCGCGTCGCTGGACTCGGTGCTGGTCGCGGGACGCCTGCGCGGCTACACCTTCCTCACCGACCAGGATGCCCGCCCCGTCAGCAGCGCGCACCCGAACACGCACCTGTGGGACAACGGGGCCGATGCGGTGACGGAGCTGAAGCGGATGATGGGGGTGCGCGCGAAGGCGCTGTCGAAGTTCGGTGAGACGGTGATCCGCCGCGGCGCCCCGATGGCGACGATGGAGGATGTGCTGGTGCCGGTGTACCTGCACCACCGCTACCAGCTCGAGGCGGCGATCAAGGTCGTCGGCGGCGTGAGCTACAGCTACACGATGCGCGGCGACGGTCTGCCGGGCCCGGTCTCGGTACCTCTGGCCGCGCAGAACGCCGCCATCGATGCCATCGCCGACGTGCTGCAGCCGGCCAACCTCGCCCTGCCGCGCGGCGTGCTGGCCGCACTCCCGCCGCGACCGTTCCTGATCCAGGCCACGCGCGAGCTGTTCGACCGCTGGACGGGCATCACCTTCGATCCGCTCGCGCCGGGCATGACGATCGCCGACGTGACGTTCGACCTGCTGTTCGACAGCGAGCGCGCGGCACGCATGGTCGTGCAGCACGCGATCGATCCGTCGCTCCCCGACTTCGCGACACTGCTGACCCGCATGCAGCAGCGGATCTTCACGCCGCGCGCAGGCGCCAGCGCCTACGACGCGACGCTGGCCGAGCTGGTGCAGCGCTCGTACGTGGACCATGTGCTGACGCTGGCCGAGAGCGCCGAGATGCCGCTGGTGCGCGCGCAGGCACGGCAGAACCTCGTCTCGCTCGCCACGTCACTCGCGGCCGGCGCCCGCACCAGCGCCGCCAACGCGCAGCTCATCGCCGACATCCGCGGCTGGCAGGCTGGCACGTACAAGCCCGCCGAACGCCGCCCTCGACTGGTGGCGCCCCCGGGCAGTCCGATCGGGGAGCCGTGATCGACTCGAGAGCGACCAGAGCATCTGCATCTGCAGCAACAGCAACGGCAACAACAACAGCCTGACGCAAAGGCGCAAAGTCACGGAGGCGCAACGAGATCGGTGCCGCGATGCTCATTCGTGCACTGAGGGGGACACGATCAAGCGGTAGGAACTGCACTCGCGCGAGCAGTTCCTACCGCTTCATTCATCTCACGTCTCCGCGCTCATTCAGACAATCGCGCGGGCCAACAGCATTGCGGCTCCGCGTCTTTGCGTCTTTGCGTCAAGACGTTCGCCGTTCGCAGCGCGGCAGCTGCCGCTGCCGCGCAGGACGTCAGGGCAGCAGCGCCGATGCCCAGCTCTGTGCGGCGGGGGCGGTGGGGCGGGTGCGCCAGGCGCCGACGGTCTCGGCGAGCGTTTCGTAGACGGGCGTGTCGGCCGTGATGGTGCCGGCGGCGGCGAGGGACTCGAACTCGGCGCGCGTCGTGACGCGGATGGTGCCGTCGCCATCGCGCCAGGCGACGCGGCCGGAGGCGAGCAGGTCGGCGCCGACCTGCGGCTGCGCGCGGGCGATCGTGCGGAACATCCCGTCGATCGAGCACCCCGAGGCGCCGGTGGCCTTCTCGTCGACGGCAATGGCGAGGAAGCGATCATCGCGCCAGTCGCGGGCGCAGACCAGCGGCACACCGTGCGCGGCCCAGCCGGCGAGATGGGCGTCGACGGCGTCGAGGATCGGCGCCGCGTCGGCGAGGGGGCGGTCGGCGACGAACACCCAGAGCCGGGCGTCGTCGGGCAGCTGCGGAAAGTCGATGCGTGGCATGCGGTGAAGCTAAGGCCTCCGTGCAGCGGAGCATCCGTGCGGGAGCGACCGGCTGGCCGCGCGGGCCGGCGCCCCTCAGGCCAACCGCTTGCCTTCACCCTTGCGGCGGTACATCGCGGCATCAGCGGCGCGGATGGCGGCATCCGGATCTCCGCCGACCGGCAGGTACGCCTCGCCGACGGCAAAGTCGATCAGCGGCCCTTCCGTCCGCTCACGGCGCAGCGTGTCGCGCACCAGCGCAATGCGGGCGCGACCGTCGATCTGCTCGATCCCCTGGCCGACCACGATGAACTCGTCGCCGGCGTAGCGGATGACGTGGTCGTCAGGGCGGAAGCTCTGCTGCAGCACACGGGCGAAGTGGCGCAGCGCCTCGTCGCCCACGTGGTGGCCGTGGATGTCGTTGATGTCCTTGAAGTCGTCGAGGTCGAAGAACAGGATCGTCGCACCGGTGAGGCGCGAATCGTTCATGATGTCGGCCAGGCGGCGACGGTTGAACACCCCGGTCAGCGGGTCGCGGTGCGTGAGCATCCGCAATTCGTCCTTGGTGGCCGAGAGATCAGCGTTGATGCGCGTCAGCTCCAGACCCATGGTCTGGTAGAGGGCGAGCACGCATCCGAGCGCGATCAGCCACTCGGCACCGGCGTCGAACGCCGATGCCGTCGCGACGAACGAGGCGGCGCGGCCATCCCACACCTCAGGGCCGTGTCGCAGCAACATGGCGTGTGCGTAACACTCGGCGACGGCCAGTCCGGCACGCATGCCAAAGCCGGTGACGATCCACCCGCTGCACGGCTGACGTGTGACGACGAGAGACACCGCTGCACCGCCAAGCACGATCGCAATGGCCGCGCTGACGAACACCATCGCCCCGTCCACCGTGGACACGGTCGACGCCAGGACGATGCTCGAGGCCAGGACGGCGCCAGCCAGCCGGGCGAACGTGGCGCGCGTGGGTAACGGCCGTCCGAACCCGCGTGCCCCGACCACCAGCAAGACCACGAACGAGAGCTTGAACGCGATGTAGGGAAACTTCACCGCGTTGAACACGTCGCTGGTCTGCTCCGCCGGCAGCCAGAAGGCCTGCGTCGCCGCCAGGGCGCCGACGTTGGCCACCGCGGCCGCAACCCAGATGCGCAATTCCGTCCGGCGCGTCGAGCGCAGCAGGACGATGAAGAACAGCGCGATGAGCAGGGCCGACGAGATCTGGACGGCCGTGCTCCAGCGCCAGAGCTGGACCATCATGAGTCGACGCTCACAGAACCGGGTGTCGGATCGTGCCTACACGCTCAAGGTACAGCGCAGCACGTCAGCATGGCACGTGTCGTGCCACATCTGCGTCAGCGAGCGGCATCGATGCGGCCGACGGTCGCCGCTCGTCTGCGACCCGTGCCCGGAAAGCTGGTGCGGATCCGCACGGTGCGTTCGAGCTCATCGCGCGACTGCAGCACCTTCCGGCGCAGATCGGCGCCGAGCGCCGGGTGCGTGGCCAGCCACGCATCGAGCTGCGTCAGCGACGTGGCGCTGGTCTGGCCGCCGACGGTCGCGCCAAGCCACGCGCCAAGGAAGAAGATGCGACGATTGCGCTGGATCCACGGCAGCGTGTCGAGCGCCGGGATGAGGAACCGTGCCGTGAGCTGCTGCTGATCGCTGTCGTGGAATGCTCGCAAGCTCGAGGTCACCCATTCCTCGTTGAGCGTGCTGTCGGTGAACCAGCGCGAGAAGTACGCCTGCTTGACCTCCGCCGCGGGCGCCGCAGCGCCGGCGACGAAGGCCTGCCGCCGTCCTTCGCTGGTCGAGTCGCGACGTGCCTCCCCCTTTAGCCGCTGCGCCGCCGTGCCATGCTGCTGCGATTGCAGCTGCGTCACGATCGACCAGCGCGTCGGTGCGCGCAGTGGCAGGCCGGCGGCGCTGTCGGCGTCGAGCCAGGCGTCGATGCGCGCCAGCGCCACCGGCGACCGCGCCGATCCGATGTAGGCGTCGAGCTGCGCCTTCCGCTGTCCGTAGCTACGGGTGGTGTCCTGCGCGCCGGTCAGCAGCGCCAGCTCGATGCGCTGGCGCATCGTCGTGTCGCTGTCGCCGGCACCGTATCGCGTGGCGGCGGTGAGCAGGCGGCCCGTCAGTGCGCCCGCGATCTGCTCGTCGGGTTCGAGCGGCAGCGCCCGCAGTGCCGCCGCAGCGAAGTGCACGGGCGCCAGCCGCGCGTCGCGTACCTGATCCCACAACGCTCCCCAGAGCATGGCACGCAGCAGCTCGTCCGGCACCGACTCGATGTGCCCCAGCAGCCACGCCGTGCTGGCGCTGTCCGGCAGCGTGATGGCGTAGTTGTAGTCGCCGTCGTTGGCGAACACGAAGGCCGGTGTGCGCAGCCCGCGCGCCGCGGTCACGACGGTGGTGGCGGCCCGCATCTCCACCGGCAGGCGCACCGGCGCGGCGTCCGGGTACCAGAGCAGCACCGAGGTGCGCATCGGCCACGGCGCGGTGCCGGAGAGTGCCGGCTGTGCGGCCCGCTGCGTGAGGGCAAGGCGGGTGATGCGGCCAGCGGACACCTGCATCTGCTGTTCGACGATCGGCATGCCAGGGCGCAGGATCCACTGCGCTCCCCACGCCGTCAGGTCGCGGCCGGCTGCGGTGCCCACGGCGCGCAACAGGTCGCGCCAGGTGGCGTTGCCGTAGGGATGCTGCTGCAGGAACGCGCGGATGCCACGCTGGAAGGCCGCGTCACCAACCAGATAGTCGAGCTGCCGCAGCACGCCCGGCGCCTTGTTGTAGACGATCGGCCCGTAGTTGCTCTTCGCCTGTTCGAGGTTATCCAGCGACTGCCAGACCGGCGTGGTGCCGGCCGTCGCATCGGTGGCGTACGCCACCGGCTTGTTGCGGAGGTAGAACGTCTTCCACGGCGACGACTGCGGCGTGATCGCCGCCTGCATCTTCGCCGCCATGTACGTGGCAAAGCCCTCTTTCAGCCACAGGTCGTCGAACCACTGCATGGTGACGTAGTCGCCGAACCACTGGTGGGCGACTTCGTGGAAGATCGTCGCCTGCCGCCCAAGGAGCTGCGAGACGGTGGGACGTTCACGGTAGATGAAACTCTGCTCGTTGTAGAACACTGCACCCGGGTGCTCCATGCCGCCGAAGGGAAAGGCCGGCGCGAGCAGGAAGTCGTACTTGCGGAAGGGATACGGCACGCCGAACCAGTCACCGAGCCAGCGCAGCGCCTGCGTATTCATGGCGACGAGCGAATCGGCTTCCGCCTCCGGCATGCGCGACGCGCGAGCGTACATCGCGACGGTGACGGGCGCGGTCCCGGCGGCGATCACGCTGCTGCGCCGTACCGACGCCCACGGGCCGGCCGCGAACGCGATCAGGTAGGTGCTGAGCGGCGGCGTCTCGGCAAAGTGGTGCCGGAGCGTGCGCGGCGTCGTGTCGACCTGGGTCGCGGCACCGTTGGCCAGTACGGCCCATTCGCGCGGCGCCTCGAGGCGCAGCGTCACCCGCGCCTTCAGGTCAGGCTGGTCGAAGCACGGGAAGAGCAGGTTCGCATCCGACGGCACCAGCAGCGTGTAGAGATAGTCGGCGCCATCGGTGGCATCGTGCGAACGGATGATGCTCGCCCCGGCCGCCGCGATCGGCGCGGTGAACATCACCTGCACTTCGTTCTCGCCAGCCCGCACTGCGGTGGCGGGAATGCGGAGGTGCGAGCGGTTCCACGTCGCCGCCGTCACCGGCAGCTCCGCGCCGTTGGCCCGCAGGCGGGAGACGGCGCTGCCCCGGAAATCGAGGATCACGTCATGCACGCCACGCTGCCGGAAGCGCACCGTCACCGCACCGGGTGCACTGTCGGCGTGCGTCAGGTCGAGCGTGAGCGTGTAGCGCACGTCGCTGATCCGCGCCGCACGCTCGGTGGCCAGCCGATGCGGCACACCGGCGGCGAGCCGGGGGTCGGCCGCCACCTGCTGCGCACCACTCACGCGCGCCAGTGTGATCAGTGCGAACGAGACGAGGGCGTGCGAGACGCGTGCCGCCTGTGCCTTCAACGGGCCGGCACCGCTGGCAGCGTGATCGCTCGACCACCGACTGCCCGTCGCGACGCATTGTACGCGGCCAGACCTCCCGCCGTGATGGCGTTCCACTGCGCCATCGCCGCAGCAGCCTGCGACCGCGCCGTGGCCACCACCGCCAGTTGCGCCGCCGTCGGAGGCACCTCGGCTGACTGCAGCGCATTCGCGGACGCCATCAGCGCCATCGCCGCGCCACCGAGCGTCACCTGCGCCCCGCCTGCTCCGCGGCGACGCCCGCGCGTGCGCACTCCCGCGGTCGCCGGCGCGAGCTGCTCGAGTGCAGTGCGGAAGGCGGAGCTGTCGTTCGGCGACGCCGCATCCACGGCGCCGATGAGGGCACGCGCCTGACGGTGGGCGGCATGTGCGGCATGTGCACGGCTCCACAGGTCACGTGACAGCGTCGCGAGCTGCGTGATGGTGGCCGGTGCGGCCTTCACGCGCGGATCGAGCGTGACCGTGATCGGCTGCGTGAACGTCTCGCCGTTCACCATGAGGCGCACGGTGTAGGCACCCGGCGGTGCCCACGGCGCATCGACCGTCGGGTAGGTGCGATGCGGGACGGCGCCCTTCGCCTCTTCGTCATTCACTTCCGTCGCGCTGGTCATCGGCAACGGGTCGAGTTGCAGATCCCACGCGAATCGGTGCATGCCGGCGGTGGTGCCGAGCCGGATCGGTGCGGCCTGCCAGTAGAGCGGCACGCTGCAGAACGGTGCCGACGGTGTGGCCTGACAGACCGTGTCGTAGGCCGCCATGTTCGTGGCCGGATGCGGATCGAGGGCGAGGTCGGTGCTCGAGAACTTCCGCACCACGATGCCGGCGGCGTCGACGATCTCGAGCGTCACCGGACCGCTCGCGGCACGCGCGAGTCGATAGTCGATGATGCCGCCCGGGAGCGGGTTCTCGCCGTGCGGCATCTCCGCAGGCCACGGCGTCGGGTCGTTCTGCGCGAACCGCACGCGCACGGCCGGTGGCGGGCGGAAGAGGTAGGCGTTGGTGGCGGCGCGCGCCGCAGCGGACTGACGCAGCGTCGTGATGTTGTCGAGGATCCAGAACCCGCGACCGTGCGTGCCGATCACCAGGTCGCTGCAGCGGCAGGTGGCGTCGTCCTTGATCTGGATGTCGCGCACCGAGATCGCCGGCATGTTCAGCCGCAGCGATTCCCAGTGGTCACCGTCGTCGTACGACACGTACACCTGCGCATCGGTGGCGGCGTAGAGCAACCCTTTCTGCTTCGGATCCTCGCGGATCGAGTTGGCGGGCCAGTTGGCGTCCATGCCGGTGTTGATCTCGGTCCACGTCTTCCCGCCGTCATGGGTGCGGTAGAAGTGCGGACGCATGTCGTCGATGCGCAGCGTGTTGGCGGCGACGTAGGCGGTGCCCGTGTCGAACTGGCCCGCCTCCATGTTGTAGATGCGCGTCCACGGCTTGAGGTCGGATGGCGTGACGTTGGACCAGGTCGCGCCGCCGTTCATCGTGACTTGCACGAGACCGTCGTCACTCCCCGACCAGATCACGCCCAGCGACCTCGGCGACGGCGCCAGCGCCGTGATCGCGCCGCCCGGTGCGACCTTCACGGTGCTGGCGTACTGGCCGGCGCTGGCGGGCACCGCCCACGTCTGGCGCGTGAGGTCACCGCTGATGCGCGTCCAGTTCCGGCCGCGGTCGAGCGTCTTCCAGACGGCATTCGACGCGTAGAACAGCACGTCGGCGTTCACTGGCGAGAAGTGCAGCGGCATCGTGCGCACGTTGCGGGTGAAGCCCGTCATGTCCGGGCCGACCAGCGACGTCTGCCCGGTCCGCCGGTCGTAGCGCGAGACGTTGTTGCGCATGCTGCCGTAGATGACGTCCGGATTACGCGGATCGGGGGCCGCGATGCCGTACTCCTGGATGTTCACCGGGTGCCAGTCATGGAAGGTGATCATCCCATCGTCCGACCGGCTCTGCACGCACGCCGAGCCCGAGTCCTGCTGGCCGGCGCAGAGTCGGTAGGGGAAGGCGTTGTCGGCGGTGACATGGTACATCGCGGCGGTGGGCTGCGTGTACCAGTTGCTCCACGACACGCCGCGGTTCGCTGAGATCACCGCGCCCTGATCGGAGACGGCGAAGACGATGTTCGGATTGTGCGGGTTGATCCAGATCTTCTGGTAGTCGTCGCCACCGGGCGCACCGCGTACGGCGCTCCACGAGTAGCCGGCATCCTCGGTGCGCCACATCACCACGCTGGCGCTGTAGACGACATTCTCGTTGGACGGATCGACGGCCAGCGTGGGCAGGTCACCGCCGCCGATGCGGGCCATGGGGCGAGTGTCGGTGGCACGGCCGGCCTGCGACGGCATGCCCGGCATCTGCACCGCGACGGCCCAGTGCTCGCCCCCGTCGGCGGACTTGTAGAACGTCACGACCTGCGGATTGGCCAGCGCCGCGACGGTCGCGTAGAGCACCTTCGGATTGCTCGCCGCAATGGCGATGTTCGCCTGGTTGAGCACCGGCAATCCATTCGTCAGCTGGCGCCAGGTCGTCCCGCCATCAATGGACTTGAAGATGCCGCCTTCTCCCGCGAACGCCTGTCCCTCGATGAAGCTCTGCTGCTGCTGCCAGAGCGTGGCGTAGACGATGTTCGGGTTGGTGGGATCGATGCGGACGTCGTTGGCGCTGGTGTAGTCGTTGCGAAACAGCACGCGCTCGAACGTCTTCCCGCCATCCTGCGACCGGAACACGCCCCGCTCGCTGCTCGGCCCGTACGGATGGCCGAGCACGGCGACGAAGAGGCGGTCGGCGTTGGTGGGGTCGACGTCGATCATGGCGATCATCTGGCTGTTGCGCAGCCCGAGGTGCGTCCAGGTCTTGCCCGCATCGGTGGACTTGTACATCCCGTCGCCGGTGGCGAGGTCGGGGCGGATGATGCCGGCGCCGCTGCCGACGTAGATCACGTCGGGATTGGTCGGTGCGACGGCGATCGCGCCGATGGAGCCGGTGCTCTCACTGTCGAAGAGCGGCACCCAGTTGGAGCCGTAGTCGGTGGATCGCCAGAGGCCGCCGTTGTCGAAGCCTGCGTAGAAGACGTTCCAGATCCCCGGCACCCCGGCGATGGCGCGGGCCCGGCCAGCGCGCACGGGGCCGATGTGGCGCCAGCGCATGCCGGAGCTGATGTCGGCGCCTTGCGCAGCGGCGAGGGAGGGCAGCGTCGCGGCGACAGCGGCGCAGAGAAGCAACGCGCGGCGGAGCAAAGGCAGGCGCACGGGGACCGGTCCGGGTGGGAGACTGAGGACTACGTCCCCCAAGCGTGTCCTGCTGGCGCCAGTTGCGCCACCACCGGCGCGCCGGGCGATGCGCATGGCATGTGCCCGGACGACGTCGGTGACCGCTGGCGTGCCTCAGTCTCGCGCGTGATGCGGCGCGAGCGGGCCACCCGGCTGCATCGTCCGCGCGTTGGCCGGTGCAGACTCCGGCACCCGGCGCGCACCGATGATCAGGATCAGCGACGCCACGATCAGCGTGCCCATCGCGATCGTCAGCGTGGTGGCATGCGCCACCGCCCCGATGATCGGCGGACCGATCATGAAGCCGACGTACCCGATCGAGCTGACCGACGCGATCGCCGCGGCGCGGCTCACGCCGGGGACGCGTGTGGCGGCGTTGTAGAGGATCGGGACGATCGTGGCCAGGCCCATGCCGACGATCGCGAAGCCCACCATCGCCATCCACGGCTTCGCCACCACGAGCACCACCAGCATCGCCAGCGCCGCGATCGACGGCCCGGCCAGCAGCATCGTGCGCTCGGAGACTCTCGCCCGCACCGCATCGCCGGCGAAGCGCATCGCCGCCGTCGCGCCGGCGAACGCCACATAGGCCAGCGCCGCCCGCGCCTGCGGCGACTGCAGCTCCTGGTTCACGTACAGCACACTCCAGTTGTACATCACACCCTCGGCCAGCATGCCGAAGCAGATCAGCATGCCGATCAGCAGCAGGGTGCCCCTGGGCCAGGCGAAGTGCGCCTGCGAGCCGTCGCTTGCGGGGTGCGATTCCAGCATCCCGCGCGACGAGACGACGATGCTGACCGCGACCGTCGCGGCGATCGCACCGAGCTGCACCGCTGCCGGCACGCCAGCCTTCAGCAGCGCCGCCGTCAGCGCCGCCCCACCCATCGCACCCAGACTGAACATCCCGTGAAATCCGCTCATGACGGCCCGACCCGAGAGGATCTCGAGGGTCGTCCCCTCGGCGTTGATCGCGACGTCGAAGACGCTTTCGCTGGCCCCGAACACGAGCAACACGGGCAGCAGCGCCCAGTAGGCCGGCAGCACCAGCGACAGGGCCAGCGCGAGGCAGAAGCCCCAGCCGGCCACGATGGTCGTGTTCCGTGCGCCCAGCGTGCCGACGACGCGCCCGGCGATCGCGAGGGTGAGCAGAGACCCGATGCTCATCGCCAGCAGCGCCAGCGCGAGCATCTGTTCGTCGAGCGCGTAACGGCCCTTCACCGACGGGATGTGCACGCCCCAGCTGCCGATGACGATGCCGAGGTTGAGGAACTGGGCACGGGTGGCCCACCGGGCGCGCGAGATTGCGGAGCGGGGGGCAGCGACAGACCGTGGCGCAGTGTCGGTCATCATCGAGACTGGGTGTTGAGGGGTCGGCAGGTCACTGCACGAATCTGCACAAAGCCGCACATTCGTGCAAGACTGTGTGACAAAAAGTGACTACTTTACGGGATGGCGCATCCCAAGACGACCTCGACGACCCCAGCCTCTGACGACAGCCCGCGCTTTGCGCAGGAGCGTCAGGCGCGCATCGCGGCCACCCTTCGCGAGCAGGGCCGGGTGGAGGTGTCGGCGCTGGCGGCGGAGTACGGTCTCTCCGAGGACACCATCCGGCGCGACCTGCGGCTGCTGGCGTCGCGCGGGCTGATCCAGAAGACGCACGGTGGTGCGGTCGCCCTGTACACGACGGCCCTGCCGATGGCGCAGCGCGTGGATGTGCGTGCCACACCGAAGCGTGCGATCGCGCGCGCCGCAGCGGAACGGGTGCATGCGCATCAGGCGCTGTTCATCGACGGTGGGAGTACGGCGCTGGCACTGGCGCAGATCCTCGCGTCACCGGATGCGCCGCGGCCTTTGACGATCATCACGGCGGCGTTCGACGTCGCGGCCCTCTTCGCCAACGATCCCACGGTGCAGCTGGTGCTGGCCGGTGGCACCTGGTCGCACGAGACGCGCGAGTTCTTCGGCGATCAGGCGCAGGCGACGATTCGAGCGCATCGCGCGGACTGGGCGTTCCTGGGGGCGTGTGCGCTGCACCAGCGGGCCGGGCTGACGTCGTCGCTGGCGGGCGATGCGCAGGTGAAGCGGGCGATGATCGAGTCGGCGGCCGCATGTGCGGTGCTGGCGGATGCGACCAAGCACGATATGGTGGCGCCGTATGCGGTGGCCGACCTGCGCGAGATCGATCTGGTGATCAGCGATGCGGGGCCGAACTGGCTGGCGGGGATGGTGCGAGAGGTGGTGCGGGCGGTGTGAGGTTCGTGGTACCGGAGTGCTGCGTGGATGTACAGCAGATCGCAGAACTGAACGGCTGCGGAACGGCTGAACTGCACAGCAGATCGCAGAACTGAACAGCCGCGGAACGGCTGAACTGCAAGAACTGCTGAACAGCGGGAACAGCAAAACGCAACAGGGCGAACAGCCGCAAAACAGCGTTGGCGGTTGTGGGTGGTTTCAGCGGACGGTGATGGTGCCGGTCATGGCGCTGCCGTGGATGGCGCAGTGGTAGGCGTAGGTGCCGGCCGCGGAGGGCATGGTGAGGCTTTGGGCGCCGCTGATGAAGATCGGGGTGGCGCCGATGGCGGCTGAGGTGAAGGTGGCGCTGTGGCGTGCGTTGTCGAGGTTCGTCCAGGTGACCACGGTGCCGGCGGCGACGGAGAGCGTCGGGGGGTGGTAGGCGTTGGCCTGGATGGTGACTGACGCGGTCGGGGTGAGGGGCGAGACCGGCGGAATGACGGGTGTGATCGTGGTCGTGAACGGCGTCGCGAACCGGGGCGCGGTGGCGAAGGTCGAGTCGGAGAGCGTCTTCAGGAACGCGACCAGCGCGGCGCGCTGCGATGGCGCCAGGGCCAGTCGTTTCGGGGTGCCGTCGGGAGCCGTGAGGCGGGCGTCGAGATTGGGGTTGGGCTGCACGCCCGTGGCGTAGAACGCGACGACCTGATCGAGACTCGTGAAGCGTCCGTCGTGCATGTAGCGCGGGCGGAGCGCGACGTTGCGCAGTGACGGCGCGCGGAAGGCGCCGCGGCCTGCGCCGGTGTCGGTCACCACGGCATCGAGGCCGATGTTGTGCACGCCGTCCATGACCATCGCCGTCGACATGTGGCATGACGCGCACCCGCTCGAGCGGAAGAGCGCCTCGCCCTCGATCTCCTGCGGCGTGAACACCGCGGCGAAGTTGGCGACGCCGGCGGCCGAGAAGGCGCGGTCGTAGCGCGCATTGGTGGCCGTCAGCGAGCGCACGTATTGCGCGAGGGCCTTCGCGACGCGGTCACTGGTGATCCTGGTCGAGCCGAACGCGGCCGCGAAGAGCGGCGCGTAGAAGGACGTGGCGGTGAGCTTGGTGACCAGGTCATCGAGCGTCATGCCCATCTCGGCGGGGTTCTGGATCGGGCCCAGGACCTGCGCCTCGAGCGAGCCGGCGCGCTGGTCCCAGAAGAACCGACCGGTCGGATTGAAGCGCGCGTTGACGAGCCCGGGCGTGTGGCGCGCCGCCAGTGCGCCGGCAAATCCGACGCTCAGTGGCGGTGTGTCGGAGTAGCCGATGACGGCGCTGTGACAGCCGGCGCAGGAGAGCCCGTCGTTGGCCGCGAGGCGCATGTCGTTGAAGAGCACGCGCCCGAGGGTGGCGCCGGCGTTGGTGATCGGGTTGTCGAGCGGGGTGTTGTCGCTGGCAGTGACGTCGTTCACCGCAACACGGTAGTGCGCCGGCAGCGGCACATCGGCGTCAGCGTACGCGAACGGCACGGTCGGCAGCGTGGGCGAGCGCAGTCCTGGGGCGAAGCTGACGATGGCGAAGGTGTCGGCGGCGCTGCGGCCGAGCGAGTCGGTGGCCGAAAGCACGGCGCGGGTGACGGCGGGGGAGATCGGCGTGCCGGAGACGACGGCGCCATTCGACGTCAGCCCGTTGCTGGCCCCGAGGAAACGGATGACATACCGCACGCCGCCGGTGGTGGCGTTGGAGAACGTGGTGCCGGCCTTGCTGGCGTCATAGCTGATGGCGCTGCCCGCCGTGGTGCCGACGGTGACGTTCGGGCTGGCGAGTGCGGGGGCCGGTCCGGCGACGGGCGCCAGCGCGCCGGGGGCGTCGGTGCAGGCGACGGTGACGAGGAGCGCGATCAGGTGTGGGCGGCGTGCCATGTCGGTCGATGGTGCGGGGGGCGGTGATTCCGTACAGGCTGGGACACGCGAGGACGCCTCGCCCCCCTCTCTCGCCGCCGGATCGGCGTTGGCTGGCGCGCCTGGCCCGGGCGCGGCGGGCGCAGCGGGAACAGCGGGAACAGCGGGAACAGCATATCGCAGAACCGAACGGCCGCAGAACAGAACGGCCGCAGAACAGCAGGAACAGCAGGAACAGCAGGAACAGCAGGAACAGCAGGAACAGCAAAACGCAAAAGAGCGAACAGCCGCAAAACTGCGCCCCCTGCGCGGGGGGCCGCGCCCGGGCGGTCGAATGGTATTGGAGCTGCCGGTGCCCCCCGTGCAGACCGGCGGTCGAATGGTACTGGGGACTGCCCCCGCACACGCAGTTCCCAAAGACCCGACTCGCGCCCACGCACCCCAGCCCGGACCCGCGGTACGGGGAGCGCCGCTCTCGTTCAGTGGATGTCGTGCTGTTTTGCGGCTGTTCGCTCTTTTGCGTTTTGCTGTTCCTGCTGTTCCTGCTGTTCCTGCTGTTCTGCGGCTGTTCTGTTCTGCGGCTGTTCGGTTCTGCGATATGCTGTTCCCGCCGTTCCCGCCGTTCCCGCCGTTCCCGCCGTTCCCGCTGTTCCCGCCGTTCCCGCTGTTCCCGCCGTTCCCGCCGCTCTTCGGCTGTGCAGTTCTGCGACATGCCGTCTGCCGATCCCCCACCGAGTGTCGTCGCAGTCGGCCATCGACCAAAACCCTTGACTTCTAAAGGACCACGCACCACCGTCCGGCACTTCCAGCGGAGGCGGGATTGAAAATCGTGTGCATCGGCGGCGGCCCCGCCGGCCTCTACTTCGCCCTGCTCATGAAGCAGGCCGACGCGACGCACGACATCACCGTCGTCGAACGCAACAAGCCCTACGACACCTTCGGCTGGGGCGTCGTGTTCTCGGACCAGACCCTCGAGAACATGCGCCGCTGCGATCCCGTCACCGCCGCACGGATCGAGCAGTCGTTCGTCCACTGGGACGACATCGAGCTCGACTTCCGCGGCCGCACCATCCGCTCCGGCGGCCATGGATTCATCGGCATCGGCCGCAAGCACCTCCTCAACATCCTCCAGGCGCGCTGTGAGGCCCTCGGCGTGGTGCTGCGCTTCGAGTGCGAGGTGGATTCCGACGCCGACTTCCCCGACGCCGACCTGATCGTCGCGTCGGATGGCATCAACTCGAAGATCCGCACCACGTACGCACAGGTCTTCAAGCCCGACATCGTCACCCGCCCCAACCGCTTCATCTGGCTCGGCACCACCCGCCAGTGGGACGCCTTCAACTTCACCTTCGAGAAGACCGCCCACGGCTGGTTCCAGGCGCACGTCTACAAGTTCGACGACGACACCAGCACCTTCATCGTCGAGACGCCGGAGCATGTCTGGAAGGCGCACGGCCTCGATACGGCCACGGCCGACGAATCAGTGGCGTTCTGCGAGCAGCTCTTCGCCCGCTCACTGCAGGGACATCCGCTGATGACCAATGCGCGCCACCTGCGCGGGTCAGCCTGGCTCAACTTCCAGCGGGTGCGCTGCGAACGGTGGTGGCACTTCAACGGCACCAACCACGTGGTGCTGATGGGCGATGCCGTGCACACCGCCCACTTCGCGATCGGGTCGGGGACCAAGCTCGCCATCGAAGATGCGATCGAGCTGGCGCGGCAGTTCGGAACCGCAGGCAGCACACGGCATCACAGCGACGCCGCGACCTGGCACGCCGACATCGGCGCAACGCTGCAGCGCTATCAGGCGGTGCGGGAGGTCGACGTGCTTCGCTTGCAGAATGCGGCCTGGAATGCGATGGAGTGGTTCGAGAACGTCGGCGAGCGGTACGCCGACGCGTTGCCGCCCGAACAGTTCATGTACTCGCTGCTCACGCGCTCGCAGCGCATCAGCCACGAGAATCTGCGGCTCCGCGACAAGGGCTGGCTGGAGGGATTCGAGCGGTGGTTTGCGGAACGGAGCGGGCTGACCGTGCCCGACGCGTCACCACCGCCGCCGCCGATGTTCACGCCCTACTCGGCCCGTGGCATCACACTGAAGAACCGCGTCGTGGTCTCGCCGATGGCGCAATACTCCGCGACCGATGGCGTGCCGGGCGACTACCACCTCGTCCACCTCGGTGCGCGCGCGATGGGCGGCGCGGGGCTGGTGTTTGCCGAGATGACCTGCGTCAGCGCCGAGGGGCGCATCACGCCGGGATGTCCGGGGCTGTACGCCGAGGCGCAGCGGGATGCGTGGGCGCGCATCGCGAACTGGATCCACGTCAACACCGATGCGAAGTTCGGCGTGCAGCTCGGGCACGCCGGTGCCAAGGGCTCGACGCAGCGGATGTGGGATGGCCTCGACCGGCCGCTGGACGACGGCAACTGGCCGCTCGTCTCCGCCTCGCCGCAGCAGTACCTCACTGCCATCAGCCAGACCTCCCGCGCCATGACGCGCCGCGAGATGGACGTCGTCACCGAGCAGTTCGTGCAGGCGGCCAAGTGGGCCGCAGAGGCCGGCGTGGACTGGCTGGAGCTGCACTGCGCACACGGGTACCTGCTGTCGTCGTTCATCTCGCCGCTCACCAACCAGCGCGACGACGACTACGGCGGGTCGCTCGCCAACCGACTGCGATATCCGCTTGAAGTGTTCACCGCCATCCGCGCCGCCTGGCCCGTGGACCTCCCGATCTCGGTGCGCATCTCGGCCCACGACTGGGTGCCCGGCGGGATCACGCCGGACGACGCGATCATCATCGCGCGTGCCTTCCGCGATGCCGGCGCCGACATGATCGACTGCAGCTCGGGTCAGGTGAGCAAGCAGGAGAAGCCGGTGTACGGCCGCATGTTCCAGACGCCGTTCGCCGACCGCATCCGCAACGAAGTGGGCATCCCCACGATCGCCGTCGGTGCGATTTCCGAGGCGGATCACGTCAACAGCATCATCGCCGCCGGCCGAGCCGACCTGTGCGCCGTCGCCCGGCCGCATCTCGCCAATCCGGCCTGGACGCTGACCGAGGCGGCGCGTATCGGCTACACGGCGGTACAGTGGCCGAAGCAGTACCGCTCGGGCAAGGCGCAGATGGAGTCGCTGTTCGCGCGCGAGAAAGCGGCGCAGGCGGCACTCGCGGCTGGCGCGGCACCACCGAAGGAGCCGGCATGACTGCCGCCGACCGTCCCTTGCACGGACACCACGCACTGATCACCGGCGCGGGTCAGGGGATCGGCGCCGCCGTTGCACGCCGGCTTGCCGCAGATGGTGCCACGCTCACGCTGCTCGGCCGGCGCCGCGAGTCGCTCGCTGCGGTCGCCGCATCCATCGGCCCGGCGGCCGGCATCGTGATCGCCGATGTCACCGACGCTGCGACCGTGTCGGCAGCGGTGAGCGCGGCGCGGGTGGCACGCGGCCCGATCACCATCCTCGTCAACAACGCCGGGCAGGCCGGGAGCGCGCCATTCCGCCGCACGTCGCGCGAACTCTGGGATCGCATGCTGGCGGTGAACCTCACTGGCACCTTCCTCGTCACGCAGGCGGCGCTTCCCGACCTCCTGCAGGCGTCGCAGGGACGCATCGTCAACATCGCCAGCACGGCGGGACAGCGCGGCTATGCGTACGTCACCGCCTACGCCGCGGCCAAGCATGGCGTGGTGGGGCTCACGCGCTCGCTCGCACTCGAACTCGCACGGACGAACGTGACGGTGAACGCCGTCTGTCCCGGCTTCACCGAGACGGAGATGCTCACGCAGAGCCTCGCCACCATCGTGGCCCAGACGGGGCGCAGCGAGGACTCGGCGCGCGCCGAGCTGACGCGCACCAACCCGCAGGACCGGCTGGTGCAGCCGGACGACGTGGCCGATGCCGTGCGCTGGCTCTGCTCCGCGGCCGCACGAGCGATCACCGGGCAGTGCATCTCGGTGTCCGGTGGAGAGGTGATGTGAGCGCCGCCCGTCGCACCGCTGCCGCGCCGCTGCTGGACCGCGACACGATCGGCCACGAGGGACGCGTCGTCTCCGACGATCATCAGTCGCTGAAGGTCTGGCTGCGCCTGCTCTCCTGCAGCACGCAGGTGGAGACGGTCATCCGAAAGCGCCTGCGCACCGAGGCGGGGATGACACTCGCGCGATTCGACTTCATGGCGCAATTGCACCGGTATCCGGCAGGGCTGACGATGAGCGTGCTCTCGCGATACCTGATGGTCACTGGCGGCAACGTCACCGGCCTGGCGGACGAACTGGAGAAGGAGGGGCTCGTCGAGCGCCAGGCCGACGCGCATGACCGGCGCGCATCGCGAGTGCGACTCACGCGCAAGGGTCGCCGCCGGTTCGACAGGCTGGCCGCACTGCACGAAGCGTGGATCGTCTCGCTCTTCGGCGACATGCCCTCCACCGACATGCGCCAACTCTACGACCTCCTCGGCCGCATTCGAGTGCAGCTCGCGGCGCAGGGGGAGATTGCATCACCATCGGCATCAACGCCGCCGTCATCGCCACCCGCGACCACGCGCCGGCCCCGCCGGCCGGGAGCCATCGCATGAACGTCACAGCGCGAGCCAGCACGGTACGAGCCAACTCGGTACGAGCCACCACAGTGCGAGCCACCACAGTGCGAGCCACCGCAGCATGACGGACCGCCGCAGTACGCCACTCGATCCCGCGCTCGCCGCCGGCACCTCGCGACCGCTCGCCGGTCACGTGACCACGCATGTGCGCTGGCAGGTGATCGACCGCGTCGGCGTGATCACGCTCGACCGGCCCGAGCGCAAGAACCCGCTCAGCTTCGCCTCGTATGCCGAGCTGCGTGACCTCTTCGAGGTGCTGCGCTTCGCGAGCGACGTGCATGCGATCGTGCTCCAGGGTGCCGGCGCCAACTTCAGCTCCGGCGGCGACGTGCACGAGATCATCGGCCCGCTGGTGGGGCTGCCGGCGCCGGAGTTGCTGCAGTTCACGCGCATGACGGGCGCACTGGTGAAGGCGATGCGACATTGCCCGCAGCCGATCGTGGCCGCGATCGACGGCGTCTGCGCCGGCGCCGGCGCGATCCTCGCCATGGCGTCGGACCTGCGCATCGGCACCGCGCGCAGTCGCACCGCCTTCCTCTTCACTCGCGTCGGGCTCGCGGGGTGCGACATGGGCGCCTGCGCGATGCTGCCGCGGATCATCGGGCAGGGGCGCGCCAGTGAGCTGCTCTACACCGGTCGCGCATTGCCGGGTGACGAGGCGCACCAGTGGGGCTTCCTGAACCGGCTCGCCGCGCCGGAGTCGCTGCACGACGATGCGATGAGCATGGCCCGCGACATCGCGCATGGACCGACGTTCGCCAACGGGCTCACCAAGTCGATGCTGCACCAGGAATGGGCGATGAGCCTGGACGACGCGATCGACGCCGAGGCGCAGGCGCAGGCGCTGTGCATGCTGACGCAGGACTTCGCCCGCGCCCATCGCGCGTTCGTGGCCAGGGAACAACCCATTTTCGAGGGGAACTGATGCGACGCCACCTGGCACGGAGGCGGTCACGCGACGCGCGCTGGCGGGCCGCGGCATGAGCGACACCCGATACCTGGACTGGCCCTTCCTCGAGCCGCACCACCGCGCACTGGCCGCCGAGCTGGAGACGTGGGCCGCGCACCACCTCGCCCACGCGGCACACGACGACGTGGACGATGCCTGTCGCACCCTCGTCCGGCACCTCGGCCATGGTGGCTGGTTGCGCCATGCGGTGGCCGGCACGGCCCATGGCGGCGCCGGCGACGCGATCGACACCCGCGCCATCTGCCTCATCCGCGAGACCCTGTCGCGGCACGACGGGCTCGCCGACTTCGCGTTCGCCATGCAAGGGCTGGGGTCGGGCGCGATCAGCCTGCAGGGCACGCCGGCGCAGCGTGCGCGTTACCTGCCGCGGGTGGCAGCTGGCGAGGCGATCGCGGCGTTTGCACTCTCGGAGCCGGATGCCGGCAGCGACGTGGCCGCGATGCAGTGCACGGCCACCGTGCACGCCGACCACGCGACGCTGCACGGCGAGAAGACGTGGATCAGCAACGGCGGCATTGCCGACTTCTACGTCGTGTTCGCGCGCAGCGGCGAGGCGCCGGGCTCGCGGGGCATCTCCGCCTTCGTGGTCGATGCCGACACCCCCGGCCTCGAGATCGTCGAGCGGATCGACGTGATCGCGCCGCACCCTCTGGCACGGCTGCGGTTCACCGACTGCCGCGTGCCGCTCGACGCCCGCATCGGTGCGGCAGGCGAGGGGTTCAAGGTGGCGATGCGCACCCTCGACGTCTTCCGCACCTCGGTCGCGGCGGCCGCCCTCGGGTTCGCACGACGCGCGATGGACGAAGCACTGCAGCGCGCCACCACGCGGCAGATGTTCGGCGGTGTGCTGAGCGACCTGCAGCTCACGCAGGCGACGCTGGCGCAGATGGCCATCACCATCGACAGTGCGGCACTGCACACCTATCGCGCGGCGTGGATGCGGGACCGGGGCGAGACGGTCACGCGCGAGGCGGCGATGGCGAAGCTCGTCGCCACCGAAGGGGCACAGCAGGTGATCGATGCCGCCGTGCAGCTGCTCGGCGGCCTGGGCGTGACGCGCGGCAACCCCGTCGAACGACTCTATCGCGAGGTGCGGTCGCTGCGCATCTACGAGGGCGCCACCGAGGTGCAGCAGCTGATCATCGCCCGCGACCTGTTGCGTGCGCACGCCGAGGGTCGGTAACGGCATGCCGAGCGCGCATGTGGACACGTTCGCCAGCGACAACCTGCCGCCGGCGTCGGAGCAGCCGGAGTTCCTCTTCACGCTGCCGTCGCTGCAGTTCGCGGCGCAGCTCAACTGCGCCGGCGAGCTGCTGGACCGGCACATCGCCGAGGGCCGCGGTGATCGTGCCTGCCTGCGGAGCGGCGACGTGACGTGGACGTATGCGGAGCTGCAGCGCCAGGCCAACCGTGTGGCGAACGTGCTGGTGCAGGAGCTCGGTCTGGTGCCGGGCAACCGCGTGCTGCTGCGGGCGCCGAACAACCTGATGATGGTTGCGTGCTGGTTCGGCGTGATCAAGGCGGGAGGCATCGCGGTCGCGACCATGCCGCTGCTGCGCGCGGTGGAGCTGCAGAAGGTGATCCTGAAGGCACGGGTGACGCACGCGCTCTGCGACGTGGCACTGGCCGGCGAGCTGGACCTGGCGCTGGCCGAGTGTGCGCATGCCGTCACGCTGCGGCACTTCAACACCATGTCCGACGGCTCGCTGGACCGCGCGATGCTGCACGCCAGCGATCGGTTCACCAACGTGGACACCGCCGCCGACGACACCTGCATCATCGCGTTCACCAGTGGCACCACCGGTCAGCCGAAGGGCACGATGCACTTCCATCGTGACGTGATGGCGATCTGCGCCTGCTGGCCGGTGCATGTGCTGCGGCCTCGCGCGGACGACGTGTTCATCGGCAGCCCACCGCTGGCGTTCACGTTCGGGCTGGGCGGACTCGTCCTCTTCCCCATGCAGGTCGGGGCCTGCGCGGTGTTGCTGGAAAAGCCGTCGCCGGACGCGCTGCTGCAGGGGATCCTCGAGCATGGCGCGACGACGCTCTTCACCGCGCCCACGACCTATCGCGCCCTCGCGAAACACGGCGCCGCCCTGCGCACCTCCTCGCTCCGCCAGTGCGTCTCGGCCGGCGAGGTGCTGCCGGCATCGACGCGCACGCTGTGGCGCGATGCGACCGGGATCGAGTTGATCGACGGCATCGGGGCGACCGAGATGCTGCACATCTTCATCTCGGCCGACGAGGCACATGCGCGCGCCGGGGCGACCGGCACGCCGGTACCCGGATACATCGCGACGGTGCTCAATGATGACGGACGCACCGCTGCAGTCGGACAGGTGGGCCGTCTGGCGGTGAAGGGCCCCACCGGCTGCCGCTACCTCGCCGACGATCGTCAGCGCGCCTATGTGCACGACGGCTGGAACGTCACCGGCGATGCGTACGTGATGGATGCGGACGGATACTTCCACTATCAGTCCCGCACCGACGACATGATCGTCAGCGCCGGCTACAACATCGCCGCGCCCGAGGTGGAGGACGCCCTGCTGCGTCACGAGGCCGTGGCCGAGTGTGGCGTGATCGGCGTGCCGGATGACGAGCGTGGGCAGATCGTGAAGGCGTTCGTGGTGCTGCGCGAGGGTCACGTCCAATCACCCACGCTGGTGCGCGAGCTGCAGGACTTCGTGAAGCAGGTGATCGCGCCGTACAAGTATCCGCGCGCCATCGAGGTGCGCAGCGCACTGCCCCGCACCGAGACGGGCAAGCTGCAGCGCTTCCGGCTGCGCGATGCCTGATTGCCCGAACCGTTGGCGTCCACACAACCGTCAGTCACTGACGAGGGAGTCATGATGCGTGTCCTGCAACCGAAGGGATGGCCGCGGCCCAGAGGCTACGCCAACGGCGTGACCGCACGCGGCGAGGTGGTGTTCGTGTCGGGCATGGTGGGATGGGATGCCGAACAACGCTTCACCAGCGACACCATCATGGGGCAGACGCGCCTCGCGCTGCAGAACATCGTGACCGTGCTGGCCGAGGCGGGAGCGAAGCCGGAGCACATCGTGCGGATGACCTGGTACGTGATCGACAAGCACGCCTACCACGCCGCCCATGCGGAGATCGGCGAGGCGTTCCGCGAGATCATCGGCAGCTATGCCATCGCGATGACGGCGGTGGTGGTGAGTGCGCTGATGGAGACGGAGGCGAAGGTGGAGATCGAGGCCACCGCGGTCATTCCGGACTGACCGACGTCACTCGACGCGCACGCAGCGCACCCTCATAGGCAGCCCCAGTGCGGACGTCACGGTCGCCTGTGTCAGGCAGCCGGCCATTCACGTTTTCGAATCTCAGTCCGGAGCCCCCGACGACTGCCGCCGCCACTGCTCGAGTGACGTGATCCGCTCGTCAAGCGATGCGAGACTGGATGGCGCCGCCGGCACCGGCGTATTCGACGCGGCACGTACCGCAGCAATGGCCGGTGCAGACACGCCGCGACTGCCTGTCGTCACGCGCGCCATCGACGACGGCGCCGGTCGCGAGCGGCGGGCACCGAGGCGGACCAGCAGCCGGCCGAGCGGGCCAAGCCAGATCACGCGGAAGACTCGCTCACCTGGTGGCATGCGGAACGGCGAACGCACCAGCAGCACCAGCCCGATGCCGAGCATCACCAGCGCACAGACCACCAGGATCCTTGCATACATCGGTGAGCTGAAACCGCCAGTCGGGCGTGGGACACGGCGCGACGCCGCGAACGCCTGCATCCCGATCGCACCGGCCACGATGGCGATGGCACTGAGCAGCGTCGTGCGGCGGCGGCGATGGATCGTGGGGTCGAGGCGGAGCTGGTCACGCAGCACCTGCTGCTCGTCGACCGTCAGGCGCATGCCTCGCAGCGTCTCGTCTGGCGTGAACCCCAGCTCCGCCAGACGGCGGGCGGCCGACAGCGCCTGCAGCACGCGGGCCATCACGATGCCGAAGAACACGATCAGCGGCAGGGCCTTGTCGAACTCGGAGAGATCCTCCGGCGCCGAGCGGAACACGAACATGCCGAGCACGGTCACGAACGCCAGCACCAGTCCGAGCGTGTTCAGCTCCTGTGTGAAACCGCGGATCACCAGCGGGATCTCCGGCGCTGCGAGCTGCGTCTCGTCGATCGCCTCGACGAGCGCCTCGGCCGACGCGAAGCGATCGTCGGGCTCTTTCGCCACACACCGGTCCACCGCGTCGGCCAACGCCGTCGGCAGGTCGGGACGCAGGTCGGCGAGTGCGGGAACCACTTCCGTGAGCTGGCGCACGAGGATGCGCTGCGGTGTCGCGCCGCCCATCGCGATCTGACCAGTGGCGGCAAAGAAGGCCACCAGTCCCAACGAATACAGGTCGCTGCGGCCATCGAGCGTGTCGCCCGAGGCCTGTTCGGGACTCATGTATTCCGGCGTGCCGATCACCTCACCGACACGCGTCAGCCCTGCCGTGCTGCCCGGCGCGGGCGCGGTGGCGATCGCGCGCGCAATGCCAAAGTCCATCAGCAGCGCGCGACCGGTCGCACGCTCGATCATCACGTTGTCGGGCTTGAGGTCGCGGTGGACCACGCCGCGGCCATGCGCATACGCCAGCGCGTAGCCGATGTCCTGCAGCAGCCGCACCAGCTCACGCACCCCCAGCGGCCCGAGACGACGCACACGCTCGGCCAGACTCTCGCCCTCCACGTAGCCCATCGCGAAGGCGACGAGATCCTCGCCCTCCTCCACCGCGTGCACCGGCACGATGTTCGGGTGCGAGAAGGACGCCGACGTGCGCGTCTCGCGCAGGAACCGCTCGCGGAGTGACGCATCGATCGCGAACTCCGGCGGCAACACCTTGAGCGCGACGGCGCGGTCGAGGCGCAGGTCGCGCGCGAGATACACCGTCCCCATGCCGCCGCGACCGAGCTCCCGCTCGATGGCGTAGCGATCGCCGAGACGCTGGCGCACACGGTCCAGCTCGTTGGCGCTCATCGGATTCCGAGGTCTGGAGTGATCGGCACGGCCGGCACGCTGATGCCGCGCTACTGCTGCTTCACCACCACGCCGCCCTTCATCACGAACGACACCCGTGCCAGCAGCGATACATCCGTCAGCGGATTGCCCTGCACCGCCACCAGGTCCGCCACCTTGCCGGTGGTCACGCTGCCGAAATCCCGCTCGACTCCGAGCAGCGTCGCCGCGTTCATCGTGCCGATCGTGATCGCGTCCATCGGCGTCGCACCGAGGATGTCCACCATGTACTTGAACTCCTCACCGTTGCGGCCGTGGATGTCGCTGGTGGCGTCGGTGCCGAGCGCGAACTTCACGCCCTGCTGGTAGGCGCGGCGGAGCAGCCGGCGGCGGTCCACGGCAATCGCGGTCGCCTTGGCGATGGAGTTCGCCGGCACGCCTTTCCGCACACCATCGCTGACGATCTCCTCGAGGATGATCAGCGTCGGCACCAGATAGGTGCCGTGCGACTTCATCGCTGCGATCGCCGCGTCATCCACCAGGCTGCCGTGCTCGATCGAGGCGACGCCGGCATTCACCGCCGCCAGCAGTCCGGCACCACCATGCGCGTGCGCCATCACCCGCCGTCCCAGCCGCGTCGCCTCTTCCACCAGCGCCTTCATCTCGTCATCGCCGAACTGCGGGGCGTTCACAGCGTCGCCCACCGACAGAATGCCACCGGTGGCGACGAACTTGATCTGGTCGGCACCGTACTTGACGTTCAGCCGCACCTGGTGGCGAATCGCATCGGGGCCATCGACGATCGCGCCCGTCCCGGGGATCGCGATGTTCGGGCTCCAGCCGTTCACGTCCGCATGCCCACCCGTGCTGCCGAGCGACGGACCCGATGCATGGATGCGGGGCCCGGGGATCAGGCCGCGGTTGATCGCATCCCGCACCGCGACGTCCACGTAGTCGGTCGACCCCGCCTCGCGCACCGTCGTGAAGCCCGCCTCCAGCGTCTTCCGCGCGTTGATCACCGCGTAGATCGCGCCGTGTGCCGCCGTCTCCTTGAGCACGGAGAGGTCGCCACCATCATTGTCGATGGAGGTGAGGTGCGTGTGCATGTCGAAGAAGCCGGGCATCAGCGTCGCGCCGGCCAGATCGATCACCTTCGCGCCGGCCGGCACGCGCACCTGCGCGGCCGGCCCCACGGCGGTGATGCGTTCGCCGGTGATGACCACCACCGGCTGCTCGATCTGGGTGCCGTCGCCGATGATCAGGCGGGCCGCGCGGATGGCGGTGACGGTCGGCGCTTGCGCCACGAGCAGCTGGGCAGTGGCAAGCAGGGGGACCAGCAGGCGCGCGAGGCGCATCAGGAACTCCGGGGAGTGAGGGACGTCATCCCAAGGGTAACGCGACGCCCGCAGCATGGAATGGCGTGGGCGGTCCTGCCGCGTGCGATGCGGAGCCGCCGCGCCGCCGCTATGTATCGACATGGCCACCCGCAGTCGGCCGATCATCATGCCTCTCCTGTCCCGGACTTTCCGTGCCTCCGCTCTCCCGCCCTGCGATCGCCCTCCTGCCGCTGCTCGCCATCGGCCTTGCCGCCCCGGTCACGCACGCGCAGTCCGCCGCTGCCCCCGTGGTCCGTTCGATGAACGGCCCGATCATCACCGTCGCCGGAAAGCGATTTCGCGACCTCGACCGCAACGGCACGCTCGAGCCGTATGAGGACTGGCGCCTGAGCTCCACCGTACGCGCCGCAGACCTCGTCGGGCGCATGACGCTCGAGGAGAAGGCGGGGGCAGCCGTGCACGGCACGGCACCCTCCGGCGGCGGCCCAATGGGCGGTGGCCTCACCTACGACACGACCGCCGCCACCGTACAGATCCTCGGCCGCCACGTCAACAGCGTCATCACGCGACTGTCGATCCGCCCCGCCGATTTCGCGGCGCAGAACAACGTGCTGCAGGCCATCGCCGAACGCGGTCGGCTCGGGATCCCGGTCACCGTCAGCACCGATCCGCGCAATCACTTCCAGGTGGTCGCCGGCGCGAGCGTCACCACCTCGGGCTTCTCGCAGTGGCCCGAGACGCTCGGACTCGGTGCGCTCGACGATCCCGCGCTGGTGACGCGCTTCGCGAGCATCATCCGCGCCGAGTACCGCGCCGTCGGCATCCAGATGGCGTTGTCGCCGCAGGCTGACCTGGGCACCGAGCCGCGCTGGTCGCGCATCACCGGCACGTTCGGCGAGTCTCCCGAACGCGTCGGCGCGATGGTCACCGCCTACGTGCAGGGAATGCAGGGCAGCAGCACCGGCCTCACGCGCGATGGCGTCGCGACGGTGGTCAAGCACTGGGTCGGATACGGTGCGTCCGAGAACGGTTTCGATGGCCACAATTACTACGGCCGCTTCGCACGGTTTCCCGGCGGGCGGTTCACGGCGCACGTCACGCCGTTCCTCGGCGCGTTCGCGAGTGGTGTCGTCGGCGTGATGCCGACGTACGACATTCTCGAGGGGGTGCAGATCGATGGCGCGCCGCTGGAGGCCGTCGGCGCGGGGTTCAACACGCAGCTGCTGAAGGGCCTGCTCCGCGGCACGCACAAGTTCCGCGGCATGGTGCTCTCCGACTGGGCGATCACGCAGGATTGCACGCGGTCCTGCATGACCGGTGAGCCGCGGCAGGCGCCGCAGAACATCGCGATGCCCTGGGGCGTCGAGTCGCTCACCAAGGGGCAGCGCTTCGCCAAGGGGATGAACGCCGGCATCGACCAGTTCGGCGGCGTGGACGACGGGCAGCCATTCATCGATGCGGTGAAGGATGGCTCGCTTGCCACGGCCCGTCTTGATGAAGCCGTGGCGCGCATCATGGTGGTGAAGTTCGATCTTGGCCTGTTCGAGAACCCCTACGTCGATCCCGCGCGTGCCGCGACCGTCGTCGGGTCACCCGAGAAGATCCGCGAGGCGGTCGCCACGCAGGCGCGCGCGCTGGTGGTGCTCGAGAACTCACGTGGCGCACGGATGCTGCCGCGTGCCGGCGCACGGCTGTTCCTGCACGGTGTGGACACGGCGGTCGCCACGGCGCGCGGCTACCGCATCGCGCGCCGCGCCGAGGATGCGGACGCGGCGGTGATACGGATTGCGGCGCCGTACCAGCGGCTGCATCCCACGTTCTTCTTCGGCAGCTTCCAGCACGAGGGTGACCTGGACTTCAAGGACACCGACTCCACGTTCATGCTGGTGAAGGCGACCGCCGCCACGGTGCCGACGATCGTGGTGGTCTATCTCGATCGTCCCGCGATCCTGACGGCGCTGCAGCCGCTGGCGACGGTGCTGATCGGCGAGTTCGGTGTGAGCGACGTGGCGCTGTTCGATGCGCTCACCGGCCGTGTGCCACCCGTCGGCCGTCTACCGTTCGAGCTGCCGCGATCGATGGCGGCCGTGCAGGCGCAGCAACCGGACGTGCCGTTCGACAGTCCCAGCCCGCTGTATCCGTATCGCTATCGCCACGGGCGGCGCTGAGGGTTGGTCGATGCGGCGACGCCATGTCGTGCCGATCGTGTGGCATGGCGTCGTGCCGTAAGTTGGCTTGGGTCTGGATGTGCGCACTGCCGCACCGCGCCCGACCGACGATGCCCGGCCCCACCCCCACCACGCCCCCATGCCCGACATCACACTCGACTGGCTCAACCAGCTCGCCGGCTGGAGCGGCTGCATGAAGCTGCACTACACCGTCGCCACCGGTGACGAGGTAGCCTGCGAGTTCGAGGTCGAGGATCGCCATCTTCAACCGTTCGGCCTCGTGCATGGTGGCGTGCACTGCGGCGTGATCGAGACCGTGGCCTCCATCGGCGCGACGCTGCACGTGCGGGCACTCGGCATGGAAGCCGTCGGCCTCGAGAACACGACGTCGTTCATCCGCGCCGCCAGCAGCGGCAGGCTGCGTGCCGTCGCACGGCCGATCTCGCGGGGCCGCACCAACCAGCTCTGGGAGGCGTGGATCCGCGACGAGAAGCACCGTCTCGTCGCACAGGGGCGCGTGCGGCTCCAGAACATCGCGGCCCGTCCCGCCGCTCCCGGCTGAGGCGCTCATGCATGCACCGACCCGCACGGCCCTACGCAGCGCCGCCGCACTGGCGCTCCGCTGGCATGGTGGCACCGGGGCCCTCGTCGCACTGACGGCCGCGCTCACACTCGTCGGCACGCTCCCCGCACTGGCGATGCTCGGCGGCACGCCGGCAGCACCGTCACTCACACTGGCGCTGGCCGACACACCGCGATTGCTCGCCGACTGGGGCGGGCGGGGCGTGGTCTGGCCGCAGCTCCAGCAGCTCGCGCTGCTGCAGCTCACCGGGATCCTGCGCGGGGCGGTGGTGCTGACGCTCGCCATCGGCGCCGCCACACTCGCCGCGCTGCACGTCGCACGCGCCGCCGCCCGCAGCGGCGAGGTGATCGTCGCCCGATCGCTCGGTGCCTCGCGCCGCACGATGCTCGGCGCGCTCACCCTCGAGGCGGGCGCATTGGCGGCCATCGCGCTGCTGGTCGGCATGCTGCTCACCCTCGCCGCATCGGTTGCGATGCGCGCGACGTGGCCCGGGCAGTCCGGCACCGCCGACGTCGCGACGGCCCTCGCCGCGACGCTCGGCGTCACTGCACTGGTGATGCTCGCCCCGCTGCTGCTGGTGCGAGCGCTCGGCACGACACGCCTCGTCGATGACGACCGGCGCCCGCTCACCCTGATCATCCCCGCCCTGCAGCTCGGCGCGGCACTGGTGGTGCTCGCCGGCGGCGCCACGCTGCAGCGCCTCACCGCCACACCTGCCGCCGGCACGCACGACGCGTTCGCGACGTCGACGCTGCTGCAGGATGTGCGCGCCACCGATGACGACCGGCTGCAACGCGCACAACGCTTTGCCGCATTCCTCGCGCAGCAGCACGCGGCAGCGCCGCGCGCACGCGTCAGCCTCGCCAGCAGCGGCTCACACCGCGGCTTCGGCACCACCGCGCTCGCCATGACCGACTGCGGCAACTGCGCCGTGAGCGGCATGTCGGCGCGCTACCGCACCGAGCCGGTGGTGCACCATGCCGTGAGTGGTGACTCGTTCGCGCTGCGCGGGCTGTCGCTGCACGCCGGACGCCTGCTCACCGACCGCGATCGCTGGGACGCGCCGCTGGTGGCCGTGGTGAGCGCGAGTCTCGCGCGGCAGATGTTCGCCAATGGCGACGCCGTCGGCCATCGCATCCAGCTCCAGCGGCTCGACGATCGCTGGTTCACCGTCGTCGGCGTGGTGGACGATGCGCCGGCGCGCGGACTCGGCAGCCAGCTGCAACTCCCGCTCGCCGTCTACGTCAGCATCCTGCAGCACCCGGTCAGTGCCATCGAGGTGGCGACGCGTGACCGCAGCCTCGCACCCGATGCCCTCGCCGCGCTCGGCAGCGTCAGCGGCGGCACTGCATCGATCGCAGCGCGACTGCAGCCTGAGGCGCAGGCGCTGCGCTGGTTCACGCGCGTGCTGCTGGCGATGGGTGCCGTGGCGGCGCTGATCGCACTCGGCGGACTGGTCGCCATGCTCCGACTCTGGCTCGACTCACAGCAGCGCGAACTCGGTATCCGTCGCGCCGTCGGTGCCAGTCGCCGTGCGATTCACGCGCTGGTGCTTGGCCGTACCGCGCTGCTGGCGCTGGGCGGTTCACTCTTCGGCGGCTGGCTCGGTCAGATCGGCTGGGACGTGCTGCCGCGTGTCTTCCCCGGCGCACCGATGATGGACTGGCACGTCATCGGCGCAACCGCACTCGGCCTCTCGGTGCTGACCCTCGGCACGGCCTGGCTGATGGCCGCGCGATTCACACGCACGCCAGTGGGCACGCTGCTGATGGACGTCGGCTGACTTCCGCGCGATGCACACGCACGCCCGTCGGCACGCCGCTGACGGAAGTCGGCTGACGCACGCCGTCACACGTTCAGAAGCGCGTGCGCACGTAGTACTCCAGCACCCCCGCCACGTCCCACGAGAAGATGACGGCCACCGCGGCGCCAGCCACCTGCAGCGCCGCGATCGGCTGCACGAGCCCATTGGCGCCCCACACCACGCTGCCCACCGCCAGCAGCAGCAGCATCGACCACCGCGGCCCCGCCTCGCGCAGCCCCGGCCCCTGCGCCACATAGCGCGAGGCGGCATGACACACGACGCTCGTCCACGTGCTCACCGCCAGCAGGAGGGCGATGTCGGTCCCGGGCTGAAACATCCCACGCCACCAGTCGTGCCCCGCCGCCCGCCACGCCCCCCGCGCAGCGCTGCCGATCCCGTCCGGAGCGTCCGCGTCTGAGTGTCGGACGATCCGCCCGCGCCCTGCAACTGCACGTCTCGGCAGGAGCCCGGCGAACAACGGCACAGCATATCGCAGAACTGCACGACAGCCGCAGAACTGCACAGCCGCAGAACAGCATTCGCACTGTCAGTCGGCGCGGCCTGCGTGACTCCTCCATGCCTGACAAACGAGCGGTGGCTGTTGCCGTTCCCACAATCAGGTGACGCCACGAGGGCTTGGAGGGCTGACGGAGCGCCAGACGCTCGTGCTGTTCTGCGGCTGTGCAGTTCTGCGGCTTCTTGGCAGTTCTGCGATATGCTGTTCTGCGATATGCAGTTCTGCGATATGCTGCGCCGTTGTTCGCCAAAGCAGCAGCGGCGTCAGCGTCGGCTGATGACCTGGATCGCGCCGCCCTGATGCCCCGTGCCGAACAGCGTCGTCGCGTCGTTGGCCGAGAGGTAGCGGATCTCCCTGATTTGCGTTGCCTGGATCTCGCGCAGCCCGTCGATGCCCCGCAGCGGCGTCGAGTCGAAGTAGACCTTGATCTCCGTCGCCGTCACGTCCATCGCGCCGCCGTTGCTGCCTGTCGTGCTGCCGGAGCGGGTGCGCAGCATGGCGGGCCGGAGCCGCTGCACGATCTCGAACGCGTTCTGCAGGTTGGCGGCCGACGCCGCGATCTCGGCCTCGGTGATCAGGTTCGCCCGTCCACGTGCCGGCGCCGCTGGAGCCGCGGTGGCGGGGGCCGTGCGGGCCGCGACCGCCGGGGCCGGCTGGGGGGCCGAGGCCGGAGCCGGCGACTTGGCGGCGCAGCCCGCCTGTGAGACCAGCACCACGCCAGCAGACAGCAAGGCACGTATACGCATCAGTTGCTCCGGTTCAGGAGTGCCGCGGACCACCGGTGAGCGAAGGAGCATCTCCCGCGCGATCCCGATGCGCAAGCGGCGGCCAGCAGCAGCACCCCGCGAGGGTGCGTAATCTCCTCGGTATCCAGCGTCGCACCGCCCGATGGCCCACTCCCCCGCTCCAACCCCGTTCGTCATGACCGCTCCCACCCGCCTCCGTGCGCTGGCCGCCGCCGCGCTCGTCCTGCTCCCCGGCCTGACCGATGCCGTCGCACAGCGCGCGCGACCCGCGGCGCCGGTGGCGCCGGTGGTGCCGGCCGGCATCGACACGATGCTGCTCACGTCGATGAAGTACCGACTGATCGGCCCGACGCGCGCCGGCCGATCGACCGCCATCGCCGGCGTGGCCGCGCAGCCGTTCCTCTTCTACTCCGGCAGCACCGGTGGCGGCGTGTGGCGCACCGAGGATGCGGGCCAGAGTTGGCAGAACATCACCGACAAGTTCTTCGGCGGCGTGATCGGCTCCATCGATGTCGCGGACTCCGACCCGAACGTGATCTACGTCGGCACGGGATCGCAGGACGTGCGAGGTAACTCGTCCACCGGTCGCGGGATGTGGAAGTCCACTGATGCGGGGCGCACCTGGCGCTTCAGCGGACTGCGCGAGACGGGCGCGATCGGCCGCACCGTCGTCCATCCCACCAATCCGGACATCGTCTACGCCTCGGCACTGGGCCATCCGTTCGGCAGGAACCGCGAGCGCGGCATCTTCCGTTCGCGAGACGGTGGCGTGACCTGGCAACACATCCTCTTCCTGAACGACTCCACCGGCGCCAGCGATCTGGTGATGCATCCCACCAACCCACGCATCCTCTACGCGGGCATGTGGCGCGCCGAGCGGAAGCCGTGGACGATGATCAGCGGCGGGCCGGAGGGCGGCGTGTATCGCTCCACCGATGGTGGCGACACGTGGGCCAAGGTCGGCGGCGGCCTCCCCACCGGCATCGTCGGCAAGGTCGGCCTCGCGATGTCGCCCGCCAATCCGGATCGGATGTGGGCGCTGGTGGAAGCCGAGCCGGCGGGCGGACTCTATCGCTCCGATGATGCCGGTGCGACATGGACGCGCGTCAATGCCGAGAACAAGATCCGTCAGCGCGCCTGGTACTACTACCGCGTGGTGGCCGATCCGGTGAACGAGAACCTCGTCTACCTGATGAGCGTGCAGATGCACCGTTCGGTGGATGGTGGCAAGACCTTCGAGCCGGTCACCGTGCCGCATGGCGACACGCACGATCTCTGGATCAATCCCGCCAACCCGCGCGTCATGGGACTCAGCGACGACGGCGGGTCGGTCGTCTCGCTGACGGGCGGCAAGACGTGGAGCAGCATGAACCTCCTGCCCACGGCCGAGATGTACGACGTGATCGTGGATCATGGCTTTCCGTACCGGGTCTACACGGCGCAGCAGGACAATACCAGCATCTCGGTGCCGAGCTGGCTCGAGTCGAACACGCTGCACCCGCTGAATGCGTGGATGAATGCCGGCGGCTGCGAGACGGGACCGGTGGCGCTGCACCCCGATTATCCCGACGTGCTCTACGGCGGGTGCTACGGCGGTGCCATCAACCGGTATGAGCCGAAGCGTGACGTGCGGCGCGACGTGATCGCCTATCCGCAGCAGCAGGTCGGGCAGAAGGCGTCAGAGATGAAGTATCGCTTCCAGTGGGTGGCGCCGATCCTCGTCTCGCGCCACGATCGCAACACGGTCTACCATGCGTCACAGGTGGTGCACCGCACCCGTGATGGCGGCATGAGCTGGACGGCGATCAGTCCCGACCTCACCACCGACGACAAGTCCACGCAGGGCATCGCCGGCGGCCCGATCAACGGCGACCAGACCGGCGTCGAGATGTTCAACACGATCTTCTCGCTGGCGGAGGACCCAAAGGATGCAAAGATCCTCTGGACGGGCAGCGACGACGGACGTGTGCACATCACGCGCGACGGTGGCGGAACCTGGCAGGACGTGACGCCCCCCGGCATGCCGAAGTTCGGGACCGTCAACCGCATCGACCTCTCCCGGCACGTGGCAGGCCGCGCCTACATCGCTGTGCACCGCTACCGTCTGGACGATTACACGCCGTACGCCTGGCGCACCGAGGACTACGGCCGCACCTGGACGCGCATCGCCGACGGCACCAACGGCATCCCGGCGGATTTTCCCGTGCGCGTGGTGCGCGAGGATGCGACGCGCCCCGGGCTGCTCTATGCCGGCACCGAGTTCGGCCTGTTCGTGTCGACCGACAACGGCGCACGCTGGCAGTCGTTCCAGCGCAACCTGCCGATCGTGCCGATCAGCGACCTGCAGCTCTGGAACGACGACCTGATCGTCGGCACGCAGGGTCGCTCGCTCTGGATCCTCGATGATCTCACGCCACTGCAGCAGCTGGCCGAGTCGCGTCCGACCGGCGCCGTGCACCTGTTCCGGCCGCGCGACGCCGTGCGCGCCGATCGTGGACAGGGTGGCGGTGCCGGCGGTCGCGAGGTGGCGATCGACGCACCGCCGAATGGCGCGGTGCTGCACGTCGCACTCCGTGACAGCGTCATCACTCCCTACGCGCTCGAGGTGCGGACCGCCGGCGGCGCCGTGGTGCGCAGCTTCACCACTGACACGGCCGAGAGCCGCCGTCGGCAGCAGCCGGTGCTGCCGGTGAAGGCGGGGACACACGCGGTGGTGTGGGATCTGACGTGGCCTGGTCCGCTGATGGCCGCCGATCAGGTGCTGTGGGGCTACACGGGTGGCATCCGCGTCGTGCCTGGTGAGTACGAGGTGCGACTCGTCGCCGACGGCGTCACGCAGTCGCACCGATTCCGCGTGCTCCCTGACCCACGCCTCGGCGACGTCACCGGCGCGGACTACGTGGCGCAGTTCGAGACGGCGCGTCAGCTCCGCGACACGCTCGAGGCGCTCAACCGTTCGCTCGAGACGATGCGCGGCGTACGCGCGCAGGCCCGCGCCAGCATGGAGCAGGCCACCAAGGCGGGCGTCGCCTCGGAACTCGCCCCACTCGCGACCGCGCTCGAGGCGTCACTCGACTCGCTCGAGCGCTTGATGACGGAGCCGCGCATCAAGGTCGCCTACGACGTCCTCCGCTTCGGCGGGCGCCTCGACAATCAACTGGCCGAGGTCTACGCCAACGTGACCGGCACCAACGGCTACATCCACGGCGGACCGGAGGGCCGGCCCACCACCGGCGCGGTGCAGCGCTCCGGTGAGCTGGTGACGCAGTGGACACCGATCGCGCGCCGCGTCGAGGCCGTGCTCACAACCGACGTCGCGCGCTTCAATGCCAAGGTGCAGTCGCTTGGTGTGGCGCCGATCGTGGTGCCGCGGAGGGCGAAGCCGATTGCATTCCTCGGTCCGTCGAGTGCAACGGCGTCACGGCATATCGCAGAACTGCACAGCCGCTGAACCGCACAGCCGCTGAACCGCACAGCCGCTGAACGGCGAAACTACTCAACTGCTCAACTGCAAAACGCAAAACTGAACAGCCGCAAAACTGCGCGAACAGGGCATCGGCCATCGAGTCGAGTCGCTTCCGTTGTATTTGGTAACTGCATGCGCATCTGCAGTTCCTAAAGCTTCAGCGGAGCTTCCATCGCTGACGGAGCATCGGACCACGCTGGAACGGCTGTTTTGCGGCTGTTCAGTTTTGCGTTTTGCAGTTGGGCAGTTTCGGCGTTGAGCAGTTGAACGGCTACACGGCTGAGCAGTAGAGCAGTTCAGCGGCTGTGCAGTTCTGCGGCCGTGCGGTTCTGCGATGTGCTGTGACGCCGTCGACCATCTCGCCCCCGCCTCCCCAATCAGGCGTCCGCAACAATCCCGATTGACATCATCGGCTTTCCAGTACATCCTCAGGAATCGCTAGATGATACCGATTCTCATCCGCTCCTGAGCCTCGTTTCGTGACCTGCCGCATCACACCCCCCTGCCAGTCCGCCTGCCAGTCCGCCTGCCGGTTCGCCCGCCGCTGCGCCCTGATCGCCGCCGCATCCGCGCTCAGCGTGCCGGCGCGGGTCGCCGCTCAGCAGGCCGCGACGACACCCGATTCCGTCCGGCAGGCCGCCACCGCGTCTCCACGGCGCCTGACGAAGGTGACCGTCACCGATTCGGTCCGTCGCCGGCGCGCGTACACCGTCGCCCGCAGCGGCACTGCCACCCGCACCGATGCCCTCCTCCGTGACGTGCCCCAGTCCGTCACGACCATCAGCCGCGCCCTCATGGCCGACCAGGCCATGCAGGGGATGGCCGACGTGGTGCGCTATGTGCCGGGGATCACGATGGCGCAGGGTGAGGGGCATCGGGATGCGCCGGTCATTCGCGGGCAGGCCACCACCGCCGACTTCTTCATCGATGGCATCCGCGACGATGCCCAGTACTACCGCGACGTCTACAACGTCGAGCGGGTCGAGGCGCTGAAGGGGCCGAACGCGATGGTGTTCGGCCGAGGCGGCGGCGGTGGCGTGATCAACAGGGTCACGAAGGACGCGCAGTGGATGCCGACGCGGACCTTGCGCATCACCGGCGGCAGCTTCGACCAGCGACGCATCGCGCTCGACCTCGGCCAGGGCCTCGGGTCCACACTCGCGCTGCGGCTCAATGGCCTGTATGAGAACTCGGCCACCTTCCGCCAGCAGTCGGGCGGCGAGCGCATCGGCATCAACCCGACCGCTGCACTCATGTTCGGCGGCACGCTGGTGCGACTCGGCTACGAGTTCTACCGCGATACCCGGGTGGTGGACCGCGGCATCCCGTCGTACCGCGGTGCACCGGCGCCGGCACCGATCGAGACGTTCTTCGGTGATCCCGCGGCCAGCCGATCCCTCCTCGACGCGCACGCCGTCGCTGCCACCATCGACCGCCAGCTCTGGCGCGGCACGCCCACCATCGGCGCACTGCAACTCCGCAACCGCACCCGCCTCACCCGCTACGACAAGTTCTACGGCAACGTCTTTCCCGGCGCCGTTGATGCCTCGCTCAGCAGCGTCGCACTGAGCGGCTACACCAGCGCCACGGATCGCACCAACCTGTTCAACCAGACCGACCTCACCACCGTCGTCACGCACGCCGGCCTGAAGCAGACAGTGCTCGTCGGCGCGGAACTCGGCTCGCAGCGCACCGACAACGCGCGACAGACCGCGTACTTCGGCGACCCGACCAGCACGGCTAGCTCGGTACGCGTGCCGTTCGGGCGGCCACTTTCCGCGAGCGCCGTCACCTTCCGGCCGAGCGCCGCTGATGCCGATGCGCGCACGCAGGTCACCGCGCAGGCGGTGTACGCGCAGAATCAGGTCGAGGTCGGATCGCACCTGCAGGCCGTCGTCGGTCTGCGCCTCGACCGGCTCGCCCTCGACTACACCAACAACCGCACCGGCGAGCAGCTCACCCGCACCGATGTGCGTGCGTCCCCGAGGGCAGGGCTGGTGCTCAAGCCGGCCGCACCGCTCTCGCTCTACGGCACCGTCGGCGTGTCGTACCTCCCTGGCAGCGGCGACCAGTTCGGCGCACTCACCGTCACCACGCAGGCGCTCGAGCCGGAGCAGTTCACCAATCGCGAGCTGGGCGTGAAGTGGGACCTGCGCCCGGACCTCGCCTTCACTGCGGCGGCCTACCGCCTCGATCGCACCAACACCACCGCCCCCGATCCGACCACCCCCAGCCTCGTCGTGCAGACCGGCGCGCAGCGCACCACGGGCTGGGAAGCCGGCATCGCGGGCAGCGTGACGTCGCGGTGGCAGGTGGCGGGCGGCTACACCAACCAGGTCGCGCGTATCGTGTCCCGCACCAGCGCCGCTGCGGCGGGCGCCCGGGTCCCGATGGTCCCGCGCCACACGCTCTCCCTCTGGAACCGCCTGCAGCCGTTCACCCGCGCTGGCGCCGCCCTCGGTGTCGTCCACCAGGCCAGCATGTTCGCCGCCATCGACAACACCGTCACGCTTCCCGCCTTCACCCGACTCGACGGCGCGATCTTCCTCACGCTGGCGCCATCGGTGCGGGCACAGCTCAACGTCGAGAACCTGCTCGACCGCCGCTACTACGCCACGGCGCACAGCAACAACAACATCATGCCGGGTTCATCGCGCAGGATCAGGATCGGACTCGACGTCGGGCGGTGATCCGCGCGCCGTTGCACGGCGACGATCGCACACCGCTCGGCACAAGGTTGCACAGAAACAGACCATCACGACGCGCTCTGCCCGATGCTCCATCGCGGGTGACGCGGGTGGCATCGTGGCTGTTCCGTTCTGCGATCTGCTGTGACGCAGTTCAACCGTTCCGCGGCTGTTCAGTTCTGCGATCTGCCGCGACGCAGTTCACGATGAGCACCCGACGTGCCAGGCTGCCATGAACACATTCCGACCGAGCACAGCTACGAACCGCCACCAGCCGCATCCACGCACGCCCTGAGAAACGCGAACGTGTCGCGCGCGCACCGGTCCCACGACCACGATGCGGTGCGCGCCACCGCGCGATCGGCCAGCTCGCGCTGCCGCGCCGGATCCGACGACACCTGCAACAGCGCCCGCGCCACGCTCGTCGCGTCCGTCGCATCGAAGTACACGGCCGCATCGCCGGCCACCTCCGGCATCACCCCTGCATTCGACACCGCACAGGGCAGCCCGGCCGCCATCGCCTCGCAGAGGATGTTCGGGAAGTTCTCGCAGGTCGAGGCGAAGACGAAGCCGTCGGCGTCGGCGTAGCGCTGGTGCAGCGCCGCGTACGGCACCTCGCCGAGGTAGCGCACCACGCGGCCCTCAGGGTCGCGTGCCGCAAGCACCGCCGTGAGCTGCGCCAGCGCCGGCGGGTACGCACGCCCCACCAGGTCCAGCTGCACGTCATGTCCCGCGGCCGCGAGGTCCAGCACCGCCGACGCCACCACATGCTGGTGCTTGTACAGGTCCACGATCGAGACGTAGAGCCAGCGGAAAGGCCGCGCGTCAGTGCTCGTCGCCGTCCGCGTCACGCGGAACCGCGACGACACGCCATGCGGCACCACCGTCACGCGTCCGCGCAGTGATCCCGTCTGGCCGAGTACGACGCGGCGCGCGTATTCCGACAGGAAGATCACGCCGTCGGCGCTCCGGAAGGCGCGTGTCTGCAGGTGGTGCAGCAGCGTGAGGCGGATGCCGATCGCCGAACGGCCGTAGCGCGCGCGCTCGGTGGGCTCGAAGGGCAGCATGTTGCGCGACATCGTCACCCGCGGGCAGTGCACCGGCGCCACCAGCCCGCCCGGCGAGAAGAGCACATCCGCGCGCACCGCCGCCACCGCCGCCGGCAGGGCGCGACGGCGCCACCACCAGCGTGCGAGCTGCCCGCCGCCCGCGTCGTCGATGGAATGCAGGTGCAGCCACGGCCGTGGCTCGAGCGTCGCCAGCGTGCGCGAGGCGCCCCACACGTGCACCGTCAGCGGCTCGGACTCCGTCGGTGCCGCGGCGCGCAACAGCTCGAACAGGTGGGTCCGGCCACCACCATCGAGCAGGTTGCTCGCGTCGATCGCAACGATCATCGCGGGGCGCGCGGCCGGCGGCGAGTGCCCCGGCCGCTGCGGTCAGGCCGCATCGCGACGACGCCGCGCGTCGGTCGCACCGGCCACGCTGCCGGCCGTCGACGCGCCGGGCCAGAAGGCCAGGCCGAGTCCCAGCAGCACGCCCGTCATCGACAGCACACCCACGCGCGGAATGAAGCCGCGGGAGTTGCCGCGCTCACGCGCATCCGGCGACTCCACGATCGTCAGCAGCGGCGTGTCACGCACCTCCTCGATGCGCGACTGCTGGTTGGCCTGCGACATCGTCGTGTAGAGCTGCTGCTGCTCCAGCAGGTCACGGTCCAGCCGGTCGCGCTCGAAGCGCGCGCTCGCCGAGGTCCCGACCTCACGGTTGCGCTGCAGGAACGCCATCATCCGGTCCTCCGTCGCGCGCAGCGCCGCGCGCGACTCGACCAGCCGCTCCTCCGTGAACTTGCGCTCCGCCGACGACTGCGAGCGACGCCGGTCGCGGTTGTAGCGATCCAGTTCGTCGAGGATGGCGTCCAACACGCCGATGGCAGCCTTGCGGTCCCGCAACGTGACCTGCACACCTACCACACCCGTCTTCGGCGCGACACCGGTCGTGACGGCGTCGCCGAGGTACTGCAGCGCATCGTCGGCCGAGATCGTCGGCTTTTTCCAGCGGCGGATCAGGTCCATCACGGGCACGGAATCACCCGTTGCCACCGGCACCCGCGTCGTCAGCACGGCACGCAGCACCTCACGCGAGGTCGCCAGGTCGGCGTAGAACTGCGGCGACTGCATCGCGTCGCCACCCGGCACGTTGATGCCGAGTTGCGCGACGAGTCCCGTCAGCGGCTGGCTCTGGCTGGTGCGCCGCACCTGTGGCACGAAGCGGGAATTGGCCGTGTACGTGCGTGGCGTGAGCACCCACCAGGTCAGTCCGGCGCCGAGCCCCAGCACGGCGCAGAGCACGACCCTCCCCCAGCGGGCACGGAGGCGCGCGCTGACGCTGCTCCACGGCAGCGTCGTCGCGCTGCCATCGATGAGGGGAACGGTCATGCGTGACGGAAGGTGGTGAACCGCAGCCTGCACGGCTGCCTGCCAGCACCAACCTAGCGGCGCGGCTCCCCCGGCGGCCACCGCAGTGGCTGCGATGGCGCGGCTATCTTCCCCGCGTGGAGACCTCGCTCACCGACGCACGGGATGCACTGCCGCAGGCTGGCCGCACCAGCGGATCGGCGTGGCGAGCGCTCTCGGTGACCGGTTTCGCCACCGCCGCCGCGACACTCACGCTCGGCGTGTTCGCACCCGACGGAGTGGGCGCAGGGCTGCTCCTGCTGATGACGGGTACGGCGCTCGCCATCACCATCACGGGCTGGCTGGTGAAGCGCGAGGGCACCGCCTCCACCTGGTGGTTCGCAGCCGCGTTCGCCGTCAAGCAATGGCTGACGCTGTCGATCCTCTTCGCCGGCTGGCTGCCGCATCTCGATCAGAACGACCCGGCCTACGGCTACGACCCGCAACGCTTTCACTTCGAGGCGTGGGAACTGGCGCGCAGCGGTTTCGACCCGTCCACGATCCAACTCCTCTCGCTGAACTACGGCGGCATCCTCTACTACTACGGCGGGGCGTTCACCGTCTTCGGGTGGTCGGCGGTGGTGCCGGCGCTGCTGAACTGCATCACGACGCTGCTCGCACTGACGGTGGTCGTCTGGGGCGTCCAGCAGGTGCGTGGTGGGCGCATCGGCGCCGGCGCGGCCATCGGCCTCGTCTTCCTCGTGCCCGACCTGCTCTGGTTCGACGTGGTCGCGTCGCGCGAGTCGCTGCTGTCCGGCCTGGTGGCGGTGATCGTGCTCTGCGTGGTGCTGCAGGTGCGTGGGCTGGTGGGCAAAGGGGCGCTGGCGGCGGCGGTCTGTGCCCTCGGCGTGGCAGCGCTGCGGCCGCCGGTCCTGCTCCCGCTCGCGGCCACGGCCGTCGCGGCCGGCGTGCTGCTGCGGCGGCGCGATTCGGCGGGAATGCGCGGCAAGGCCGTGGGCATCGTGGTGGTCGTCGGCGCGGTTGGCGCCGTCGCGGCCGCCACGCTCATCTCCACGCTGCTCGGCGGCTACGACCTCAACCTGCTGAAGGACGTGAGCGCGATCGCCAGCGCCACCTCGGAGGCGAGCCAGGGCTTCGAGTGGGCGTCCACCAGCGTGGCAGCCCGGCTGATCCCCTCGTCGTCCTGGCAGGTGATCCCGTTCGCGCTGCTGCGACTGGTGCTCTTCTACGTGGCGCCGTGGCCGGCACCCGTCATCACGATGGCCGGCATCGCCGATGGTCGCTGGCCCGACTGGCAGTCGGTGTTCCTCGCGCTGTCGAGCCCGATCTACTGGGTCGCCGCACCGCTGCTCGTGTCGGCCTTCGTGCGCGCACTGCGCAACCGCACCGACCGCACGGAACTGGTGCTGCACCTGGCCACGATCGCCGTGCTGCTGACCGTGGCCGGCGGCAACGTCATCGTGCAGGAGCGCTATCGCGTGATGGCACTGGGCCTGATGATCACCAGCACCCTGCTGGTGCGCCGCGAGGATCTCCCGCTGGCATGGCGCGTCGGCCGCGGCATGCTCGGCGCCGGCGCGCTGGCGGCGGTGGCGTGGGTGCTGCTGAAGGTCTGACGACGCAGGCACCGGCACGCCGGCACCGCGAGGGCGTCACGCCACGCCGCGTCCCACGACATGCCCCGCCTTGAACACCTCGATCTCGCGGTAGCCCTCCTCCTCGAACCAGCGCTGCAGCGTCGCTTCGCTCTGCGGCTGATCGTACGCGGGAGAGAGCATGTCGAAGGTGTCGAGGATCGACCACTCCACCTGCTGCGTCTTGGACAGGGGCAGGATGCCGTCGTAGTTGCTGATCGGCACGATCGAGCGGAGCTTGCGCCCGATCATCGGCACGCGTCCCACCGCCACGCTCACCGGCAGGAACACCGGCACGTACTTCTGCACCAGGCCGAACAGCTTCTCGCGCTCCACCTTCGACGTGAGCGGCCGCACCCAGTACTTGCCGGTGAGCAGCGTCAGGATCGACTTGCCGTAGACGTCCACCGCCAGCCGTCCGCCAACCTTGAGCGGCACACGCAGCGAGGCGAACGAGCGGCGCACGTCCGGCGTGTGCTGCAGCACGCCAAGGCAATACACGAAATCGAACGTGCCCGGTGCCACCGGCAGCTTGTAGATGTCACCCTGCACCACGGTCAATCGATCGCTGGCGGCGTGGTTGGCGGCGCAGGCATCGACGGCGCTCGAGTAGTCCAGCGCCACCACGTGCGCACCGGCGGCCAGCGCCACCTCCGTGAACCGCCCCGCGCCGCAGCCCACGTCGAGCACGCGCTTGCCCTCGAGCTGCGCCGGCGTCCACCCGGTGGATTTCCAGAAGCGTTCGGCGGAGATCGGGTGTCCGCTGTGGCGATCGAGCTGCGTCTCGCGGAAGAGATTCCACTGAAAGCCGAACGTGCCGGCGTAGTTGTCCGCCGGCACGAAGCGCGGGATGCCATTGCGCACCGCATGCGCGTGGCCGGCGGCGCAGGTGAGCCGCCCCTCGCTGATCAGATCACCGTCTTCCTCAGCGGTGTCCGGCGTGAGCGTGCCGCCGCAGTCGGGACAGCGCAGGAACTCGAGTGCCGATCGTTTCATCCGAGGGTGGCTCCGTATTCGCGTCGCCACAGTTCGAACATCGTCACCGCGAAGATGCGGTTGGTGTTCGCCCTGCCGCGGCGCTGGTCGTCGAGCAGGCGACCAAGCGCCGCCTGGTCGAAAATGGCGGGGTCGGCGCTGCGCACCACCTCCTCCATGAACTCGCCCCACGGCCCCTTGAACCAGGCCTGCAGCGGGATGGAGAAGCCCTGCTTGCGGCGCAGGTCCAGCGCCGCAGGGAGGATGCGTGCACCGAGTGCGCGCGGCAGGCGCTTGCGCTCGCGCGCCGTCGCCTTCCACGCGGGCGGCACCACGCCGAACGCGAACTCGATCAGCGCCTGATCGAGGAATGGCGCACGCACCTCGAGCGACGCCAGCATCGAGGCGCGATCGACCTTCACCAGGATGTCGTCCGGCAGGTAGAGCGAGAAGTCCATCGCCGTCGCGCGATCCACGAGGCTGCGGCCGTCGCGGAACGCCGTCAGGCGCCGGCGCTCGGGTGAGCCGTCGATGTGCGCGGCCAGCGGGTGCAGCACGGCCTGCCGTGCGTCGTGCTCGAAGAAGATCCCCGGACGCGCGAGGCTCTCGTCGGTGTCCTCGAGATAGCCGAGCACGTAGTTGCGACCCTTCACGCCCACCGGGACGAGGCGGCGTGTCATGCTGCGGGCGGCGCGGCGCGCGACGGTCGGCATCACGTCGCGCACCCGCTGCTGCTGCTGCAGCCAGGCATGCGAGTGATAGCCGCCGAACAGCTCGTCGCCGCCATCACCGCCGAGTGCGACGGTCGCGTGCTGGCGGATCATCCGCGACACGAGGAACGTCGGCACCATCGACGAATCGGCCATCGGCTCGTCGTACTGCCGCGCCAGCCGGGGCAGCAGGTCCACCGTCGCGACTTCCGCCGGCAGATCGGTGTGCTGCGTGCCGAAGTGCGCGGCGACGAGTCGCGCGAACTGCGCCTCATCGTGCTGCGCGTGTCCCGGGAAGCTGATGGTGAAGGTCCGCACCGGTGTGGACGAGACGCGCGCGGCCATCGCCGTGACCAGGCTCGAGTCCACACCGCCGCTGAGCAGGACGCCCACCGGCACGTCCGCCACCACCTGCCGCCGCACCGACGATTCGAGCAGCGCATCGAGCCGGTCCACCAGCTCCTCACCGGACGGCGCGGGACCGCTCGCAGGCGCCGGCAGCGCCCAGTAACGCCAGGTCTGCAGCGTGCCCTGCGCCACGTCGAAGGTGAAGGCATGCGCCGCCGGCAGCTTGCGCACGCCACGCACCATGCAGCCGTCGCCGGGCACGTAGCCGTACGCGAAGTACTCGTTCAATGCCATGCGATCGATCACCGGCGCGCCACTGCGCAGCGCCAGCAGCCCCTTCAGCTCCGACGCAAAGTCCAGCCGGCCATCGTCCACCCGGTAGAAGAACGGCTTTTCGCCGGCGCGGTCGCGTGCGCCGAACAGCCGGCGCTCACGCGGATCGTAGAGCACGAACGCGAACATCCCGCTGATGCGTGCAAGGCACTCCACACCCCACGTGCGGTACGCCGCCAGCAGCACTTCCGTGTCCGAGCTGCCGCGAAAGCGCGCACCACCGGCCGCCAGCTCCTCGCGCAGCGCCTGGAAGTTGTAGATCTCCCCGTTGAACACGAGCACGACGCCGGTCAGCGGGTCGTGCATCGGCTGCGCGCCGGTGGGGCTCAGGTCGACGATCGCGAGCCGGCGGTGCGCCAGCGCCACGCACCCGTCGTCGCTGCACCAGAGCCCGCCCGCATCGGGGCCGCGATGCTCCATCGTGTCGCGTGCCCGCGTCACCGTCTCCGCGGCGGCGGCACCACGCGGTCCCGCACTGCCTGCTATGCCGCACATGGCGCGGGGGCTCCTGTCGCGCGCGGGCGCGCGGCTGAAAGACACCTCATCCGAGTGAGGTCATGAAGTCGGAGATGATATGCACCGCCCGTTCGATCGGCCACTGATGGGCCGTGGCGTGGGCGGCCTCGCCCATCGTTTGCAGCGCCGCGCGGTGCGTGGCCGACCAGCGCAGCTGTGACGCCAGCAGTGCCGTGTCACCCACCCCGTGCAGCAGCCCGCTCTTGCCATCCACGACACGGTCGAGCGCCGCATTCGTCTGCTGCGATGCCAGCACGGGCAGCCCGCTCGCCATCGCCTCGAGCACCACCACGCCGTACGGTTCCCAGCGCGCCGGATGCAGGAACAGGTCGGCGCTGCGATACAGTGCCGGCAGGTCCTGCGGATCGGTCCAGCCCAGCCATTCCACGCGATCGGCGATACCGAGCTGCATGGCGAGCGAGCGCAGCGCCATCTCCTCCATGCCGGTGCCGGCCACGCGCCATCGGAACGGCGTCCCGCCCGCGCCGAACGCTGCCGCCAGCGCGCGCAGCGCGATGTCGTAGCCCTTCTCCGCCGCCAGCCGCCCCGACGACACGATCACGAGCGGTGCCGTCATGTCGCGCGACGGCGCCGGTCCGAATTGCGACAGGTCGATCCAGTACGGAAAGTTCACCAGCGTCTGTGGCGGTGCACCGAGTGTCGCCAGCACCGACAGCGCCTGTGTGCCGGTGCCGAACACGCGGGCGGCGCGCGGCAACACGTACCGCAGCCAGGCCGCACGCAGCGTGTCCTTCAGCGCACCGCGATCCGACGTCACGTCGGGCGTGTCGGTCCAGATCGCGAATGGCGCGCTCGAGAAGCTGAGCAGCGCCTGCAACGTCAGGTCATACCATCCGCCCACCACCAGCGCCGCAGTCCGCGACTCCATCGCGATGCGCATGAGCCGCGGATCGACCAGCCGACCGGGCGCGATCTCCCGGCTCTCGAACCCGTCCAGCAGTGACCGGGTCCACGGATGCGACGCCACGCCGAGCCGGCGGAAGTGCACGCACAGGTCGATGCCCGGCGATGCCGCCAGCGTGCGAAACAGGTACGAGTTGTACGGACTCGGCGCGTCGCAGATCCAGTGCAGCGTGCGCATCAGGCGGCATCCTGCTGCAGGAGGCCGAGCATCTGCTGCATGCGTCCATCCACCGAGTGCCCGCCGGCTTCCACGCGGTGCAAGCCAGCGGCCGCCATCGCAGCGCGGCGCGCGGGATCGGCCAGCAGCGCCTGCACCACCGTCACCAGCTCCGCCGGCGACGAGAAGAATGCCGCCTCGGTGCCATCGGCGAAGATGGCCTCGAGTTCCGCCGTGCGCTCGGTCACCATCACGGTGCCGCAGGCCGGGATCTCGAAGTTGCGACGCGTGTAGCGGTCACGATTCAGCCGCGAGAGGAAGCAGAGCGCGAGCTTGGCGCTGCTCAGCGTCATGCGATACGCATCACCACGCACCGGCTCCACCGTGCCGACGTACGTGGCGAGTTCGCCCAGTTCCGCCGCACCCCAGCCCGTGCCATGGAGCCGGACCGCCACGCCGGCGCGGCAGAGCGCCAGCAGCGCGTCGCGACGGCCGTCCTCCTCGAAGTGGCCGATGAACACGACGTCACTCTCCCACCGTGCCGCCTCGGCCGGCGGTGGCAGCAGCCGGCGGTCGAGTCCGGGCACGTACCACGGCATCAGCAGGTGCACCTGTCGCGCCCCCGCCGCCCGCAGTTCGGCGATGTTGCCGGGGCGATAGCAGAAGTGGACGTCATACGACGGCACCGCCTGCCGGAACGTGTGCCAGAGGCGCCGCTGTGCGAACGAACCCTGCGCGTACACGGGACTGAACGGATCGTCGTTGTTGTACGCGATCACGCGACGGCGTCCGCCGCCCTTGAGCGCCTGAACGGTGGCCGCATCGATGTGCGTGCCGCGCCAGACGAGCACCACGTCTGCATCCGTGCCCTGCGCGGCGGCCAGCAGTGCGCGTCGCATGCGCCGCGTGGCCGGGCCGGCCGCGGTCGCCCAGCGCTCGACGCGACCGCTGAGCCCCGTGAAGTGGCCCGCCCACGCGAAGCGCTCGACCTGCATTCCGGCGCGCCGCAGCGCATCGGCACAGGCAGGTTCGTAGTGCGCGTACTGCCACTCTCCCGCCACCAGCCAGCGTGTCGGCATCAGTCGGCGCTGAGCACGCCGCAGTGCCGCAGCACCACCTCGTACCGGTGGAGCCAGCGGTGTTCGCGCAGGCACCGGGCCCGGGCGGCGGCGGACATCGCCTCACCCTCCTCACGATGCGCCAGGTAGTAGCGCACCAGCTCCACCATGTCGTCGGTGGAGCGGAAGCAGGCGATCTCGCGACCGATGTCGTAATGCCGCGCGAGGTCGGGATTGAACGTGGTGAGATAGATCCCGCCGCCGGTGCCGGGGATCTCGAAGTCGCGCGTCTTCACGTTCATCAGGTCGTCGGCATAGCCGATGCCGCCATGCCCGAGGTTGATCACGCTGCGATTGATCACCGCGATCTGCTCGTCGCCCCACACGCCGCGCGTGCCCCAGCCGTCGCCGAACGGGTGCACCGCCACGCCGGCACGCTGCAGGTCACGGATCAGCGCGGGCCGAAATCCGTAAGCCGCGCCGATGAAGCTCACGTCGAGATCCTTCGGCAGCGCCATCGGCCGCGATGACGCCGGATCGAACCCCTCCGGCAGGTACACCGCGTTGCCACCTTCCACGAGGTACCAGTCGGTGGCCACCATCGCCGAGGTCCAGCCCAGGTCCACCAGCGGCACGATGTCCACCATGCCGTGATGCTGGCCGCCGTGCATCGCTCCAGTCCACGACTGCTTGTCGTCGAGGCACATCGTCACGATCGGTGCGCCGATGCTCTCGCGCAGCTCACGCAGCGACTCGGCGAGCACCTCCACACCCGATGCGTAGATGAAGATCCAGTCGATCGCCCGCTCGGCGTGCGCGGCCTTCGCGGCCGCCACGAACTGCGCATTCATCGCCGCGCGTCGTGCCACGTTGCCAGCATAGAATTCGGCCCAGGTGAAGCCGTGCGCCGCGTAATCGTAGCCGCTGACCGGCCCCAGTTCGTGCAGGTCGGGGTAGAGTGCCCCGTGCCACGAGATGCGCGGGATGAACGCGAAGGTGTGCACCGAGCCGCGCTGCCGCACCGCCGGATGCACGCCGCGCGCCGCGAGGCGCGACCGTGTGCGCGATGACACCGCCGCCTCGTCGTACCCGACGCCGAGGGCCTGCGCACGCGCGCGGTAGTCGTCACGGCGCGCGCGGTAGTCGTCCAGCAGCTGCCGGCGGCGGAGGGTCGTCCAGGCGCCGCGCACGGCGGGGTGGCGCACCACCCGCGTGCGCAGCGGCTCAGGCACGCGCGGCGACGTGTCCGCGGGCCTGCTCCACTTCGACGATCTCGTCCACGATCGCATCCAGCGAGTGCCGCAGGCGCCAGTCGGGGAAGTGCGACTGCAGCTTGCGCAGGTCGGACATGTAGCAGATGTGGTCACCGCGCCGATTCTCGTCCACGTAGCGGTGTCGCACCGGGCGGCCGAGCCGCTGCTCGAGCATCGCGAAGCATTCCAGCACCGAGGCCGCATTCCCGCGGCCACCACCGAGGTTGTACACCTCGCCCGGACGGGGCGCGGCGGCGAACGCCTCGAACGCCGCGATCACGTCGGCGCTGTGGATCTGGTCACGCACCTGCTTGCCCTTGTAGCCGAAGATCGAGTACTCGCCATCGGTGACGGCGACCTTCACCAGATAGTTCAGGAAGCCGTGCAGCTCCACACCGGCATGATGCGGACCCGTCAGGCAGCCGCCGCGGAAGATCCCCGTCTTGAGCCCGAAGTAGCGCCCGTACTCCTGCGCCATCACGTCGGCGGCCAGCTTCGAGGCGCCGAACAGCGAGTGCAGCGACTGGTCGACGCGGAACGTCTCGGCGATGCCCTCGTGGTCCTCCGGTCGGGCGTATTCCCAGCGCGTCTCGAGCTCCACCAGCGGCAGCTCGTTCGGCGCGTCGCCGTAGACCTTGTTCGTGCTCATGAAGATGAACACCGCATCCGGGGCGTGGCGTCGCGTCGCCTCGAGCAGGTTGAGCGTGCCCACCGCGTTCACGTCGAAGTCATCCAGCGGAATGTCGCGCGCCCGGTCGTGCGAGGGCTGCGCGGCGCAGTGGATGATCAGGTCAAACGCGTGCGCCTTGAAGAGCGAGAACACCGCCTCGCGATCGCGGATGTCCACGCCGTGATGCGTGAAGTGCGTCGTGGCCTGCTGCAGGCGCGCGAGGTTCTCCCGGGTGTCGCCCTTCGGCCCGAAGAACTCCATCCGCATGTTGTTGTCCACGCCGTGCACATCGGCACCGAGACGGTCGTAGTGGACGACGGCTTCGGAGCCGATCAGGCCTGAGCTGCCCGTGACGAGTACGCGCGACATGAGTCGGATGTGTTGGGGGATCCCTTCCGGACGGCGTCTCTGGCCGCCAGACGGAGGTATCGGCAAGATAACGCCACCTGTTTACCGGTGCAGCCGCAGCGCGATGGCGATGGGCGGCGGACGGCGGAAATAGGGCTCGACATTGCCCACCTTGGACGCATCGGGCTGCAGCTCCTGCACCAGCGCGCGAATCTCGGCCTCGCTCTTGTGGTGCTGGTACTCGTGCGCACCGTAGCCGTCGAAGGTGTTGAGCGCGGTCGCGGCACGCACCCGGTCGCGGTACGCAGCGGCATCGGTGCCCGCGGGCACCGGCACGTCGCCGGTCACGCAGAACCCCGCCTTCTCCAGGAACCACCCCACCCCGGGCACGGTCCGCAGCCGGCCCATCGTCTCGGCATACGCCAGGCGCGTGCGGAACGACTGCCGGCTGAGCACCGCCCGCAACGGTCGGTAGACGAGATGGAAGCGCAGCCAGCGCACCGGATCGCCGGCGTTGGTGGGATAGCAGTTGAAGACGAACTCGCCGCCGGGCGCCACCAGCGACCAGAGCGCCCGCGCCGTGCGCTCCACCGACGGCGTGTGCTGGATCACGTTGTGGCAGATCACGAGCCCGGGGATGCTGCCCGGGAGCAGCGGCACGGCATCGATCGAGCACTGGATCACGTCGTACCGCGATGGATCGATGTGCGCCAGGTTGCGCTGCACCACGTCGTCCACCGAGTGCGACAGGTCCAGCAACAGCACGCGCGCGGCGCCCGCCTCGAGGATCCAGCGCGTCTGCGCCCCCGACCCGCCGCCCGCATCCACCACCCACGCGTTGCGGAACACGTCCAGCGACCCGAACGTGTGACGCACCATGTGCTGGCGCCAGTGCTCGCCGAAATCGATGAAGTTGAAGTGATTCCACTGGTCGCCGAACGACGCGACCTCCTCCAGCGCCACCGCCTGGCTCACGAAGCGCGGAATGCCGTTGACGATCGGGAACTCGCCGCCGGTGGCGCTGACGAGCGTGCCCGAGACGACCTGGCCGCGCGCATCGACCTCGGCATCGCGCAGCGTCAGTGGCGCCCGCGTCCCGGGGTCGCAGAGCAGGGGCAGCAGGTCACGGTTCATGCGCGGCGACGCCCGCAGTGCTCAGGCCGCGTCACGCGCCGGCCGCTCGAAGATGAAGAGGCCGCAGCCGTACTCGCAGGCGCGCGCATCGGCAAAATCGGCGTCCTGCCGCACACCGACCCCGCTGTCGTCGATCAGTGCGAACGACCGCAGGCGCAGCCCACCGAAGATCCGGACGATCGTCTCGGGGTCGAACACCCGGTGCGCATCGAAGCAGAGCCGCTCCCGGCCGATCGGCGTGCCGACGATCAGCGTGCCACCCACCGCCAGCACGCGCGAGAGTTCGCGGGCGGCGTGCACGTGCCCCTCGGGGTCGATCGGGTCCCCGTAACGACCGAGGCCGATGTGCTCGATCACATGCAGGCAGCTCAGGCTGTGCACCGACTGGTCGTCGTAGGGCAGGGCCACCACGCTCCCGATGCGCGACACGAGCCCGGGCACCTCCGCATCCACCGCCCGGATGTCCACGTACTCCACCTCGGCGAACGGCAGGACGTGCGCCACGAAGCCGTCGAGGCGGGACGCGATGTCGACATGCCGCGCGACGCCGAGCGCGCGGACCACGCGCGCTGCCCAGAGGTCCTGATGGAAGTAGTGACCGCGCACCGTCCCGGCCGGCGCGAACATGTCGGCGGTCGAGTACCAGATCTCGCTGGCACGGATGCGGAACGACGGCCCCGGCGAACGGGCGCTGTAGGCAGCCCAGTGTCGCACAAAGGCTGGCAGGCCGCGCAGCCGCCGCAGCAGCCCGAGGGGATCACCGACGACGCTCGAAACCAGACGGTGTGACCGCAGCAGAAAACTGCGGGAGCGGTCGTCGGGACGGGTCAACGGATATGGGCTCGGGACGGCGCGGCCGTGAGCGGCCCGCGCGAGGCGGTGCGGCGAGCGCGATGCCGCCGGTGCAGGAGCGATACTGGCGGCGAACATACGTCTTTCATGGCGCCTTTGGAAGCACGGTCACCGTGCCCGCCGGCGCGCGCCGAGGACGACGGTCGTCCGCAGCGCGCCGGCTCACGAGACGGCCACCGGCGCCATCGAGGACCGCGCCGCGCGCAACGCGATCCACATCGTCCACGCCAGCGCGAACGCATTCGCGATCACCGCGCCCCACATGATCCCCGCCACGGCGGCCATCAGGCCGCCGGCCACCGTGGCGCTGATGGCGACCACCGAATGCACGATCTTGACGGGCAGCAGCAGCGTCGGCCGCGACAGCGCCAGCGGCAGCAGCGACGCGAGCTGCGACACCCCGAACAGCCCCCCCGCCAGCAGCGCCACGGGCCAGAGTCGCGCCGCCCCGATGAACCGCGCATCCACCAGCAGCCGGAACACCGGCCCGCCCACCAACGCCACACCGGCCACCATCACCGCCGTCGCCACCAGCCCGCCCAGCACGAGCCGGATCACGAGCCCCCGCGCCGCCGCCACGCGCTCCGCGCTCAACTCGGCGCCGATCCGCGCGAAGACGATCGGCGCGGCGTACTGCGACACGGCGCCGGACAGCACCACCAGCGGTCCCACCCCAAGCTGCGCCAGGATGGCCACGTTGCCGACCTCCGCCCTGGCGCCGAGCAGGCCCATGACCCAGCGGTCGGCATTGGATTGCAGCGAAGCCGCGATGCCCCAGAGCACGAACGGCCAGCCGTAGTCGAGCATCTGGCGCTGCCACGCCATCACCGTCGTCGGGCGGGTGGATCCGGCACCGGCCACGCGCTGACCTCCGCGCAGCCGTGCGCGCTGGATCACGGCGAGGATGATCGCGCTGGCCCCGAACCCGAGCAGCGCCGCGGCGGTGGTCTTCGGCCAGATCAGCAGCGCGCCGGCGGCCAGCAGCGGCCGGAGCCACTCGTGGCCCGACTGCGCGAAAGCGGCCAGCTTCCGACGCTGCGCCGCAATGGCGACGCTCGTGTACCGCGCCATTTCGCCGGCGCTGACGGCAAAGGCACAGGCCGCGGCGGCCGTCCCCAGCGACGGCACGCCGCCGATGACGAGCCCGATGGTGATGCAGATCGCCGACACGATCATCGCCGATCGGAGCCCCAGCCGGTCGGAGGCGGCCCAGTATCCGTCCAGCTCGCCGCGCTCGCTGGCGGCGGAGTAGAGCCGCAGCTGCGCCTGAGAGAGCGGACTCTGGATCACGCCCTGACCCACGGCCGCCAGCGTCAGCCAGAGCGCCAGGTCGCCGTAGGCCGCCGGCCCGAGGGTGGACGACAGGAGTCGGACGCCGAACAAGGTGCCGGCCATCGCGCCGACCTGACCCAGCCCCACCCAGAACGCATCACGTCGCACGTGTCACGTCGGGCCGATCGGTGTGCGGTGAGGTGGCGATCGTGGAGGACACTCGGTCAGCGCTGCGGGTGAGAGGGGGAGGTGGTCGGCGGCGGACACTGGCTGTCCGGCAGCCCGGCGGCTCACGCGACAGGTGTCGCCCGGACCGGGCAGGAACATGCGGCGGCCGGGCCGGTCTTGCTACCTTGGGGCTCGTCGCCACCCGCATGTCGCGGGTGCCCCGCCCCTCCGGTACTCCGCGCCCATGTGTGGCATCGTTGGTTTTCAGGGCAGCTTCGATCGGGCGCTGCTCGAGCGGATGACCCGGGCCGTGGCCCATCGCGGCCCTGACGGATCGGGCACCGAGTTCCGGCCGTTGCCGTCGGGCCGAGTGACCGGGCTGGGCCACCGGCGGCTCGCGATCATCGACCTCTCGCCCGCTGGCGCGCAGCCGATGTGTGTGCCGGCGACGGTCTCGCCGGGGGACGAGTCGGGCCAGGTGACGATCGTCTTCAACGGCGAGATCTACAATTATCGCGAGCTGCGTGCCGAGCTGGTGGCGCAGGGTGTGCATTTTCGTGGTCACAGCGACACGGAGGTTCTGCTACAGCTATACCTGCGCGATGGTGTCGGAATGATGGCGCAACTGAACGGCATTTTTGCGTTTGCCATTCACGACGAGCGCGTGCGGGGAAGGCCGGCGGAGATCCCGCATGGCGGGCTGCTGATCGCCCGGGACCAGATGGGCGTCAAGCCGCTCTATTACGCCGCCACCGACCGCGGCCTGCTCTTCGCTTCCGAGATCAAGGCGCTGCTGGAGGACCCCGGCCTGTCGCGCGAGATCGATCCCGTCGCGCTGCACAACACCCTCGCCTATCTCTGGTCGCCGGCGCCGCGCACCATGCTGGCCGCGGTGCGGAAGCTCGAGCCGGGGATGGCGATGGTCGTCGCCGACGGCGTCATCACCCGTCAGTGGCGCTTTTATGACATGCCGTACGCCGGCCGCCGCAGTGACGCCACCGAGGCGGAGCTCGCCGAACAGCTCACGGCGCACCTGCGAACCGCCGTCGAGCGCCAGCTCGTCGCCGACGTCCCGGTCGGCGCCTTCCTTTCCGGCGGACTCGACTCGAGCGCCATCGTCGCGATGATGCGCGAGGTCCGTCCCGGCGAGCGGATCCAGTGCTTCACCATCGGCATCGCCGGCATGGACGAGGTCGAGGGCAACCCCAACGACCTCCCGTACGCCCGCCAGGTGGCGCGCCACCTGGATGTGGACCTGCACGAGATCGAGGTCCAGCCCGACGCCATCGCCCGGCTGCCGGAGCTGGTGGCGCTGCTGGACGAGCCGCAGGCGGACCCCGCCCCGATCAACGCGCTGATGATCGCCGAGCAGGCGCGCGCCATGGGCATTCCCGTCCTGCTCTCCGGCGCCGGTGGCGACGACCTGTTCGGCGGCTATCGCCGGCACTGGGCGCTGTCGGTGGAGCACCGCTGGAGCTGGCTGCCGCAGCCCATCCGCGCCACGCTGCAGGGCGCCGCCAGCGCCGTGATGTCCGGTGACGGCTACGGCCAGTCGGTGCCGGCGGTGCGGCGCCTGTCCAAGATGTTCGCCCATGCCGGTGCCGACGCCGACCGGCGGCTCGCCGGCTACTTCACCTGGAGCACGGAGCGGCTCCGGCGCGGCCTCTACACGCGGGAGTTCGGCGCCCGCATGGCCGCCGTCGACACCGCCGAACCGCTGCTGGCGAGTCTCGCGCGGATTGCGGACGAGCATGACCCGCTGCAGCGCATGCTCTATCTCGAGGCGCGGCACTTCCTGGCGGACCACAACCTGAACTACACCGACCGCGCCGGCATGGCCGTCGGCGTCGAAGTCCGGGTGCCGCTGCTGGACCTCGACCTCGTCGAATTCGCCACCACCGTCCCGTCCCGCTTCAAGCAGCAGGGCAACGTCGGCAAGGCGATCTTCAAGAAGGCGATGGAGCCGTACCTGCCGCACGACGTGATCTACCGCCCCAAGAGCGGCTTCGGCGTGCCGCTCCGGCGCTGGCTGCACGTGGAGCTGCGTGGGCTGGTGGACGACACTCTCTCCGAGACGTCGCTGCGCCGACGCGGCTACTTCGACCCCGCCGCCGTCGCGCAATTGCGCCGCCTCGATGCGGCCGGGCGCGTGGACGCGGCCTACACGCTCTTCGCGCTGGTCTGCATCGAGCTCTGGTTCCGCCGCTTCATCGACTGACCGCGCACCACCCGGCCACGCAGCAGACCGGCGCGGAGCGCACGGCGGGCACCACACCGTCGCGCATCACACCGACGTGCACCACACCGTCGCGCATCACACCGTCGTGCATCACACCGCCGCGCGCCACATCGACGTGCACCGAGGCGATCGGCTCAGTGCGACACGGCGTCCCCGCGCACCACCCGCAGCACGGTCAGCACCAGGATCCGCACATCGAAGGCCAGTGACTGCCGCGCCAGGTACTCGGCATCGAACTGCACCTTCACCGGGATCGCCAGCTCGTCGCGGCCGTTCACCTGCGCCCAACCCGTCAGCCCCGGTCGCAGCCGGTGCACCCCGGCGGCCGTGCGCAGCGCCACGAGATCGTCCTGGTTGAACAGCGCCGGCCGCGGGCCCACCACGCTCATGTCGCCGCTGAGGATGCTCCAGAGCTGCGGCAGCTCGTCGAGACTGGTGCGGCGCAGCAGCCCGCCGATCGGCGTCAGGTGGCGGGTCGCATCCGAGAGCAGGTGCGTCGCCACCACCGGCGTCCCCACGCGCATGGTGCGGAACTTGGGCATCCGGAAGATCCTGTTGTCCGCGCCCACGCGATCCGACCAGTACAGCGCCGGCCCGCGTGACGTGAGGCGCACCAGCACCGCCACCAGCAGCAGCGGCACCGCGAAGACGATGACCGCCAGCAGCGCCAGCACGATGTCCACGGCGCGCTTCACGACGACGTCACCACGTCAGCGGACGCGGCACCGCCACGCGCTTTCACCAGCGGTGCCACCGCACGCCGCAGCCCCTCGTGCACCGACAGCGGCGGATGCCACCCCAGCCGCGCGTGCGACGGCGCGCTGTCCACCTGCAACGAGCCACGCAGCCGTCGCACCGCGGCGCCCCGTCCGGTGAGCGCACCGGCCAGCTGCAGCAGCGACACCGGCACGTTCATGACCCGCGCCGTCCGCCCCATCGCGACACCGATGCGTCGTACCAGCGCACCGGTCGAGAGATCGTCACCATCGCTGACCAGCAGCACCTGCCCCGCCGCCGCCGGATGCCGCGACGCGGTCACGAGGAAGTCCACGAGATTGTCGAGCGCGACGAGGCTGCGCCGGTTGTGCACGCCGCCCAGCGGCAGCGGAATGCCGCGCGCGACGGCGTCGAGCAATGCGCCGAAGTTCGCACGCGCCCCGGGGCCGTACACGAGCGGCGGTCGCACGATCACGAGCTCCATCGTCGACCCGGCAGCCACGCGTCGCAGCCCCGCCTCGGCCGCCACCTTCGACCGGCCGTAGGCATCGGTGCTGTCGTCGGGCACCGGTGGATCGTGGGCGGTGAACGGGTGCCCCGGCAGCGTCTCCTCACCGTTGACCTTGATCGTGCTGACGAACACGAACCGCCGCACCCCCGCCTGCACCGCGGCCTGTGCAAGCGCCAGTGTGGCATCCACGTTCACGGCGGTGAAGCGCGCATCGGCACCCGCCGACTCCGCGGCAGGAAGGTGCGCCAGTCCTGCCGAGTGGATGATGCACGCCACGCCACGCACCGCCGACGACCAGTCGGTGCCGCCATCCATCTCGCCCGTCACCACCACCTCGGCAGCACCAGACCATGGTGTCTTTTTCTCGAGCGAGGTGCGCACTGCGGCACGCACGGCGGGCGCCGATGCATCGCGCGCCGCATCGTCGATCAGCCGCTGCACCAGCGCGCGGCCGACGAATCCCGTGGCACCCGTCACCAGCACGATCTCGCGCGGCGTCATGTGCGCACGCCCCGCGCGAGCCCGATCAGCTCGGCCGCCATCGCCTCGCTGATCGCCTCGCGCGAAAACTGTCGCACGAACGAGGTGCGCGGCTGCCAGGCGAGGTCGATCGTGTCGAACTGTCGCACCGCCGCATCCACGTCGCAGGGGGCGAACACGGTCGCGTTGTCGACGTGCGCGGTGAGGAACTCCGCCGCATGCCCCGCCACGCCGGCCCACAGCGGCTTTCCCGTCGCCGCATACTCGAACAGCTTCGACGGCAGCACCTTCCGAAATGCCTCGAGGTCGTTGAGGTGCAGGAAGAGGATGTCCGCCGCGCGATAGGCGTCGATGAGCTGGCGACGGTTCATTGGTGGCAGCAGCTCGACGTTCGTCAGCCCGAGCTCCGCGATCCGCTTCTCCAGCAGCGCGCGACGGCCACCATCGCCGATGATCGTGAACCGCGCCCGTCCCGCCAGCGCTGCGGCCAGCGGCGGCAGCACGACATGCAGCCCCTGCCCCTCGCCGATGTTGCCGGCGTAGAGCACCTGCGGCAGCGCACCCGGGCCACCCGGGCGCGGCAGTGGCGTGCGCGCCTCCGGCTCGAGGAATTCACTGTCGATGCCATTGGTGTGATACGAGTAGCGCAATCCCGGATAGCGGCGCCGGAAATAGTCGGCGAACCCGTTCGACACCAGGTTCACCCGCGCGGCGCGCTGCAGTGCAAAGCGCTCCAGTCCCGTGAACGCCACGCGGGCCACCGCGCCACGCGCGCCGGCCAGCACGTCCTGGATCGTGTCGACGAAGATGTCGCGGATGTCGAGGTACAACGGCGCACCGGATCGACGCGACACCCAGCTCCCGAGCACCGCGGTGAACAGCCGTGACGACGTGGCGAACACCGCGTCGTACTGCTCGCCGCCGACCAGGCGGCGTGCCTCGCGCTGGAAGGTCCAGAAGGCGCGCGACTGGTCTGCCATCCCGCTCGCGTGCGACGGCAGCGTGATGCGTCGCACCCGCACATTCCCATCCTGCTCCTCGGCGGGCTGCTCGTGCTTGAACGAGCTGTAGCGGTTCGGCTGCGTCGTGACGACATCCACCACGTCACCCGCACCCAGCCGTGCCGAGAGCGCACGCACCAGCGCCGTGGTGCGGAACGAGCCGGCCGAGAGGTCGGGGGCGTAGTAGAAGCTGAGGACGAGGAGCTTCATGGCGTGTTCACCATGCGAACGCCACTTCCAGCTCGGCGCCGTCGAGCGTCACTTCCAGACACTGCGTCGCCGTCGATGTGTTGAAGCCGGGGTGCCACGTCGATGGGCGCAGCACCGCTGTGCCACCGCGCACCTGCCAGCGGACGGTGGTGCCGTCCGGACAGCGCAGCGCCCCGTCGTCTCCCGGCGTGACCGATGGATGCAGGTGGAACCGTGCCACCGCATGCCGCGCGCGCAGGCAGCGGTCGGTCACGACGAGCCGGTCCGCCTGCAGTCGCCACTCGCGTTCATGCGTGGGCTGCGACGGCAGCCGGTGATAGCCATCGTGCATACCGCGCAGCGCGAACCCGGCAGCATCGTCCTGTCGCGCCAGTTGAGTGGCGCGGGCGCGGCGGGCGACGCGGAAGCCGCCCCACACCTCGCTCGAGTCGGCGTCGTCGATGGTGACGGTGCTGTGTGCGGCGGTGGAGCGTTCGTGCTCGCGCTGCGCGCCGACGTCGTAGGTGCTCGTGCCCGAGTTCACGATCACGCGCTGCGAGCCGAGTGACAGCTCGAACGAGAGCGTATCCGCGTGGGCGTGACCCGGCTGGTAGTCCGGTCCCACCGGCGCGAGATCGGCGAGCAGCACCGCTCGTCCCCGCACGGCGCGCACGTATCCGGAATCCGACAGCGGCGTGTCGTGCGGCGCGATGCCCAGCGCCGCGGCGTAGGCGTCGAGTGCCGCCGGCAGCGGCGCCACACCGAACGCCGCATCGTTGAAGAAGCTGATCTCGCCGTCGGGGTGCGACATGGCGCGCAGCCATGAGGCCATGCGCACCGCCGTCGCGCGCCACTGGTCGACCGTCGCGGCGGCGATCACGCCCGGCGTGGTGGCCGCGAGGTTGCACAGGTCCAGCAGGTCCTCGAGCATCAGCGCGTGGTACATCGGGCTGCCCTCGAAGTGACCACCGTCGGCATGCACCTGCTCCGGCAACTCCCGCGCGATCACGGCCAGCCCACGTGCGCGCCAGCGCGCCGCCTCGTCACCATCGAAGAACAGGCCGGCCACCACCAGGGCCTTGGCGTTGACGAAGAGATGGTTCGCCAGCAGGTGGTGCTCCATGCGACGCGACAGCCAGCGCGCCTGGATGGCGAGGCTCTCGGCGAAGTGCATCGGCATCGTGTTGCCTGCGCGTGCCCACTTCACCCAGTTCACGATGCGCAGCGACGTCGGGTACGGCTCCCACCCCGGCCCCGCGGCGGGTGGATTCTCCGCGATCCAGCGTGCGACGAACGCCTGGTGCCACGCGGCGCGCTCCGCGTCGGCGGGCACGGCGAGCTCGTCGAAGTAATGCAGGTTGTACAGCCACAGTCGCGGGACGTCGCGCGATGACCAGGCCGCGGCACCGGCGATGTCGTGCGTGCGGTGCAGGATGCACATCCGCGTCGGCGACAGCAGTCGCGGCGCACGGGCGGGGGGCGTGATCCACGGCGCCTGCGGCGCGCGCAGCGGCGGCGGCGGGCCGCACTCCGGTGCCGGGCGCGCCATGCGGAAGAGCACGCGCCCATAGAGCTGCACCGGGCGCAGGTGACGGATCGTGTGCCAGTACCGCTGCACGATGGCGGCCGATGGCATCCTCACGGCAGGAATGACGTCACCGTCGGCCGCGGCTGCGGCTAGACCGCAGCGACGTCGATCGCGACACGGGTCACTTCCACGATCTCGTCGAACGGAATCGGCGACGGCCGCCCGCCCTGCACCGCCTGCAGGAACGCGGCGGCACACTGGCGCTGGCCCTTGTCCTGCTTCCACAGGTTCATGGTCGTGAAGCCCGGCCAGCCGAAACCGGTCAGCTTGCGGAAGTTGTCCAGTTGCAGCACGCGACCGCTCGCGAACACCTCCAGCCGCTCCTTCGGGAAGCGCTTGGTGCCGTTCGCGAAGTAGTGCACCGTGCCGATCGATCCGTCCTCGAAGCCGAGCTGGATGGTCGCCGTGTCATCGGTGGACGCGGCCATCGTGCTGCGACGGTGCGAGACGATCGGTGCACCGGCGAGAAAGCGCAGCAGGTCGATGAAGTGACAGGCCTCGCCGATGATCCGTCCGCCACCCACGTCGCGGTCCTGCGTCCAGTGAGCCGCCGGAATCGCACCGGCATTCACCGTCATCACGAACGACTTCGGGCCAGTCGCGCCGGCCAGCAGCGCCTTCATCTTCTGCACGTGCGGCGCGAAGCGACGGTTGAAGCCGACCATCACCATCGCCGGTGCACCGGCGTGCACGGCGGCGGCATGCGCATCCACGATCGCATCGAGGTCGGAGACGTCGAGGCAGAGCGGCTTCTCGACGAAGACATGTTTCCCCGCCCGCACCGCCTCGAGCGCGAAGCGTGCATGCGAGTCGTGCCGCGTCGTGATCACCACGGCCGCCGTGGCATCGTCGGCGAACACCGCTGCGGTCTCGGTGGTGGCCTCGGCGAACCCGAACTTCCGCGCCGCATGCAGCCCGCTCACGCCGGCACCGGAGGCGACCATGCGCAGTGACGCCCCACCCTCGCGGAAGGCGGGGATCAGCACCGCCGTCGCATAGTTACCCGAGCCGATGAAGCTCACGCCACCCGTGCGCGCCGCCGCCGCCACCGATGGCAGCGGCACCGTGCGCGTCGCGCGCTCGGCAGGACGGCCGGCGAACTGCAGCAGGATGCCGAGCGACGGGCCACCGCCGGTCACGAGATCGTACGCCTGCTCGGCCTCCGTGACGGGAAAGCGATGCGACACCAGCGGTGCGGCGAGCAGCCGGCGCGCCGCCATCATGTCCAGCACCGCCTCGAAGTTGCGCTGCTGTGTCCATCGCACGAAGCCGAACGGATAGTCGCGTCCCTTGTCCTCGTATTCCGGATCGTACCGCCCCGGGCCGTACGAGGAGCTCACCTGGAACGTGAGCTCCTTCTTGAAGAAGTCATCGCGCGAGAGGTTGAGCCCCGTCACGCCGACCAGCACGATCCGGCCGCGCTGGCGACTCATCAGCGCGGCCTGATGCATCGGCTCGTCGCTCTCCGTGGAGGCGGTGATCAGCACCGCATCCACGCCTCGCCCGCGGGAGAATTCCGTCGCGCGGGCGACGGGATCCTCGCCGGCTTGCAGGTTCACCGTCTCGGCCCCGAACTCGCGCGCGAGTGCCAGCTTGGCCGGATCGAAGTCGATGCCGAGCACACGGCAGCCGTGTGCCACCAGCAGCTGCACCGTCAGCAGCCCGACGAGGCCCAGACCCGTGACCACCACCGCCTCGCCAAGCGTCGGCTGCGCGAGGCGGATGCCCTGCAGCGCGATCGCCCCGAGCACGGTGAACGCGGCCTCATCATCGGGCACCGCGTCGGGCACGCGCACGCAGAGGTTCACCGGCACGCTCACCACTTCGGCGTGCTTGCCGTTGCTCACCACCCGGTCACCGACCGCGAAGCCCGTCACGCCGCGACCCACGGCGGCCACGACGCCGACGTTGCAGTAGCCGAGCGCCAGCGGCTGGTCGAGCTTGTTGCGCACGGCGTCGAGGGTCGGCATCAGGCCGTCGGTGCGGATCTTGTCGAGCACCGCCTGCACGCGCTCGGGCTGCTGACGGACCTTGCCGATCAGCCCTGCGCGACCGAAATCCACCAGCATGCGCTCGGTGCCGCTCGAGACGAGGGTGCAGGCGCTGTGGATCAGGAGGCTGCCGGGCGACACGCCGGGCGCTGGAACATCCGCGACCTCGGTGACGCCGGTTTTCAGACTCTGCAGAACCTGTCTCAACACCACTCCTCGATATGGATGCGGCCACCGCGTCGCGTGTGGCGGATATTAATCGGCTGGCGAGCACGGCGAAAAGCCGCAGCTTTCGCGCATGCGGGCACACCGCGCGAGTTCGCCGGGCGGGTGGTGTGTGCCTCGTCTCGTGGCGATACTTACGCCCGCTGGCATGACAGGATTGCCTCCCCACCTGACGACATGAGCGCACCGGAGCAGGCAGAGCTGAAGGATGCCGTGCGGGCATTCTGGGATGAAGCATCGTGCGGCGAGGTGTATGCCGTCGGCGACTCGGGACGTGAACGGCACGAGCGGCAGGCGGTCGCGCGCTACCAGCTGGAGCCCTACATCTTCGACTTCGCGCAGTTTGCCGACGGGGCAGGGCGCGACGTGCTGGAGATCGGCGTCGGCATGGGTGCCGACCATCTGCAGTGGGCGCTGGCATCGCCACGCTCCCTCACCGGCGTCGATCTCACGCCTCGCGCCATCGAGCACTGCCGAGCCCGGCTGGACGAGCATGGCCTGCACTCCGACCTGCGCGTGGGTGATGCCGAGGCGCTGCCGTTCGCGGAGAACAGCTTCGACATCGTCTACTCGTGGGGTGTGCTGCACCACAGTCCGAACACCGCGCAAGCCATTCGCGAGGTGCACCGGGTGCTCCGGCCCGGCGGCGAGGCGCGCATCATGATCTACCATCGCTGGGCGATCATCGGATACATGCTGTGGGTGCGGTACGCGCTGCTCACGATGCGTCCATGGCGGTCGCTGACGGACATCTACGCCAATCATCTCGAGAGTCCGGGCACCAAGGCGTACTCCTTTGCCGACGCGCGCGAGCTCTGCGCCATGTTCGCCAGTGTCTCGCTGTCGTCGCAGCTCTCGGTGGGCGACCTGATGGAAGGTGCGGCGGGGCAGCGGCATGGCGGCGCGCTGCTGCAGCTCGCGCGGCGCGTCTGGCCTCGTGGACTGATCAAGGCGCTGTTCCCGGGCCAGGGGCTGTTCCTCCTGATCAGCGCTCGCAAGTAGCCGTCGTTCCGGGGGATGGAATGTCCCCGCCGGTGCCGGTGTCGAATGGGCGAAGAGACGTTGCCTCACCCCATCACGACAGGCGCTCACATGACCCACCGACACACGTTCTCCCTCGCTGGCCTGCTGCTGGCCGCTGCCGCTGCCGTCCCGCTCACCGCGCAACGCCCCATGCCGCCGCAGGGTGGTCCACCGCCGGCCGGTGCACCGCAGCCTGGTGGGCGCCCGCAGGGTGGTCCGCCGCAGGGCGACGCGCGCCGCGGTCCACCGGGCATCGACGAGCGCGTGCAGATGATGACCGCCGACCTCGCCCTCACGCCTGACCAGGCCGCGAAGGTGCGCACCGTGTTCGTGGCCGCGCAGCGCACCGCCGACTCGGTCGTGGCGAAGTGCGTCACCGAGATGGATGCCGAGCGCGCGGCGATGCAGGCGCTGCACGCCAGGACCGAGCAGTCGCTGCAGGGAATCCTCACGCCGGAGCAGCGCACGAAGCACCTCGTGATGCGCGCCCGCATGGAACGGCAGGGTGGCATGGACGGACGCGGCGGGCGGCGTGGACCGCCGGGCGGGCAGGGTGGTCAGGGCGAGGCGCGCCGCGGTCCGCCGCCGGGCGGTGCGCCCGACCGGCCCGACGGTCGCTGACCGTCATGCACACCGGCTCCGCAATCGCTCCGGGCCGCTACACTTGCCGTGATCGACGCCGAACATGACACCGCCCTCGTCGCGCGCGCCCGCCTTGGCGATGACGACGCCTTCCGCATCCTGGTCGAGCGCCACCAGGATGCGGTCGCGCGCACCGTCACCGGCATGCTCGGCTCCCGCGACGATGCGGACGACGTGGGTCAGCAGACGTTCATCCGCTTCCATGCGGCACTCGACGCCTTTCGCGGCGAGTCGTCGCTGCGGACCTATCTCGTGCGCATTGCCATGAGCTGCGCGCTGAATGCGCTGCGCAGCACCCGGCGCCGTGAGCTGCGGTTCGTCCGCGACGATGCGGCGCTGGAGCAGGCGGTCGATCCACTGGCCAACGCATCGCCCGTCGATGACGGTCCGGCGGTGCGCATCCGCGCCGCGCTCGACACCCTCACGCCCGACCACCGCGCCGTGGTCGTGCTGCGCCTGCTCGACGAGCGCAGCACCCGCGAAACGGCCGAGATCCTGCAGGTTCCCGAGGGCACCGTGCTCTCGCGACTCTCCCGCGCGGTGCAGCAGTTGCGCGTTTCGCTCGGCCCGGTGTGGGAGGAGTTCTCCGAATGACGACCGACGACATGACGACCGACGACACGCCGACCGACGATCACAGGAACGACGACGCGACCGCGCCAGACGCCGATGAGGCGGCGCTGCAGCGGGCCGGTGCGCTGCTGCGCGGGGCGCTGCCGCCCGCCGCATTTCGCGCCGGTTTTGCCGACCGCACGATGGCCGCCCTCGCCGCGTCGCGGGCGGCAACGGCGATGCAGGCTGCCGCGTCAGAACCCGCACCAGCGGTCCTGCGCGCCACCGCCATGCAGCACCACTTCCGCGTCGTCGCCGCGGCCGCTGCGGTGCTGATCGTTGCACTCGGCGTGCACAACACCGTCATCGTCCGGTCCGGCGACGCCTCGATCGTGGAGGCGGCGATCGGATTGCAGCCCGTGTCGGTGCAGACGGTGCTGTCCTCCACCACCGACTCGTACCAGTGAGCGCCGAACCATGAGCCCGTCCACCCGCGCCTGGCTGCTGCTCGTCGTCACGCTGCTGCTGGGCATCGTCCTCGGCGTGCTCGGTGGCGGCGCGCTGCAGGAGCGCCGACGCGCCACGCTCGAGGACATCCGCCGGCCAGGCGGATTCGCGGAACACCTGCGCGACGTGATCCGGCCCACCAGCGACTCGCAGTGGAATGCGATCCGTCCGCTGATCGAGGCCAATGCGCGCCGCAATCAGGAGATGCGCCGCGCGCAGGACGACGCGATGCGCGCCACACTCGACTCGCTCAAGGCCGCGCTGATGCCCATGCTCGATGCGGCGCAGCGTGAACGCCTTGCCCGATTCGTGCCGCGGCGCCCGGGGGGCGGTCCGCCGGGATCCCGTGGGGGACGACCCGACGGGCCGCGCGGGCCGCGCGAGGGACCTGACGGCGGCCCACCGGGCGGTCCCGAGCCGCCGCCGGGCGGAAGCCCGCCTCCCGGTGAATGAGGCCGATCGCTGCCGTGGTCGCGCTGCTCAGGGGGAACGGATCCCGACACCCGCGCGCCGCTGGTCGCATCGGCACGAACTCGTGGCTGCTGCACTGCGCCAACGACGACCACGATCCGCCGCCACGCGCGAACCGACCGTGACGTCGCTCAGGGCAGCGTGAACGGCAGCGTCGGGCCGTCCGACCCAGGCTGCGGAATCACCCTGGCGCGGAGCGGCACGTTGCGCGGAAACGCGCCGACGGCTCCCAGCTGGGGAGAGAAGAACGCAGTGAACTCCTGCGTCGCGCCGGGTGCAACCGTGAAGCTCTGCACGCATTGCACGAGCTCTGCCGATTGGACGACGTTCAGCGTCGACCAGCCCGACGCCGTCTGCACGTCGATGGCGAGATCGGGGCGCAGGCAGCCGCCACTGCGCAGGAGTGTGGAACCGGTGTTGGTGAGCGCGGCCGTCAGCTCGAGCAGCTCCGCGTCAGCGGGCGCCGTGATGCGCGCACGAATCAGCCGGAAACTGGACGTGCCCGGACCGGTCACCTGTCCGCCAGTCGAGCAGCCGGCGACGCAGAGCAGCACCGCCGCGAATGCGACGCGAAGCTTCCGGTATGGATGTATCATGCCGTCATTCCTTCATGCCATGCAGGAGGCGCATCACTGGGTGCCCCCTGTCTACTCCCGCTCGGGGAGATCCGTCAACCTGACACCGCGCTGTGCGTCAGGCAGCGTCGTCGCAGGCGCGGCCAGGAGTGCCGCTGGCGTGCCGACGGGCTCGGTCGACGCCAGGAACAGGACGAGGTCACCACATCGCGGGACGAGTGGCAGGCCGCCATCGGTGGTCTGAAACGGGCGCTCGCGGGTAGTGTACCAGTCGCAATGGTCGGTGCCGCCGCGATGCGGCGCAGCCCGTCACTCCTGAGACACCTCCACCGGCACGCCACGCCATGCGCCTCGCTGCCCCGCAATTCCGCGTCTTCCTGCCGACCTTCGCGCTGGTGTTCCTCAGCGACTGCACAAGCAAGCGCGTCGCGGTGGATCAGCTCGCGCCGGCGCATGTGCCGCATGCGGTGATCGGCGACATCCTCCGGTTCACGCTCGCGTTCAATGAGCAGGCGGCGATGGGACTGTCGGCGGGCGCTGCGTCGCGCTGGGTGTTCGCGCTGCTCGCGGTTGGCATGCTGGCGGGCGTGGGGGCGTGGCTGCTGCGCACCAATTCCGTCGATCGGTTGCAGATCGCCGCGCTGGCACTGGTGGCCGGGGGCGCCGCAGGCAACCTGCTCGATCGCCTGCGCTGGGATCGTGGCGTGGTGGACTTCATCGACGTGGGATTCGGCGACGCGAGGTTCTACATCTTCAACGTCGCTGACGCGGCGATCACGGTTGGCGCGGTGCTGCTCTTTCTTGCCATGCGACGCGCCGATCGCGGCGCCGATCACGCCCCGCCGGCGACGGCATGAGCCAGTCGTTGCTCCGCCGGATCGTCCGTGGCGCAATCGCCGCGACCTCGCTCTCGGCCTGCGTGCTGCGTCCCACGTTCACCGAGGCGTGGGGGTTCCGGCCGCGGGACATGCGTGACGGACGGCAGACGCCGGCGCAGTGGGGCTGGGCCGCCGCCACCCTCGACACCATTGCGCGACGCGATTCGGCTGGCGGAATCCTCGCCTGGTGGGGACCGGTCGGCAGCGGGATCGCACCCTGTGGCGGCGCGCTGCTGCTGCACGGCAAAGGGAAGAACCGCGCCGAAATGCTCGAGATCGGCCAGTCGCTGCAGGGCGCCGGCTTCTCGGTGCTGATTCCCGACTACCGCGGGTACGGCGGCAGCGACGGCACACCGACGGCGGAGGGCGTGTTCGACGACGCACTGCTGGCGTATCGCTCGCTGCAGGAGCGACTGAACGATTCCACCGTTCCGATGCTGGTGGTGGGCCACTCGATGGGCACGGCGCTTGCCGCCAGGGTGACGCGCGAGTTCCAGCCTGCGGCCACGATCTACATGTCACCCTTCTCGCGCATCTCGTCGCTCTTGCGCTCGCAGGCGGGTGCACTCGGCCCGCGGATGTTCGACACCACCGTGTTCGCCTTCAACCCGGCCGAGGATGCCGCGTCGGGCAGTGGTCGCAGGATGGTGCTGGTGGGCGGGCGCGACTACCTGATCAAGAGCTCGGAAAGTGATGCGTTCGTCGCGTCGCTGCCGGGGGTGCCGGTGATCCGTGTGCCTCGCGCCACGCATCAGGGGCTGCTGGTCGCACCACAGGCGGTGACGGCGGTGCGCGATTCCCTGTCGACGTGGGCCGGCTGCCCGGCGACCGCTGGCCAGGCCCTCCAGCACTGAGTGGCGCAGCAGCACCGTACGCGGACGCGTGCGTGCGCGCGGCGTGGACGCGACCGGCGTCGCACCCTTACGTTGGCCGAATGCGCCTCTCCTCTGCCGTACACGCCATCGCCCTGCTCGTCGCATTGGGCGCCTGCCACCGCCAGCCCGCAGTCGTCGCCCCGGTGGCCCCGTCGCTGCCCCCGGCCATCCCGCCCCTCGTCGGACCGGAGCAGGTCGGCGTCGCCCTCCGCTACATCGACCGCACCCTCGGCACGGGTGACGCGGTCGTCGAGAAGCGCTGCGTCTTCGTGCACTACACCGGCTGGCTCCGCGACGGCACCAAGTTCGACTCGTCGCGCGACACCACCCCCACCGGCGAGCCGCGCACCCCGCTCAACTTCCCCATCGCCACGGGCCGTGTGATACCGGGCTGGGACTACGGCTTCGACGGCATGCGGGTCGGCGGCTCACGCCGCCTCTTCATCCCGTTCCAGCTCGCCTACGGGGAAGCGGGCCGACCGCCCGTCATCCCGCCACGCTCGCAGCTGATCTTCGACATCGAGGTCATGGCCGTCAGCGACACGCTGCCCTCCGCCCAGAACCGGCCCGGCCGGCCCGGTGTCCAGTGCCCCACCTGGGCCGCCGTCTCCGATACCACCAAGCGCTGACCCATTCTGCGGGCGCGCGAACGGCAAAAGCAACGGCAACTGCCGGACGCGAAGGCGCAAAGACGCGGGGGCGCAACGCGGTCGGTGCACTCGAGAGCCGCACCAGATTCACTGCGAGGCAGACTCGATTCGACACAGGTGACTGCTTTTTACCATCGACGCAGTGCGCAAATCCGACGTCACGCGACGCTTGTGTCGCGCGCTGCCACGAGCGTCACCGACAGCGTTGCGCCCTTGCGGCTTTGCGGCTTTGTGTCATGCAGTTGTTGTTGCCAACCGTTGTCGTTGCCAAACGCGTGGCGAACCTACGCCGCCAGCACCGGCTCGGGCAGCGATTGATCTCCGTGAAGCAGGCGGTCCCGGTCACGCCAGTGTGCCAGCGCGCGGTACAGCAGCGGCAGCACGAACAGCGTCAGCAGCGTGCTCGTCACCAGCCCGCCGATCACGACCGACGCCAGCGGGCGCTGGATCTCGCTGCCGGGTGATGTGCTCAGTGCCATCGGCACGAAGCCCAGGCTCGCCACCAGTGCCGTCATGATCACCGGACGCAGACGGTCGGCGGCACCTTGGCGTACTGCAACGTCCACGGCAATTCCCTGCGCGCGCAATGCGTTGATGTGCGAGATCAGCACCACGCCGTTCAGCACCGCGATGCCGAACAGCGCGATGAAGCCGACGCTGGCCGAGAGACTCAGGTTCAGCCCGCGCAGCCAGAGCATCGCCACGCCGCCGACCAGCGCGAACGGCACGTTCGTCAGCACCAGCACCGTCTGCCATGCCGAGCGGAACGAGGCGTAGAGCAGCGCGACGATCAGCGCCAGCGCCAATGGCACCACCAGCGTCAGGCGCGACATCGCGCGCTGCTGGTTCTCGTACTGGCCGCCCCACTCGAGGAAGATCCCGGCCGGCAGCGGCACTTCGCGTGCGACGCGTGCGCGCACCTCCTGCACGAAGCCGCCCAGGTCGCGCCCCCGCACGTTGCTCAGCACCAATGTGCGGCGCTGCGCATCCTCGTGACCGATCAGCTCCGGCCCCGTACCCGGCAACACGTCGGCCACCGACGACAGCGGCACCAGCGCCCCTGACGGCGACCGCACCGTCAGCCGCGCCAGCTGCGCAATGTCATTGCGTTGCGCATCGGGAAAACGCACCGCCACGCCAATCCGCCGCGGCCCGCGAACGATCTCGGTCGCCGTCTCCGAGCCCAGCGCGAGGTTCACCGCGTCGCGGAGGTCACGCACCGACAGCCCGAACTGCGCCAGCGCATCGCGCCGCGGAATCAGACGCAGCTGGCCCGTTCCCTCGCTCACCTCCACCGCCACGTCGGCACTGCCGGGCGTGGAGGCCAGCACCCCGCGGATGCGGGCGGCGATCTGCTGGTTCTTCGCGATGTCCGGCCCCACCACCTTGATGCCGAGGTCCGTGCGGATGCCACTCTCCGCCTCGTCCAGCCGCATCGCCAGCGGCTGCGTGAAGCTCACCCACAACCCCGGCACCTCCGTCAGCGCCGAGTCGAACGCGGCCACCAGTCCCTCCGGATCCGTCGCCGTCGTCCATGCATCGCGGTCCTTCAGGATCACGTACAGGTCGCCCTCGTACAGCCCCATCGCCTCCGTCGCGAGGTCGGGACGGCCCTCCTTCGTCACCACCGTCACCACTTCCGGAAAACGCTGCACGATGCGCTCCGCCTGCGTCGACAGGCGTGTCGCGTCAGCCAGCGACACACTCGGACTTCGGCGCGTGTTGATCAGAATCGACCCTTCGTCGAGCTTCGGCATGAACTCGCTGCCGATGTGCCCCAGCGACCACCCCGACGCCACCACCAGCACCACCGCGCCCACCACGATCGGACGCCCATGGTGCAGCGTCCACTCCAGCAGGCGACGGTAGCGGTCGCGCAGCCCCTCCTCGATCCGGCTCGGCGCCGTGGGCACATGCCGCAGCATCGCCAGCGATGCCGCCGGCACGTACGTCAGCGCCAGCAGCAGCGAGCCGAGCACCGCACACACCACCGTGAACGCCATCGGCTTGAACATCCGCCCTTCCATCCCCTCCAGCGTGAAGATGGGGATGTAGACGGCGACGATGATCGCGATGCCGAACAGCACCGGCCGGCCCACCTCGGCGGCCGCATCACGGAACAGCGCAAAGCGATGCTGCCACCGCGAACGCCCCGCATCGTGCGACGACGTCTCGAGGCGGTGCACGAAGTTCTCGACCATCACGATCGCACCATCCACGATCAGCCCGAAGTCCAGCGCGCCCAGCGACATCAGGTTCGCGGAGTAGCCGAACAGGTACATGCCGCCGAACGCGAACAGCATCGAGAGCGGGATCACCGACGCCACGATCAGCGACGCACGCACATTCCTCAGGAACACGAACAGCACCAGGCTCACCAGCAGCCCGCCTTCGACCAGGTTCTTGATGATCGTGCGCCGCGTCCGGTTGACGAGATCGGTCTGGTCGTAGAACGGCGTGATCTTCACATGCGCCGGCAGTGCGGCGCGTACCTCGTCCAGCCGCGCCGTCACGCCGTCGATCACCGCGCGCGAATCGGCCCCCTGCAGCTTCATCACCATGCCGGTCACGACTTCGCCACGCCCGTCCTGCGTCACCGCGCCGTAGCGCGGCATCGCGCCCTGCGTCACCACCGCCACGTCGCCGATGCGCACCGGCACGCCCCCCGGTGCGACGATCGCGATCTGCGCGATCTGGCTGGTGTCGGTGATGCGTCCCACGCCGCGCACGGCGTAGCGCGTGCCCACCTCCTCCACGTACGCGCCGCCGAACGACAGGTTGTTGCTCGCCAGCGCGTGCTGCACGTCGCCCAGCGTCAGGCTGCGAGCCGCAAGACGCGCCGGGTCCACCACCACCTGCACCTGCTCGATGGTGCCGCCCCACGAGTTCACGTCGCTCACCCCCGGCACCGTGCGCAGCCGCGGACGCACGGTGTAGTCGTGCAGCGCCTTGAGCTCGGACAGCGACATCGAGTCGCTGGTGACGGTGTACTGGTACAGCTCACCCATCGGCGTCGAGACGGGCCCCATCTGCGGCTCGAGGCCATCCGGCAGCGCACCCTTGGCCTCGGCCATCCGCTGCTGCACCAGCGTCCGCGCGAAATACACGTCCGTGCCGTCCGGGAACGGGACGGTGATCATTGACAGCCCCGCCTTGGACGCCGAGCGCACGCCGGTCACGCCGGGCAATCCCATCAGCGCCGACTCGAGCGGGTAGGTCACCAGCTGCTCGACCTCCTCCGGCGCGAGGCCCGGTGCCATCGTCACCACCTCGACGCGGGTGCCGGTGAGGTCGGGATAGGCGTCGAACGGCACGCGCTGCAGCGCGAACAGGCCGCCGCCCAGCAGCACCAGCACACCGAGCACGATCGTCATGCGGCTGGTGAGCGCGAACTCGATCAGTCGCTTCACTCCGGTGCGCTCGTATCGGCACGCGCGTCGCGCTGGCGCAGCACCTCCGCCCTCGCGATCGCGGCGCCAGTCCCGATCACCACCGTGCCCGTCGTCAGCCCGCGCGTGATCTCGGCCATCCCTGCTGCGCGGCGGCCCACGCGCACCCGCACTGCCTCCAGCATCATGCCGGTGCCGCGCATCACGCCCGTGACCACCACCGTGTCACCCTCGAAGTCCTGGACCGCCGACGCCGGCACGGCGATCACGTCATCGGTCGCCGCGCCGAACAGCTCCGCCGACGCCGTCATCTGCCCGCGCAGCGCACCGTCACGATTTTCGACCGACGCAAACACCTCCGCCGTGCGTGAGAGCGAGTCGAGCGCGGGGGCGACGCGCATGATGCGCCCGCGGAACGCGCGACCGGGATACGCCGGCACCGAAAAACGCACCTCGCCGCCGACCTGCGCCGCACCCAGCGCCGCCTCCGGCACCCGCAGCTCCAGCAACACGTTCGCGGCGCGGCTCACCGTCAGCAGCGAGGCACCCGGCAGCACGACGCCACCGGGCAGCGCGACGCGGTCCACCACCACCCCGTCGAACGGTGCACGCACCAGCACGTCCTCGGCATCCACGCCGCGGCGATCGGGGCCGGGCGCGTGCAGGTGATCCACCATCTCGCTCGCGCGCAGGAACTCCGCCGCCGCGCGTCGTTCCCCTGCCTGTGCCGCCGTGTTCGCGGCGCGCGCGCGCTCGAGCTCCGCCAGCGAACCGGCGCGTGCGGCGTACAGCCGCTCACTGCGCGCGGCATGTGCGGCGGACACCTGCGCCTCGGCTGCCGCCTCGACCTTGCCGGCCCGGGCCTGCGCCAGCGCATTGAACGCGTCGGTGAGCTCGTGACTGTGGATCGTGACCAGGATCTGGCCGCGGCGCACCCGGTCACCGGGCTGCACCAGCACCTGCGTCACGCGCCCTTCGACGATCGAGCCAAGCGTCTGCGTGCTCGTCGGATCGAGGACGAGGCGCGCCGGCAGCTGCCACGACTCGCGCCACGGCATCGATCGCGCCGTGTCGAGCGTGAAGCCGCCCATCGCGACGGCGGCGGAGTCCAGCGCCGCGGTATCGCGCACCGCAGCCGCAGCGACCGCGGCGGACGCCGGCGCGGCGGCCTTCTCGCCACTGCCACACGCGGCCAGCAGCGCGAGCGAAACGAGTGCGCCGAGTCGGGAGCATGGCGGCGCAGTGCGCATCGAAGGTCCGGAGGTGTGGCAGGTCGTGATCATCGTGGTGATCGTCGTGATCGTGCTCATCGTGGTGACGCAGCAGGAAGCGGAGCATCGGCGGCGAGGCCCAGCGCGCGGGCCAGGTCCAGTCGTGCGAGATGAACGTCGGTGGCAGCGCGCAGCGCGGCGCTGCGCACCTCGGCGTGCAGCCGCTCGGTGTCGAGCCGCTCGAAGAGTGTGATCGCCCCCTCGCGGTACGCGGCAGCGGCGATGTCGGCGACGGTGCGGCCCCGCGCGTCGAAGTCCCGCGGGCCACCGGTGGTGGTGCCGGTCGCGCGCGCGAAGTCCTCCACCAGCAGCAGGTACGCTCGGGCGGCACCCAGCACCTCCGCCTCCACCTGCGCCTCGACGGCGCGCAGTTCACCCTGCGCGATGAGCACGTCGCCCTCGGCGCGCTCGCGGTTGCCGCCGTTGCGGTCGAAGAACGGCAGCGAGACGCCCACCTGCACGGTGCCGGTCAGCACGCCGGAGGTGCGCTTGCTCCCGGCCTGCACCCCCACGCCCGGCAGCGTGCCGAGTCGCTCGGCGAGCCGTCGCGTGGTGGACTCGTCCACACGGGCGCGGGCGGCGGACAGTTCGGGGCGATGCGTGCGCGCGAACGCGAGCAGTGCCGCCATGCCCGACACTGGTGCGATCGAGTCCACGGTGACCGGCTCGGTGGGCAGCGGGACGCTGTCGATCGGCATCGCGAGGGCGCGGGCGAGGGCGCCGCGCGACCGCTCCACTTCGGCAGACGCCGAGAGCTCGCCGAGCCGCGCCCGATCGGCCTCGAGCCGTGCGCGGAGGGCGGCGCCCTCGGACACGGCGCCCTGCCGCGCGCGCTCCTCCTCGATCTGCGCGATCGTGTCCACCGCCGCGCGCTGGGCGCCGGCGGCGGAGCGCAGCGCGAGCGACAGGGCCGTGCGCCAGTAGGCGCGCGCCACGTCGAACTCCACATCGCGCGCGGTGGCCGACGAATCGGCTACCGCGCGGCGCGTAGCCTGGCCGACAGCACTGCGCAGCGCGACGCGGCGGCCGTACAGATCCACTGGCAGCGAGGCCGACAGGAACTCGTCGCGCTGCAGCGTGCTGCCGAGGTTCTCCCGGCGCCACTCGAACACCGGGTTGGGCAGCGCAGCCTCCTGGCGCGCCGCGCCGCTGACGGCGCGGCGACGGCCGCCGGCGGCACTCAGCAGCGGGTGCTGCCGGCGCGCCAGGGCGGTCGCGTCGGCGAACGAGAACCGGGCGACCGGAGCGGTGGGCCGCGCCTGGTCCGCCGACTGCGCTCCGACCGGCGGCGCGGCCAGGACGTGCAGGAGAAGCGTGCCGCCACAGGTCCAGGCAACGCGTGCAGGTCGTCCGATCGATCTCATGCGTGCAACGTGGTGGGCGAAGGTGAACCGGCGATGAATGCCCCGGGCGCGGCAGCCGACACCCGCGCACCGGTGGCCGAGTGGGGAAAGCGCACGATCGCGCAGGTGCCCCCGCCGTCCGCCGCCACGAGTTCCAGCGTCGCGCCATGCGCCTGCGCGATCCAGTCGGCGATCGCCAGCCCCAGTCCACTGCCCTCCGGCGACATCGCACGGGCGCTGGCGCCGCGGTAGAACCGCTCGAACACGCGGGCGCGCTCCACGGCGCTGATCCCGATGCCCGTGTCCGTCACGCGCAGGCACGCCATCCCCTCGGCGTCAGTGAGGCTGACCTCCACCCGTCCGCCGGCCGGCGTGTAGCGCAGGGCGTTGTCGATCAGGATGCCGATCATCCGCTCGGCCTGAACGCGGTCCAGCAGTGCCGGCGCCTCCTCGATCGCGGTCACGACCAGTGGCACCCCGCTGCGTTCCGAGACCGGCATCCAGGCGTGCACCATGTCCAGCACGAGATCGTCGAGGTAGCCGGGCACCGGATGAATCGCCCCGGCCGCATCAGCGCGCGCAAGCTGGAGGAGTTCATCCACGAGGCGTGCGGTACGGTCGAGATCACGGCGCACGCGCAGCAGCGCCTGGTGCTCCGCGTCCGACTCGGGGGCGTCGAGCAGGGCGAGGTCCACGGTGCCCAGCATCCGCGCCACCGGCGTCCGCAGCTCGTGCGCCGCATCGGCGAGGAATCGGCGCTGCTGGCCGAGCACTGCATCGACCTGATCCAGCAGGACGTTGAAGCGCGTCCCCAGGCTCCCGATCTCGTCGCTCGGATTGTCGATAGGCAGCCGCTGCGCGGACGACGCTGCGCCCGTCTGCGCGGCGGCGAGGCCCGCCGTGCCCCTCCGACGGTCGGCGGTCATGCGCGCGGCGGCCTGCGCCATGTCGCCGATCGGGCGCAGCGTGCGTCCCGCCATCCACCACCCGATGGTCCCCGCCAGCAGCACGCCGAGCGGGATGCCGAAGAGCATCCACTCGTCGATGCGGCTCAGCGACCGCTCCAGCGGTGCGGCGCTGGCGAACACGCGCAATGTCCAGCCCCGCGCCAGCGAATCGTCGAGCGGCACCTCCACCCGCCGGACGGGACGCGTGAGCGAGTCGCTGTCGGGCCGTCGGCCGGCGCGCGTCCGCAGCGCCACCGACCCGTCGGGCCGCACGAACTCCACGATCCGGTCGGGGAACACCACTTCCGCAGCGATGTGATGCAGCGTCGCCGGGATGTCGCGGTACTCGGCAAACTCCAGCCGGAAGAAGGACTGCAGCACGCCGGCACTGCTCGTCACGCCGGCGGTGAACTCGCGGCGCAGCGTGGACTGCACCGTGCCGCGCAATGCCACGGCGAAGAGGAGGAACGTGGCGAGCGCCGACGCCGCGTACCAGAGTGTCAGGCGCGCGCGAATCGAGAGGCCGGAGCCGCCGGGTCGCGTCATGCGCGGGCGCGCCCGTCGTTCGGCGGCGCGCCCAGGCGGTAGCCGGCCCCGCGGACCGTCGCCAGCAGCGGCGTCTCGCCGGGCAGGTCGATCTTTCGGCGCAGGCGGCTCAGGTACACGTCGATCACGTTGCTGAACGGATCGTAGTTGTCGTCCCAGGCGCTGGCGCTGATCGCCTCGCGCGTGAGCACCGCACCCGGTTGCCGCATCAGCACTTCGAGGACCGCGAATTCCTTGGTCGTCAGCTCGATCACGCGCGTGCCACGCTGGGCGACGCGCGTCGCCGTGTCGAGCGTCAGGTCGTCCACGCTGAGCGTCGTGCCCACCGAGGCCGCGGGCCGGCGGAGGACGGCACGCAGCCGCGCGGCGAGCTCCGCCATGGCGTACGGCTTCACCAGATAGTCGTCGGCACCGATGTCGAGACCGAGCACACGATCCTCGACCGCATCGCGGGCCGTGGCCATCAGCACCCGTGCCTCCGATCCCATCGCCCGGAGCTGTCGGCAGAGGTCGAAGCCGTCGGCGTCCGGCAGCCGCACGTCCAGCACCACGGCGTCGTAGCTGTTGAGCCGCAGGGCGCGCATCGCCGACGCCCCGTCCAGCGCCGCGTCCACGGAGAACCCGGTCCGCCGCAGGTATTCGGCGGCGATGCGGGACATCTCGGGGTCGTCTTCCACCAGCAGCAGGCGCATCCCCCACAATACAGCGCCGCAGGTGAACGCAGGATGAACGGCGTGCCGGCGGTCCCCGTGCGTGCGCCAGCGTCGGCGCCACGTCGGCGCCAGATCGGCGCCAGATCGGCAAACGCTGCGCCGTGCGCTACCATCCGACATGCCGCGCCGTCCCGCTGCACCTTCCGGCACCACCACATGACCGCTCCTCAGCGCCATCTCCGCACCTGCACGCTCTGCGAGGCGATGTGCGGCATCGTCGTCACCACCACCGCTGGCGCCGTCAGCGACATACGCGGTGACCCCGACGATCCCTTCAGCGGCGGCCACATCTGCCCCAAGGCGGTGGCGCTGAAGGATGTGCACGAGGACCCCGACCGCCTGCGCCGTCCGATGCGGCGCACTGGTCACGAGTGGCACGAGATCGGGTGGGACGAGGCCCTCGACGAGGCGGCGACGCGACTGAAGGCGGTGCAGGCCGCACATGGCCGTGATGCGGTGGCGGCGTACGTGGGCAACCCCACCGTCCACTCGGTCGGCGCGATGCTCTTCGTCCCCGACCTCCTCCGCGCGCTCCGCACCAAGAACCGCTACTCGGCCACCTCGGTGGATCAGCTCCCGCACCACGTCGCGGCGATGCTGATGTTCGGGCACGCGCTGCTGATCCCGGTCCCCGACATCGACCGCACGCAGCACATGCTGATGTTCGGCGCCAATCCCGCCGCGTCGAACGGCAGCCTGATGTCGGCGCCGGGCGCGATGGATCGCCTGGCCGCGATCCGTGCACGCGGCGGACGGGTGATCGTCGTCGATCCGCGGCGCACCGAGACGGCCGCACTGGCCGACGAGCACCACTTCGTGCGACCCGGCAGCGATGCGCTGCTGCTGCTCTCGCTGCTGCAGGTGCTCTTCGCCGACGGCACTGTGAACACGTCACGACACGCCGCGTACCTGAGCGGCGTCGACGCACTGCACACGGTGGTGACGCCGTTCACCCCCGAGCGCACCGCCGCCGCCACCGGCGTTGCTCCCGAGGTCGCGCGCCGCCTCGCGCGCGAGTTCGCCGCCGCACCATCGGCGGTGGCGTACGGGCGCGTCGGCGTGTCGATGCAGCCGTTCGGCGGACTGTCCTGCTGGCTGATCACTGCGCTCAACATCGTCACCGGCCGACTCGACGCGCCCGGCGGCGCGATGTTCACCACGCCCGCCATCGACATCCTTCGCGCCGACCAGCGCGGCAGCGACGAGGCGCGCTTCGGTCGCTGGTCCAGCCGCGTGCGCCAGCTCCCCGAATTTGCCGGCGAGCTGCCGGTGTCGGCGCTGGCCGAGGAGATCGAGACCCCTGGTGCCGGGCAGGTGCGGGCACTGCTCACGCACGCCGGCAATCCCGTGCTCTCCACGCCCAATGGCGCCCGACTCGAACGCGCCATCACGTCGCTGGATTTCTACGTCGCGATCGACTTCTACCGCAACGAGACCACGCGCCACGCGCACCTGATCCTGCCCCCCACGTTCGCACTCGAACGGGATCACTACGACCTGATCTTCCACACGCTGGCGGTACGCAACACCGCCAAGTACTCGCCACCGGTGTTCCCGCGGCCGGCCGATGCGCGGCACGACTGGGAGATCGCCAACGCGCTCACCGCACGGCTGCGCGGCACGATGCAGGCGCGCACCAAGGCGCGCGCGCTGCAGACGCTGACGCCGAAGCGCATGCTCGACATCGGACTGCGGCAGGGTCCGTACGGCGCCGGCTTCACGCCGTTCGGCCGCGGCCTCCGCATGCAGACGCTGCTCGACCAACCTCACGGCGTGGACCTCGGCCCGCTGCAGCCGGTGCTCCCGGCACGCCTGCGCACCGCGGATCGTCGCATCCACCTCGCACCACAGCAGTTCCTGGATGACGTGGCGCGTCTCGCGGCCACCCTCGATGCGGACGCGCCGCCCGCCGGCACGCTGTCGCTGATCGGCCGACGCCACCTGCGCAGCAACAACTCGTGGATGCACAACAGCGAGCGGCTGGTGCGCGGCCGCAACCGCTGCACGCTGCAGATGCACCCCGATGACGCGGCGTCGCACGGCCTGCGCACCGGCGACGAGGTCCGCGTCACGTCGCGCGTCGGTGCCGTGATCGCGCCGCTGGAGGTCACGGCCGACGTGATGCCCGGCGTCGTGAGCCTGCCGCACGGCTGGGGCCACGGCCGCACCGGCACGGCGCTCGCGACGGCCAACGCACATCCCGGCGTGAGCGTCAACGACCTGACGGACGATCAGCGCATCGACACGCTCACCGGCAACGCAGCGTTCAGCGGGGTGCCGGTCACCGTGACATCGGCCACGGCGCACGTCGCAGCAGACTGACCGCGCGTTACCATCGTCCGATCACGGCACGCGCCGTTCCCGCGTCACGGGATCGGCACCGGCGCCGGCATTGGCATTCGCGCCGTATTCGCGCGTGTGCCTCGTGGCGAACGTCTCGGTGGGTGAGGTGCCGACATCGCGCATCGCATCGATCACATGATCGGCCTCGTCGTCGGTGCGGCCCAGCACCTGCAACGTGAAGTGTGCGAGGCTCAACGCGGCCTCCCGCTCGGCGTAGATCGCACGACCCGCCACGCCCGGCACATGCAGGAATTGCTCGAAGAACGCCTGCTCGGTGGCGCTGTGCGTGCGCACCGCGATCGCGATCTGCGGGTTCAGTTCGCGCGCCACCTCGACGGTGCGGCGGGCGCGGATCGGCTCCGGTGCCGTCACCACGATCAGCCGGGCGTGTGCGATGCCGGCGCGCTGCAGCACTTCGGCACGCGTCGCATCGCCGAGTACGGCGTGTTCGCCGCGGTCGCGCAGGCCGCCCACCATGCGCTCCTGCTCTTCCACGATCACATACGTCGCCGTTTCGCGCTGCAGCGCCTCGGTCACCGTCGCACCGACGCGCCCGTGACCCACCACCACCACATGGCCCGCACGTGCGGTGAAGTCGAACGGATCGACGCCGGCGATCGCGCCGCCGCCGCTGGCCATCGCGTGGTCCGCGGCCCGGTGCGCACGGCCGTTCATCCGGGTGCGCACCTCGCGCGTCACCGAGGCCGCGCGCGCAGCATCACGGCGCTCGTGGCGGGCCAGCAGCCGCTGCACGCCGGCCAGCAGCGGCTGGTTGACGGTGATCGCCAGCAGCGCCGCCGCCACCACCATCGCCTGCACGTCGCGCCCGACCAGCCCGAGCGTCACGCCAAGCCCGGCGACGATGAACGAGAACTCGCCGATCTGCGCCAGGCTGCCGCCGATGATCAGCGCCGACCGCGGCGTCTGCTGCAGCACACGCATCAGCGTGAACGAGACGGCGAACTTGCCGACCACGATCACCGCCACCAACGCCAGCACCAACAGCGGCGACTGCATCACGACGTTCGGATCGAACAGCATGCCCACCGAGAGGAAGAAGATCACCGCGAAGGCATCCTGCATCGGCAAGGCCTCGGTGGCCGCACGATGGCTCAGCTCCGACTCGCTCACCACCGCCCCGGCGAAGAACGCACCGAGCGCGAACGAGACACCGAACACCTCCGACGCGAGCGCCGCCACGCCGAGTGCGGTCGCGAGCACGGCCAGCGTGAACAGCTCGCGCGAACCCAGTCGCGCGACATGCTCCAGCAGCCACGGCACCGCACGTCGCCCCACCACGCCCATCAGCACGCCGAAGGCCGCCACCTTGAGCAGCGCGACGCCGATCGCCGCCGACAACGTCGCCGCCGACAGTGTTGCCGCCGATGCCGTCACTCCCGTGCCGGTGCCGCCCAGCATCGGTGCCACCGCCGGCAGAAGCACGAGCACCAGCACCATCATCAGGTCCTCGACCACCAGCCACCCGACGGCGATGCGGCCGTCCGGCGAATCGAGCCTGTCCTGCGCCTCGAGCCCCTTCAGCAGCACCACGGTGCTTGCCACCGACAGCGACACGCCCAGCACCAGCGCCCCACCCCACGTCAGCCCCCAGGCGTGCCCGATGGCCGTCACGATGCTGCCGGTGATGAGGCTCTGCAGCAGCGCCCCCGGCACCACCACCCGGCGCACGGCAGCGAGATCACCGAGCGAGAAGTGCAGCCCCACGCCGAACATCAGCAGGATCACGCCCAGTTCGGCGGCCTGCGAGATCAGGCCGCTGTCCACCACGTATCCCGGCGCGAACGGCCCCACCGCGATCCCGGCCAGCAGGTAGCCCACGATCGGTGGCAGGCGCAGACGCGCCGCGGCCAGCCCGAACAGGAACGCGATCCCGAGGGCGGCAGCAACCGTGATGATCAGGGCGGTATGTGACGGCATCGCGACGGCGAGTGGGAGGGCAAACAAAATCCGCTCGAAGCACACCTGGCTTCGAGCGGACGATACACCGCGGGTGTCTGCCCGGCGGAACTCAGTCCATCATGGAATCGGGCACCTTGCCGCCATTCGCGGCGAACTGGCGCATCACTTCCTTGTGGAGCCACATGTTCATCGTGGCCGTGTCCTGCGTGCTGCCGGTGTAGCCCAGTTCTTCGGCCAGCTCGCGGCGCTCGGCCAGGCTGCTCTCCATCCCGAGGAGCTTCATCAGGTCGACGATCGACGTCTGCCAGTTCAGCTTGTGCGCGTTCTGGGACGCCATGAACGTCAGCACCGCTTCGACGTCGAGCAGCGGGATCACGCGCTCCGGCGCGGCAGCCGCAGCCGGCGCGGCAGCGGCAGGAGCAGGGGCGGCGGCGGGTGCGGCGGGCACCGTGGTGCCGAACAGCTTGTCCTTCAGACGGCTGAAAATGCTCATGATCGTGTCTCGGAAGATTGTCGGTTCGACGCGCGCACCAGATTCGGCACCGCGACGCTGAACGTTAGCGACCTGTAATGCGCCGCGCAGGGGTCGGAAGGAGGATACACGCGGCGCACCCGTTCCCAAGCGACCCCGGCGCGAGACCGGCGCGGCTCTGGCGCAGGTCAGGTGTCCGCGGTCACGGCTTGGCCATGGACGGCATCTGGATCATCGGCATCGCCGCCCCGCTCACCTGCGGCATCACGCCGTTCCACTTCTTCGCCATCTCGTACTGGACGAGGCTGCCGGAGATGCTCTTCGCGAGCAGCTCGTTGGCCTGCGCCTGCGCCTGCGCTTCGGCCAGAATCGCCTTCGCCCGACCGGCCGCCTTGATGCTGTCGCCCTGCGCCTGGAAGGTGTTCTTCTGCAACTCGTTCTGCGCGGTGAGCGCCTGCTGCTGCATCACGTTCTTGGTGTTGATCGCCGACATGACCGTCTCCGGCGCACGCAACTCGTTGAGCGTGAACTGCTTCACCAGCAGCCCGTACGGCGCCAGCCGCTCCGATATCAGCCCCTGCGCGCGTCCCACCGCCTCGGCCTTCTTCGGCCCGATGATGTCGGCGATCTGCTCGCCGCCGATCACCTCCTGCAGCGCCTGCCGGATGGTCTGCTTGACGTAGCCGTGCTGGATCGTGGCGATGTCGGTACGAAAGGTCTGATAGAGCTGCGGCACGCGGACCGGATCGAGCTCGAACGACATCGACACGTCCACCGAGAGGGGCTGACCCTCCTGCGAGTTCACGTTGATCTCGTCGTTGCCCGGCGAGCCTTCGGTGCTGGTGCGGGTGAGCACCAGCGTCTGCATGAAGGTCGGGTACTCCACGATGGAGGTGAGGAGCGGGTTGCGCGCGTGCAGCCCCGGCCCGAGCGGGGTCTTGTCCACCCCGCCACCGGCACGGTGGATCACGATCCCGACATGGCCCGGCGAGATGTACGAGACGGAGCTGGAGAGAAGCACCAGCGCGCCGACCACGATCCCGATGGCGAGGACCGCCTTCCCGGCCCCGCCGCCGCTGCGGGGCAGGTTCGCCCCCATCTGCGAGAGGCGGTTACCGATCGAGCTGCCCATAAAGAGTCTCCTGATAGCACTGTGAACAGAGCGGCTCTCCGCTGGGGAGCCGCACGAGGGAATCCGGCGCCTGCCATCCGTGGATGGGACAGGTGAGGGCAGCGCGCGTGTCGATCAGGCGACGGTTCCGCGCCTGTCGAACGCGGGTGCCAAGCGGTGTGAACGCCAGCAGTCCCCACACGACGAGGGCGGCGCACGTCGCGAGCGCCGCGACGAACATTCCACCCTCGAGGAAGATCGCAACCACTGATGTACTGGCTCCTTCACGCCTCGGACGCGCGGAATGCGCAAGCGGGCTGTGGTGATGCGAATACTACGGCATTTTGAGCCGGAGGGTTCAGGGGGTGGAGTCCATCCGTCACGCCAACCGCAGCCGAGCGCCGGCGGCGAGATCCGCGCGACGTCCGACGCTGACACATCTCGACCCTTCCACGGCGTCGTCGCCAGGCATACGATTGCGGTGCGGGTGCCGGCGCACCGACGACACCCAGCCCCCCAGCCGTCAGGAGCGTCGAGCGCGTGCGCAGTCAACTTCGCCGTCTGGCAGCGGCGGCCTTCGCGCTGGTCCCGGTTCTCTCGATGGCACAGCCCCGCAGCAGGCCGGTGCCGGTGCCGCCCGAAGGGCTGTTGCCCGAAGCGAGCAAGCTCTTCTCCGAGTACATCCTGCTGGAGACACCGACGGCGACCCTCGACGTCGGAAATTCCTATGCGCTCGGTTCGATCCCCACTGAAGGATGCTACGTGACCAGCGGTGCCAACGAGGGTGGCAGCTACCAGCGCATCTCGTACGAATGGTCGTCGGTGAAGGAACGCCAGAAGGCGGCATGGATCGCGCAGATGGTCGGCTTCTCGTCCACGTTCGTCGAATCGACGAGCGGCTCGTTCGTGCTCGACAGCGTCTTCGAGCGCAAGGCGAAGAGCATGAACCCGAACATGGGCCCCGAGTGCACCGAGCGAGGCAGCGATCAGCTGCCACAACGTCCCGGAGTGGCGAGCCTGATCGGGACACGCCGGATCACGTTCCGGCTGCTCGACGGAAATACGCGAAGTCTGAACGCGCGTGCGACGACGGCCGTTGCCGGCAGCATGGGGGGCAGCACCTTCCGCGCGGACACCAGCGGCACGACCACCACCATCTTCTTCGACAAGGCGGTGTGGCTCGGCGCACAGTTCATGGCGTACACGATGGGGCCTGTGAAGGACACGGTGGTCACGAATTCGGCGCGCCTCGACGACCGGATCACGGTGACGGTGGCGCGACAGGAGTACATCGTGAAGGCGTCACGGGTTACGAGTGCACCCGTCCCCGTGCAGCGCGGGACTCCGGCCGCGGGCGCGGCCGCGAAGACCACCACGGAAGGCAATGGCGATTTCCGCCTCACCGTGAACATGGACAGCCTGCGGACCCGAGACTCGCAGGACCCGCTCGAAGTGCGGGTGATCGACGCCCGCCTGCCGTTCGGCAGGTTGAAGCTGGGACTCGTCGACGTCCACGCGATCCGGTTCTGCACCGCACGCGTCGACCTGCACATTCCGGTGACGGATTGGCAGGTGACGAAAGGCACGCCCCCGGTCGGCGCCGGCCGCCCCTGACCGGCGCGGTCGCGCGCCCGTCCCGCCCCCCGGGGTCCGCTCGCCCTACCGTCCCAGCTCGAACCGCAACGCCGCCTCGAGCGTGGGATGCTGAAACGTGAACCCTTCGCGCTCCAGCCGCACGGGGAGAGCGCGTTGCCCGTCGAGAATGGTCGCCTGGGCCATCTCGCCGAACAGCGCCTTGAGCGCGAACCCCGGCAGCGGAAGCACCGCTGGCCGGTGCAGTACACGGCCAAGTGTGCGAGCGAAATCGGCGTTGGTGGCGGGGGCCGGCCCGGTGAGGTTGTAGATGCCCCGGCTGCCCCCCTGCATAAGCAGCCAGTGCAATGCGGCGACCTCATCCTCGAGCGAGATCCAGCTCATGTACTGGTTGCCCGACCCCATCGGGCCCCCGACTCCGGCCTGAAACGGCGGCAGCATCTTCGCCAGCGCTCCCCCCGCCGCGCTCAGCACCACCCCCGTCCGCGCCAGCACCACCCGCACCCCCACCGACTCCGCCGCCAGCGCCTCACGCTCCCACTCGGCGCACACCTCGGCAAGGAATCCGGACCCACGAGGCGATGACTCGTCCAACACCATGGAGCCACCATCACCATAGTATCCCACCGCTGACCCACTTATCAGTACCGCTGGCGGCGTTTTCATCCGCTTCATCGCGGCCACGACCGTGCGCGTGCCCTGCACTCGGCTGGATCGAATGGCTGCCTTGTGCGCACTGGTCCATCGCTCACCGACGTTCGCCCCGGCGAGGTGGATCACCGAGTCCACACCATCGAGGGCGGCGGGGTCGAGTTCACCGGCGTCGGGGTTCCAGCCGATGTCGCCGCGCGCCTGGTCGGGCGTGCGCGTGATCCAGCGCACCGTGTGTCCGCCGGTGCGAAGCAGGCCCGTGAGCGCCTGTCCGATGAGGCCGCTGCCGCCGGTGATGGCGACGGTGCGGCGAGGCTGGTCAGCGAAGCGCGCATGCATCTGCAGGTCGGCAAGGGTGCGGGCGTGACGAAAGGCGAACAGCCGATCCAGCTCGCCCCGGACGAACCAGCCGGCGGCGAGGTCGCCCGCTTCACCAAGGGGAAGCGCGTAGTCGATGCGGTCGTCGAGGATGCTCGTGCCGTCGGGCATCGCCTGCATCAGGTGGCGGTGCTCCCAGCGGGCGAACGGCCCCTTCAGCTGGACGTCGGTGAACTGCTGCCCGTCCAGATAGTCACGGTGCTCGACCAGCAGTCGCTGGTGCAGGAGGCCGGCCAGCAGCGGCACCTCGACCTCAACCCGGCTGCCCGGCGTGATGCCGCCGGTCCGGGACACGACCCGTGACGGCTGCCAGCCCGGCTGCAACCGTTCGAAGGCGCCGGGGCGCGCGTGCCAGTCGAACAGGGCACGGGCTGACACGGGCATGGGCGTGCGTCGGGCAAACTGCGGCACAGGACGCGGGATGTGGGAACCAGCCACCGGTGCATCGTGCACCGGCCAGACCTACGACTGAACGCCGTCCAGTGCGGGTTCGGGTTCCGGTTCGGCTCGTGCCGTTGCGTCGGGGTTCGCCGGTGCGGGCACCGCGCTGCCGATCTCGTCGGTTGCGCTGAGAGTCACGCCGTCAAACGCGGCCGCCCCGTCGGCCGGCACCACCTCGCCCGGCAGGGGCGGCAGGACCAGTCCGGCCCGCGACGCGAGCCGTTCCCGCTCGGCGCGATCCGTGAGCGTGCGGAGCATCGCATCCACGGCGGGGCTCTGGAGGTACCGCCCTTTCTCCCACCCCTCGATGATGCCCTTCGGCAGGCCGTGCAGCAGCTCGCCGAGTTGCGCGGGGGTGAGCCCGATCGACTCGCGGAAGTGCCTGATCTCCCTGGCCGTGAGCAGCGCGTGCTGGCTGCGCATCGTCAGCACCGCCTCCCGCTCCGCCTCCTCGCGCTGCTCGACGGTGTGCTGGCGGTCGCCGCACTTGTCGCACCGGTACATGGCGCGGTCCACCCTGGCAGTCATGCCGCTGAGGCGGATCGTGACTTCCTCCACCGCCAGCGCATAATGCCCGCCGCAGCGCCGGTGGAGATGTCCTTCGAGAGTGAGTTCCGGCATGCCGCAAGCTAGCGGGCCGTGGCAAGGCCTTCCCTGTCAAGTCGCGTGCTGTGCTGTACGCTGCTGTGCTGACGGCCGTTCGCGGAACGGCAACGGTGCGCCGCGTGAACTGCCGAACTGCAAAACGCAAAACGGCAACAGCCGCAAAACGGCGCGGGGCCGCTGTGCGCGGGGGGCACCATCAGTCACGCGAGCGCGAGAGTAGGGCCTTGGGAACTGCCCGGGTCTGTCGGAAATTCTGTGTATGAGCCATCACTCTGTATGACGGAGGTGTGCATGGCTCGACGGAAACAAGCGGGACCGGAGACGTTGCCGGCCGGGTTGACGCCCGAGGTGCTGGATCAGCTCGTCGCGGGGGTGCAG
>JANNXU010000054.1:0-231087 GCA_031409715.1 Gemmatimonadaceae bacterium | reverse complement strand
GCGCCCATCGCCCGCTCGATCAGCGCCTTCTTGAACGCCAGCGACACGGCCTGCACCGCCGCCGCGGACATCGGGCCTTTGACCAACTCATCCAAGAGCGCCGAGGGGATCTCGACGGTCGGGGCTGCTTCCGCCGCCCCTCGCCCTGCTGTGTTTCGAGGCATACTGACTCCGGTCAGAGATCATGATATGCCTCACACACAAAATTTCTGATAGGCCCGAACGTGCCGATCGGGGCTTCTTCGTGCCGATGTCTGAGAGGAGGCACAGCGTACGCGAAGTCGCGTCGTACGCGTCCCCTCGAATCCGTCCATGAATTGTCAGACGACAGATCGGTGCCACGACCGCGGCCCCGTCAGCGCACGTCCACGCCGTCGTGCACTGGCCCGCCACCCCGCCGCACCCGCACCGCATCCGCCAGCGCCCGCAGCACCGGCACCGTCTCTGCCCACCCGATGCACGCATCGGTGATCGACACCCCCGCCCTCAGCGGCTCACCCGACACCAGCTCCTGCCGCCCCTCCTCCAGGTGACTCTCGATCATCACGCCGGTGATCCGCCGCTCACCCGCGGCGATGCGATCCGCGAGCTCCGACGCGATGTCGATCTGGCGACGATGCTGCTTCTCGCTGTTGCCATGCGACAGGTCCACCATCACGTGCTCGCGTAGCCCCGACGCGCGCAGCGCCTCGCACGCGAGCTGCACGTCGGCCGCGCTGTAGTTGGGTGCCCGGCCTCCGCGCAGGATCACGTGGCAGTCGGCATTGCCACGCGTCTCGAAGATCGCGGCCTGGCCCATCTTCGTGATGCCGATGAAGGCGTGTGGCGCTGCGGCGGCGACGAGTGCGTCCGTGGCCACCTTCAGGCTGCCGTCCGTGCCGTTCTTGAAGCCCACCGGGCAGCTGAGGCCTGAGGCCAGCTGGCGATGGCTCTGACTTTCGGTCGTGCGCGCCCCGATCGCGCCCCACGCCACCAGATCGCTCAGGAACTGTGGGCTCAGCAGGTCGAGATACTCGGTCCCCACGGGCATGCCCATCTCGACGATCTCGAGCAGCAGCGCCCGCGCGCGTGCGAGGCCCTCGTTGATGGCGAAGCTGCCGTTCAGGTGCGGATCGTTGATGTAGCCCTTCCAGCCCACCGTCGTGCGCGGCTTCTCGAAGTAGGTGCGCATCACGATCAGGAGCGCGTCGGCATGCGTGTCGGCCACACCCTTGAGCAGGCGGGCGTACTGCAGTGCCTCGTCGTGGTCGTGGATCGAGCACGGCCCCACCACCACCAGCAGGCGATCATCGTGACCATGCAGCACTGCGGCTATCGCCGCTCGGCTCTGCTCCACGAGCGCCAGTGTGACCTCCGAGCCCGGCAACGTCTCCATCAACAGCGCCGGCGTGATCAACGGCCGCACGGCCTCGATGCGCGTGTCGTCGATGCGCGTGTCGTCACTACGCGAGTCGTCGATGCGGGTGGTGTCGTGCGTCCCGTGGCGGCGCCCGACCTCACGGTCGTGGCGACGGTCGTCGAGGGTGCTCATGGCTGGGTCATCGTGCGCGTGGCGCGGTGAGACATGCTGGCCGTGGTCGAAGGTGGTCGCGTGCGCGGGAAGCCGATGGGCAGCCACGTTCTGCCTGCCCAACGGAAACAATGACGAACACGCCCCCTCAATCCGCCGTCGCCCGTCTCGCGATCAGCTCGATCTCCACCTGCGCACCAAGCGGCAAACCTGCCACCGCCACCGTGGTCCGTGCCGGATACGGTGGCGCGAAACGCGCTCCGTACGCCGCATTCATGGCAGCGAAATTCGCCATGTCGGTCAGGTAGACGTTGCACTTGACCACATCGTCCAGTGACAACCCCGCGTCCCGCAACGCTGCCTCCAGATTGTCGAACACCCGATGCGTCTGCGCCCCGACATCGCCGTCGATCAGCGCGCCCGTCGCGGGATCGATCGGTGTCTGACCGGAGAGAAGCAGCTCGTCGCCCGACCAGACACCATGAGAGTACGGGCCGATGGCGGCGGGGGCGGATGGGGCGTGGAGTGGGGTGCGGGGCATGGGCGGTGGTGATACTGAGGTGGGACTACGAGTGTGGGCAATGCTGACGGGACAGGTGATGTCCACGGAATCAAACGTCGGCCACGTCGAAGCGCACGGGCTGTGCCGCGCGGGCCGCGGTCAGCGGTGCGGCCACCTCCTCATGCGAGTCCCCCGAGACTCGCGCAGCGCTCGGCAATCAGCCATCGTAGGATGCGTGATCACCAGCACGACGCTCATGACCCATCCCCGGCCAACTTCAATGCGCGCTCGATTCCCCGTTCATCGCTCGGTGTGGCTGGCCATCCTCGCCGTCGCGCTGCCGAGCATGCTCCCGGCGCAGCGCGTCGCCGCGCCAGCGCAGTGGGCGCTGGTTGGGGGCACGGTGATTCCGGCGACCGGCGAACCGGCGATCACCGATGGCGTCGTCGTCATGTCCGGCCCCCGCATCACGGCCGTCGGCCCGCGCAGCTCCACGCCGATTCCACGCGGCGCGCGCGTCGTCGATGCGAGCGGGCAGTTCATCACGCCGGGAATGATCGACGTGAACGTACACCTTGTCCTGATGATCACGCCCGAGTTCTACGTGAAGTACGAGGAGCGCTTCGCCGATATCGCCGTGCAGGGCGCGCAGATCGCGCTCAAGTACGGCCTGACGACGGTCATGGACTCCTGGGGACCGCTGCTGCCGTTGCTGCAGGCGCGCGACCGGATCCGGTCGGGGCAGGACGCCGGCGCGCGAGTCCTCGTGGCCGGCAACATCGTCGGGACTGGTGGGCCATTCAGCCAGTACTTCGCCGGTGGCTACGACCTGCGTGGGACCGACCTGCGATACGGTGGCTGGGTGCACCCGATGATCAGGACTCGGATCAACGCGCTCTGGGAAGCCGACGTCGGTCCGCCGTTGCTCGCGCTCACGCCGAGCGAGGCTGGCGACGCCATCACACGCTATCTCGCCAGGGGCCCCGACTTCCTGAAGGTCGCCGTGAGCGCGCACGGCATCGGTCCGGTCGAGCCGTTGATGTTCTCGTCGCAGGCGCTGCAGGCAATGCGGGGCGCTGCGCGCAACGTGGGCAAACCGTTTCAGACGCACACGTTCACGCTGGAGAGCCTGCGCGAGGCCGTCGCCGTCGAGCCGCAGCTGCTCCAGCACCCCAACGTGATGAGCGTGCCCCCGAGCACGCCCGGCCAGCTGCAGCTCCTCGATTCGCTGCTCGTCACGATCCGTGAGCGCGGCATCTTCTGCGCACTGCTCGGTGTTCCACTCGAGGAGCAGCAGGTCGTCTACGATCGATGGAGCGCGGACGATTCGCGTCGTGACCCTCATCTGGGCGCGGTGATCCAGTCGCGACAGGCGGGCAACACGCGCGACGCATTCGTCGCCCGTCGCGCGATGGTGCAGCGCTGGCTGCGCGCAGGGGTGAAGCTCGTGATCGGGACGGATCAGGGCCCCGAGGCATCGGAACTTGGCCCCGTGGTCTGGGGACGGATGGGCCGACGGCACTTCGAGGTCATGGAAGGACTCGAGGAAGCGGGAGCCTCACCGATGGACCTGATCATCGCCGCGACACGCCACGGCGCAGAAGCGTACGGGATGGCCGACTCACTCGGCACGATCCAGGTCGGGAAGGTGGCCGACCTGCTCGTGGTGGATGCCGATCCGCTCGCGTCGATCCGGAACCTGCGACGCATCAGGCAGGTGGTGAAGTCCGGCCGCGTCGTGGACCGTGCGGCACTTCCCGCGATGCGCGTGCTGCAGTTCGATCCCGAGGCAACGTGGCCTCGCTAGCGCGTGAGATGGCCATGCGCGGTACGCGCCAGCATTGACCCCGCCTCGTCCGGCACGTCGATTTGCCAGAGGTGCGGACCACGCACTGCCAGCCTGCTCTCTCTCCCGGTCGGTCGCCATGCCCATTCGTCCCAGCCTCGTGCGGTGTGCCGCGCCGATGTTCGCGCTCTGCGCTGCCGTCACGCCCGTCGTGCGCGCGCAGGTACCGGTGCGCACGCCGTTCACCGCAACCGATGCGCTCGACATCGCCACCAGCCAGATCTCCGATCTCTCGCCCGACGGGCGCTGGCTGCTGGTCACCTCGGCCAGCCGCCGTGACGGGCTGGGTGTCGACTATCGCCGAGACACCGATCCCACCTACATCCGCGTCAGTCCGTCGCGGCTGCAGGTGATCGACACCCGCGATGGCAGCGCCCGCACCGTCTTCCCCGACCCCCGGACGGTGCGTTCGGCGGTCTGGTCGCCTGATGGCACTCGCGTGGGCGCGCTGGTCCTGCGCGATGATCGCTTCGAGCCGGTGATCTGGGACCCGGCCAGCGGTCGCACGCGCATCCTGCCGGTGCCGGCCGGGATGTATGTGGCCGAGAACAGTGAGCTGAAGTGGACGCGCGACGGGGCTCGTGTCGTCGTCGCGCTGCACACCGATGCGTGGAAGCGCAGTGTGAAGGCCGAGTTCGCGCGCATGACGCGCGGTCCGGTGTTCGTGCAGGATGGGACCGAGCCGTTCCTGGCCTGGGACAAGCTCCGCCGCGAAGGGAACGTGCGGGCGGTGTACAGCATCGACGTCGTGCGCGGCACGGCAGCCGAACTGCTGCCGATGGCCATGTACTCGTCGTATCAGCTGTCGCAGGACGACTCGCTGATCACGTGGCTGGCCGACAACACGAAGAAGACCGACTACGACGTCATCTTCGGTGCCGACAACCGGGTGATGGCGCGACGGCTGGGCGGCGGCGCGCCGATGGAGCTGCTGGCGTCCACGACTGGGGTGACGCCGCTCTGGTCGAACGACGGGCGCAGCGTGGCGTATGCGCGTGAAGGCCGGGTGTATGTCCGTGCCGTCGGTGACTCTGCCGCGCGCCAGGTGGCCGGCCCCGATTCGGCAGCGACCGCACGGCCGGCCAGCGATACCTCGGCCGCGGCTCGTGCTGCGCGTGCGCTCGCGCGGTATGCGCTGCTGCGCTGGTCGCCCACCGGCGACGCGCTGCTGCTCTCGAATCCGCAGGGGCTCTGGATTGCACCGGTCGGCCGCGGGCCGATGACGATGGTGGTCGCCACCAACGACACCGTGATGACGACGCCGCGGGTGCAGCCGGTCGCGTGGAGCGAGGATGGCCGCTACCTGTACCTGTCATCGGGGTCACGCACGACGTGGGAGCGGGGGGTGATCCGCTTCGATCGCACTGCCGGCACCACACAGACTCTCGTGCGCGACGCTCGTCTCTACGGCACGGTTCGCCCGTCGAAGTCGGGCGAGGTGCTGGTCTTTTCGGCGAGCGATGGCAACCGGCCACAGGACCTCTACGTCGCCGATGCGGCCATGAGCAACGTGCGACGCCTCACCACGCTGAATCCCGCGCTGGAGCGCAAGGCGCTGGCCAGCACGCGCCTGATGACGTATCGCGATGCCGACGGCAAGACGCAGTACGGTGTAGTGTACCTGCCCGCCGATTATCAGCAGGGACGGCGCTATCCGACGCTGTTCAGCGTCTACGAGAACTTCTTCGACGACACCTTCGATACGTCGCTCAACGTCCTCTCGTCGCAGGGCTATGCGGTGGTCAAGCCGTCGGTGGGATTCGAGACGGGCTATCCCGGCGAGGCGTGGCTGAAGGGTGTGACGGCCGCCGCCAATGCGGTCATCGATGCCGGGATCGCCGACTCATCGAAACTCGGCGTCTATGGTACCAGCTACGGCGGCTATGCGACCAACCTGCTCATCACGCAGACCAGTCGCTTCCGTGCGGCGGTGAACGTCTCCGGGAAGGTGGACATGGTGAGCTTCTACACTGACTCCCCACGCCTCGGTGTGCGCAACGTCCACGCGGCGGAGAAGAGCCAGGACCGCATCGGCGCCACGCTCTGGCAGGCTCCGCAGAAGTACATCGCACACTCGGCCATCTTCTTCGCCGATCGCATCACGACGCCGCTGCTGCTGATCACCGGCGCACAGGATCCCAACGTCCCCGCCGACAACACCCGCGAGATGTACTTCGCGCTGCGCCGACTCGGCAAGCCGGTGACGTGGGTGAATTACATGAACTCCGGGCACGGCACGCCCGGCACCACGGTCGAGGATTTCGTCGACTATCACGACCGCATCACCGCCTTCTTCGATCGCCACCTGAAGGGGAACGGCGGCAGCAGCGTCGTCGAAGCCACGTCGCTCACGGGACAGCCGCTCTACCGCCCTGAGCCAACCGGTGCCACGCGCGAGCGGATGGAGGCACAGCTCGCGGCGGCCCGCGCGGCATACGAGCACACGCCGGCCAACGCCGATTCGCTGATCTGGTTCGGGCGCCGAACGGCCTATCTCGGTCGCTTCACTGAGGCCATCGAGATCTACACGCGCGGCATTGCCGCGCATCCGTCCGATGCGCGCATGTACCGGCATCGCGGGCACCGGTACCTCAGCACCCGGCAGTTGCCGCGGGCGATCGCTGATTTCGAGCGCGCCTACGCGCTCACCAAGGGAACGCCGGACGAGATCGAGCCGGATGGACAGCCGAATGCGCGCAACATTCCGACCAGCACGCTGCAGGGCAACATCCGATATCATCTTGGCCTGGCGTACTATCTCACCGGGCAGTTCGAGAAGGCGCTGCCGTTGTATCGGGAGGACATCGCCGCGTCGAAGGGCAATCCCGACATGCTGGTGGCCACCAGCCACTGGATGTACATGGCGCTGCGCCGCCTGAACCGGAATGCGGAGGCTGCCGCCGTGCTCATCCCGATCACGAAGTCGATGGACGTGATCGAGAACGGGGCCTATCACCGGCTGCTGTTGCTCTACAAGGGTGAACTCACCGAAGCCGACCTGCTGAAGAACTTCGGTGCCGACGGTAACCTGGAGGACATCACCACGGCGTATGGTGTCGGCAACTGGCATCTCTACAACGGTCGCACGGCGCAGGCTGACGCGATCTTTGCACGCATCGTCACGGCACAATCGCAGTGGGCGAGCTTCGGCTATCTCACAGCGGAAGCGGAGCGTGCCCGCCGCATGCTGCAGTAGCACGGCGCCTGTGGACGGGTGAGGTCATGGTGCTGCGGTGGCGATACGAATTCCCGCCGCTGGGGCGGCGTCCGACTTTCAAGGACTCTGACCCCTTGAAAGTCGACCCCTTGAAAGTCGCCTTGCCGTGACAATCAGGCGCTTGCCCACTTCGGTACCGTTTCCTATCCTCAGAATTCCCTTCTTTTCCATCTCCACGCGGAGCGCACGGATGAGTACGGCACAGATGACCACCCTCGAAATCGGCAACGCCCTCGTCGAACTCTGCACACACGGCAAGAATGCCGAGGCGATGTCCACACTGTACGCGGCGGACATCGTGAGCGTCGAGGCTGGCGCACCGCCCGGTCAGGAGCGCGAGTCGGTCGGACTCGAGAGCGCGATGGCCATGGGCCAGTGGTGGGTCGACAATCACATTGTCCACGAGGCGCAGGTCGGCGGGCCGTATCCGAAGGACGACCAGTTCATCGTCACCTACAACTACGACGTCACCTTCAAGCCGTCCGGGAAGCGATTCCGGATGGACGAAGCGGCGCTGTACACCGTGACGACCGGGAAGATTTCGCGCGTGGAGTTCTTCTACAGCATGGGCGGGTGAGCTGTCGGTCGCGCGCACGCGCGCGGCGGCGAGGGACTGAGGCCCGCTGCGGCACCGTCTGCTTCAACGCTCAGCCACGTCGTCGCGCACCGCGCGGCATCACTTCAATCTCCGCTCCATGCGACTTCGGTTCTGGTACCTGACTGCCTGCGTGCTTCTCGCCACGCCGATCGCGGTGCGCGCACAGGAGGAGGCGCACTGGTACCAGACCGACTTCGCCGCGCCGGAGTTGACTGCGCGCCGCGTGAAGATCTACGACGCGATTGGCGCTCGGGGCATCGCGATCGTGCAGGGCGCCAGCGGCGTGCCGGGCTTCAGCGTGTTCCGCCAGTCGAACGACTTCTACTACCTGTGCGGTGTGGAATCGGCGCACGCCTATCTGTTGCTGAATGGCCGCAGCCGCACATCCACGCTCTATCTCCCGCATCGCGACGAAGGAGGGGAGCGGTCAGGAGGGAAGCTGCTCTCGATGGAGGACGCGGCACTCGTCATGCGACTGACGGGAGTCGATCAGGTGCGTGGGCTGGAGAGCCTGTCGTCGGACCTGATCGGTGGCGACCTGATTCGTCCGCCGGCGCTGACGCTGTTCACGCCACTCAGCCCCATGGAGACCGGCAACGACAGTCGTGACGAATTGCTGGCGGCGCAGGCCCGTTCCGCCAGCGATCCATGGGACGGCCGAGCGTCGCGTGAAGCGCACTTCGTCCAGCTCGTGTCGCAACGCTTCCCGCAATTCGAGGTGCGCGATCTCTCGCCGACGCTGGATGCGATGCGCACCATCAAGAGTGCGGCGGAAATCGCCCTCATCCGACAGGCCACGCAGCTCGCAGGGCTCGGCATCATGGAGGCGATGCGATCCACACAGCCGGGCGTGTTCGAATACCAGCTCGACGCAGCCGCCAAGTACGTGTATTACGTCAACGGTGCGCGCGGTGATGGCTACGCCTCGATCATCGGCGGCGGGACGAACGCGTTCATGGGGCACTATTTCCGCAAGTCAGACGCACTGCGCGACGGCGACCTGGTGCTGATGGACTACGCCCCCGACTATCGCTATTACACCAGTGACGTGACGCGCATCTGGCCGGTCAACGGGAAGTTTACCCCGGCACAGACGGCGTTGTACGATTTCATCGTCGCGTATCGTGACGCGCTGTTCCGTCACATCAAGCCTGGCGTCACCGCCGACGAGGTCCTGGACCGGGCGGCAGCCGAGATGACGCAGTATCTGGTCGGGAAGACGTTCGCATCCCCGGCGCATCTCAGGGCGGTGCAGCAGGGTGTGCGCTTCCGCGGTCACTTCCAGCATCCGGTGGGGATGGCCGTGCACGACGTGGGGCGCGTGCGCGGCGTACCGCTCGCCGCGGGCATGGTGTTCACGATCGATCCGATGATCTGGATCCCCGAGGAGCGGCTCTACATCCGGATCGAGGACGTGGCGCTGGTGACACAGGACGGCGTGGAGAATCTCAGCGGTTTCGTCCCGTCACGGATTGCCGATGTGGAGCGCACCATCACCGAATCGGGAATCGTGCAGGAGCGTCGTGCCATGGCGCCCACAGGAAAACCGAGTGGAGCTCGCCGTTAGATCGCTGGCTTCGCCTCTTCAAACGTTCTGGTACATCCTTGGAACGACGGGAGCGACGACCGGCATCAAGACCGCTTGCAAGCCGTCGAGCGCCTTGATCAGCCGACGCCCGGCCTCGACGCTGCTGCTGGCCACGAACGTCTTCTCGTCCACCCGTTTCCGCAGCGTCAGTTTCTTGACAAGCTTGCCGGCGAGTGGGGAGTTGACCATCCGAACTTCCTTGCCCTGCGTGATGACACCGCGCAGCATCTCGATCCTGTCGATCACCCTGCGCCAGTTGTCCTGCGACATGGCGGCGGCAAAGGTCGTCAGCGCCGCGAGGAAGCTGTCGAACGTCGGCCGGGTATGCTTCGGAAAATGGATGCGACGCGCCAACCACCACGCTTCGCATCAGTGGAACGTCGGTCAGTCGTCCTTGACGGACCAGCCGCGCCGTGATGCATTGCAGGCAGCACCCTGTCCTATCGCACCATCTCACCGTCGCGACCTCATGTCACTCCACCCGCCCGGTTTCATTCCGCTCGCCTTCGTGCGCCGCCCGCTCGAGGACTCCCGCCGCGATGCCGCGAACTTCCACGCGATCATGGCCGCGCGCCGCACGACGCGGCACTTCAGCACCGACGCCGTGCCGCGCGAGCTCATCGAGGCCGCGATTCGCACGGCCGGTACATCACCCAGCGGCGCGAATCAGCAGCCGTGGACGTTCGTGGCGATTGCCAATGCGGAGCTCAAGGCTCGCATGCGCGCGGCCGCCGAACGCGAGGAACACGGCTTCTACCACGGCAAGGCGCCGGCCGAGTGGTTGGAGGCGCTCGCGCACCTCGGCACCGACGAACACAAGACCCACCTCACCGATGCCCCGTGGGTGGTGGTGCTGTTCCGGCAGAGTCATGGTGTCACGGCCGAGGGGGCGAAGACGACGTTCTATTACACGCAGGAGTCGTGTGGCATCGCGGCCGGGCTCTTCATTGCCGCCGTGCATTGCATGGGGCTGGTCACCCTCACGCACACGCCGAGCCCGATGGGTTTCCTCGCCGAGCTGCTCGGACGCCCCGCGAACGAGAAGGCGATGCTGGTGATGCCGGTTGGGTATCCGGCCGACGATGCGCATGTGCCCGCCATCACGCGCAAGCCGTTGCGTGACATCGTGGTGTGGCAGGAGTGAGCGGGGCGCGGCCGCGTCGCTAGCTTTCGTCGTGACGTCCGCACCGGCGTGCCATTCGGCGACCTGATGAGGCGGTTGGGCTGTGCGCGGGCCCCTGATCTCCACACGCAGTGGGCACCATGACCGTTTCCGCCGTCCGCAGCCGTGCGAATGCACTGCGTGCCGTCGCACTCCTCACGATTGCCGCCTGCGGCTCGCCCGCCGGCCTCCCGATCTCTGCCAGCATCGGACCGACCCCGGTCCTGCCCGAGCCGCAGCACGCACTGATCCCACTGGTGAACGTCGCCGGGGTGCACCGCTGGCCCGCCGGCGCGCGGCCAACGGCGGCGGCCGAGCTCACGGTCACGGCCTTCGCCGACAGTCTCGATCATCCGCGATGGCTCCACGTGCTGCCGAACGGTGACGTGCTCGTCGCCGAGACGAATGCGCCAGAGCGGCCTGACGACGCGACTGGGATCAAAGGGTGGTTCTTCAAGCGATTCCAGAAGAAGGGCGGCGGTGCGGTGCCGAGTGCAGATCGCATCACGTTGCTGCGCGATACGAATGGTGATGGCGTGGCCGATCGTCGATTCGTGTTGCTCCGGCAGCTGTACTCGCCGTTCGGGATGGCGTTGGTCAATGGCCAGTTGATCATCGCGAACAGCGATGCACTGGTGCGCTTCGCGTATCGCGTCGGCGACACGACGATCACGTCGCCCGGCGTCGTGATCACGGCGCTGCCGGCCGGCACGATCAATCATCACTGGACGAAGAACGTGATCGCATCGCCTGACGGGACGACGCTGTACGTCGCCGTGGGTTCGAACAGCAACGTGGGCGAGCATGGCATGGCGGTCGAAGCGGAGCGCGCTGCGATCTGGGTCGTGGACATCGCCACGGGCTCGCATCGCATTCTCGCGTCAGGACTGCGCAATCCGGTGGGCCTCGCTTTCGAGCCGACCACGCGCGCGCTCTGGACTGCGGTCAACGAGCGCGATGAGATCGGCGGAGACCTGGTGCCGGACTACATGACCGCCGTGCGTGATGGTGCGTTTTATGGCTGGCCGTACAGCTATTTCGGCGACCATGTGGACAGCCGCGTGACACCCGCGCGTCCGGACCTCGTGGCGACGGCTGTGGTCCCGGACTACGCGCTCGGCGCGCACACGGCCTCGCTCGGGCTGGCGTGGTCGGGCAGCGATGCGATGCCGCCTTCGTACCGGCAGGGGATGTTCGTCGGCCAGCACGGGTCGTGGAATCGCACCCCACGCAGTGGCTACGCCGTGATCTTCGTCCCGTTCGTGAACGGCAGGCCGTCGGGTCAGCCGCTGGATGTGCTGTCTGGCTTCATCGGCGCCGACGAGCGAGCGATGGGGCGGCCGGTGGGCGTGGCGATGGACACGCATGGCGCGTTGCTGGTGGCCGATGATGTGGGGAACGTGATCTGGCGGGTGCGGGCGGCGGCGCGTCGCTGACGCTGGCTGGCTGGCGCGGCGAAGGACACGAGGGAGCCGAGCAGGCCGGCAGGGCGCATTCGCAGGTCGCCAGCGCCGCGACGCCGTATCGTCTTCCGTGCCACGCAGGGCTACCTTTTCCTCGTCCGGTACCTGTGCGCGGCTCGCCCCCATCCGGGACCTCCGATGCGTCGAATCAGCTGTTTGCCGATCCTCCTGCTCACGCTGACCGTTGCCTGTTCCGGCGGTGACGGCGCAGCCAGCGAGTCGATCGCGCCGTCGCCGACGATCGCCGAGGGGAGCTACGCCCGCATTCAGCGCGACATACTCAATCCGTCGTGCGTGTCCTGTCACAAGACCGGCGACGCCAACGCGCGGCAGTCCGGGCTTGTGCTCACCGCGGATTCGTCGTACCAGCAACTGGTTGGCGTGGCCTCGCTGCAGGCCACGGCCAAGGCCAGCGGTCTGCTGCGGATCAAGGCATTCCGGAGCGACAGTTCGCTCTTCTATCACAAGCTGGCGTGGATCCCGGGACATCACAGCATCGACTACGGCAATCTCATGCCGATGGGCACGGTGCAGGGGCTGACGGCCGGTCAGCTGGAATACGTCCGGCGCTGGATCGAAGCGGGTGCGCCACGCACCGGCCATGTGGCCGATACGCTGTTGCTGCTCGATACTCGCGTCCAGACGGCCACGTTTTCGCCGCTTCCCGCGCCGACCAGTGGTGGCCTTCAGCTCAAGGTCGACAGCTTCGCCGTGAGTCCACTCGGTGAGCGCGAACTGTTCGTCAATCGACGGGTCGGCAACGCGACGGACCTGTACGTGACGCGCATTGAATCACGCATGCGTCCGGGCAGCCATCACCTGCTGCTGTACACGTTCGATGAAAAGAACACAGCCTTCCCGTGCAATACGCGACCATACGTCGACGTGGTGAGGGACATTCGCAATCGCGATGGCACGATGAACCTCGCGAACATGCTGCCGATGGCGTGCCATGTGTTCTTTGCCGGCGCGATGACTCCGGACTTCGATTACCGCTTTCCCACGGGTGTCGCACTGAAGCTGCCGGCCAATACGACGCTGGATTTCAATGTGCACTACGTGAACCGGTCGCCGGCCGATCTGCCGGGCGAAGCATTCGCGAACCTGTACTTCACCGACAAGGCCAGCATTCAGACCGTGGCCCGCACGCTGAACTACGCCAATCAGGACATCTCGCTCCCGCCGGGCAAGCGCACGACGCTGACCAAGGTCTTCACGATGCCGACGCGCACGACGATCCTGGGGCTGACGTCGCACATGCACTCGCTGGGCGAGCGATTCGAGATCCGGGTGCGCCGCGCGAATGGCACGGAAACGACCGTGTATGTGAACACCGACTGGGAACATCCGGGCTTCGCGAACTTTGCCGTACCACTCGTCCTCGAGGCGGGCGAGTCTCTCGTCTCGGTCGTGACGTGGAACAACACGACGACGCGCTTCATCTCCTTCGGGTTGGCCAGCACCGACGAGATGGACATCATTTTCGGCTACGCGTACTAGCAACACATCAGCAGCGCCTCGCGGCACTCCTGCTCGTCGTCGGGCGCGAACTGGCGTCACAAGGCCTGACGATGCGCGCTTTTTCCGCCAGTGCGATGCGCGTCCGCGACCGGACGGTGTCCTGAGGAGACCGTCGCCGTCAGGTCACGAATCGGATCAACGCCGGGAACGCGGCGACCGCGCCGAAGCGCAAGAGTCGGCCGACGAACGACACGACGAGGAACGTGGCGATCGGCACACGGGCCACACCCGACGCAACCACCATCGGCAGAAACGGCGGCAGGCTCGCGAAGGAGGAAGTGAAGAGGAGCCCATTCCCGACGTGCCGGTTCTTCGCCAGCAGCTCCTTCGCACGCGCGATCATCTGCCGAATTCGCGGATTCCGGAATCGCTCCGAGTGCGTGCCGAACCAGTACCAGAGCAGCTTGCCGATGATGTGCCCTGCGGTGTACACCACGATCAGCGGGACGCGAAGCATCGGAGGGTTCACCACGCCCGCCGCGAGCGCAAACGCCTCGGCAGTCCCCGTGGGCACAGCGCCGAACGCGACGCCGAGCGCGAACGCCGACAGCAGCGCCAGCAACGGCGAGACGATCTGGCCGTGCTGGAAGGTGTCGCGGAGTAAATCGAGCACGAGGTGAACTTACTTCCGCCGCGGCCGGCGCACGTCCCCCCGTTCTTCACGCTCATCGTCGTCCACGTCCACCGCCAGCGGGAAGAACAACGATCGCTTCACCGCCGGATATTTCACGCGCCACCCCTTCGCCTCGCCCCACAGGATGCGGTTGAGCCGCTCGGTGGGCGCTGCATCGGGCTCGTGGAAGTTCATGCGCCCGCTGGCGATCGCCGCCGCCCTGCGTGCCGCCGCATCGGGTCCGGTGATGTCGCCGACGCGCTGGTTGACGTCGAACAACGACTGCCGCGGCGTGAGCGCGGTGAAGGGCGTGAAGTCCGGCCGATCAGTCGGGCCGAGGAAGCTGGCGCGCATGTCGGTGGCCACGAGATCGAACAGGCTGAGCGCCGGGAGGCCGAGCATCAGCTCGATGCTCTTGACCATGCTCGGCTGGCTGTAGAAGGTGCTGTCGATCACACCGCGTCGCGCATACGGACTCGCGACGAGTGCCACCGTCCGGTGCCCGTCGATGTGATCGACGCCGTTCTGCGCGTCGTCCTCGACCACCAGGATCGCCATCGACTTCCAGAACGAGGAGTGGCTGAGCGCATCCACGATCCGACCCAGCGCGAGGTCATTGTCGGCCACACACGCCGCTGGTGTGCACCAGCCGGCACCGGTACCCTGCGTGTGGTCGTTCGGGAGGATCATCAGTGTCAGGTGCGGCATCTGTCCCGCCGTCTCCCATTCCGCGAGGTGCTCGAGCAGCACGCCGGCCTTCACCACGTCGGGTACTTCCTGCGTCCAGCCGGGATACTCACGGACGAGGATGCGATCGAGGCTCGGGATCTCGCTGCGCGTGTTGTACAGCCGTCGCAACTCGCGTCGGCCGGCGGCGGCGGTGTACGTCGGTGCGCGGTACATCGACATCAGTCGCGCCCGCACACTGGGCATCGAATCACTCGGCGCTGGCGCGTATTCGCCGAAGCTCACCACGCGCTTGCCCTTGGCAGCCGCAGCCTCCCAGAGGAAGCCTCCCGACGAATACGTCAGCGGATCGTTCCCCTCGCTCGGATAGCTGCGCCCCGAATACAGCGGCCACATGGGGTACGCCGTCTCGATGCCCTGCGTGAGCCAGTTGTGTCCATCCGCCGAGTTGCCACCGGAGGCGAAGAAATGATCGAGGAGCACGAACTGCTCACTGATGGCGTGCGTGTTCGGCGTCACGTCGCGACCGTACATGACGAGGCTCGGGTCACTCGCACCCTTGCCGATGTCACCGAGGACCTGGTCGTAGGTGCGGTTCTCCCTGATGATGTAGACGACGTGCTGGATCGGGCTCGGCTCGCCCGGCCGCTCCGGCACCGCCTGCGCCACCGCAGTGCGGCGTGGCGCGATCGACGGCGCGGCGGGACCGCTGGCCAGGTGGTACCGGTTGTTCTCGGCGACGCCGGTCGTGAGTGCCGACAGTTCCGCGTCGGTCGGCACGGGGATCACGTTGAGCGTGCCACGTTCCGCGAACACGTAGCGACCGTCCTTGCCCGCCGTGCGACCCGTGCCGGCACCCACGCCGAACAGCGTGCCGACCGCGATCGTGGTGCCATCTGCACTGACGTCGATGCTGCTCGGATACCAGCCCGTGGGGATCAGCCCGCGCAACGTGGCCGTCGCGCGAACGTCGTACACGGCGACGGCATTCGCGCCGCCGAGTGTGACGAAGAGCGTGTTGCCATCAGGTGCGAGGGCGATGGCCGTGGGCGTGAGCCCGATCTTTCGCTCGCGAAAGGGTGCGATCGCGATCGTCGTGGCGAGCGTGTTCAGGCGCGTGTCGATCACGCTGATCGCGTCGCTGTTGCCGTTCGCGACATAGAGGCGCTGGCGCGAGTGATCCCACGCCAGACCGGTGGGATGCGACCCGACGGTGATGCGGTGCGTGACCGTGCCGCGAGCCACGTCGACGCGTTCGACCGTCCCGGCGAGGGCGATGCCGCGTGCGTCGATGCGCACCGGTTCGGCTGCGGGATCACAGCACTGCGACGCGCGACGCTGTCCCGCCTTCGGCTTCGGGCCACCGAACACCGTCACCCACGCCGTGGCACCGTCGGGTGCAATCACCGAGGCGACCGGCAGCACGCCGAGTGGCACGGTGCGCAGCGTGGCGCCATTGTCGGCGTCGAGGATGACCAGCTTGTCGTCCGCGGGCAGCGGCACCAGCGCGACGCGGTGTCCGTCTCTGCCAGCGCGCGTGGCGATGGCGGGCGCGCCGGCGAGGAAATCGCCGAGTGTTCCCGATTGCATGGCGATGGACGCTGACGAGTCGGTGCCGAACGACACCAGTTGCGCGACCGACTTCGCGCGCGCCAGCGGCGGGCCTCCCGGCGTGCGGCTGGCCGCGACATCGGCTGGCAGCTTGCTCACCGATGATACCACGGCTCGCCCCGTGACCGGATCGATCACGATGCCGTGCACACCCGGCCGACCGACGAACTCCGCCCGCGCGACGACGCGGTTGTCTCGCCAGGCCATGCGCCACGCGCTGCCCGGGACGATCGCCCAGACTTCGCCCGGTTGCGCGCCGAAGCGCACGCCCGCGACGCGGCCGCTGAACACACTCTGGACGCCGGCTGGCGTCACCCGCTGGCCGACCGCGATCACGCCCGGATCGGCGACGACACGTTGTGGCGCGGGGACGGGAACCTGCTGCTGCAGGAGGGCGAAGACGAAGACGAACACGGCGGTCCCGGGAAGAAGTGAGACACGGACGCTATCGCCGCGCGAGGGCCCGGGGCAAGCAACGAAGGTGTGACGGCCCCCGCTCGAGGCGGCCACCCGCAGGCGGCGCCTCGGCGAGTACCTGGCTCTCCGTCAGGACGCCGCTACTGCTGCAGCCACCCCTCGGACGAACTGTTCGCGCCCACCTCACAGCAATAGTGGCTCATGCAGTATTCCCACACCGTCTCATCGACGGCGACCCAGCGCCACCTCGCTGTCGGTGCAGTCACGCCCGTCACGCCCGACATGCCAGTGTCACCGCGACGTGTCGTGCATCGGTACATCACTTTCCGGTCCGCGGCTGCCTGAATCTTCACCCACCATACTCTGGCAAAGAAAATGCCGAGCGTCGAGTCGTCGCAGCCTGTAATGCCTGGCGGCGGGTCCGGTATCTCGCACTCGTCTCGCTTCCCGTAGCAGAATGACAGCGTGTTCATGCTGCTGAGCGGCAGCCGGACGGGCACAGGATCAAAGTTGAACTTCTTCTTGTAGGCCTTCACCGCACCTGGAATCGCGTTGGTCGTGTCCATTCCGACATACCCCGAGAGCACCCAGGTTGCCGACCGATACGTCGTCTCCAGCACGCTTCCCAATCCGGGGTGTGGCACGACCGTTGCCAGAATGCCACTCGGCACCACCGAACCTGCGGCGGAGCCGTCCATCGCCAGGTTCTGTTGATCGTGCCACCCCTTGACGCGCAGGACGCGATTCTCTTCCGGCGTGCCGGATGGGTCGTACGCGGCCGTGCGAGTCGGTGTGAAAGGGTCCTTCCCCGGGGCACCGACTTCGCACCAGGCATCGCCACACGCGATCCCGATGTGGTACTGACGATTCCGCCGGTCGTAGTCCCAGCGAGCGACTGCGGGATAGTCGCTGCTCACCTGTGCTGGCTTCGTGCGCACGACCGTCAGCACCTTGCCGGCGACGGCGTTCGGATTGACGGCGTCACGGCAGGGTGGCGCCACGCTTCCCGCATCGGCCGGGACCATTCTGGCTGAGAGGGCGCGTGACGTGTCGAAGTAGAGATACAGGCAACTGAAGGCTCTGCCGATACCGAGCGGCGCATAACCCGCACCGTACGTGTATATCTGCGCCACGGCGATGATCGACTTCGTGGTCGCGCCAGCCGACAGCGCGAGGGGCACCGAATGTCCCAGCTGCAGTAGCTGTGGTGGCGCTGAGACGGGGCCCACCAGAATCTCGTTCGGCGCGTCCGGCACGAGCTGCGGTGTCACGACCAGTGAGACCAGGCCTGCTGGCAACGTATCTCCCGGCAGCAGCGAGGAGATGGTCGCCGCACCGAGAGATACCGCTGTGACCACGCCCGTCGGGCTGACCGTGGCCACACTCGTGTTCGACGAGGTCCACAGCGAGCTATCCACACGGAGCGCGTCTCCGATGCTATCGAGCCTGCTGGCCGCGAATATCGCGTACAGCGCCTCGAACTCGGAGCCACGCGAGTCGATGAAGCGCTGACAGTCGTGAAATTCCGGGATGTTGGTGTTCGGTCCCGGCACGGCGAGTCCACTGGTGGGGACCACGTAGATCCCAGCGCGAGACGATTCCCGTAATGGAATGGAATCCCACTTCTGCGGGCATTCAGGACGATCGGCCGACGGTCCCGTACCTGCGACGTGTGACTCCGACCATCGATCGGGCTTGCACGCGCCGGCGACGACCAGCAGCGCGATGACAGCAGATGATTTGAAGACCCAGCGTGTGAGCACCGTCATGGCCAACGCTCCCAGTGTGAGGTGTCAGTGTGCCAACTGCGTCATGTCGCGCACCGTGTGTTGCAGGAACTCGTCGGCTCCACTCCACAAAATGATCACGGCACGCGCCCATCGTCGGGATGCCGCCGGCTCGCCCACCGTCTGTGCCAGCGTCGCCCGCAGTGCCATGGCACGGACCAGTGCGCCCGTTCGCGGGATCTGTCCGAGTTCGCGCGTGGTCGTGTAGCGCAGCGCATTGAGCGTGGGATCGATGCGTGCGATCGCGCTGCGTGGCTCGTCCGCGGTGACGAGACACACGGCCTCCTGATACAGTCCCTCGATCATGATGTCGGCGGGTCGCAGCGTAGCGCGTGTCGTTTGGAGGCGGGCAAGCAGCTGGATCACCCGAGTGTTGTCGCCGGCGACCGCCGCGACGATCGGTTCGAGTACTGAGGCTTGCACATCGTCACGACTGGCGAGCGCTCGCATCGCATAATCTGGATACGACAGCGCGGCGGAACGCCACAGCCACTGCCCACGCGCGCGCCCACCATCGCGCGGCGGCAGCGCGCTCACCGCCGCTTCGACGAGCGCTTCATACTTGGCAAGGCTGTCGCGTGGTCCGCCAAGCGACGCGTAGGCGAGCAGCGATGGGCCGCTGCCGGTCAGCGCATGCATGATGCTGCCCACGCCGCCGCGTCTCGCGTAGTCGGCCGACAACGAGGCCCTGCCCAGCAGCGCGGCGAGCGCGCCGAGCATGCCGACTTCACGTCCGGCAGCCGGCGGGTGCGCGCGCAGCAGCGAGTCGGCAGTCACCACCGCGCGGCGCAGCGCAAACGTGTCGTCGGGGAGCGCGTGCTTGATGCGCACCAGCACGGCCTCCGCCGCGATGCTCAGACTGTCGTCAGTGCTTTCAGCGAGTGCGAGTGCCGTCTGGAACGCATCCGGCGCGGCGGCATCACCCAGGAGGTCCAGTGCCACCGCCACCGCGCGTGCCGCCATCGGATCCCGTGGATATCCCGTGCTCCAGATGCGCACGGTGCGCAGCAAGCGTTCACGCTCATGCTGAATCGCCAGGGCAAACGTCGATGGAGCAGCGCTGGCCGCAATGATCTGGCGGGGATACGGGACGTACCGCAACGTGTCGGCGGACAGTTCGGGAAACGCCCGGAATACCAGCGTGTCGTTCGATCGTGCACGGCCGTCCCGCATTCGAGCGCTGTTGGTGCGGAACAACTCCTGCAAATCGGCCAGCGAAGCCGTTCCCAGACCTCGCAGCAGCAGTGGCTGCAGCTCGAACGCCTGTTCGTACGCAACGATCGCACGTTCATGACTTGCCCGAAAGCGCCAGCCGGAGGGACTTGTGGCGTCGGCGAGCACGATCGGATCACGGCGCAGACAGGTGCCGAGTGAATACAGCACGACTGGATTCTGGAATGCCGCGCGTGTGCCGTCGGCCCAGGCTGCGCACGCATCTGCCTCTCGTCGTTCGGCCAGTGCCACAAGTCCGGCGAGCAGCAGCGCGTCCACCGAGTCGAGCGCCATGCGGCGCGTGGTCGGCTGCATCGCCGTCCGCAGTGCGAGGGGCGAGGGAGGTGCTTCGGCATCAATCCACCAGTGCACGAGCGACGACCATATCATCGCCCGCGCAAATCGGGGGTCATGTCGGATGGCGTCGGCAAACTGCGAGTCCGCACGCGCGAAGCGTCCATCGTGCAGCGCATCGTAGCCGGCCAGGAACGCCGTGCGTGCCCTGAACGACGTCGTACCCGCGCTGGCGAGTACGGCGCGCGCAACACCGGTGACCACCAACCCCAGCACCACCGCGATGATGGCGAGACGACGTACGGTGCGACGCTGCATCGTCGCGGCCTCTCGACGGAGCTCGACGTCGTCGGCCGTGGCGGGTGCGGTGAGCGCGTCCACAAACTCACCGGCTGTTGCGTAGCGATCGGCCGGCACTTTTTCGAGCGCGCGCTCGATGGCGCGTTCCACTGAGCGCGGAACGGACGGACGCACAACGCGCAGGGAACGCGGCGCTTCCTGAAAGTGCCGCGCGATGATTGCCTGCGCCGACGGTCCGGTGAATGGTGGCTCGCCGGCGAGCATCTGATACACCACGCACGCCAACGCGTAGACATCACTGCGCCCGTCGAGTTCACGCTGTCCGGCTGCCTGCTCGGGACTCATGTACTCTGGTGTCCCGAGTGCAAACCCGGAATCGGTGATGGTGTCGCCGGACGCGATCACCATCGCACGCGCCACACCGAAGTCGGCGACGCAGGCGCGGTCCTGCGACATGAGGATGTTGGCCGGCTTCACATCGCGATGCACGATCCCGTGCGCATGCGCGTAGTCGAGCGCGTCCGCCACCTGCCGGGCAATGGCGATTGTGTCCTCGAGCGAACACTGTGGTTCGCGCTGCAGCCGCTCGCGCAACGATTGTCCCTCGACGTAGGGCATCGTGTAGTAGGCGCGACGTTCCACCGACCCCGACTCGAAGACGGGGACGATGTGTGGATGGTCGAGACCGCGCGCGATGTCCACTTCGCGCAGAAATCGCGTCGTGCTCACCTGCGAGGTCAGCGCATCGTGCAGCACCTTGAGCGCGACGTCGCTGCCGCGCGTGCCGTCGTGGGCGAGATACACGACGGCCGACCCACCACGTCCCAGCACACGCAGGACGGTGTAGCGTGGCGCGAGCGCCGCGCACAGCTCTGGCGGCAGTGCGTTCCTGTCCGATCCGGACAGCGAAGCGAACGGACGCCCGGTGGTATCGTCTCGGCGGGTTTCGTGCATTGGCGTGGCGGGCCGGGGACGTCAGGACTGATACTCAATGATATGTGATGCTACCAAGGCGGCCACCATCCCGCGGTGGCAAGCTGGACCGTGTTCCGCGCTCGTCCCTGTTCCGCTCGGTTGAGCGGCGCGTGACGCATGCGCCCTGGAGACGACAGCACGACGGCGTTCGCGAGAGGCGCCGCCGCGGCGGGCGCCCAGCGTCCTGCCCTGACGAACGATTCCACCATCAGGCCTCAGTGTGTCGTCAACGATGCAGACCCTCCAGCTATTGTGGTGCGCTGGTGTGGTCGCTGCGCGAGTGCGACGCCAACCGTCGCTCATGGTGCGGCGTGCGACATCCGGTCATGTACTGAACCTCGCGGTCGGCATCGCAACGAGCGTCGGCTCGAAACCCACAAGCGTCTCGAGTGCATTCACCCCGAATGCCGCGTTTGCGGTGCCCTTGCCCTGACGACGCGCAGATGGCCCCGAAATGCAGTGATGCCACGTGTGGACTGTCCCGTTGCCGACGATCGTCGGCGCGTTGTCGGGCGATGTGTTCACGGTCGTGAGCGTCCCGGTCCCGTTGAACGTGCCGCCGACGCCATCGACAGTCACCTGACCTCCCAGCGTCGGCTGACGGCGCGACCGGAGATGCGCCGCCGATGCTGTTGCTGAACACGCGAAACCATTCGGGGCTCACGGCCAGACTCCCGTCCCGTGGTGCCCCGGTGAGTATCTGACGCTCCGTCCGGACGATACACTTGTGCTTCGCCCCGAAGCCGTCGTCGCGCGTCGTGCCGCGCCAGCGTTGGCCGACACCCGTGACCCTGACACAAACACCGTGGCTCTCCGACAGGTCGTCTCCGTACTTGCGATGCTCCTTCCCGCCGTCGCCACGGCGCAGGTGCCAGCCGTGCGCGTGAGCAAGGGCAGCGACTATCTCTACCTCTGGACGGCGTCGAGCGATTCCACGACGCCGGACTTCCTCGCCGTCGTCGATGTGCGCCCCACCCCGGGCCGCTACGGCCGCATCGTGACCACCGTCCCGGTCCCGGGCCGACGCAACAGTCCGCACCACACGGAACACGCGATGCCCGCCGATGGGCGACTGTTCGCCAACGGCTTCGGCAGCGGGCAATCGTTCGTGTTCGACATGACGAACAAGGCGCGCCCGCGGATCGACGCGCAGTTCGGCGACATCGCGGGCATGATGCACCCGCACAGCTTCCTCCGGCTGCCGAACGGCAACGTGCTGGCGACGTTCCAGATGCAGCACGACTCGCTCGGCATGGCACCGGGCGGGCTCGCCGAGTTGACGCCGCAGGGCCAGCTGGTGCGCTCGGTCTCGGACAACCGGCCTGGCCTGGACCGACGCATTCGCCCCTACTCGGCGGGGATCGTCGCGGCGCTCGATCGCATCGTCACGACCACGACCGACATGGATGGCACCGAAGACACGCGTGTGGTCCAGGTCTGGCGCCTGTCGGACATGACGTTGCTGCACACCTTCGACCTGCCGAACGGACCGCGCGGCGACGAGGGGTTCGCCACGGCTGAACCACGCGTGCTGCGCGACGGCAGGACGGTCCTCGTCTCGACGTTCAACTGCGGGCTCTACCTGATCGATGGGCTGGACGGGCCGACTCCGTCGGGCCGGCTGGTGTCGTCGTTCCCCAGGAAGAAGGACACGAGTTGCGCGATTCCTGTGGTCGCGGGCCACTACTACCTCGTCACGGTGCCCGCGTGGAATGCCGTCGTCAGCCTCGACATCTCGGACCCTGCGCATCCGCGTGAGGTCTCCCGTGTCACGCTCGGCGCGAACGACGTGCCGCACTGGATCTCGCTCGAGCCGAACCACCAGCGCGTCGTGATCACCGGGTACGGGGCCATGGAACATCGGGTCGTGATGGCATCCTTCGACGAAACCACCGGCAGACTGGCGATCGACCGACGCTTCCGTGATGCCGGTGCCACGAAGGCGGGGATCACGATGCAAAACCGGACGTGGCCGCACGGTGGCCGCGCCGCCGGCGTGCCGCACGGCGCCGTGTTCAGCGCACCATGACGACGTCTCCCGAACGTCCCGGCACCACCCGCTGGCCGGCGTGGTACACCGTGGTGCTGCTCTGCAGTGCCGCCGTGTTCATCGCCTACATCGACCGCACCAACATCTCGGTCGCGTCGATCGCGATGAAGGAGGAGTTCGGGTGGACCGAGACGACGAAGGGTTTCGTGCTCTCGTCGTTCTTCATCGGCTATCTGGTGCTGCAGATTGCGAGTGGCACGCTGGCGAACAAGTTCGGCGGTCGCGTCGTGCTCGGTGCGGCGGTGGTGTGGTGGTCGCTGTTCACGATCCTCACGCCACCGGCGGCGCATCTGTCGTTCGCCGCGCTCATCGCGGCCCGTATCGCACTCGGGCTGGGTGAGGCCGCCGTGTTCCCCGCGTCGATCAACATGATCGGACGCTGGGTGCCGGAAGCGCAGCGGTCTCGCGCGGTGACGATGTGCATCAGCGGACTCTCCCTCGGCACCGTGGTGTCGCTCCCGGTGACGGGCGCGCTCGTGCGCGACCACGGGTGGCCCTCGCCGTTCTATCTCTTCGGCGCGGTGGGGCTGGTCTGGGCCGTGGCCTGGTTCGCGAGCGTGCGTCCGGGACACGCACCGGGGCTGGCACCAACCGCAGCGGCGAACGCGGGTACGGCGAACATCCCGTGGCGGCGCATCATCCGCACGCCGGCGGTGTGGGCGATCTTCGCCTGCCACTTCGCGAACAACTGGATGTTGTACCTGTTGCTGGCATGGCTGCCGAGCTACTTCAAGTCGACCTTCGGGATGTCGCTCACGAGCGCTGGGCTACTCTCGGCCGCGCCCTGGCTGGCCAGCTTCGTGATGGCCAACATCTCCGGCATCACGGCCGACCGCATGCTGGCCGCCGGACGCAGCGCCGGATTCGTGCGCAAGCTGCTGCAGACGATCGGCACCGGCGGGGCGGCGCTGTTCCTGCTCACGCTGCCGCGGGTCACGTCGGCGAGCACCGGCGTGCTCGTGATGTGCTGCGCGTCGGGACTCCTCGGCCTGTGCCAGGCGGGCTTTGCCGCGAACTCCTTCGACATCGCGCCGAAATACGCCGATGTCATCTGGGGCATCAGCAACACCTTCGCGACCATTCCCGGGATCGTCGGTGTCGCGGCGACGGGTTGGCTGGTGGACCGCACGGGGAGCTACGACACCCCCTTCCTCGTCACCGCTGGCATCGGGCTGACCGCGACGGTGATCTATCTGCTGCTGGGCAGCGGGACGCGACAGATCGACTGATCCATCGGGAGCTGCGCGTGAACCACCGGCGCTCGTTCGAGGCAGGACCTTCGTCGACGCAACGATGATCGCTGAGCGCAGGCGAACTTAGGGCTCGCGCACCGGCTCGCGCACCGACGCCGGATTCTCACGCTGCAGATCCGCCATCAGATGGCGCCGCAACCCGTTGACCGCACGCCCTCGAATGTTGAGGATGCCGCCTCTCGGCAGGTTGTCGAATCGGAAGCGCCGCTCCACCACGAGATACGTGGCCGCTGGCTCACCGGCGACCTCGCGATCGATGACGTTCCGGACTTCGAGCGCGCCCTCGAAGTAGTGGTTCGCGTAGAGCTGCTTCGAGGCGATGACGGTGGTCCCCGCAATGCGCGGCGGGGTGTAGACCATCAGGTGCGTGACACTGAGAATCGGCCGGAGGCGTTCGACGGCATCTTCGGACCAATAGATCACGTCCGCAACGCCAGCCGGCCGATCGTGCGGATACGTCCTCAGGAATCCTGCCACCTCCGGCGCCGCCTGCGTCAGGAACTGCGACTGCGCAAGCACCGCCAGAAACGCATCGCTCGCACGGACGCTCGGTCGATCGTCGTAGACGGGCATCGATGCATTCCCGTGGTCGCGGTACTCGCTGACGAGTTGCACGAGGCGCTCGCGTGCGAGCGCCGTCACGCGCGTGAGCCAGTCCTTCGATGACCAGTCCACCGACGCCTGCACGCGCTGCATCTCCGACGCTGGCAGTTTGGTGGAGCACTTGCCTGGCCGGCAGTCCCTCAGATCGCCGGCGTCGTCCTTGGCGACGACCACATCAGCGACGTCGACAGACGCGGCGGGGTCGCTGAACAGTCCGAGCCGGGCGCGCGTCGGCGTGCGGAGCCATCTGCGGAAATCCTGAACCCGTCGCAGGTACGCGTCGCGCGAGACGCCGAGTCGGACCACGCCGAACACCGCCACATCGCGCTGGTCCTGCGTCGGCAGGATGCGCACGATGGCTTCGCCGAGTTCGACGGCGGCGACCTCCAGCGTGTCGAGCCTGACTCCGGCGCGCAGCGCCGCTACGGATGCGGTGGCGACCTGCGCGTTCACCGGCGCCACCGTGCCGGCCACCACCAGCGCGGTGCAGCACAGGCGCACCGAATGCGGAAGCAGGAACGAACGGATGGCGCGACGCGTCATGGCGGAGGGAAGTGCAACCTGCGAGTGGCGTGACTGTCTCCGATCAATCTCAACTCGCGTCGCGCGCTGCGAAACCAGCCCCATGACGATGCTGCTGACCGGACGTTGCGCGGCCGCGCCGTGGCGGAGGCCAGAAGACGTCCTGTCCGACATGCCGCTGCCCGTGTGATCCAGTGGCGCGATCGGGACCTCCGAGTTGCCGCGAGCCCGCGAACGCTGCATACTGCGGTGTGCCCGCGCCAGACGCATTCCGCCACGTTCGCATCGCGCTCGTCGCCGTCGTGGCGGCGTGCACCGGTGCGGTGCCACGCGCTCAAACTCCTGCGATGACTCGCACCGCATCCGACGAGATTGCCGCCGCGCGCGAACGCTCGAACGCCGCCATCGCGGCGCACGACACCGCCGCCATCGCCCGCGAATGGATGCCCGATATCCATGTCGTCTCCTCGACCGGTGCCCAGAACGCGGGTCTGGATGCCAACACGCGGTCGATGCACGCGGCATTCACGAGACGGCCCGACACGAAGTGGGTTCGCACGCCGGTGCGCATCACTGTGTTCGATCCGTGGCAGGTGGCATCGGAGGAAGGTGAGTGGGTCGGCACGTGGACCGACCCCGACGGCCCGGTGCGCATCACCGGCACCTACCTCGCACAGTGGCGACGGACGGACGGGCGGTGGCGTATTCAGGCCGAAGTCTTCGTGCCACTCACCTGTGTTGGCGGCGCGTACTGCGCCACGCACCCATGACGCGCGCCGCGACCAGGCGGCTGGCGACGCTGCGTGTGTTCGGCCTCGCCATCGGCCTCGCCATCGGCGACGCTGCGGCTGACGCTGGTTGACGGGTCGCCGTCCGCTCGTCGTCGCGGCTGTGTCTGAGCCGCACTGCCCGGTGTCAGGTATTCCCCGATAGGCGACGGCCGCTGGAAGTGCCAGTCTGATGGTGCGTGATCGGTGTCGGTCGGTGGCATTCGCCGACGTGTCAGTCTCGATGCCGGCCGCAGCTCGCTCATCAGCTTCGGAGACTTTCCATGTCCAGCACTGCACACGCAACCCCGGACACTGTACCGGCCATCGAGCCGGTCCTGTCTGCTGGCCCCATCATCGTCGCGACCGATACGACTGTGGCGTCCGACGCCGCGTTGCCGCTCGCCAGCGCGCTCGCCGAACGCGCAGGGGCCGAAGTCATCGCGCTCAGCATCATCGAACCGACGAACATCCCGGTTTACGGAATCGACGGCATGGTGTTCCCGAACGATCTGGTCGGCGAGACCGACGCCGACCGGGAGCATGCGACGCGCGCGCAGATCCGTCGAATGGTGTCTGCCTCGGCGAAGTGGCCGATCATCGTGCGCAGCGGTACACCAGCGACCGAGATCGCATTGACGGCGGGAGCGATGCTGGCCCGGCTGATCGTCGTCGGCCGTGGTCGTCACCACGGATTCGATCGCTTCCTCAGTGGCGAGAACGTGCTCAAGATCCTCCAGCACGGCGACACGCCGGTGCTGGCAGTGGACGAGTCGCTCACGTCGCCTCCGCGTCGTGTCGTGATCGCCACCGACTTCAGCCCGTTCAGCCTCTTCGCGGCGACGGTTGCGCTCAGCGTCGTCGCGCCGGATGCGACGGTCTGGCTGCTGCACGTCGGCCCGCCGTTCGACGAGATGGTGCCGATCGTCCGGGATCGCGCAGACGCGTACCGCCAGCAGGCCGCAGCGGCGTTCGCGACGATGCGTGCGCAGCTGCCGACGACGTCCGCGCACATCGAGAGCGTCGTACTGACGGGGAGCGCGCCGGACGAATTGATGCGCTACGTCATCGAACAGAAGGCCGATCTCGTCGTCTCGGCCACCCACGGATACGGGTTCATCCGCCGCGCGCTGCTTGGCAGTGTGGCCGCGACACTGGTGCGCAATGCGCCGTGTTCGGTGCTCATCGTTCCAGGCTCGGCCCGCACGATTGCCGAAGCACGAGCCCGCAGGGCAACGAACCACACCACACAGGCGGTCATACCCGCGGCCTTCGATGCAGAGCTGGCCACGTTCACGGTCAGGAACGCCGGGCGATTCTGCGTCGTGGAAGTGGACCGCGACGACATCGGCGCGCAACTCCTTGGCCGCGATCTGCAGTTCGTCGGAGGGACATTCGACCGGCACACCAACGACGTGTCGCTGATGTTCGGGACCTCGACGCTGCGTGGCATGCATCTGACGCACAGCATTCCGAACCCCAGCGAGATCGATGTGACGAGTGATGCCGGTGGTGAGGATCAGGTGCTCAGGATCGCGCATGAGGGCGGCCAGACACTGATCACGATGCGATAGGCGCAACGCTGTCCTCGACGCTCCGATCCCGACCAGAAGGAGGCGCGCGTCACTCCCTCGAACGGACGTGCGCCCTCAGGTGCCGATCCGACGACCGGGGCAGCAGACTGGACAGCCGTCAGTTGCTCCCGTGCCTTGCTCCCGTGCCTTGCTCCCGTGCCTTCCGCGCCGGTCGTGGCAGCGAGCGAGACACTGGTATTTGCGGTGGCGACTGATGCACCTTGCGGTCTACCCTCTCCGAGGAGCGCCAGATGATTCGTCGTCTCGCCGCCATCGCGCTTGCTTCTATCGCGCACGTCGCCGGTCTCGCCGCGCAGGGCGTGCCTGGTCAGGAGTACAACAACCGCGCTGTCCAGTTCGGCGTTGGCGGCGGAGCGGTCATTCCTCGAACCAATGCCAAGGCGCAGGACGTCCTGACCGGTGCTGCGGGACAGGCGTACCTGCTTGTCCGTCTGGCGCCGGGATTCCCTGCGCTCCGCATCGGCGCCGACTTCTCGCGAATGAAATTCGGTGACCTTCGCAGCGGACTGACACAGCCGGCGGTCGGCAGTACGCGCACACAGCTCGGTGGCATCGCGTCGCTCAGGTTCGACCTGCTGCCCGGCCCGGTGCGTCCCTATGTCGTTGCCGGCGTTGGCGCATTCAACATCCGTGATGCGTTACAAAGCGGCACGCTCGCCGACAGCCTGCGCAGCACGACACGGATCGGCATCGATGGCGGTGCCGGCGTATCGTTTCGCATGGGCCACATCGCCGGGTTCGTCGAGACGCGTATCCAGAACGTCTATACGAAGCAGGGTGGACTGATCAACACGAACTCGATTCAGGCGTTCCCGGTCACCTTCGGCCTCATCTTCTGAGCGTCGGCCCCGACGCTGGTCCGCAGCATGGCGCGCGGATTAGCGCAGTCGCTCCGCGCGCTCTGTCGCGGCCGGATCTTCAACGAGCCATGATCCTGCCGTCGCCAGACGGGCGTTCAGGTGGCAGCGTCATCGGCCAAGCCACAGGCCCAGGGCACTCGCGAGACCAAGGGCGAGCAGGCCCCCCCCGGCCACGCGGCGCAGGTCGCGATGGCCGAGCGCGAGTGCAAGGGTGGACTTGAGCGCCGTGTTCGCCAGCATGCCGACGGCGATGGCGCGTGCGGCGAGGGCAACCGAATCGGTGGTCGAGCCGAGTCGCGCCATGGAGAACGTCAGTGCATCCATGTCCGTCAGGCCAAGCAGGAACGCGGACGTGAGCACACCGACATCCCCAAACGTATCCCGCGAAATCCGGATCGCGAAGATTGCGACCTGAAATGCCAGCGCGAGCTGCAGCGCCGTGCCGATGCGCAACGGCGAGTGCAGCTGGGACGACGTGTCGCCGTGCGCCTCCGCTTTCTGTCGCCAGAGCACGATGCCGATGACGATGACACCAACGACGAACGGCGGTGCGAGGTATGGCAGGAGTGCAATCGTGATCGCGGGATTCAGCACGGTGGCGACGATCGCAACGCGCAGCACGAGCACGGTGCACGCCGCAACGATGCCGAGTCCGAGCGAGGACGCGAGCGCCGGTTCGCTGCGGCTGCGACGTGAGAACTGCAAGGTCACGGCGGTGCTCGACACCAATCCGCCGAGCAGTCCCATGGCGGCGTAGCCGCGCGATGAGCCGACCCATCGCTGCAGCAGGAAGCCGCCATAGTTGACGGCGCAGAAGATCAGCACGATGATCCAGAGCTCACGCGGGTTCACGCCGCCCCATGGCCCCCACGCCTGATCGGGAAGCAGCGGAAGGATCACCAGCGAGAGCACCGCAAACTGCAGCGCGCCCATCAGTTCGCGTTCGCCGAGCCGGTCGAGGATCCCATGAATCCGTTGCTTGCTGACGAGGGCGGCGACGACGAGTGTGCCGACACCGGCCGCAATCGCCCGGTGCCCCATCCCCGCCAGTGCGGCGAGGGCGAGCACGAGCAGTGCCGCGGTTTCCGTGGTGCCATCCGACGTCGAACCGGGGCGTCGCACGGCGAGTCCGTAGGCGATCACACTCAGCACGCCGCCCGATGCCAGGAGCACCACGGCGGCGAGCGCGTTGCCTTCCGCGAGCAGGTGGCCGCTGATCCCGCCCAGAAAGCCGAGCAGCAGGAACGTGCGCACGCCAGCGAATCGCGCGTCGGGACCCTCCGTCTTGCCGCTGCGCTCGCGCTCGAAGCCGACTGAGAGGCCGATCAACGCCGCAACCGCGAGATCGGCGGCGAAAGTGAGTTCGGGATTGACCACCATGATTCGAATGAACGCACCGTACCGGCGCCGGGCCAGTATTCGGAGTGTCGTCCCCTCCAACACGCTGCACGTCAGGGAACCCGGGTGTGGCGCCCACGGACAGAGCCATTCATACTTCCGCCTCGCCGAAGCGCAGTCCGCGTCCGGCATGCCCGCACCGTCCTCTCCTGCACACCCGCATGCCGCGCTCACGTGTCACCGCCGCCCCCGCTCACATCCGTTGGCTGACGCGCGCGCTGGCGGCGCTGACGGCGTGTTCACTCGGCGCGGTGCCAGCGGTTGCGCGCGCGCAGGGGTCGACTCCGCCACCCGCACGCCTCGATGCGGCCCGCGCCGACTCCTTTGCCCGCGCCGCGCGCGCGCGTCCGCTCCCGGAGGCGATGGCGCTCCGCATCACCACGCCGCCACAGATCGATGGCCGGCTGGACGAGCCGATGTGGCAGCAGGCGGCGCCGATCACCGACTTCCTGCAGCGCGAGTTGAACGAGGGTGTCCCGGCCACGGAGCGCACCGAGGTGCGACTCGCCACCGATGGGCAGTCGCTCTACATCGCGGCGCGGATGTTCGACCGCGAGCCGAACCTGATCGTGCCGGGCGAGAAGATCCGTGATGTCACCCTCTCCAACAGCGATCACATCGCGCTGATCTTCGACACGTATCACGATCGACAGAACGGTTTCGTATTCGCCACCACGCCAGCGGGGGTGGAGTACGATGGACAGGTCATCCGAGAAGGCGAAGGTGGTGGTGCCGCAGTGCCGGGGCAGAACCGTGCGCTGGCAGGCGGCCTGGGCGGCTTCAACGTCAACTGGGACGCGAGTTGGACGGTGGCCACGACCATCGACTCGCTGGGCTGGACCGCAGAATTCCGGATCCCGTTCTCGACGCTGCGCTATCAGGCAGGACGGACGGAGCAGAGCTGGGGACTCAACATCACGCGGTCCATCCGCCGCAAGAACGAAGAACTCTTCTGGGCGTTCATCCCGCGGCAGTTCAACCTCTATCGACTCTCACTCGCCGGCACGCTGTCCAGGCTGACGGTGCCGGCGCGGCGCATCCAGACCATCACGCCATACGTCCTCGGCGCCGCACAGACGACCTTTCCCACGTCCGGCTCGCGCACGACGACGCCGGTGGAATTCGGCGGTGAGATCAAGTACGGCGTGACGCCGGCACTGACGCTGGATCTCACCTACAACACCGACTTCGCACAGGTGGAAGTGGACGACCAGCGCGTGAACCTGACGCGATTTCCCATCTTCTTCCCCGAGAAGCGCCCGTTCTTCCTCGAGAATGCCGGGATCTTCTCGGCTGGGACGCCGCAGGCTGTGGACCTGTTCTTCACGCGCCGCATCGGCATCGCAGACAACGGCACTCCGCAACCGATCCTCGGCGGTGGTCGCCTCACCGGCCGGGTGGGGCAGACCACGATCGGCCTGCTGCAGATGGTGACCGACGCGCCGGACGCTGCCACGGATGGTCAGTCCTACTCCGTGTTGCGCGCGATCCGCGAGGTGTCGCGGCGCTCACGGATCGGCGCGATGGCCGTGCAGCGGCTCTCCACACGGGATGCGGGGGACGTGAATCGGACCTTCGCCGTGGATGGGCGCATCGGGCTGGGTCAGGAGTGGACGACGGACCTCTGGGCTGCCACGACCACGACGCGCGGACGGACGGGCGACGACAATGCCTTCAGTGGGCGCATCGCGTATCAGACGAATGTGTGGAACCACAGTCTGCGCGTGGCGCAGGTGGGTGCGGATTTCAATCCGGAGGTCGGATTCCTGAGTCGGCCGGCTGGCTTTCGCCAGTACGACCTGTCGCTGTTGCGCCTGATCCGCAAGCCGGAATGGTCCTGGTTCCGGCAGTGGAATCCGCACATGAACTATCGCAGCACGTATGGGCTGGACGGGTTCTATCAGTCGGGCTACGTGCACATCGATGCGACCGAGATCGAGTTTGCCAACAGCGCGCGATTCGGGCCTGAGTACAACATCTCGCACGAAGGACTGCAGGTGCCGTTCACGATCGCGCCGGGTGTCGTGCTGCCGGTGGGGTCGTACACGTGGGGCACGGTGGGCTTCGACTATCAGACCGATCCGAGCGAGAACCTGTGGGTGACGGGTCGGTTCGACGTTGGCGAATTCTGGACCGGCACGCGGCGCGGTGGCAGCGGCACGCTCACGATGCGCCGCGGGGCGACGTTCTCAGGCTCGCTGACGGTGGAGCACAACGATGTCCGGCTGCCGCAGGGCAACTTCACGCGAACGCTGCAGGCGCTGCGTCTGAACTACTTCTTCTCACCGCGCCTCTTCGTGCAGACGCTGACGCAGTACAACAATCAGCAGGCGATCTGGTCGGCCAACGTCCGTCTGGGCTGGCTCAACACGGCCGGGACGGGGCTGTTCATCGTGTTCAACGATGGCCGTGATGCCGGCAGTTTCTTCGACTGGCGCCGGCCGCAGCAGCGCAACGTGTTCGTGAAGTTCACGCGGCAGTTCGGCACCGGGGGCTGAGGGACGGGTGCTCGAAGCGCCCGCGCCTACGGGATGACGATCCGCGTGTTGATCACGGTGTCGACCGGCCAGTTCGCATCCGCGATGACATGCCGGACCACCACCGTGCGCGTGCCCGATGATGCACCGGACACCGTGCCAGTGTACGGGAAGCGACCGATCGCCGTGAGGCAGATCTCGCCACCCTGGCGGCCAGTCAGCGTGATCAGCAGCGCATCACTCGTCTGCCGGGCGCTTGCCGTGACACCATAGCCGAGGCATGGTGTGGAGAAGGTGCCGCGCACGATGACGTCCTGTCCGCTGACGCTGACCGACGGTGCGACGGTGGCGGAATTGTCGGTCTGTTGTAACAGCAGCGTGACCCGGGGCGTCTCGGTGGCATCGGTGGCGGCGGCGCAGGCGATGAGGGCCAGCGCGGCTGCCGTGTGTGCGATAGTGGTGATGGAGTTCGGACGGATCATCGGTTGCTGCTCCTGTGTAGTGACGTGGAGCATACGCGGCGGCGGCCGTGGCGGTCACCGATTGACGCGCTGGCGATTGCGAGATAGTGATCATGGGGGACTTCGTGCCTGGTCCCGTGGGATCATCAAGGGGTCGGGTCCATCAAGGGGTCCATCAAGGGGTCAGAGTCCTTGCTGCGTTGGTGCATCAAGGGGTCAGAGTCCTTGTGGCGTTGGTCCATCAAGGGGTCAGAGTCCTTGATCCGCGTTCTTGAGCCGTTCACCCACGCGCCGGGGTCGCATGTCCCGGCGAGCGAGCGCAACATGCTGCGACGCATCATCCTGCTGCTCCTCACCCTGCTCGCGCTGACGCCGCCGCAACTGATCGCGCAGTCGCCGGTCGTCGCGCAGGTGCGGGGCACCGTGTTCGACAGCGTTGCGATGGCGCCGCTTGCCGGCGCGCTGGTCCGTATTGTCCGCGCCGACGATCCCGCGGTGGGTCGCACCGCGTACAGCGACTCCACCGGCGCATTCGCGCACGACAGCGTCCCGGCGGGTGTCTGGCTCGCGTCGTTCCTGCATCCGACGCTCGACTCGCTGCGCCTCGAGCCGGGCATCGTGCGGCTCGACATCACCGACTCCGGCACGGTGGTGCTGCACTTCGCGACGCCCTCCGGCCGCGCGCTGATCGCGCTGGCCTGCGGCCCCGGTCGTGCCGCCGAGGAGGGTGTCATCATCGGCGAGGTTCGCACTGCCGACTCCGATGAACTGCTGGCCGGTGCCGAGGTCGAGGTGGAGTGGCCGGAATGGATGCTCGGCAAGAAGACGCTGACGACGGAACTGTCGTACCGCCGGGCGATCACGAACATGGCAGGTCGCTACACGCTGTGCGGGGTCCCCGCCGGCAGCACGTTGCGCACGCGCGGCTGGTGGCAGGCCGACAGCGCCGGGTTCGTGGAGGTCGTGGTGCCGGCGACGGGCTACGCCGTCCAGGATTTCCACATCGGCGAGGCGGTGGCGGTGACGGCCGTCACGGCACGCAGCGGTGACAGCACCGATGCCACACCGCTGCGCACCGGTCGTGCCGTCGTGCGCGGCCGGATCACGACCACCGGCGGCGCTCCGCTGCCGAATGCGCTCGTGCATGTGCTGGGCAGCGGCAGTACCGTGCGGTCGGGCGACAGCGGTGAGTTCCGGATCGGCGACGCGGTGTCCGGCACGCAGAGCGTTGAGGTCCGCGCCATCGGCTACTCGCCGGTGCGTCGCACCGTGCGCCTTCGCACCACCGACGAGACCCAACTCACCCTGTCGCTCGCAACGCGTACCGTCGAACTCGACACGGTCCGCGTCGTGGCGGGGAAAGAAGTCCCGTGGGATGTGCGAGCCATCGAGCGGCGGTGGCGCACGGGTCTGGGACGGTTCCTGGATGGGAGGACCGTGGTCGATCGCTCGACGATGTACACGACAGACGCGCTGCGCGGCATGGCCGGTGTGTCGATCCGGATGGCGGACGCCGGGTTCGGGCAGGACGTCATCATGCGTGGCAACGGCGGGGGCGAATGCCGAGCCTCGGTGTTCGTCGATGGTATGCCATTCGATGCGGCCGGACGCGGCGGGATTACGCTCGATGAGTTCGTCCGACCCGGGGAGGTTGCCGCGGTCGAGGTCTACAGTCGGCCGACGATGGTACCGGCGGAATACATGACGATGATGCGCGGGTGCGGCGTGCTGGCCGTATGGACGAAACAGGGGACTGGGAACGTGCCGGTGCTGCCGCCGAAGTCGGCGCGGTAGGTCGAGCGTCCGGCCACGGTGCCGGCAGACCTTCGTGCCCGATCAAGATCTTCGACGAAGGAGTCTCGCTCCGACCAAGGGGTCATCAAGGGCTCGGGTCATCAAGCGGTCAGAGTCCTTGACGGATCCATGCATCAAGGACTCTGACCCCTTGATGGACGCATGCCTCAAGGACTCTGACCCCTTGATGGATCCATGCCTCAAGGACTCTGACCCCTTGATGGACGCATGCTTCAAGGACTCTGACCCCTTGATGGATCCATGCATCAAGGACTCTGACCCCTTGATGGACCGACGCAACAACAAAACGGAGCGCGTCATCCTGACCGCGCTCCGCATGTCTGCCCCAGCTGTCGTGCCCTACTTCACGCGCTCGACCTGCCGGATGCGCACCACCGTCGTCATCCGCTGCGGCGGCTGCGGCTCGCTGGGCATGCGCTGAATCCGACGCACCACGTCCATGCCGGATACCACATGCCCGAATGCAGCAAATCCCTGCCCATCCGGATTCCGCTTGCCGCCGAAGTCAAGGGCGGGCTGATCATTGATCACGAAAAAGAACTCACTCGTCGCGCTCGCCGGTGCACCGCGTGCCATGCTGATCGCACCATCGGTATGCCGCAGTCCTGTTCGCTCGGTCGTCTCCTGCGCAATCGGGGGCAGGCGCTTGCTCGAGTCGGCGTCGATGCCGCCCTGAATGACCTCGATCTGCGGCTGCTGCGCCGCAGGCAGCTGATTCTGCAGCGTCACGGCCCGATAGAAGGCCCCACCGTCATACCGATGCTCATCGACGTACCGGAGGAAATTCGCGACCGTGATCGGCGCCTTGGCAGGTTCCAGCGCAACCACGATGGTACCGGAATCGGTGACGATACGCACCCGCACCGGCGCTTGCGCGCGCAGTGCAGGTGCCACGAAAATCGCCGACACCGCAACGGCAGTGCCGATCCGGCGCAGTGCGTGCATCACTTGTCGAACCACGTTGCCGCGTCCTGCAACGGGACGGGCTTCGGGGTGTTCGGATTTGCGGCAATCTCTTCGCTCCGATACAGCAGCCGACGCACCAGGCCGCCCACCAGCGCGCCGGACGGAACCGAGAGCGACGGATACTCGTTGCCAGCGGTCCCACTCCGCCGCCACTGCACCCACGCTTCGAGCGGCCGCATGAACAGGTCGAGATACTGCTGACGATTCAGCTCGAGACGGAAGTTACCGGACGTCAGCGTCGGCAGCGTGTTCACGAAGGCGTCGGTCTGTGCGACGGAGATGCCGAGGGCCGTCATCGACTCGCGTACGCCAGCCCGGTAGCGGGCATCGGCCGTCGTCAGCCCACCAGACCAGAATCCGCGGGCAATCGCCTCTGCCTCCAGCAACTGCTGCTCCGACAGGGAGAACGACATCTCCGGCAGGTCAGCCTTGAGCAGGTTGAGACTCACCAGCGATGCCGTCGGCGTGAACGACTCGACGGTGTTGAGCGAGACGAACTGGCCCGGTGATGCGGCCGGACCGGGCTGGTAGAACACGGGGAGCCGCGGATCATTGAACGGGACCAGCTGTGCGAAGACCGCGTTCGACGCATACCAATCCTGCTGCACGCCACCGCGGAAGATCTGCGTGAACGAGAACCGCGGGTTCTGGCGACCGGCCTGCGCGGAGTACTGCACCTTCATCTCGTCGGCGCGCGCCGCGATCATCGGCAGACCCTGCATGGCCGTGATCACGGCCGCCTTGCTCGGATCGGCATCGACCATCGTCATCAGGATCCGGAACTTGAGCGAGGTGGCGAACCGCCGCCACTTGGCCATGTCGCCACCGTAATACAGATCGTTGGGTGCGCCAATGGCGCGCGAGCTGACGTCGATCGCTGCGATCGCCGAGTCGAGCATCGCGATCGTGCCGTTGAGCACCGCCTGCTGCGAATCGAAGCGCGGATTGTCGACGGCGCCGCTCGCCGCCTCGGTGAACGGGATGTCGCCCCACAGATAGGCTGTCTGCGAGTAGACGAACGCCGTGTAGATCTTGAGTTGCGCGATCGTGTTGTTCGGCTTCGGCGTCGCGAGCTCGGCCTCCTTGCTCGCGATCAGCAGGTTCTTGAGGATATCGGTGTAGATGGATCCCCAGGCGCTCCGCACACGCGTCTGATCATACTGCGCCTGCGCCAGCCCCCAGCGTGCGCCGGAGGACCACATCTGCGTGGACAGCGCCACCGGCCACGTCAGTTCGCCGACACGGAGCAGCGACCACTTGAGCGCCGCGCCGGAGAAGAGCTGGGCGGCGTCAGCGCTCGTCGAGCGGTTCGGATCGACGTTGAGACCGCCGTCCTGGAAGCAACCAGCCAGGGAGAGCACCAACGTCGCCGTCAGTGTGCGCCGAACGAACGGCAGGGAGAATCGTTGCATGGATGGTTGCCTCAGAAGACGAGCCGGAGATTCAAGCCAAACGTACGAGTGGACGGCAGCACGTTGCGTTCAATGCCTTCACCGATCAGGCCGGTTCCCAGAACGTTGGCCTCGGGATCGACGTGCGGCACCTTGGACGACATCAGCCAGAGGTTCCGCCCCTCGAACGACCAGACACCGGACGCGGCGCCAAGCCTGGACACCCACCGCTCCGGCAGACGGAATGATAGCGACGCTTCGCGGAGCTTGGCGAACGAGGCGTCGAAGATGTTGTTCTCGGGGCTGATCGAGTTGTCGAGATTGCCCCAGTACTGCTGCACCGATGCCACCTTCACGTCGTTGGTTCGTGTGGCGCCGGTGACCGGGTCCCGGATCACGCCGTCCTGGATGAACGGCGTACGATCAGCCGTTTCCGCGGCCAGGCCGCTCGAGCGCAGCTGCGAGGTGGTCTGCGAGAGGAACACGCCACCCTTGCGCATGTCGACGAGGAAGGACAGGGCAACCCGCTTCCAGCTGACGGTGTTGGTCACGCCGCCAGTCCAGTCGGGATAGATGTTGCCGAACAGCTTGCGTCCACCCTGGATGCGCAATCCGTTTGCGGGATTGATCAGGTACTTCCCGCTCACCGAGTCGCGCGCGAAGCCGACGCCCTGAATGTTGAACGACGTCCCCGGCCGCGCCGCGACGAAGATGCCGAACCCGTCACCCGACGTGACGATGAACTCGTTCAGGCCCGGCGCCAGCTTGTCGACGACGTTGCGATTGCGGTTGTAATTGAAGCCGACATCCCAGCGCAGGCCATCCGGGTTTGCCGATGCGATCGGGACACCCGTCACCTGCAGCTCGAGGCCCTTGTTCGAGATCTGGCCGACGTTGAGGCGGCGCGCCGAGAAGCCCGACGACTGCGGCACCGCGATCGAGACGATCTGATCGTAGTTGCGCGTCTGGTAGTACGTGGCATCGATGCCCAGCCGGTCCCGCAGGAAGCGCATCTCTGAGCCGAACTCGACGGAGTTCTGTCGCTGGGGGCGCAGATTGGACGGGGGAATGACATTCGTCGCCGCGAACGCCGACGCCCCGTTGAACGGGTACAGCTGATTGAAGGTGTAGATGTCCGTCTGCTGCGTGAGCGGCGTGTACGTGAACGCGAGCTGGTACGGCTCCTCGTCGGAACCGACGTTCGCCCAGTTGGCGCGCAGCTTGAGGAAGCTGACCTTGCCGGACTGGAAGATCGAGGCGTTCCGCATGGCGTCCGACACGACGAAGCCGGACGAGACCGACGGATAGAAATACGAGTTGTTGTTCGTCGGCAGCGTGGAGCTCCAGTCGTTGCGGCCGGTGACGTTCACGAACAGATACTGGCGCCATGCCAGCCCCACGTCGCTGTACACGCCGAACAGCTGTCGTTCGGTGCGGAAGTTCGTCGCGGCATTGACCAGCGCGTTGGCCTGCGTGTACAGCTGGTCGATGTTCAACCCCTGGCTGAACACGCGCTGGCGACGGAACGTCCGCTTGTTGAAGTTGTGGCCAACGATCGCCTTCATCGCCAGATCGCCGGTGAGTTGGCGCTGCACGGTGCCGATCAGATCCGTGTTCAGTTCGCGCTCGCCGAGTTCCTGCGTGTCGAATTCACCATCCAGCCGGCCGCGGGTTCCCTTGCGCGTGACGAAGCGGCGGCTCTCGTTGGCGAGGTCCGTGCCGACGCGGAAGGACACATTGAACCAGTTCAGCGCATCGTACGACAGATTGGCGTTGCCGAACAGGCGGTCGATGGCGTTGTCGAGCCCATTGTTGTCAGTCACCCAATACGGGTTGTTCGACGTGCCGGTGCCATCGATCGAGCCGGCGATGCCGCTGGCCGTGACCTTGTTCGCCTGCAGGAACGACGTCGACAGCGTCCGCGGGAGGCTCGACAGCAGCTGCATCGGGATGCTGGCCGTGTTCTGCCCCTGCTGCGAACGACCGCTGGAGGTGGTCCGGATGTAGTTCGCCGCCACGCGCGCGCTGAACTTCGGCGTGAACCGCTGGCCAGCATTGAGGGCGATGGTGTAGCGCGCCAGTTCCGAGTTCGGCACGATGCCGGTCTGGCCGAGCCAGGTGCCACCGAGGCGATAGTCGCTCTGCTCAGTGCCGCCGGCCACCGCCAGCGACTGGATGTTCGTGGCACCGGTGCGGAAGAAGTCCCGCACATTGTCCGGGTTGGCCTGCAGCGTCACCGTTTCATTGAGCAGGTTCGGTACCTGCTGCCCGGTGATTGCCGGCCCCCAGCCGTTGGCCAGATCCTTGTTGTAGACGCCAAGGTTGCCCTGGGCATACTGATTCTGCAGGTCGAAGGTGCGGAACACCTCGTCCGTGCGCAGTGACGTGTTGTACGTGATCGTCGGCTTACGACCGGCGCGACCGCGCTTGGTGGTGACGATCACCACGCCGTTGCGTGCGCGGGAACCGTAGAGCGCGGAGGCGGCGGCACCCTTGAGGATGCTCATGCTCTCGACATCGTCCGGATTGATGTCCTGCGCACGATTGCCCACGTCCACGCCACCGGTGACGATCTCCGTCTCGGTGCCGGCGAACGACGAATTGGAGATCGGCACACCATCCACGACGAAGAGCGGCTCACTGGCGCTGGCGATCGAGTTGACGCCGCGGATCACGATCTTGCTCGAGCCGCCGATGGTGCCGGACTGCTGCGTGACCCGCACGCCGGACACCTTGCCGGCCAGCGCATTGAGCACGTTCGTGCTGCGTGCCACGGTCAGTTGCTCGGCCTGCACGGTGGCCGTCGAGTAACCCAGCTCCTTCGTGTGGCGGACGATGGCGTTCGCGGTCACGACGACGTCGGTGAGCGCCGTCGGACTGACCTCGAGCGTCACGTTGACGGTCGTGCGCCCGCCGATCAGCTGGTCGCTCGGCTTGAATCCGATCAGCCGGAAGGTGAGCTGGCCGTCCGGCGGCGTCGCAGGAATCTGCAGCCGGTAGGTGCCTTCCGCAGAGGTGAGGGTGCCGAAGCGTGTGCCACGCAGGAGCACCGTGACGCCCTGAAGCGGTCGAGCGCCTTCACTGGACGTGACGCGACCAGTGATGATGCGCGACCCGGGGGCCTGAGCCGTGAGCGATGGCGGCGACGCGAGGGCACAGCAGATGAGCGCTGTGCCTGTGGTCCACCGCATGAACCGGGAAGTAGTCATGCGTGATCTGGACGGGCGTGTGCGCGTCGGTGCAGGATGTGCGACGACGCTGGAACGTGGCACGCGCGACATCGCGCGTCGGCGAAATGGATCTGGCACAGCGGCTGACTTGTCACACAGCGGTCAGACATCAGGAGCGTGCGGACAGGCCCCACGCGACATGTGCGAGGGCCGACCCCGAGTCCCGCGCGCGTGACTACAGAGCAAGGACCCATTGCTAACAAGCGTTTGTGCCAAATGCTTGTCAAGAGCGGCAGGGCTTGCCTGCCGCCGCATCGTGGCGCCTGACCGCATTCATGACGGACGCGACAGTGGCCGAGGAATTCGCCGACATTCGCGCCCGCTCGCTCGGCGGGTGCACGACCGACAAGTCTCCAACAGTGCTGCCGTTGCTCAGCCTGACGCAGCCGTTACCGACACGCCTCGTTCGGCAGGTCGCTCAGCGTGCTCATCCGCGCGTCGCCGGTCACAGGCGTCCTATCGTGCACCCGGCCACAACACCCCCTGATCCATCTTCACCACGGGTCGCAGCCCCTTGTACACGAACCGCTGCAACCGCTTGCCCTCGTAGGTCTCCGTCGTGAAGATGTTGCCCTTCGAATCGGTGGCGATGGAGTGCACCGCGAAGAACTGGCCCGGCTGGCGGCCGCCGTCGCCGAACTGCGTCAGGATCTGGAGGCTCTCGCGATCCATGATGTACACACGCTCGTTCTTGCCGTCGGCGAGGTACATGTACTTCTGCTGCGGATCGCGGCTGAAGGCGATGTCCCAGACGGCGCCGTCACCGAGTGTCTTCGGCGCGATGCGCACCTCCTTCACGAACGTGCCGTTCTTGCGGAACACCTGGATGCGGTTGTTCACGCGGTCACAGACGTACACCAGTCCATCGGGGGTGGGTTCCGCACAGTGCACCGGCGTGCGGAACTGCGGAATCAGCGCGCGCTCGGGGATGTACGGGCCGTAGTTCGAGTCGCTCGGCACGTTGCCGTACGCGCCCCAGAAGCGCTTGATGGCACCGGTGGTCATGTCCAGCACGGCCACGCGGCGATTGCCATACCCGTCGGCCACGTAGGCCTCGTTCGCCCTGGTGTCGAAGCTCACCTTGGCCACGCGACCGAAGGAGTCCATCGACCTGGAGTCGGCACGGCGACCGGGCACGCCGATCTGCTGCAGGAACTTGCCGGCGTGCGTGAACTTCAGGATGTGCGAGTCGAAGCCGATGCCGCGGGTGGAGTCGGGGGTGCCGTTCCCGCCGATCCAGACGTTGTCGAGATGATCGATTGCGATCCCGTGGTTGCTGCTCGGCCAGGTGTACCCCTCGGCCGGTCCACCCCACGCGTTGACGAGGTTGCCCTCGGGGTCGAACTCCAGCACCGGCGGCGCCGACGAGCAGCAGGGGCCCACCAGCGGGTAGCCGCCCTCGGTGCGCGTGTTGAGCGTGGCGCCACCGCGGTGCACGATGAACACGTGATCGCGCGAGTCGATGCCAAGCCCGATCACCATGCCGAGCAGCCAGCCGTTCGGCAGGGGCTTTGGCCAGAGCGGATCGACCTCGAATGCCGGTGCCACGACCGCCTGGCGCTCGAGCGCCGCAGCCAGCTGCCGCTGGCCGAGTGCCAGCGAGAGGATCACGGCGCCGAGCACCGGCACCATCCATGGGACACGCGTGCGGGGCATCCGAGTCTCCGATCTGTCGTGTGTGACGGCCGGTGCCGTCGGCCGTCCAGCGCCTCGCGACATCGCTGCCGCGGGGGGTGCGAAACTGCGGCAAATGCTATATCTCCGCGCAATGATGCACCAGAGACGGAGGCGAGGGTCGGCTGTTCATTCGCGCGGGACGGCGCCGATCGTGCGGCGGTTCGCGCGGCGCGTGGCGCTGCTGCTGCTCGTATTGATGGTCGTCGCGGGGCGTGCCCGCGCCCACGAGATCCCGGAACGCGTCGCCATCCGCGGCTACGTGCAGCAGGAGGGCCGCGTGCTGCGGCTGCTGCTGCGCGTGCCGCTGGAGGCGATGCGCGACGTCGACTTCCCGTTGCGCGACGATGGCTCGCTGGACCTGGTGGGCGTGCGCCCGCTGCTGCCGCAGGCGGCGCAGGTGTGGCTGGTCAACGCCATCCGTCTCACGGCCGATGGCGGCACGCTGCCGACACCGCGCATCACCGGGACCCACGTGGCGCTGCCGAACGACCGCGCCTTCGACACCTTCGCTGGCGCACGCACGTCGTTCACGATGCCGCCGGCGGAGCGCGAGGTGATCCGGTGGCAGCAGGTGCTGTTCGACGTGGCGCTCGAGTACACGCTGCCGTCCGCCCAGGTCCGGCTGGAGCTGCACCCGGAGCTCGCCACGCTCGGCGTTCGCACCACCAGCGTGCTGCACGTGGTGAAAGCCGATGGCAGCGAGCGACTGCTGACGTACGACGGCAACCCCGGTGCGGTGGATCTCGATCCCGCCTGGTACCACACCGTTGCCCGCTTCATCGGTGTGGGCTACCGGCACATCCTCGGCGGCTACGACCATTTGCTGTTCGTGCTCTGCCTGGTGCTTGGTGTGCGCCGGTGGCAGTCGCTGGTCGCGATCGTGACGGCGTTCACGCTCGCACACTCGATCACACTGGCCGGCGCGGCGCTCGGCGTTGGGCCTGATGCCCTCTGGTTTCCGCCGCTGGTGGAGGTAGTGATTGCGGCGTCGATCGTCTGGCTGGCGATCGAGAACGTGGTGCTGCCCGAGGCAAGGCTGGCGGCGCGCTGGCCGGTGGCGTTCGGCTTTGGCCTCGTGCACGGCTTCGGCTTCTCGTTTGCGCTGGCGAACACGCTCCAGTTCGCGGGTGGCAACCTCGTGAGCGCGCTGCTGGCGTTCAACGTGGGCGTGGAGCTGGGCCAGCTGACGGTACTGGTGGCAGCGCTGCCGCTGCTCTGGCTCCTGCGCCGCCACGCGGGCGCAGGTCGCGACAGGCTGGTGACCATCGCGATCTCGGTGCTGGTGGCGCACGAGGCCTGGCACTGGCTCGAGGCGCGGTGGGGGGCGCTGGCCGAGTACCGCGGCAGCTTCACATGGCCCGTTCCGGATGGCATGTTCGCCCTCGCCGTGATGCGGATGGCGCTGCTGGCGGCGGTGGCGGTCGCCGCGGCGCTTGCACTGCGGCAGATTCTTCGGTTGAGCCGCCGGTCCTGAGCCTGGGCTGGCACCCGATGGCTGACCTTGGTCATATCAGTATATCTGTCCTGTGCCTGTCTCCGTCCGATTGACCATCCCGATCGTCGTGACCCTCGTGGGCGTCATGGTCGCGACCGAGGCGCCGATGGCGCGTGCCGCAGTGGCGCCTGTGGTGCGCGTGGGCGCGGCGCCGGCCGACACCGGTCGCACCACCATGGATGGCGTCTACACGCTGGCACAGGCCGCCCGCGGCCGGGACGTCTTCGCCAACAGCTGCCAGAGCTGTCACACCCCGACGCAGCATTCCGGGCCACCGTTCCGCAACAAGTGGTTCGGGCGCACACTGGGTGAACTCTTCGGCTACATCCGCCGCGAGATGCCCAAGAACGAACCACGGTCGATGAGTGACGAGGACTACGTCCGTGCACTCGCCAACCTGTTGCGCATGAACGGCATGCCGGCGGGCACTGTCCCGCTGGCCGCCGACTCTGCCGCGTTGCACCGTATCCGTCTCGACTCCGTCCGAGCCGTTCCCTCCACCCAGAGTCCCCGCTGATGAAGACGCGTCTCCTCGCCGTCGCAGTCACGGTTGTCGCCAGTGCACTCGCACCGGCACCGTTCACCGCCTCATGGGCGATCGCGCAGGGTCCACAGCCCAGCAGTGCGCCCGGCGGCACCACGCCGGTGACTTCCGGCCTGGTCCGCGGCAACGCGCCGGGTGAGTGGCGCTACTGGGGCGGCGATGCGCACAGCTCGCGCTACTCGCCGCTCGACCAGATCACTGCGGCCAACTTCGGCACGCTGCAGCAGGCGTGGCAGTGGAATGCCGGCACGTTCGGCGCAGACGAGTACTACCGCACCACGCCGCTCTATGCGAACGGCCGCCTCTTCACCGTGGCCACCACGCGTCGCTCGGCGATGGCGATCGATCCCGAGACGGGCGAGACGCTCTGGATGTATCGCCTCGAGGAAGGGATCCGCTGGCAGAAGGCGCCGCGCCAGTTCGCCGGCCGCGGCCCGACCTACTGGACCGACGGCACCGAGGAGCGTGTGATCATCGTCACGCCCGGCTACCACATGGTGTCGCTGGATGCAAAGACCGGACGTCCCGATCCGAAGTTCGGCACCAATGGCGTGGTGGACCTGCAGGATGGACTCGGCTACCCGATGGTGCCGCTGGCGGTGGATGATTCGGGCTCGCTGGTGATCTCCGATGCGGCGCCGGCGCGCAAGGCGAAGGCCGGCGAGACGTGGGACCCGGTGAAGAAGATCGGCGCGGACGGCACCGTCGGCATCGACCCGGTGAACGGGCAGATCGGCGCCAGCTCACCGGCGATCATGGTGGGCGACATGATCGTCGTCGGCAACTCGTCGATCCACGGGTACTACCCGATCCGCGTGCGCAACATTCCCGGGTTCATCCGCGGCTTCGACGTCCGCACCGGCCGGCAGGTGTGGAAGTTCAATCTCGTGCCGCAGCCAGGGGAGTTCGGCGCGGAGACGTGGACCAGCGGCTCCGCCGTCAACACCGAGGGCGTCGGCAAGAACGACGCGTGGGCGCCGTACTCCGCCGATCCGGATCTGGGCCTCGTGTACATCCCGGTGGGCATGCCGCTGATGGACGAATACGGCGGCCACCGTCCCGGCAACAACCTGTTCGGCAACGCGCTGGTCGCGATCGACGCGAAGACGGGGCTGCGGAAGTGGCACTACCAGATGGTGCATCATGACATCTGGGACTACGACGCCCCGATGGCGCCGAACCTGATCGACATCACCGTCAACGGGCAGCGTCGCAAGGCGATCACGCAGCCCACCAAGCAGGGCTGGCTCTACACCTTCGACCGGGCGACCGGTGAGCCGATCTGGCCGATCGTCGAGACGAAGGTGCTGCAGAGCGACGTGCCGGGCGAGCGCACGTCGCCGACGCAGCCGATCCCCAGCAAGCCGGCGCCGTATTCGCAGCAGGGGCTGCTCGCGACGGACCTCATCGACTACACGCCGGCGATCCGCGACTCGGCGCTCAAGCTGGCGCAGCGCTGCCGCATGGGGCCGTACTTCATCCCCGGCGTCACGGCCGACGGCACGAGCAAGTCGGGCCTCCGGTGTGCGTGGTATGCCCCCGGTGCCTCGGGTGGTGTGAACATCGACGGCGGTGCCGCGTTCGATCCCGAGACGGGCATGATCTACGTCGCGTCGCTGAGCGGACTGTCCACGATCGGCTTGCAGAAGGATCCGTGCAGCGAGTTCCGGTACAGCTCCCCGCGCGACAACTGCGGCCTGATCGGCGCGGTCGCACCGCCACCCGGTTACGTCGCGCCCACATCTCGCGGCGGCGGATTCGAGGGACGGGGCAACATGTCGGTGCTCGGCGGTGTCTCGATCCTCAAGCCGAAGCAGCTCGGCGGCATCACCGCGTACGACATGAACAGTGGCGACAAGAAGTGGTGGATCCCGAACGGTGGCTTCATTCCGGTCACGAGCCGGGACCCGCTCTTCGCCGGCGTCACGTTGCCGCCGCGCGCCGCCGGGGGCCAGGCACAGATCATGATCACCAAGACGCTGTTGATCTACGGCACGGGGCGACAGGGCGGTATCCCGAATGCCAAGCCACAGCTCTTCGCGGTGGACAAGGCGACCGGTCGCGAGGTGGGCACGGTCGAGATCCCGTCGCGCACCACCGCCGTGCCGATGACCTTCATGCACAAGGGCAAGCAGTACATCGTCTTCGCCACCGGCGCCGGCAGCAGCACGTCACTCGTTGCGCTGACGCTGCCGTAAGTCGACGCATCGGTCTCGCGCCGATCGACCAGCGGAACACAGCAGAACGCAAAGGCGCAACGGGAACGAAAGGCGCAGAGAACTGCAACTGATTTGTGAACAGCAACGGCGGCACAGCAGAATGAAAATTCACTGTGCCGCCGTTGCTGTTCCCATCGCATTTCCTTTACGTCTTTCAGGTCCTTTGCGCCTTTGCTTTCTGCTGTGGCCGTTGTCCTGATTACGGCTTCCGCTCGTAGCGCTTGAGCGCCTTCGGCCCCACCTCGGCGCCGTAGATCACGCCGCTGCGCGAGACGGCCACCCCTTCTGCCGCGCTGGTGTTGCGCGTCTGCGTGACCGGATCGGGGATGAACATCGTCACCTCGCCGGTGCGGGCGCTGCCGATGCGGATGCCGCGCTGCCACTCGGGACGCGCCGGTTCGATCGAGCCCGACTCGGAGTCGGCCGCGTAGAGCACGTCGTTGCGATCGATGAAGATCCCGCTGATCCGCGAGAACTGCAGCCAGGTGTCGAGCAGCGTCCCGTCCTGCGAGTAGATCTGCAGGCGGTTGTTGCCACGATCGGCGACGAAGAGTCGGCCGCGCGAGTCCATCGCCAGCGCATGCGGCTGGTCGAACTCCCCGACGCCGGTCCCCTTCTTCCCCCAACTGGTGATGAACTTTCCGGTCTTGTCGAACTTGAGCACACGTGCGTTCGCCTCGGGTCCCGATGCGTGTCCTTCACACACGAAGATGTCGCCGTTCGGCGCGACGAACACGGCGTTCGGCTGGAAGAAGTAGCCGGGCTCACGCGCGCCACCATCGGTGCCGAGCCGCATCAGCAACTCACCCTGCGGCGAGAACTTCAGCACCTGATGCCCGAAGACGCGCGCCGGCATCTCGGGTGCGGGTGTGCCGGCCGGTGCATTGCGTGCGACCTGCGGCTTGTTGTCACGACCGTCCACCACCCACACGTTGCCGTCGCGGTCCACGTGGATGCCGTGCGGCCAGTTCACCATGCCCTTGCCGAACGAGCGGACCAGATTCCCGTTCCGGTCGAACAGCAGCACGGGATCGAGTCCCGACCCGACGCAGCTGTTCTGCCCGCAACGCTCGGCCACCCAGACACTCTCGCCGTCCTTGTCGATGGCGACCGCGCTGGTGCTGCCCCACACGCGTCCGGCCGGCAGCCTGGCCCATCCCTCGACGGTGCGGAATGGATTGGGTCGATCGTTGACGGGTGCCATGGTCGCCTGGGACACGGCGAGGTGTGGGACAGCGCACGACAGCAACAGCATGGCGGCAAGCACGCCGCGAGCGTCTCGCATCATTCCCACTCCCGGCGCGGGGCGCCTGGCGGTGTTGGCTCGTATTCCTTCTCCGGATACCTGAACGCGTCGGCGATGGCCGGATCACCGGCATCACCGGTCACGCGCTTCGCGATGTACTCGCCGAGGACGATCGAGAACTTGAAGCCCTCGGCCTGGCCCAGCCCTGCGATCCATGCGTTGTCGGCGCCTGGCACATGATCGACGATGAAATTGCGATTGACGCTGCTCTCGTAGTGGCAGGCGCGGGTGGCGAGCAGCGGCGCCTCGGCGAGGGCAGGGAAGAACTTCTTCAGCACATTCCGTGATCCGTCCACGCGCTCCTGGTTGGACCAGCGCGAGCTCAGGTCGGGGTCCTGCTGGCGCGGATCGATGGCGGCCTGCTGCTGCGGTGGTGGGGGCGGCGGCGTGTCGTCGTCGGCACCGGCGGCGCGTGGTGGCGGTGGCGGCGCGATGGCACCGCGCACGCGAAAGCCGTAGCTGTCCACCGGCAGCGACGCCCAGCCGGTGACGCCGGGCACGTTCCAGCTCGGGATGTTCGGGAAGATGAAGCGCTCGTCGCCGAGCGGCGGGCCGAAGTAGCAGACGTGGCCGAGCGGGACTCGCATGCGGTTCTTCATCGCGTCGGGGAGCACCTTGTCCATCCACGCGCCGCAGCAGAAGACATAGGCATCCGCGGTGAGCTTCGTGCCGTCACCGAGCGTGATGCCGTCCATCTTGCCGTTGCGGACTGGACCGGGTGTGACGCGGCCGAGCCGGAAGTCCACGCCGGCGTCGCGGCCGAGCGCGACGGCCGCCTGCACCGAGTCGCGCGCACGGGCAACGCCGGCGTCTGGCTCGTACAGCACCACGCCGTTGTTGGCGGAGTTGATCTGCGGCCAGCGCTTCATCGCCTCGTCGTTCGTCAGCACCTCGAACTTCACGCCCTGCGCCGTCCACAGCTCCTGCGTGCGGGTGGTGAACGCTTCGGGTTTTTCGCGGAAGATCACGTCGCCGGTGGTGAAGAAGTAGCGCGTGCCGAATCGCTTCGCATGCTCGGCATCGAACTCGCGCCACTTCTGGATGCTCTTGCGCGCCCACGAGGTCCAGAGCTCGGGGGTGAGCGTGCGATCACCGTATGACGAGCGAATGCCGCGGGTCTCGTCGCCGCTGGTGGCGCGCGAGTTGGCGGCGCCGTACTGGTCGATGAGCGTGACCTTGTGGCCGGCCTTGCGCAGGTTGAGCGCCGTGAAGGCACCCCACGCGCCGGCGCCGATGACGATGACGTGCATCGAGGCGCGGGCGCCGCCGGTGGGCACCCGCACGGTGCGATCGGCCGGTGCGGCGGCATCGACGGTCGAGGGGAGTCCGCCGGCGAGAAGGGCACCGGTGCCGAGTCCCGCGATGCGCAGGAAGTCGCGACGGGGGACCGTCAGGTCGAGGGGGTCGTTGGCGTCCGACATCGCAGGCTGGGTGGGGGCTGGGGTGCGCGGTACGGCGGGCGGACCTGTGGACGCAAGCTCGCCTGCACTGCCGGGGTTGGCAATCGACCTGCGCTGCGGTCTCGGAAGCCTCCGAGCCGCGCCACGGTTCCGGGGCGGATGCGCACTTGCCGGGGGTGCATGCCCGCTCCAGCTTCCGGGACCATGTTTCCACCCCGTCGCCCGTCCGTCGTCACCCTCGTCCCGCTGTGCGCCCTGCTGCTCGCCGCTGCCCCGCGCGGCATGCAGGCGCAGGCCGCTGCCCAGTCTCCCGACTCGCTGGCGGCTGCTGCGGCGCGTCAGCTGGATGTCGGTGAGCAGTGGTTTCGTTCGGTGTGCATGGAGTGCCATGCCACCGGCAACCTGACCAACCCCGACTTCCGGCTGCAGTGGCGCGGGAAGAGCGCGTTCGAGCTGTTCGAACGGATCCGCTCGACGATGCCGGCCAGCAAGCCGGGGACGCTGACGCAGGGGACGTATGCCTCGATCGTGGCGTACCTGATGAAGATGAATGGCATGCCGGTCGGCATCCGCCGGGTGTCGTCGGACAGCAGTGCGTTGGCGTCGATCCGTCTGACCTTCCCGGCGGCGGCTGCCGCCTCCACTCGCTGACCCGGAGCCTCATGCGCCGCACGTCGTCGTTCACCGCCCTTCGTGCCGCTGCCGTCGCGGCGATCCTCACGCTGTCCGCGTCGCCCGTGATGGCGCAGGTCCGCGAGGCGTTGGGGCCGCCGTCGCCCATCCTGTCGCAGGCGGTGCGCGTCGGGAACATGGTGTACGCCGCCGGCCAGCTGCCCAGCCGCGGCGCGAATGCCGACACCACGATCCAGGGCCAGACGCGGAGCACGCTGGAGAACATCAAGCGGGTGTTCGAGATGGCTGGCACGACGATGGCGAACGCGACCAAGTGCACGGTGTTCATCATCGATGGGGCAGACTTCGCGGGGATGAACGAGGTCTATCGCACCTTCTGGGAGTCGGCGCCGCCGGCGCGGACGACGGTGATCGTGAAGGGACTGGTGGTGCCGGGCGCGAAGCTCGAGATCGAGTGCAATGCCGTGATGCCGGCCAAATAGGCTGAGGTTCACATGGCGAGCGACGTGGCGCCCGCCCCCTGTTCGTTGCGTTGCTACATTCGCGCCATGACTCCACTCCGGACCTCCGCCCTGCTGGCCGCCGTCGTGGCTGCCGCGGCCACACTCACCGCCCAGCCGCCCTCGGCGCAGGCGGCACTCGCGTCGTGGATCTCCTTCGACGCGCCCACCGGCAGCGAGCCGCGAACGACCACCGCGCTCGCCCCGATCCTGTCCGCGGCCACCGGGGGCACGTGGCGGGCCGATCGCTGGGGCAATCTGGTGCTGCGCAAGGGCAGCGGCGCGCCGCGGCGTGTGGTCGCCTGCGCCATCGATCGTCCAGGCTACGCCGTCACGCAGATCACCGCTGATGGCCTGCTGCGAGTGCATCGCGTGGGTACGATGACACACCCGCTCTGGGATCAGTCGCACGAAGGGCAGCAGCTCGAGGTGCTCGCGGCTCGCGGTACCGTGCCGGCGGTCGCGGCGATCGCCAACGGGCACTTCGCCCAGCAGCACCGGCGCGACACGCTCGTGGTCACGGAAAACGAGTTGTGGGTGGACGTGGGCGCGTCATCGGCGGCGGAGGTCGCGTCACTCGGCATTGCCCTGCTGGACCCGGTGCAGCGGCGGCTGCCGGCGTGGACGTATGGGTCGTACGTCTCCGGCGGCGTGGCGGGGCAGCGCGCCGGCTGCGCGGCGGTAGTGGCGGCGTCGCGCGGCACGGTCGGCAGCGGCGAGACGATGTTCGTGCTCAGCGCGCAGGGTGGGCTGGCGTGGCCCGGGCTGGGCGGCGTGCTGGCGCGCGAGACCGGGTTCGCGGCCGACCAGGTGACGCTGGTGATGGGCGGTCGTGCCGAGCGTGCGCAGCGCTGGATGATGGCGGGGCGGGTGGCGGGGGTGAACGCGGCGGTGTTCCGCGCGGCGCGGGTGGATTCGATGCAGGTGATCGCCCCGGCGGTGCGCCACGCAGGCACACTGGTCGAGAGCGTCGCGATGTCGGAAGCGGCGTGGTTGCTATCGGCAGTTGCGAGTGCGGCGGGGGTCGCAGCGCCACCAGCGGATGCGTGGGTCTCGATCCCGGTTCGCGTTCGCGCCAGTGCGCGCACAGCGCCTCCGCGCGCGGGTGATGCCTTCGCGGCGACGTCGGCGATGCTGGCCGCGCTGGCGGACCTGCCAGGCGTCGGCACGTACGAGTGGCGAGTGCGCGAGGCGATCACGGCACAGCTGTCGGCATGGGCGCGCGCGCGGGCCGTCGTGGACGATGCGGGGAACCTGATCGTCAGCGCCGGCCCTGATCGCGACACGGTCGTCTTCATGGCGCACATGGACGAAGTCGCCTACACGGTGGACTCGATCGCGCGCGACGGCACGGTGCTGCTGCGGGTGCGCGGCGGTGCCGTGCATTCGGCATGGGAAGGGCAGCCGGCGCTGCTGCACCTGCCGCGTCCGGCGAGCGGCGCGCCCGATACGGTCGCCGGCATCTTCGTGCCGCGTGATTCGGCGCGCGTGAAGCAGCCGCGCACGATGACGGCGTGGTTCGGGATCGACTCGGCAGCGTTGGTGGCGCGCGGTGTTCGTGTGGGGCTCGGCGTGACGAGCCCGAAGGTCAGCGTGCGCCTGTCCGGCCCGCGTTTCACGGGGCGGAGCATGGACGATCGTGCCGGGTCCACGGCGCTGCTGATGGCCATCCGCGCGATCGACCCCGCGTCACTCGACCATGCCGTGGTCTTCGTCTGGTCCACGCAGGAGGAGGGCGGACTGGTTGGCGCACAGGCGGCAGCGTCGCGCATGGGTGCGAGCACGACGCGCATCTACAGCATCGACACCTTCGTCAGCTCCGAGTCGCCGCTCGAGTCCCCGCATTTCGCACTCGTGTCGCTCGGCAAGGGACCGGTGCTGCGCGCGATCGAGACCGGCAGCGTCGCACCCGCCGCGTCGCGCGAGGCGGTGAGGGCGGCGGCGCGCGCCGCGCGCATACCGCTGCAGATCGGGCTGACGCAGGGTGGCACGGACGGGACGGCGTTCACCTTTTACGGTGCGCCGAACACCGGGCTGTCGTGGCCCGGGCGATACAGCCACACGCCGGCGGAAGTGGCGGACCTGCGCGACGTGGAGCGGCTCGGAGCGCTGATTGCGGCGGTCGCGCGGCGGAAGCCGTAGCGAACCGATCCCCAGGCGACTGTGCCCTCAGCCGACTGTGATCCGAGTGGATGCTGACGGCAGCGGATGCTGATCCCCGAGGACGCGGAACGGGCGGACGACCCTGAGGTCGCCCGCCCGTTCCACTGTGCGGCCGCAGGCGTCAGCGCGCCGCCGCGAGCTCCGTCACCGCGTCACGCAGCAGCGTCACCTTCGCGGCATCGCCCGAGCCACGCGCATCGGCGGCGAGCGAACTCGCGACCGCACGCAGCGCCGTCGCCCGCGCCGCGCCCTTCGTCCGCTCCGCCGTTGCGAGCGACGTGCGCACTGCACTCACACGCGCCGCGCTGAGCCCGTTCGAGCGCGCGAGCTGGTCCACGAAGGCGCGGGCCTTCGCAAAGCTCGGCGGCCAGACGAACTTCGGCTGCCCCTGCGGATTCAGGTACTCGAGGTGCACCGTCTTCGCCGCGGCGATCTCGTTCTCGCTCAGCCACGGGCTCGGCATCAGTTCGAACACGTCGAGGCCGCGCGCGATCTCGGAGCTCACGATCACGCCGTTGTACCAGTACACCGACCAGCTGCCGCCCATCTCCATCTTCGTGCTGTCCACCGGGCCACGGTCGTGGAAGGCGATCTCCACCGGCTTCGCGGCGTCGGTCCAGTCGAAGATCGACACGCCGCCCTGATACCACGACTGCACCATGATGTCGCGACCCGGCACGGGAATCAGTGAGCCGTTGTGGGCGACACAGTTCTCCTCGGCCGTCTGCGCGGCGGGCATCTTGTAGTAGCCGGCGAAGGTCAGCTTCCGGTCGGCGCCCATCGTGAAGATCGCGTTGGCGCCCCACTCCTTCGGATCGGAGGCGCGGCACTTCGGTCCGCCGCCGCCGCCCCACTCGTCAGTGAAGAGCACCTTCGTGCCGTCGTTGTTGAACGTCGCCGAGTGCCAGTACGAGAAGTTGCTGTCGGCAACAGCGGCGACGCGCTTCGGGTTGGCCGGATCCGAGATGTCGAGCAGCAGGCCGTAGCCCTCACAGGCACCGCCGGCGAGCCCGATGCCGGGATAGACGGTGATGTCGTGGCACTGCGTCGGCCCCGTCTTGCCGGCATCGCCGACCTGCGACGCGATCTGCTGGTTGACCAACTCGCGCAGACGCGCGCTGTCGGCGGCCGTGGGCGCGCCCGTGCCGCCACGCATCTTCACCATCTGCTCCAGGCCCTGCTGCGCCTGCGCATCGGGCATGACGAACGTCTCGCCGATCGCCGCGATCTCGAAGACGAACTTGCCGGCCTTGCGCGCCGCATCGAGTTCGAGCTGGTCAGCAGGCGACTTGCCGTGATGTGGCGGTGCGGCAAGGTCACTGAAGATGCGCGGCGACGACACGATCGCGGCCTTCGACGGATCGGCGAGCGGCACCTTGATCACTTCGATGCGGAAGAGCGCCGAGTTCGGATCCTGCTCCGGCTTGGCACCGGAGCATCCGGCGAGTTCCTCGGCCGGCCGCACGCCCGACGAGCCGGAGATGTAGACATAGACGTTCTCCTTGTCCTTCGGATCGGCGAGCACGGTGTGCGTGTGCGAGCCGCGGCAGGTCTGCACGTTGCCGACGTTGCGCGGGTTGCGAATGTCGCTGATGTCGAAGATGCGCAGGCCACGCAGTCGGGCCGCACTCACGCGCGATCGTTCCGGCTGGTTGCCGCAGTCCAGTCGTCCCTCGAGTCCCTCGCCGGAAATGAACAGGAGATTGCCGTAGACCGAGACGTCGCTCTGCGACGCGGGGCAGTAGTACGCCGTGACGAGCGTGGGCGTGGCGGGTGTGGAGATATCCCAGATCTGCCATCCGTTGTAGCTGCCCTGGATGGCGTACTTGCCCGTGAAGGAGAGATCGGAGTTGGTGCCGCCGACGAACTTCTCCGGCGGCGTGACGCTCGCGACGCGCGTGAGATTCCACGCCGCTTCGCCGGCGTTCTGCAAACCCGCGCGCAAACCGACGCGGGGATCCGGCGACGGTGGCGCCGCACTTCCCTGCGCGCCGAGCAGACCGGCGGCAAGCGCGACTGCGGCTGAGGTGAGGACGCTGGTGCGGACGGTGGAGCTGAGCCCACGGCGAACGGTGGCGCGACGGACGAACGACCCTGCACTCATGGACTGCGCTCCTTGTGGAATGACGACGCCGGCGGCTGCGGACAGGGGAACGGGCGCCCGTGGCGCCCAACTTCGGGAACTCGTACGTCGGCTGCGCGTGCCTGGTGTCACCTCCCGCCGTGTCGCGCGCCTGCCTCAGCGCGCTGGCTCAGCCCGCCTGCATCAGCGCTCCGGCCGCCGTCCCTGCGCGGCCAGCATCGCCTCCATCCGCTGGACCTCGGTGCGCTGATCGACCTGCACGTCCGAGGCGAATTTAAACACCTGCCCGTCGAGCGCCGCGCCATCGCTGGCGAACAGCGTCGCCACCATCGTCACGGCCCCGCGGTGATGCTGAATCATCCCGGTCAGGAAGAGCCGGTCGAACTCCGTCCCCCTGGCGGCACGCAGGGCTGCGAGCTCGACGTCGGTGAGCATGCCCGCCATGGTCGCATGTTCGCCATGTCCGGCGGAATGGTCCATGCCGGCGCCCGGCATCTGCACCATCAACGTCCCTCCCATGTCGTGCAGCTCCGGGACGGGCAGCTTCCGATCGCCGAGCCAGCGGCGCATGATCTGGATCTCGTCGCGCTGCGCGTTGATGATCCGTGCGGCCAGCGTGCGCACCGCCGGGCTCGCGCCATTCGCCGGTGCGAGGTTGGACATCGTGATCGCCTGCGCGTGGTGGTGGATCATGTCATTCATGAACTGCACGTCGGCCGGGCTGACCTTCAGCCTGGCGCTGTCCAGCCGCGCGCGCCACAACCGCTCGAAGGCCGCCGGGTCGGTGGGGGCGGGGGCGCGCGTCTCCTGCGCCCTCAGGGTGGCCGGGAGCAGGCAGAGCACGACGGAAAGCAGCGTGGGGGTGATCGGGCGCACGGGGGAGCAGGGATCAGGACCGGGGCTCGCCAACGGCGAGGAGCGTTTGGCGCTTGGCGCGCTGAACGCTGCTACACCGGCGCCCCGATGTCAGCCCCCCCTCAGGCTGGCGTGCCGGCAGCGGTCGCATTCGCCCTGCCGCGCGGCACGCCTGTCGGCCGCGCTATGTTCCGCCTGCCCACAGCCCCGTCCGCCTGCCACCGCGCCTCCCATGAGCATCCAGCTCGCACCACGCCTGCTCTGCCTCGCCGTCGCGACGCTGTTGCTGGCGCCGCCCGACGTTGTGCACGGCCAGTCCCGCCGCCCCATCCGTGCCGACGACATCTACCGCTTCAAGCCGGTCGGCGCCCCGCGTCTCTCGCCTGATGGCGACTGGATCGCGTACTCCGTCGCGACGATCGATTCGGCGAAGGATTCCCGCAGCTCCGACCTCTGGATGGTGCGCTGGGACGGCTCGCGCACGGTGCGCCTGACCACGACGCCCGGCGGCGAGTCGGATCCGCAGTGGAGCCCAGACGGGCGCTGGCTGTCGTTCATCGCGACGCGCGAGGGAGCGAAGACGGGCCAAGTGTGGCTGCTCGACCGCTCGGGCGGCGAGGCGCAGAAGCTCACGGATGTCGCTGGCGGCGTGTCGGAGCATCACTGGTCACCCGACAGCAAGCGGCTGGTGGTCATTGCACACGATCCCGAGCCGAAGGAGAGCGGCGTCGATTCCGCAAAATCGCGACCGAAGCCGATCGTGCTCGACCGGTACGCGTTCAAGCGTGACGTGGACGGCTATCGCGACCGATTGCGCGATCACCTCTGGCTGGTGGACGTCGCTGCGAAGACGGCCGCACCGCTGACGACCGGCGACTTCGATGACGCGTCGCCGCGCTGGTCGCCGGACGGCACACGCGTCGCCTTCGTCAGTGCGCGTGCCGGCGCGGACCCTGACCGTGAGAACAACTCGGACATCTTCACCATCGACGCGACGGTCGGCGCGACGCCCATCGCGCTGACCACTTGGATCGGCGACGACGGCGGGCCGGCATGGAGTCCCGACGGCGCGTCGATCGCCTACCTGGAATCGAACGAGCCGAAGTTCTCGGCCTATTCGCAGGCGCGCATCGCGGTGATTCCAAGCCGTGGCGGCACGCCGACGTATCCCGCGCCCACACTCGACCGCGACGTCAGTGCCGTGATGTGGACTGCCGACGGCCGCAGCCTGCACTTCCTGCTCGGCGATGACCGCGCCGTGCACCTCGCCACGGTCGAGGCGCGTGGCGGCGCAGTGCGGCGATTGCTCGACGGCCGGCGCGTCGTGAATGCCTACGACATGCTGCCGAGTGGGCGGATCGTGACTCGTGATGGCACGTCGATGTCGATGGCCGAGCTGCATGCCTTCGAGAACGGGACGCAGCGTGCCCTGACGCATGTGAACGATTCGATCATGAACGTGCTGCAGCTCGGTGCCGTGGAGGACGTGCAGTTCGGCAGCACTGATGGCGTGACGGTCGGCGCGCTGCTGTTCAAGCCGGTCGGATTCACGGCGGGGCAGCGGTATCCGCTGGTGCTGTCCATTCATGGCGGTCCGAACGGCCAGGACGAGCATCTCTTCAGCCCCGGTGCCGCACTGGAGCGGCAGGTGTTCGCGGCGCAGGGCTACCTGGTGCTCGCAGTGAATTATCGCGGCAGCTCCGGGCGCGGGGTCGCGTGGAAGAAGGCCATCTTCGCAGACTGGGGCAACAAGGAGGTGAAGGACCTGCTCGCCGGCGTGGACTATCTCGTCGCGCAGGGTATGGCCGATCCCGACAGGCTGGCGATCGGGGGCTGGAGCTACGGTGGCATCCTGACCGACTACACCATCGCCACCACGACGCGTTTCAAGGTGGCATCGAGCGGTGCCGGCAGTGCGCTGCAGACCTCCATGTACGGCAGCGATCAGTACATCTATCAGTACGAGAACGAGCTCGGCGTGCCGTGGAAGAACAAGGCGCTGTGGGACCGCCTGTCGTATCCATTCTGGCACGCCGATCGGATCACGACGCCGACGCTGTTCCTTGGCGGGCAGAGCGACTTCAACGTGCCGATCATCGGTGGCGAGCAGATGTATCAGGCGCTGAAGTCGATCGGTGTGCCGACGCAGATGGTCGTGTATCCCGAGCAGTTCCATGGCATCTCACGCCCGTCGTTCGTGCGCGACCGGCTGCAGCGGTACCTGGACTGGTACGGGCAGTACCTGCAGCCGGCCGCGACGATCAAGTGAGCGAAGTGCCGCAAAGTGCGCGCCGCGAGTGACGCCCGATTCCACGACACGATGCGTGAGTCCACGCCGACCGGCAGGAAATCACGCCACCGCTCGCACCGCGCGTCCAGCCCTGAAGCGACGCTGCGCGCGGTGTTGATTCAGAAGCCGCTGAAGTGCACCCCGAGGCCAGTGTACCGCACCTGCTCGCGGAAGAACTGCCCGTACGGCGACGGCCCCTCGTAGTACTCGGCAAGCAGCGCCCAGCGCCGCGCTGCCGGCGCGGCACCTCTGGCGCGATCATACTCGAGGCCCACGCGTGCACTGATGCTCGGCTTCCAGTCGTGCTCCCGCGATGTCTTCACGTCCGTCGCGGCGAGAAATCGGAAGCCGCCGAGTTGTCCCAGCGGAAGGATGAACGGCATGGGGCGCAGTTCCACCCCACCGTGAATCACCGCCCGTGACAGGTCCCTCGGCTCGCGATTGATCAGCATCTCGCCGCCACCATAGATGCGGGCCGGGCCGGCATCGACCGAGAGCAGGCCCTCCACCGATTCGAACGACAGGTTCTCGCGATCGCGCCGTGCGGCAGGTTCGCGAAGCAGGTACTCGTCACCCAGATGCGAGCTCTGGTGATAGATGCGCAGCCGTGCGGACGTCTTTCCGCGCCGCATGGTCAGCGGGATGCCGACCATGTAGTCGGCGTTCAGCAGGTCGTAGGAGGCGGTGCCGAGGTCGAACTGGGCAAACACGCCTGCGGACAGCGAGAGCTGCACACCGTCGCCAGGCTTTGCCCCCGCCCATCGGCCCAGTGGGAAGACATCGCCGATCCCGACGGACGCGAGGGTGCCTGTGCTGGACGAGGTGGTGTCGAGCCGTTCGCGCACGAATGTGGCGAAGGAGCGCGGCGCCTTGGGATCGGCGATCAGCTGGCAGAACACGTCACCACGCGGCAGCGGGAAGTACCCCGCATGTTCGTCACGTGGAATGCCGCTGCCGCAGCGGTCGGGATAGGACATCTGTGCGGCCAGCGGAGTGGCGATGCCGGCGAATGCTGCGATGCACGCGGCAACAAGCCAGGGGCGAGCAGTGGTGGTCATGGCAGCCGGGAGGGGCGTGGTCTGGGGCAGCTCGAACGAGGGGCACGATGGCGCGACGGGGTCCGGCGCGAGCACTGCAGCAAGCATGCAGGAGCGCACGGCGCCGCGCCACACCGGCCGCGGGTGATCGCGTCGTCGCCTCACCCTACATTCCCCCGCACCGGCGCCAGCCTTCACAGCCTCCCTGCACACACGTCAGCTCGGCATGCCCCGACTCTCGCTCCGCTCGATCCTGTTCGCGCTGCTGCTGCTGACGGTCATCGCGGCCTGCGCCACCCGTCGCGCGGCGCGGCGCGGACGGTTCGTTCAACGGCGCCTCCCTGCCGCGCCGGTGGACACGGCGCGCCGGTCGCTGGTGCACGACGGGCGCGCGCGGCACTACGTCGTGCGTGCACCCGCCGGGGTGCGGCCGGGGGGGCGGCCACTGCCACTCGTGCTCGTCCTGCATGGCGGCGGTGGCAACGCGGCGAATGCCGAGCAGATGACGGGATTCACGACACTCGTCGAGCGCCAGCAGGTGATCGTCGTCTATCCCGAGGGCACGGGGGCGAGGGAAGGCCTGCCGCTGCTGACGTGGAATGCCGTGCACTGCTGCGGCCCCGCGATGCAGCGCGCGGTGGACGATGTCGGCTTCATCGCCGCCATGCTGGACGAGCTGCAGCGCACGCTGCCCGTTGACCCTGCCCGCGTGTACGTGACGGGCATGTCGAATGGGGCGATGATGAGTCATCGACTGGGGCAGGCACTCGCGTCGCGCATCGCGGCGATCGCGCCGGTGGTCGGTGCCGTGTTCGGCGACGAAGTGGCACCCGCCGTCCCGGTGTCGGCGCTGATGATCAACGGAATGCTCGACCGCTCGATCCCACCCGCGGGTGGGCTGACGCAGGGTCTTGCCCCGAGCCAGTGGGACGGCACACCGATGCGGCCGCAGCTGGAGCAGGCCACGTTCTGGGCGCGGGCCAACGGCTGCGCAGCGACCGCAGTGCAGGACACGAACGGCGAGGTCGTCACGACACGTCATGCCTGCCCGCCGGGTGTGCGCGTCGAGCTGCAGCAGGTCCGCGACAATGGCCACGCCTGGCCCGGCGGCGGCCGTGGCAGTCGCATCGGCGACACGCCCAGCACGGCGCTGCAGGCCACCGAGGTGATCTGGGCCTTCTTCGCGAGCGTGGCGCGCCCGTCGTCCCGCAGGCCATGACAGGCGGCCCGGGCATTCCTCATCGTCGTCGGACTGTTCTCCGCGGTCGCCGGCGTGATCGCCGCACGCGCCGCCCGTGCCGACGCGTGGCTGAACGCCGCGCTGGATGCTCCGACCGCCGACCGCGTCCCGAACTTGGAGTACAGGCCGCTATAGCTGCCGCAGCCAGCTGAACTTCACGATGACCGACCGTGCCGACGGCGCCGTCCCGGTGCCGATTGCCGCGCGGTCGTTGTAGACCACGTACACGAACGACAGCGGTGCGAATTCCCAGCTGAACCGCGCATTCAGCGCACCGCGCTGCTGCAGCGTGTTGTACTGGTAGAACGCGCTCCACTGCCCGCGCGGATTGAGGAACAGGCGCACCTCCGGCACGAGGAGGTGCGAGACGAAGCTCGTGTCGCGTGTGCCGAGTGACGTGAAGCGATTCACTTCGTAGTCGGTGCGCAGCACCATGTAGGGCGACGGCGCGATGCGGGCCCCGACGGCCGCGCGGTCGAGGCGTCCGTCGAAGAACCCACCCGTCGACAGGTTGGCAAGACCCGAGAGGCGTGCGCTCTGGTCGCTTTTCCCTTCGATGCCGATGCGTGAAAAATCGTTCGCGCCCACCCCGATCGGAACGCCGGGAAAGAGCTCCACCGTGCCGGTGGGACGCTGCAGGTTCGACTCGGCGAACGGCACGAGCTGGGCGCCGTTGCGGAAGAGCACCTCACCGCGGAACTGGACGAGGCCTTCCTGCAGCGCGTACGTCTGCGGCGAGTGATAGAGAAACGTCGCGAGTGCGGGCTTGAACCAGACGACCGACGTCGGACGCCACGACGGCTGGAAGGTCGCGGCGATTGACGGATTGGTGAGGATCACGTTGGGGCGCGACACGAAGCCGGTGAGCGGGTCATAGCGATCCGTGACCCAGGCACCCAGCAGCGCGACGTTGGTGCGGTTGGTGTTGCGCGTGAGTTGCCAGGTGGATGCGGTGCCCGTGCGACCCTGATACGTGGAGGTGGACACGGTGCCCGTGAACTGCACCTGCTCACCGAGTCGTGCCAGCGCGTCGACGGCGGTGACAACGTTGTCGCCGCTGGTGCCGTCGCCATCGCGGATCGCGACGGTCGCACCCACGCGCGTGGCACGGCCGAAGAACTGACTGCCGCGGGCCACGGCGAACGTCGCATTGTCGCCGCCGCCGGCCCCGTGCTGGCGCATGGCGAGCACGCCGGCGGTGGTGCGCCCGGTGCGATACGCGAATCGTGCGCCCCCGTCGATTGGCAGCAGCGTGCCGTCGCGCCCGAGTCCGATCCGGCGCGTGAAGAACGGCTGCACGATGTAGCGCGAGGTGGTGGCGTTCAGCCCGCCGGCGGTGAGCAGGTCGGCGTTCTCGAGGAAGAACTGCCGCCGCTCGGGGAAGAACACGCTGAAGCGGGTGAGGTTCACCACCTGACGGTCCACGTCGGCCTGTGCGAAGTCGGTGTTGATCGTCGCTTCGAGCAGCGTGTTGGCCGTCGGTGCCCAGATCACTTCGCCACCCACGTCGAGCGTACTCGCATTGTCCGCACCCGGCGCGCGGTCGCGCTGTCCGGCACCGAGCACGTACGGCCTGATGCGGACATTGGTGCGCGGCGGCGGCGGCTGCACGGAGTCGAGCACACCGGCGTACGTCAGGCGCCACGACGAGAACTGCCTGGGATGTGGGGACCAGGCGCTGAACTGCGCCGCGCGCCGCGTATTGCGGACGAAGTTGATGTCCCACGAGGTCAGCCCGCGCGCATAACGCAGCGATCGCCACGGGATCGCCAGTTCGGCCACCCAGCCGGAATCGGCGCGCGTGGTGCGCGTTCGCCAGACGGCGTCCCAGTTGAAATTGAACGCGTCGCCGCCGTCGAACGCCTGCACATCACCCTGCGAGCCGAGTGGCGTGACGTGAAACTGGTAGGCCGTGCGGTGATCGCCGAGTGGGCCAAGGGTGACGGCAAAGACGTCGCTCTCCGGCGGCTCGAAGTCGCGACGGAGGTCGGGAATGCGCATCGACGACAGCCCTGCGCTGTCGCGATTGAATGCGGCGACGTACAGGTACTCGTCGTCGTACAGCACGCGCACCTCGGTCGGGAACCGCGTCGCCGGATTGTAGTCCGGGCGTGTCTGGCCGAAGCCGGCGCCGACGTCTGCGCGACCCCAGTCGGCCTCGGTGAGCCGGCCATCGATGGTGATCCGCCCACTGGCCCGTCGCGCCACGAGGTGCTTGCGTGTGGCCGCGGTGGGCAGCGCCACGGTCACCGGGGCCTGCGCGCGGAGCACGGGCGCGGCGAGCACGGGCGCAGCGAGCAACGCGACGAGGAGCGCGCGAGTGAGTGGGGGAGTCATGGTGCGAGGCAAGATGGGGTCGACGTCGTGCCTGCGCGAGCGGCTCGGCCCGTCATGGTGCATCCGGCAGCACGAGGCGCTGCGCCGCGCCACCTCCGACCTTGCGCGCTGGCTCGAGGCGGACTAGACCCTTCCGGCTGCCGAGGCAGCGGTGCTCCCTGGCTTCGCGATGACGTTCGACATCGCGGTCGTCGTCCCACCACAGCTGGGCGTCACCTCCTCGCTGCCCAGGTCGGTGCTGGCGACGCTCACGTGTCGCTGAGCGGCGCGGGGTGCAAAGACGGTGTCCGCACAGCCTCGCCATTTATCCCGACGACTTCCCGATGAACGGAACTGCCCGCAGGATCACGAACGTGCTCGTCCTCGTCGCCTTGGTGTCACTCAACGGGCTGGCCGCCACCGGTGCGCTGAGTGGCGTCTCCATCGGGGAACTGGCCAACCGTCCCGCATCCCTCTCGCTCTTCCTGCCGGCCAGCTACGTCTTCGGCATCTGGAGCCTGATCTACGCGGGGCTGGCGACGTTCACCATCCGGCAGGCACTCCCCGGCGACGGCGCCACGCGTGCTGCCAGCACACTCGGCTCGTGGTGGCTGATCACCTCGGCGCTCAACGTCGCGTGGATCACCACATTCTCGTTCGAGCGCTACGGGCTGGCGATGGTCGTGATGCTCGAGTTGCTGGTGGCGCTGATCATCGTGGCGGGCCGCGTCGCGCCACTCGCGGCATCAGGGAGCTGGGTCGATCGTCTGTGCGTCGCGTGGCCGTTCCACTTATACCTGGCGTGGATCTCGGTGGCGATCATCGCCAACACGTTCCAGTATGCGCATATCCGTGAATGGTCGGGCCTTGGCATTGCCGAGTCCACCTGGTCGGTGGTGATGATGGTGGTGGCGACGGTGCTCGGGTGGGCCATGACGGCGCGCGGCATCTGGCTCTTTCCGCTGGTGGTGGCCTGGGCGCTGCGCGGGATCGGCGCGCGCTGGCCCGAGGTGGCCGCGGTGCACGGGGCGGCCAGCGTGCTCGTGCCGGTGGGGCTGATCGGTGGTGTGGCGGTGCTGATCCTCAGCCGCCGCGGGCGCAACGCCATGCGGTGAACGCGTGGGCCGAAGAAAGGACACACGCAAGACGACACCGGCCCCCGCAAGTGATCTCGCGGGGGCCGGTCGTTCATCGACGCAGGGGGGTCAGCCCTTCTTCAGCACGCCGTCGAAGTACTCGATGGTCCGCACGAGGCCCTCGCGCAGCGGAACCTTCGGCTCCCACCCCAGCTTGGCGCGGGCGTTGGTGATGTCGGGCTTGCGCACCTTCGGATCGTCCACCGGCAGGTCGTGGTGCACGATCGGCGCCTTGGTGCCGGTCAGTTCCACGACCATCTCGGCCAGCTGTCGCACCGTGAACTCCACCGGATTGCCGATGTTGGTGGGCTCGTTGTCGCCGCGCATGAACAGGCGGTACAGCCCGTCCACCTCGTCCTCGACGTAGCAGAAGCTGCGGGTCTGCGTCCCGTCGCCGTAGAGCGTGATCGGCTCGCCCTTGAGCGCCTGCACGATGAAGTTCGACACCACGCGCCCGTCGTTCGGACGCATGCGCGGGCCGTAGGTGTTGAAGATGCGGACGATGCGCGTGTCGAGGCCGTGGAAGCGGTGGTACGCCATCGTGATCGACTCGGCAAAGCGCTTGGCCTCGTCGTACACGCCGCGCGGGCCGACGCAGTTCACGTTGCCCCAGTACGTCTCGGGCTGCGGGTGCACCAGCGGATCGCCGTAGATCTCCGACGTCGACGCGAGGAAGAACCGCGCCTGTTTGGCCTTCGCGACGCCGAGGGCATTGTGCGTGCCGAGCGAGCCCACCTTGAGCGTGGGGATCGGGTGCTCGAGGTAGTCGATCGGGCTGGCCGGCGATGCCAGGTGCAGCACGCCGTCCAGCGGGCCGTCGATGAAGATGTAGTTCGAGACATCGTGCCGGATGAACTTGTAGTTCGGATGGCCGGCGAGGTGCGCGATGTTGTCGGTGTGCCCGGTGATGAAGTTGTCGAGGCCAACGACTTCATGTCCGTCCGCGATGAAGCGGTCGGTGAGGTGCGACGCGAGAAAGCCGGCGCCGCCGGTGATCAGGACTCTCATGAGTGTGGGCGACCGATGGACCAGTAGTGGAACCCGAGCGCGCGCATCTTTGCCGGGTCATAGAGGTTGCGCCCATCCACGACGATGGGCCGCGCGAGAGAGCCGAGCATGCGGCTGAAATCAGGGTGCCGGTACTCGTTCCAGTCCGTCGCGATGGCGAGGGCGTCGGCACCGGCCAGCGCGTCATAGTTCGTGGGCGCGAAGCTGACGCGATCACTGAGCAGGTGCGTGGCATGCGCCATCGCGACGGGATCGTGCGCCACGACCGTTGCGCCGGCAGCGACGAGGGCGTCGATCAGCGTGAGGGCAGGTGATTCGCGCATGTCGTCGGTGCGCGCCTTGAACGCCAGTCCCCACACGGCGATGCGGGCGCCGCTCACCGACCCGCCGAGCGCCTCCGCCAGCCGTTCGAACATCACGAGCTTCTGCCGGTCATTCGCCTCCTCCGCCGCTGCGACCACATGCAGCGCCACGCCGTTGTCGGCCGCGGTATGCAGCAGCGCCTGGACGTCCTTGGGGAAGCAGGAGCCGCCGTAGCCCGGGCCCGGGAACAGGAACGCGGGACCGATGCGCGCATCACTGCCGATGCCGCGGCGCACGCTGTCGACGTTGGCACCCACCTTTTCGCAGAGCAGCGCGATCTCGTTCATGAACGAGATGCGCGTGGCGAGCATCGCGTTCGCGGCGTACTTGGTGAGCTCGGCCGAGGCGATGTCCATGAACAGGATCGGCTTGCCGGTGCGCACGAAGGGCGCGTACAACTCGGCCAGCAGGCTGCGGGCGAAATCGCTTTCGACGCCGAGCACCACGCGGTCGGGACGGAGGAAATCCTCGACTGCGTCGCCTTCCTTGAGGAACTCCGGATTGCTGCAGACGTGGAACGGCACCGTCGCGTGGTCGCCGATCACCTTCGCCACCTTGGCGGCCGTCCCAACGGGCACGGTGGACTTGGTGATGATCACCGCCTCCCTGGTCAGGTGCCGCCCCACCGTCTCGGCGGCCGCGAGCACATGGCGCAGGTCGGCCGAACCATCCTCGTCCGGCGGGGTGCCGACCGCCAGGAAGACCACCTGCGCTTCGGCCGCCGCGGCCGGCACGTCGGTGGTGAAGCGCAGTCGCCCCTGATCCTGGTTGCGGCGCACCAGCTCATCCAGCCCGGGTTCGTAGATCGGGAGGATGTTCTGCTTCAGCAGGTCGATCTTCCGCACGTCGATGTCGGCGCAGACGACATCATTGCCGGTTTCCGCCAGGCACGCGCCGGCGACGATGCCGACATACCCCGTGCCGATGACCAGGATCTGCATGTAGTGAGGACAGAGAGCCAGAGGTGAGCAGGCGGCCATTTCCGCACGAGCTCGCTAACGAGTCGATGCGGCTGCGACCCGACCAGGACTGTCAGCGGAGTGAACCGCGATGACAGCACTGCATATCTATTCGGATCGGCCGCCTTTCGCCTCTGATGCGTGCACGCAACAGCACGGCGACTCGGTCCAGCGCTGCGTTACAAACGGGTGGCGTTGTCGCGGCTCGCGTGACTCAGGCATCATTGATTATTGCATTCGCCACCGGTGCGATGCTACTTGGGACCTGCGGAGCCACCCCAACGCGGATCCGATGGACGCAGACTCGAGCACCACGGACCACCCCGCCGCGTCCCTCGATGCGCAGCGCATCGTCGCCACGCTGGCGGCCGAGCTGCAGGTGGCCGCCGCCCGCGCCGCGCATGCGCAGTGGGCCACGCTGGCGGCCAGCGTGACCGCCGAGGCTGGGAGCCAGCCCGTCATCGACCCCGAAGCCCTGCTGCTGCTCTCGCTCTGGCTGCAGCCGCACGACGCGCCGCTCGGACGCACCGTGCACGAGTGGGTTGCGCAATGGTCGGACTTGCTCAGCGTCCAGCGCACCCGCAACATCGCGAAGGTCTTCCCTGCGGTCGTCCTGCCCGAGCTGCATGCCCTCGCCGAGACGGCGTACGAGCAGGGGAAGGACTTCCGCTGGGCGCCGATCCTCACGGCCGCTGCCGGGCGGGTCAGACGGGCGGCCGGCGAGGTCGACGTCGCCGACGGCGCTGGGCCGGACGCACCACGCGCCGCGGGACAACGGCTGCCCTCGGATCGGACCGCGCTGCTGGTGCTGCGATTCCGCATGGCCTTTGGCGTCGGCGCACGGGCCGACGCGCTGGCGTACCTGATGGCGCGTGGCGACGAGTGGTCCACTGTCACCGGCATCGCGCAGGCGACAGGCTATACTCCATCCGCAATCCGTCGCGCGCTGGATCGCATGGCTGCGGCCGACATCGTGCTGATGCTGGACGATGGCACGACGCGCTTCCGTTGCGCGCAGGCACCGTGGGCGGCACTGCTCGCCCTGCCACACGCCGTGCCGGCCTGGCGGTACTGGCTGCAACACTTCGTGTTCGTCGCGGCATTCGTGACGTGGGCAGACGACGTGACGCACCGGAAGCTCACGGCCTCCGCGATCACGGAGCAGCTCCGCCAACTTGCGCGCCCGGTGCACGTCACGGACGACCCCGATGCGCGCCGCGCGTGGGAGCAGGCGTTCGCCGCCGGCGCCACGCTGGCCGAGATGGAACCGGCGCTGCGCGACATGGCCCAGCTGCTGCGGCTGGCATGAGGCGTTCATTTCGATCTCTCGACCCACACATCTCGTGACTCTCTCCAGCCGGCTTCGGTACCTCGCCACAGTGGACGGCCGCATCGCGCGCGCATCGTACCTCGCGTACGGCGCCGTGCTGATGGCGCTCAAGTACCTGATCGATGTGGTGCTGGTGCAGGTGGCGCTCGGACGCTGGTGGCTGCCGACGGCGTATGTCAGTTCGCTGGGAACGCTCACGGCGCTGCTGCGCGGTGCCCCGGGCTGGCTGCTGCCGGTGATGGGGCTGATCACGCTGCCGTTCATCTGGTTCGGCGTCACGCTCAGCGTCCGCCGCGCCCTCGATGCGGGACGGTCGCCTTGGCTGGCGCTGCTGTTCTTCGTGCCGATGGTGAACTACGCGCTGATCGCCCTGCTGCTGGTGCTGCCGACGCGCGACGTGCGGGCGAGCGAGCACGCACCGGCCCGGCTCCCGGCGCGCAGCCTGCCGGCGCTGCGCGCGATGCTGCCCGGGCTCGCACTGGGCGCGCTGATGATCGCGTGGTCGGTCTACGTGGTGGAGAGCTATGGTGTCGCCCTCTTCTTCGCCACGCCATTCACGATCGGCGCGGTGACGGCGTACCTGCTCAATCGTGACGCGCTGGTGACGCAGCGCGAGACGCAGAAGGTGGTGCTGTTGACGCACGGCGTCCTGGCCGGGATGCTGATCCTGATCGGGCGCGAGGGGGCGCTTTGCATCGCGATGGCGATCCCGCTGGCGACGATCCTCGGCGCGATGGGCGCGGTGCTCGGCCGGCAGATCGCGGCGGGCACGCGACGGGGCGGGGGATTGCAGGCGGCCGGCATGGGGATGATCGCGTTGCCGCTGGCCGCCTTCCTCGAGCCGCACACCGGCGGTGCGCCGGTGCTGCACGAGGTGCGCTCCAGCGTGGTGATCGCGGCATCACCGATGACGGTCTGGTCGCAGGTCATCGCCTTCCCACCGATTCCCGAGCCGGACACCTGGTTCTTCCGGCTCGGCATCGCCTACCCGAAGTATGCGCGGATCGAAGGGAGCGGCGTGGGCGCGGTGCGGTACTGCGTCTTCTCCACCGGACCGTTCGTCGAGCCGATCACGGTCTGGGAGCCGGGCCGGAGGCTGGCGTTCGACGTCACGAGTTCGCCGGTGCCGCTGCGTGAACTGACGCCATACGCCAACGTGGCACCGCCGCACCTGACGGGCTTCCTGCTGTCACGGCGGGGTGAGTTCCGCCTGATCGCGCAGCCCGATGGGACGACGCGGCTGGAGGGCAGCACGTGGTACACCGTGGCGATGGGGCCCGAGGCGTACTGGCAGCTCTTCGGGGACTACCTCATTCACGCCATCCATGGTCGCGTGCTCCAGCACGTCCGCACGTCGGCCGAGGCGCTGGAGCGGCCGCAGGGCTGACGCGCACCGGTAGCGCCAGCGGCAGGACGACCGACGCGAACGGGATGCGCCCGCGTCAGCCCTTCGCGATCGCCGACGCCGTGCGCAAGCCGTTCGCGACGAAGGTGAGCGTGCCGTTGCAGCAGCTTGCACTCGGCTGCGTCGGCGCACCGGCGACCCACAGGTTCTCGTGGTCGTGGGCGCGACCCCATCGGTCCACCACGCTCGTCGCAGCATCGTCGCCCATGCGACAGCCGCCGGTGGGATGCTCCTGCCCGAGATCGTTGGCGCTGTTCTCCATCTTCAGCACGCTGCCCTTGCCGGCCTTTGCCATCCGCTGGAACAGCGCGGCGATCTGCGACTCCTGCCACGGCTTGAGCGCGGCACTGACGGGATCGTCGCGGAAGTCGAGCGTCGGCATCGGGTCGCCGAAGCGATTGGTGCGCGCCGCGTCGAGCGTGAGCTTGCTCTCGCGATCGGGAATGACGTCGTAGTAGGCGCGCACGCGCGCCGTCGCCCCCTTGGCGCGCGTGCGCCAGTCGCCCAGCAGGGCGTCGCCGAGGAGGAGCGAGCCGGTCTCGCTGCGCAGCCGCGGTTCACGCCCCACGCTCGACTCCCAGAGGCGCAGGTCGTGGCGCAGGTATCGCCCGCTGCGCGGCACGCGCATGAACTGCTTGGAGACGAGCGAGTGCTGAACGTTGATGCCGGGATAGAGCTCCATCGGCAGCGTGAGATAGGCGTTCACGTTCCGATGGCCGGCGAGATACTTGCCGACGAGTCCACTGCGATTGGCGAGCCCCTGCGGGTGCGCGGCATCGCGTGACAGCAGCAGCAGGTGCGGCGACCAGGTGAAGCCCGCCGCCAGCACGAACGTCGTGCCCTCGATGGTGACCTCCTCACCGTCGGCGCTGGTGCGGTTGCCGGTGGCGCGCACGATACGGCCGGTCTTCGGATCCGCCACCAGGCGACGCACCAGCGTCTCCGTGATCAGCGTCACCTTGCCGGACTTCACGAGCGCATCCCAGGTGAAGTCCGGCGAGTACTTCGCACCGCTCGGGCAGACGGGATAGCAGGTGTCGCAGCGCTGGCACTGCGAGCGGCCGTCGCGCGGCACCGACAGCTTGGCCGATGGCGTGCTCCATGCCGCGATACCGGCCGCCGATGCGAACTGCTGCAGCTGCTTCAGGTTGTGGTTCACCGGCAGCGGCGGCAGGGGATACGGCTTGCCGCGCGGGTCGAGCGCCACCGGTCCCTGCTCACCGGCCACGCCCATCCGCTCTTCCGCCTCCTGATAGAAGGGATCGAGTTCGTCATACGTGAACGGCCAGTCGTCACCCACACCATAGAGTGACTTGAGCCGGAAATCTTCGGGCGAGTAGCGCGGCGACACGCCGCCCCAGTGCATCGCCAGCCCGCCGACGGTCATGCTCGGCGAGAAGCCCCACGTCGTGCCGTAGGTGTTCTGGTCGTCGAGGTGGTCCTGCTTCCACGGGCTTTCGCCGTACGCGACGAAGCGTGAGCGGGCCTTCGTCCGCTCGGCAAACGGCGTCGTCGGCTTGCCGGCCTCGATGACGGTGATGCGACGCGTGGTGGTCTCGGCGAGGCGCGCGGCCATCAGCGCGGCCGTGATGCCGCTGCCGATGATGCAGAGGTCCGTCTGGATGGTCTTCATGCGCGGAGCCCCGTGATCGGCAGCGGCTTGGCATTGGCATCGGCCAGCACGCGGCACTGGCCGGGCTGCACCTTCGCGCCGAGCGCAAGGTCCCAGGCGTCGGGTGACGAGGCCCAATGCGAGAGCAGCGCCACCGCGACGTGCCGTGCCCGCAGCGGCGAGGGCAGGCGATCACCGCGCTCGCCCTGCAGTGCGATGCCCAGCAGTTCGCGACGCGCGTCGACGTCGAGTCGCACGAACTCCGTGCGATGCGTCTTGCGCGCGAGCAGGGTCAACCCCGTCAGCTGCGCGCGCCAGGCCGGCGCGGGATCGGGTGGGAGATAGCGGATGTCGGAATAGCCGTAGCCATGCATCTCTTCGGCAACGGGGTCGTAGCCGTCGCTCCACGCGATGAACTGCGTGACCGCCGTGTCGCGCCCGCGGGCGCCGAGTTCCGACGGCAGCACCGCTTCTGCGACGGCGTCCAGCAGTGCGCGATCGAAGCCGACCTGTCGCTCGGCGGTCGTGCCAGCCTGCTGGGCCTCGGGTGGACGCGACTCGAACTCGCAGCCGGCCGCCGCACTGGCGGCGAGCAGGCCGGCGGCCTTGAGGAAGCTGCGGCGTCCGGGGCGCTGCGTCTCGTCGTTCATCGTGGAGTCTGGTGACGTGGGGTGCTGGTGGCCAGGCCGAGGTCGCGCGCGCGGCCACGGCGTGTGGTGGCGGTGCTGCCACCGGTGTCGTTGCGGTAGACGATGCCGTTGCGCATGACGAACGTCACGCGCTGGGTCGCCTCGATTTCGGCCGACGGATCGCCGTTGGTGGCGATGATGTCGGCGATGAAGCCGACCGCGATCCGGCCGATTTCCTTGTCGAGGCGGAGCGACTCGGCGGCGCGCGACGTGGCCGAGGTGATCGCGTCCATCGCCGGTTGCCCACCGCGTCGCACGCGGCAGACCAATTCCTCGGCGTTGCGGCCGTGGGCACCGGCGACCGCGTCGGTGCCGAAGACCAGCTTCAGCGACGGGGTACGGCTGGCCGCGCCGATGCCTGCCTCGGCGAGCGGAAGCGCCTGTTCCATCGACGCGAAGCCCGCGGCGTTGTAGTTGCCAATGCCCTCGAATCGCTTCCGGTTGTCGAGATAGTTGCGGAAGACCAGCCCGCACTGCGGATCGAAGAAGGTGCCGCGCTGCACGAGGAGCGCGCGTGTCGAGTCGTCGGTGAAGACGCCGTGCTCCACCTGCGTGCACCCATTGCGGGCGGCGCGGCGCACGGCCTCGGCGGAGTGCGCGTGGACGACCGATCGCAGCCCCTGCGCCGTCGATTCGCCGCAGGCGGCCGCGAGCTGCACGTCGGTCATCGTCGCCTCGCCGCCGTCACGAATGGACTTGGAGGCGAAGATCTTGATCACGTCGGCACCGGCGGCCTTGAAGCGGCGCACGGCGGCACGCAACGAGTCCGGGGAGCCGCCCCCGGTACGCTCGTTCATGGAGCCGAGGGAGGTGAGGATGCGCGGACCGGGGAGCTGTCCCGATGCGATGGCATCGCGGAGCACGCCGTTGTCCGGTTCCCCGATACTCTGCACCGTGGTGAAGCCGGCGCGGAGGGTGCGCCATGCATTGGCGGCCTGGCTGAGCGCCTGCGTCGCCGGTGAGTCGCCGTCGCTGTCGGTATGCAGGCGGTCGGCGGAATTGACATACCAGCCGATGTGGACATGCGTGTCGATCAATCCCGGCAGCACGGTGCGGTTGCGCAGGTCGATGCCGTTGGCCGGGAGTGCGCCAGCGGCTGGCCGCATGGCCGTGATGCGGCCTCCGGTGATCACGAGGTCCATGCCCGTCAGCGTTCGCCCGGTGCCGTCGAGGATGCGACTGGTGCGCAGGATGACCGTCGCCGGGGTCGGCAGCTGCGCACCTGCGTGGACGGGCAGGGCCGCTCCGAGGAGCAGTACCGCGATCGTGGCGCGCGTGAAGACGGACGTCATGCTGGCTCCCGGTGTGCATGTGGCGTGGCTGACGTCGGTAATGTGCAGGGCATCGCAGCGGACCGCAAAGCGTCAACCGTGAGTGCCGCGACGTGTGCGCTATCTTTGACGACGATACTCTCCGCACGGGTCTGGCGTTGCCGCCCGATTCACCCCCTGCAGGTCTTCTGGAGTCATGGTGTTGCAGCCGTTGCCCGCTGTTCGCGTTCGTTCGATCGTCGCCGTCACCTTGCTGGCGTCGGGCCTTGCCGCCTGCACCGGCGGGAACGCCCAACCGGCTGCCGACACGGCCGCCGCTCCCGCCACTGCCACCGACAGCGCGGCGCGCGCGGCCGCCGGGCCAGGTGTCGCACCACGCCCCGCGCGGGTGCCGCGCCCGGACTCGATGCGCGCCCTGTACGTCAACGCCTGGGCGGCCGGCTCGCGGCAGCGCATGGCGGAGCTGATCCGCATCGCCGATGCGACCGAGATCAACGCCTTCATCGTGGACATCAAGGAGTCTGACACCTTCCTCACCTACGACTCGACGGCGATCGCGATCGCGCGCGAGATCGGCGCCGACACGCGTCCGGCGACCAGGTGGCTGCACGCGCTGGTGGACACGATGACGGCCCACGGCATCTACAGCGTCGCACGCATCGTGGTGTTCAAGGACCGGATGCTGGCCGAGAAAAAGCCTGAGCTGGCCATCCGGCATGTCAACGGCGGGCTCTGGCGCGACAAGAAGGGCGGCGCCTGGGTGAACCCGTACGAGAAGCGGGTGTGGGACTACAACATTGCGATCGCGAAGGAAGCACTCGACATGGGCTTCTCCGAGCTGCAATGGGACTATGTCCGCTTCCCGGACGTGACCAACACCATGCGCGCCACGATGCGGTATCCCGGTGCGGGCACGAAGACCCGTGCCGACAACATCCGCGACTTCATTCTCTACACCAAGTCGGAGCTGAAGCCGTACGGCGTGCCGGTCACGGCCGATGTGTTCGGGCTGGTGACGCACGCCGAGGGTGACGTCGAGATCGGGCAGCAGTGGGAGACGGTGATCGCGGCCGCCGACGCGGTGCTGCCGATGGTGTATCCGTCGCACTATTCCACGGGGCACTACGGCTTCGTCCGGCCGGGCGCGGTGCCGTACCAGCTGGTGCGCGTGGCGCTCACCGACGCGGTGCAACGCACGACGTTCCTGCGCGACTCGGCCAAGGTCGCGGTTGGCGAGATCCGTCCCTGGCTGGAAGCGATGAGCATCCGCGGGCTGAGCTTCGGGGCACCGGAAGTGCGTGCCCAGATCCAGGCGACGTACGATGCGGGGCTGAAGAGCTGGGCGTTGTGGAACCCCGGGTCGAAGTACGCCGAGTTCGAAGGCGCCCTCCGTCCGGCATCGGGCGGTCCGTCGGCGGTGGAGCGCAGCGGATGGAAACCACCCACCTGGACGCCGCCCGCGTCACTGCTCTCGAAGGTCATCACCGCGCGCACGGCCCGCACTACCGCCCCACCTTCTGCTCCTGCTCCTGCTCCTGCTCCTGCGCCGACAACGACAGCAGCGAAAAGCTGAACAGCAAAACGCAAGACTGAACGGCCGCAAAACTGCAGCTGTCAAACGCGGACACCGGTCATTTCAGCTGCAAAGCTGTTTTGCAGTTTTGCGGCCGTTCAGTTTTGCGTTTTGCAGTTTCGGAGTGTGCCGTTTCGCAGCGTGCTGTTCGTGCTCTCGCTCTGGGCAATGCAACACAAACGGGCCGGCCTCTGGAAGAGAGACCGGCCCGTCGTCGTGGTGCACTGCGGCGGCTAGTAGCGGTAGTGATCCGGCTTGAACGGGCCGGCGTTGGTCACGCCGAGGTAGTGCGACTGGTCCGGGGTGAGCTCGGTGAGCTTCACGCCCAGCTTCGGCAGGTGCAGGCGGGCCACCTTCTCGTCCAGGTGCTTCGGCAGCGTGAAGACCTTGTTCGCGTAGTTGTCAGCATTCAGGTGCAGGTCGATCTGGGCCAGCACCTGGTTGGTGAAGCTCGCCGACATCACGAACGACGGGTGACCCGTGGCGCAGCCGAGGTTCATCAGGCGGCCTTCGGCGAGGATCAGGATCGAGCGGCCGTTCGGGAGCACGAACTCGTCGTACTGCGGCTTGATGTTGATGCGCTGCAGGCCCTCGACCTTCTTCAGGCCGGCCATGTCGATCTCATTGTCGAAGTGGCCGATGTTGGCGATGATCGCCTTGTCTTTCATGCGGCTCATGTGCTCGACCGTGATCACGTTCTTGTTGCCCGTGGCCGAGATGAAGATGTCGGCGTAGTCGACGACATCCTCGAGCGTCGTCACCTGATAGCCCTCGAGCGCTGCCTGCAGCGCGCAGATCGGGTCGATCTCGGTGATGACGACGCGCGAGCCCTGACCCTTGAGTGCCTGTGCGCAACCCTTGCCCACGTCGCCGTAGCCCATCACGACGGCGACCTTGCCGGCGAGCATGACATCGGTGGCGCGGTTCAGGCCGTCGATGATCGAGTGACGGCAGCCATACAGGTTGTCGAACTTCGACTTCGTGACGGCGTCGTTGACGTTGATCGCCGGGAAGGCGAGCGTGCCGGCGCGCTCCATCTCGTAGAGGCGATGCACACCCGTCGTCGTCTCCTCGGAGACGCCACGGATCGCAGCCAGCACCTTCGTCCAGCGACCCGGATTCTTCTCCTGCTCGGCGCGCAGCAGGTCGAGGATCACGCCCCACTCCTCCGGCTCGTTGTCCGAATCGAAGCCGGGAATGACTCCGGACTGCTCGAATTCCGCACCGCGGTGGACGAGCAGCGTCGCGTCGCCGCCGTCATCCAGCAGCAGGTTCGGACCGCCGCCGTCGGGCCACATCAGCGCCTGCTCGGTGCACCACCAGTACTCCTCGAGCGTCTCACCCTTCCACGCGTAGACCGGCACGCCCTTCGGCTCGGCAACCGTGCCGTGCGGCCCGACGGCAACGGCAGCGGCGGCGTGATCCTGCGTCGAGAAGATGTTGCACGACACCCAGCGCACGTCGGCGCCCAGCTCCACCAGCGTCTCGATCAGCACGGCCGTCTGCACGGTCATGTGCAGCGAGCCCATGATGCGGGCGCCCTTCAGCGGGAACTTCCCCTTGTACTCCTCGCGGAGCGCCATCAGGCCGGGCATTTCCACCTCGGCCAGGCGCAGCTCCTTGCGGCCCCATTCGGCCAGCGCCAGGTCGCGCACCGCGAACGGCGGGCGCGCCATCGACATCATCGTCTCGAGTTCGGTCTGTACTGCAGTGGCCATCGTGAAATCCTCAGGAGTGAATCAGGACGCTACCATCGTGAAGAGCGCCGGTCCCATCGCCGCCGGATCCACCGGCTGCGCGACGTAGCGCATCGTGTCGAACCCTGCCTTCGCCAGCCATCCGCGCAGCGGACGCTCATCGAAGCCCAGCCAGACATGGCCCATCTGCACGCGATATTCCTCGCGTTCGTGCGCACACATGTCCGCCACCAACAGCCGACCACCAGCGCGCAACACCCGGCGCGCCTCCTTCAGCACCCGCGACGGTTCCGCCACGTGATGCAGCACCAGCATCAGGACCGCGACATCGAGCGAGTCGTCCGCCAGCGGCAGTGCCTCGAGCGATCCCTCCGCCAGCGTGACGTTCGCCTGCGCCTGCAACCGCTGCCGCGCCGCCTCCAGCATCGCCGGCGACCCGTCGATGGCGTGGACGTGCGCGACATGCCGCGACAGCGAGAGCGACAGTGACCCCGTGCCGCAGCCCAGGTCGCCCACCACCGCCGCCGGATCCAGCAACGCGAGCGTTGCACCGAGGTCGGCCCGCGCACCGAACATCGAGGCCACGCGCGCATCCCATTCCGCCGCGGCCGACGTGATGAACGCCTCGCTCCGGGAGCGACGCGCCGTCAGCACCGACTCGACCCTCGCCAGATCCTGCTGGGCCGCGACGGCGGTCAGCACCGGCTCCCGCACCAGCTGCCAGAGCGCCCGCGCCTCGTGATCCAGTGTCGGCGCCATGCGGTACCACCGCGTGGACCCCTCGCCCCGCGACTCCACCCACGCCTCGTCCGAGAGGATCCGCAGGTGCCGGCTGACGGTGCTCTGCGGCAGGAGCAGGGCGGTGCACAGCTCGCCCACGGTCAGTTCGTGCGCCTCGAGCGCCAGCAGCAGCCGGCACCGGGTGGCGTCGGCGAGCTCGGTCAGGCGACCGTGAATAGAGAGTTTGGGGGCAGTCATATCCGGTGATCCGGATAAATAGATAGTCGCCTCGGGCCGGGCGGTCAAGCGCGCCGGTGTGGCGGGAGGGCGAGTCGGGAGGGGCGCCGTCGCGCTACCCGATGGCGGCAGCCCGAGCGCCGCTCAGAGATTGAACCAGTAACTCGCCTTCACCAGCAGCGTGTTGTCCGGGTGCGCACGGAAGAGGTCGCGATAGTCGCGGACGACGCGGAACTCGCCGTTGGTGTCATTGCTGGCGCGGCCCTGCTGCCAGACGACGAACAGCGTCGAACCGGGGCGGTATTCCCAACGCACGACGGCGTTCGAGTTAAACTGCCGGAAGTTGAAGCCGGCCGGGGTGGCGCCGTTGCCGTACGGACTCCACCGCGCGGCGTAGTCCCGAGCCGTCGGTGCGGTCATGCTGCGCCAGTCGGCGAACGTGCCGCTGGTGATGAACGGCTGCGCATACACCTGCAGCGACAGCTTCGGCGTGGCGGTCCAGTTCACGCGGGCCGTGACGGTGATGGTGCTCTGGCCGAGGCGCGCGAAGGTGTAGCGGGTGGTGTCATTGCCGGCGACACCGATGTTGCGGATCCACTGCTGATCATCGGTGCGATCGTCCCAGCCGACGCTGAGGCTCATCGAGTACTGGCTGGCGAGGCGCAGGTCGCCGCCGACGTTGACGCTCTGCGATGCGGAGCGGCCCTCGTCTCCGCGCGACGCCACGAACGACAGCGACGGCGTGAGCACCTTGCGCGCGTCACCGCCGAGTGCCGCCACGACCATCCGCTCGGCCGACTGTCGTAACGCCGGACCGCCACGGGCGCAGGCCACGCAGCGCGCGCCGCCGAGATCGTAGGTGGTGAGCATCAGGTGCGTCGTCCAGAAGTTGCGCAGCTCACCGGTCATCGACGCGGTGACGCTGGCGCCACTCTGTGTGCCGCCGGTGGTCCAGTGTGTCTCGTTGGAGAGCGTGCCGGAGAGCCGGCGGAAATGCGCCGTGGGGCGCAGCGTCTGCGTGGTGAGCGTGTTGCGGAGGCTCATGTCGTTGACGAGGATCACGAACCCCAGATCGTTCGCCTCCATGCCCGAACTCGCGTACCGCCAGTTGCTCGAGTAGCGGAACGAGCCGGCGAGCTTCTGCAGCTGGAGCGACGAGACACCGCCATCCATCGAGGTGAGCGTCGAGTCGAAGGTGCGCTCATGATCGGGACGTTGCCAGAAATGCACGCTGCTGCGCTGGGTGCGGGCAATGGCGGGCGCACTGCCGTTGACGCCCACGCGACCGGTGTAGCCCGACAGCTCGTAGCGACCACCGCCGAAGCGGTGGAATCCCTGCAGCAGGAAGACGCTGGCATCGCTGCGGAGGAGCGGCCGCGTGACCGCGTCCATCTGCCGACGCAGGTCGGTGACCATCGTGCCGATCTGCGACTGTCCGCCGCGCATCTCCTTGACGAGGCGTGCAACGAAGTAGTTCGTCTGCGGTTCGATGGTGGTGCCGGCGGCGCCGACCTCGCGTCGCGTCACGGCCTCCGAGATGCCGATCGACACGCCGCGCCCCACGCGGCCGGTCACCTTGGCGGCACCAAGGATCGTGGTGAAGGCAGGATCCGCCGCCGAGGCGCGGAGCTGCGGCGTGCGGCCAATGCGCCGTGAGTAGAACAGGCCCTCGCAGGGGCCGCCGCAGCGGAAGAGCGCGTTGCCTTCGAGGAAGAAGGGACGACGCTCGTCGAAGCGGATCTCGAAGGCGCTGAGGTTGAGCTGCGCGGGGTCGGCCTCCACCTGGCCGAAGTCGGGATTCACTGTCGCACTCACCGTCAGTGCCGAGCCCAGCCCGACGCGCAGGTCGGCACCGCCGGTGAACTGCTGCGGATGATCCCAGCCGGTGGCGCTGCGCTGCGTGATGTTCTTGGTGACCGTGTACGGGATCAGCTCCACGCGATGCCCGCTGCCGATGCCGCGGAACCCGGTGAGCGTGCCGAGCTGCGAGATGATCGTGCTGCGTGAGCCACGGTACACCGGCCAGGAGTCGCGCTGGCTGATGCGGGCGATGTCGCGCCAGACGCCGAAGCCGAAGGTGTGCTCGTCGCCGGCGTTGAAGCGGAGCTGGCTGAAGGGCACGCGGAACTCCGCCGTCCAGCCGAGCGAATCGACCGTCGTCGCGACGTCCCAGACGCCGTCCCACGAGAGGTCCTCGACGACATCCGAGTGAATCGCGCCATCACGCTGCACGCCGGCGGGATTCACCATCAGCTCCACGCCGGTGCGCCCGTCGTGGTAGGCGTCGATGATGATCTTGATCTGGTCGGAGTTGGTGCGCACGTCGCGGCGCGAGAGCAGGCTCAGGATCGAGTCGGGGCGGGGATCGAAGGCGCGCACGAAGACATAGATGTTCTTCTCGTCATAGACCACGCGCGTCATGGTCCGGAATCCCGTCGCGGCATCCTCGGCCGGCGCGAACTGGCGGAAACCGTCGATCAGGGGGGCCGTCTGCCAGAGCAGCTCGTCATCACGCCCGTCGAGCACCGGAGCGCGTTCCACCCGCACCGCACTAGCGGTGGCGGCCGGTGCGGTGCCCGGCCCCGTTGCGTGCGCCGCGACGGGGTGTACGAGGGCGAGCGCGAGCAGTACGGAGCGGAGCTGACGACGCGACACAGGCGGGCAGTGAATGTGGGACGACTATCTGGAGACGGATACGGTCCCGGCACAACATCTGTTGCACCCTCGCCTGAGACGGGGAGTATCGGCGCTGGCGGATCGGCGACGGGCAGGGCTGATTTGCCGCATGACGACAGCACGCCCGGCCCCCGCACGGCAGCGGCGCATTCCGCCCATCATCGCGGCGCTGGCGTTGCTCACCGTGGGCGGGGCCCTGACCGTGGGAATCGCCTGGCTGTTCGCCGAGGCGGGCGTCGCCCTGCCGCCGCTCGCCGCCGGGCTGCTCACGGGCGTGCTGGGGGCGATGCTGGGTCGCCTGGCAGGGCTGGATTCGTGGTGGATGGTGATCCAGTGTCTCTTCCCCGTGGGGATCCTGGTCGCGAGGGGCGCACCGGTGCCGCCGTGGATCTGGCTCGCGCTCTTCTTCGTGCTGGTGGTGGTGTACTGGTCCACCTTCCGCACGCAGGTGCCACTCTACCTCTCGAGCTCGAAGGTGCGCGAGGCCCTCGTGCCGCTGCTGCCCGACGGGCCGTTCCGCTTCATCGACGTCGGATCGGGTGTCGGTGGTGTGCTCACCGATCTCGCGCGGCGCCGTGCCGATGGCGAGTACCATGGCATCGAGTCGGCACCGCTGCCATATCTGGTGAGCCGCCTGCGCATTGCGCTCGGGCGGCACCGCAACTGTCATGCACACTGGGGCAGCTTCTGGAGCGCCGACCTGACATCGTATGACGTGGTGTTCGCCTACCTCTCGCCAGTGCCGATGGCCGCATTGTGGGAGAAGGCGCGAGCCGAGCTGCGGCCGGGCGCCACCTTCATCAGCAACACCTTCGTGGTCGATGTCGCGCCGCCGACGCGCATGGTGCAGGTTGACGACCTGCACCGATCCACGCTGTATGTGTGGTCGATGCCGTGAGCACCTGAACTGCCTTGCGCGTGTGCTGCACCGCCCGTTGATTCTTTCGTCACGAAGAAACACCGAAACCCGCCTTCCTTGCCGAGGTCGTCATGACTGTCGCCGCGATCGATGTCACCAGTGCCGTTCCCCTGTTGTACCCTGAGCTCGAGGCGGAGCTTGGCGTGACCCGCGCCGTACTCGCCTGTGTGCCATGGGACAAGGCCGACTGGAAGCCACACCCGAAGTCGATGTCGCTGCGCGGCCTTGCGACGCATGTGGCGCAGCTGCCGAACTTCATGACCGTCATGGCGAGTACCGATGTCCTCGACTTCAAGCCCGAGAACTTCGCGCCGCCGGCGGTGGCCAGCACCGACGAACTGCTGGCGCTGTTCGACGCCGAGGTGGTGAAGATGCACGCGGCGATGGGCGCGATGAACTGGACGACGCTCAGCGGGTCATGGAAGATGCAGATGGGCGGCCACACGTTCATCGACGGCCAGAAGGCGTTCCTGCTGCGTCACATGGGCATCAATCACCTCGTGCACCACCGCGCGCAGCTGGGCGTGTTCCTCCGGCTGCTGGACGTAGCGATCCCGGGCAGCTACGGGCCGTCGGCCGACAGCAAGTGACCGACGCTGGCGCGGCTGCGGCGACGATGCCGCTGCCCTCGCGCCAGCGTCAGCGCGGCTGCAGCGCGACGGTCGCCGGCGCCGCCTTCGTGACCGCATCGACGACGAGACCCGGCGTGAGGACGGCCGGCAGAATGACCGCCGCGGCGTTCGGTTGGGTGGGGTAGAGCACATACAGCGGTACGCCACTGCGCCCGAAGCCCGCCAACACCTCCGTGATGCTGGAGTCGCGCGAGGTCCAGTCGGCGCGGAGCAGCGCCACGTTGCCGCTGGTGAAGGCGCGGCGCACGGATTCCGTGCGGAGCGCCACGCGCTCATTCACCTGGCAGGACAGGCACCACGCCGCCGTGAAGTCGACGAACACGGCACGTCCCTCACCACGCAGCGCCGCGACGCGCGCCGCTGACCATGGCTCCCACCCCGCGACCACCGCGGCGGAGCGTTCAGGCAACGCGCGCGTGGCACTGAGCGCGGCAACACCCACGGCACCGAGCATCAGCACGCCGGCGAGGGCGCGCGTCGGAGCCCGATCGCTGCGCACGCCGCGCGCCCAGACCCACGCGCCGAGGGCGAGCAGGATCATCGACAGCAGGACGATCGCCAGTGCGTCGACGCCTGCCTGCTGTCCGAACACCCAGAGCAGCCAGACCACGGTGGCATACAGCGGGAACGCGAACAGTTGCCGCAGCGTCTCAAGCCACGGGCCCGGTCGCGGCATGAAGCGCAGCAGCGCCGGCACCGACGCCAGCAGCACGAAAGGCAGCGCCAGTCCGACCCCGAGCGCGGTGAAGACGAGCAGGCCCACCAGCGCCGGCTGCACCAGCGCATAGCCGAGCGCCGCACCCATGAACGGCGCGGTGCAGGGTGCTGCCACGATGACGGCGAGCGCGCCGGTGAGCAGCGAGTCGCCATAGCCGCGGCCGGCGCCCACGCCCCCCAGTCGCGTCAGTGCGAGGCCGATCTCGAACACGCCACTCAGGTTGAGCGCGAGCGCGAACATCAGCAGCGCGAGCAGCGACACGACGATCGGCGACTGCAGCTGGAATCCCCAGCCCAGTTGCTCCCCGCCTGCCCGCAGCGCGATCAGCACGCCGGCCAGCAGCCAGAACGAGAGCAGCACGCCGGCACCGAAAGCGAGGCCATGGCGGCGGGCGCGCCTGCGATCGCCGGTGCCGCCGTGGTCGAGCAGCGCGAGCACCTTCACCGTCAGCACGGGAAAGACGCAGGGCATGAGGTTGAGCAGCAGCCCGCCGATGAAGGCGAAGGCGATGGCTGCCACCAGCGTCATGTCGGCAGCAGGGTCGGGGAGGGTCGTGACGGCACCAGGCGCTGGTGCGCCGCCGCCGCTGACGCCGCCGACATCACGGCCGCCCGCGAGCAGCGCGGTGGCGCGTGCGCGGAGGCCGGCGGGGACTGGTGCCGACAGGGCGACGTTCACGACGTACGAGCGCGGGTCGTCCGACGCGACGTCGGTGGCGATGATACCGGCGATGCGAGTCGCGGTGTCGGTCGCGACCGTTGCACGTGGCAGCGCGATGACGAGGGTATCGCCGCCGACGGCGACCCGTTGTGCGGATGCGTGCTCGATCACACCGGCGCTGTCGACGAACAGGTACGGTGTGGTGAACCGTGCGGCGGCACCGCGGGCCGTGCCGACGCTACGGATGAGGGCGACGGTGTATCCCTGTGGCGTAGTCCAGCCGCGCGCGGTCCAACCGATGAGCGGCGCCGGGATCTGTGCGCGCGCGTGCGTCACGGCGTCCGCCCACCTCGTCGGTGTCGTGTCGCCGCCGGGGGTCACGGGCAGCGCGAGCGCGAGCGGCCCGGAGGCGGGCAGGCAGATCTCGGCGCAGGCGAGCCACTTCGCCTTGCCCGCCAGGCGGAGTGTCGAGCTGGGCGCGAGCGATGCCGGCAGTTGCAACTCGACCAGCGCCACCAGTTGGCGCTCGTAGCCGTAGCTCATGAGCGGCGGCTGCGGTGCGAGCCGCGGTGTCGGGAACTGCAGCGGCCCAGCCGACACGCCGGCTGGGAGCGTCCATTCCACCGCGAGCGGCAGTCCCGCATCTCCGGGGTTGATCCAGTAGGTGTGCCAGCCCGGGTCGAGCGTGAGGCGGACGGCGACCGTCACGCGTTGTCCCGCTGCCACGCCTCGCTGCGCGGCGACCAGCTCGACGTCGCTGTGCGGGCTGGGGTCGCGGGGTGGGCGGGCCTGCGCCGTGAGCGGTGCGGCGCCAGCACCAGCGGTCAGGAGGAGCACCGCGGCACCGACCAGACGTCGCCACGGAGCGCCACAGCTGCCAGGCACCGTGATGGTGCTGGCCGGCCTCGCGTCGGCGGTGGTGTTGGTGGTGACGGTGGGCAGCATCGGCCGTGGTCAGATGGAAAGGCGGAAACCGGCGCAGGTCGCGTCGCTGGACTGTCGCACGACCCTGCTGGCCTCGGCTGCAATTTCGCCCCGCCGGAGCCGTGGCGGGACTGGTACGGCGGAATCGCCGCCGGGCTGGAGCCGATGTGGGGGCGGTGAAGTATTCTGCCTCGCACCCGACGGCCTCGCTCGAGCCGCCCGCCGCTTCCCGTTCCGTCGCCCTTCCCCAATGCCCGTGCGTTCACTCGTCATCACCACAGTCACGAGTCTTGCCATCGCCAGCGGCACCAGCGGCACCAGCGGCACCAGCAGGCCGGCGGCCATCGTCTGGGGCGAGGCCGGCCACCGGATCACGGCGCAGGCTGCCGTCGCGGCGCTGCCGGATGACATGCCCGCTTTTTTCCGCGAGGCAGGGCCCCAGCTCGCGTACCTCAACCCGGAGCCGGACCGCTGGCGCAATCGCCAGGAGGGCGCGAACGATCCTGCGCTCGACGGTGGCACGGCCCCCGACCACTTCCTCGACTACGAGCTGATCCCCGAAGCCTCACGCGCAGGCGCACTGGCCGCGAAGGACCGCTACGCCTTTGCCGACACGCTGCGTGCGCACGGCGTCGATCCCGCCACGGCCGGTGCGGTGCCGTTCGCGATCATCGAGGCGACGCAGCGCATCCGGCTCGGCTTCCGCGCGTGGCGCGTCGCACCCAACGCACAGGTGCGACAGTGGATCGAGGCGCGGATCCTCAATGACGCCGGCATCCTCGGCCATTACGTCGCCGATGCGTCCAACCCTGCACACACCTCCATCCACTTCAACGGCTGGGTCGGAGCGAACCCCAGGGGTTATGCCACCGATACGCGCTTCCACGGTCGATTCGAATCGGCGTATGTGCAGGCGCGCATCACGACCGCCGACGTCAGCGCGGCGTTGACGGCGGCGCCGCGCGCATTCCCGGCGCTGCGACCGGCTGTGGTGTCATACTTCCTTGCCACGCATGCCGAAGTGGAGACGTTGTATGAGCTCGACCGACGATCGCCGTTCAACGCCGAGACCGTCGCGGCAGAGAACAAGACGTTCGCGGTGACGCGGCTCGCGGCGGGCGCAAGCATGCTGCGCGACCTGTGGTGGACGGCGTGGGCGACGAGCGCGAAGGAGTAGTCGTGCGCAGCCGGTTCCGGAGACGCGCACAGACCGGGAGCGTGCATGCGCCGGATACACGAGGCGTCCGATGCCTGCCGCGCACCGGCGCGTCTGCGCATCGCACCTGCAACCTTTCGGGAGTCCCGATGACAGTGGTCTGCTGAATGCCGTCCCGGAACATCCTTGCCGCGCGGAACATCGACCGTCTTCGCGCCGTGGCCGGCAGCGGTGCCCTGCTCGCGTTCGACTATGACGGCACCCTCGCCCCGATCAGCAACGATCCCGGCGCGTCGCGCATGCGCACCGAAACGGCCGAGTTGCTGCGCGCGCTCGCCCACGCGGCACCGGTCGCGATCGTCACCGGCCGGTCGGTGCGTGACGTCACGTTGCGGCTCGAGGAGATTCCAATGCTGGCGGTGATCGGAAACCACGGCGCCGAGCCGTCACCGTTTGCGAGGCGCGCAGCGCGCGAGGTGGCCGCATGGCTGCCGGCGCTCGAGGCCGTCGTCGCCGACCTGCCCGACGCGGTCGTCGAATACAAGACACAATCGGTGTCGGTGCATTTCTGGCACTCGACGAACCCCGGCGCGGTGGTCGCGGCCATCGAGCAGTTCGCGGCCACGATCAAGCCTCCGGTGACGCTGGTCCACGGCATCTGCCTCGTGAACCTCGTGCCGCAGGGCGCCCCCGACAAGGGAGACGCGGTGCGCTCCCTCATCGCGGCGCACGAGCTGCCCGGTGCGATCTTCGTGGGTGATGAACTCACCGACGAACCGGCCTTTCGTGCGACGCAGGCGCCGACCAGTCTCGGTATCCGCATCGGACGGTGGAAGGAGTCGGCCGCCACGTGGCACGTCGCAACCCAGCTCGACATCGACGCGCTGCTGACGGAGCTGCTCATCGGTTGCACACGGCCCGGGCACGGCCGCGCCAGCGCATCACGTGTCGTGCCGGAGCCCGGTGGCGTGGGTGAGGCGACGGAACTCGGTGCCTAGCGCACGCAGGGCCCCCGTCGCGACGGCGCGCACCGGCGACTGCGTGGTGAACGCCGCGGCGATGGCGTACAGCGTGCGCAGCGAGAAGCGCGGTTCCATGCTGATGGCGTAGATCGGTTCCCACGCATGCGGGCGGAACTTCGCCTTGAAGCGTTCCAGGCCCCGGAAGTTGTAGAACCGTCGGCCGTGCACGCGCACGAACGCCAGCAGGGTGCTCAGCCAGGCGGGATTGGTCTCGACGCCGTCCGCAGACCCCTCGCGCAGCGGCACGAGCCCCATCGTGACATAACGCGCGCCGTCTGTGGCGAGTGCGCGCATCATGCAGTCGAGCAGCAGCTCGATCGTGCCGTTCGGCGCGCCGCGGCCGCGGACGAACTGCTCCACCAGCCACCCGTTGCGCGCCGCGATCGGTGACGCGTTGATGAACGCCACCACGCGCTCACCCTGCTCGGCCACGAACAGGCGGCGGCCGGTGAGGTCGTGCAGTGTGTTGGGCTCGACGAGGAAGTGCAGCGTCGGCAGTCCGCGCGTGCCCAGCCAGTGCCGGAGGCACTCGACCAGACGTGGGTCCGCCGTGGCGCGAGCCGGTGCCCACTCGCTGACCTGCACCTGCTTGTTGATGGCGCGATGCATCTGGCCGCGCACCGACGGCGTCGTCGACGGGATGTCCGGCCAGCGTCGCGGATCCCACACCGGCTGGGCACCGAGCACCACGGTCGATGTATCGACGCGGTGGTGCAGCAGGTCGAACAGGCGGCCCGCAGCGCCGAAGTAGCAGGCGCGACAGCCCTGCGACGCAACGAAGGCATGCCACTCCTCGAGCACGGCGGCCAGCCGCTCACCGGCACAGATTGGCGCGCCGGCCACGATACACACGCCGTGTGTTCGCACGTAACCGACGACCGCGTCTCCCTCGCTGGCGAACCAGTGCACGATGCCCTCGTTCACCACCTGGTACGCCATCGCGTTCCAGCCATGCGCGAGCGCCAGTGCCCGGGCGCGCGGCACGTCGCGATGTGCCACGTGCGGTGGATCGGCGGAGGCGCTGGCGCGGGTCGACATGCGCGCGCAAGGTAACGCCGGCGCGCGCTGGCGCCGATCTGCGTACACTTGCTGGAATGACGTCACGACGAATCGCCGTGCTCGGCGCCGGATATGTGGGCAGTGCGTTCGCGCGCGAGGCGGCGGCGCGTGGGCATGTCGTGTGGGCGGTGCGCCGGTCAGCATCACCTGGCGCAGGGGACGACGCCGTGACATGGCTTCGCGGCGATGCGGTGACCGGCCGCGTGGACGGACTGCCCGCGTCGCTCGACACCGTGGTGCTGGCCGTCGCACCGCGGACCGGAAGCGATCACTACCACGACACCTATCCGCCTGCCGCCCGTGGCGCGCTGGCGATTGCCGCAGCAGCGGGCGCGGCGCGGATCGTCTATACGTCGAGCACCGGCGTGTACGGCGGGCGCGACGGCGCGATCGTGACGGAAGCCAGCCGCCGCAGCGGCGGTGGTGCGAGCAACAGCGCGCTGATCGAGGCGGAGGACACGCTCCTTGGTGCGCGCAGCCTGTCGGCGTGCGTGCTGCGGGTGGCCGGGATCTATGGGCCGGGCCGCGACCCGCGCCAGCGCTTCCGGCGGGCCGAAGCGCTGGCCGAACGGGGAGAGTACTGGGTCAACCTCGCCCATCGCGACGATATCGTCGCGGCGATGCTGCATGCGATGTCGTTGGCCGAGGCACCGGCGGTGCTCAACGTCTGCGATGGCGCGGCGACGAAGGCGGCGGACATCTGTCGCTGGCTCGCGGCCGCCGAGGGCAGGGATGTGGAGGGGCTCGCATTCGATAACGAGTCGCAGGCCACGCGCAGCAATCAGCGCGTCAGCAACGCGGCACTGGTGGCCAGCGGCTGGAGCTCGGCGTATCCGTCATTCCGCGAAGGCTTCACGCACGGGATCTGAGTCCGGCCGTGCGCTGATGCGTGCGAGCGCAACTGCTGTGAGCACGCTTCGTGCATGATGCGCAGGCAAAGTTCCGCGAGCCCCAACATGTGGGGTTTTCCTGGCGGGCGAGGCGCGATGCTCGTCAGTCGAAGGCGCGGGTCAGGTCCCACCGGACACTGGCTCGCGCCTGTGCGTTGTGCGGAACGGTGCCGGTGCCGGTGCGCGCGCATCGCCTGCAGCGTCACGTCGGCAGAGACACATCAACGGAGACACGTCAGCAGCGCAGCTGCGCTCCGGGGGGCGACGGAACCCCCCGCGTCGGTGCCGGACATAGATCGCACGACCATGCAACGACGGAGGCACCAGCACGATGAGCGCTGGTGCCTCCGGCCGTTCGTGCTGCCAGGCGAGGACTACCTGGCTCTGGACGACTTCTTTGCTGCGGGGGCGGAGATCGCTTCGTCGCCCGCTTCCTCGTTGCCCTCGGCTTCCATGCCAGGCGCGGCGCTGTTGACATCCTCCTCGGCAATCTGGGAGAGCAGCTCGTCGGCCTCCTTCTCCTCGTTCAGGGTGAGCTCGAGGAGCTCGGCAATCTCCGAGTGGCCCATCGTCGTGGCGAACGCGAGCGTGCTGCCGTAGGCCGCAATCTCGTAGTGCTCCACCCGCTGGGCAGAGGCGATGATGCCGGCATCACGCACCGTGTCATCGCCATCCTCGTCGCACATTTCCGATCCCTCCTCCAGCAGTCCTTCCATGCCCTTGCACTTCTTGCCCTTGGGCGAGGTGCCGAGCGTCTCGAAGATCTGCTCGAGGCGGGCGACGTGCTCGTGGGTCTGCGCCAGGTGGTTTTCGAATGCCGTGCGGAGGCTGGGTGTGGTGGCCGACTTTGCCATCTTCGGCAGCCCCTTCACGAGTTGCGTCTCGGCGCTGTAGAGGTCCCTCAGTTCTGCGATCATCAGGTCGTGCATCGTCGCGAGAGCCATCTCAACTTCCTCGGTGGTGCGCCGTCAGGGGCGCAAGTTCACACCCGCGCCGCGGTCGTCTGGCCGCACTGCGGGCGTCAGGGCCGGTGCAGGGTGCACCCGCCGCATTCTTCCTGTCGCTTCGGGGCTGCACAGCAAAAGGCGCGGGCCGGCCCCCCGAGGGCTCCGCACGCGCCTTCGTCTCACGAGCCGTCTGCCCGTTCGACAAGGATGGAACCGTACCCGACCGGCTCCGATGTGACTGCACTACTCCTGCGCACCGATTAGGCAATTCCTGCGCCATCGAACGATTGTGTCAGAACCGTCGTGGTCGATCGTGGCGGCAGAAGTGCGGCTCACCAATTCCATACTGCGCACATGCGTGTACACTGTTGCGCAGCGCGCGATCGAGGCATCGCCAACCGACTCACGGCATGGTATTTCCGTTTCGATCGCGGGTGACGATTTCGTCCGGAGCTGCCCGACGTGGGCGCGGGTGTGCCGGCAGTGCGTTGCGGGCATATCATGCATCGCTTCGTCGCCACGACGCCCTCGCGATACTCGATAGCGCCACGACGATTGACGTGCTGCCGGTGCGGGCCGCCGTGACCGTTGCCGGCAGGACCGAGTTGGCCGAAGCGCCCGGCGGCGATGACGAGTGCCTCGCACGAATTCCCCTCGAAGCCCAACCACACGGAGGAACGGCATGACCCGCGGTCGTATCCTGATTGCTGATGACGAGCTGACCTTTCTCGAGTCGATGGCCGACCTGCTTCGTCAGGAGGGCTACGAGGTCGTCACCGCACAGGATGGGCAGCGTGCGCTCGAGCTCGTCGCGGACGAGCAATTCGACCTGCTGATCACCGACCTCGAGATGCCCGGGAACAGCGATCTCGAGCTGGTGCGTCGCGTCGCCGCTGTGAGAGGCGGTCTGCCGGTGATTCTCCTGACCGGCTTTGCCAGTGTGCGCTCGGCAGTGGCGTGCATCGAACTTCCCGTCGCCGCCTACCTGACCAAGCCGGTGCAATTCGCGGAGCTCCACGAGCGCGTCAGCGCCGCCGTGACACGCTTCCGCGCATTCAGGTCGATGCAGGATGCGGAGGTGCGCCTGAAGGACATGCGACTGCGCTACGATCAGCTCGCGACGCAGCGAGGTCCCGGTGCGCCGAGTGCCGACACGTTCCTGTCACTCGCGTTGCGCAACGTGATGGGTTCGCTCACCGACCTCGAGCAGCTCGGTCGCGCGCTGGCTGGCGCGCCGGTGGATGCCCACGCATGCCAGATCATGAACTGCGCGCGTGGATCGCAGCTCACCGCGGCCATGCAGCATACGGTCGAGGTGCTCGAGGAAACCAAGCACGCGTTCAAGTCGAAACAGCTTGCCGAGCTCCGCCATCGTCTCGAACTCCTGCTGCAACACAACTGAGGGGGGCGACGGACGGGTCAGCCATCTGAGCACGGTTCTTGCTCAACTGCAGGGTGGCTGACTTAATGACCCTGGTGCGTGTCAGGGATCCTTGGCGGACGGAGATCGGATTCCGTCAGTCGAAGGCGTGGTGCAGACCGGCGAGCCCGGAGCTGCGTCACGCCTTTTTGCCGTGGGTCGAGGCTGGAAATGGATGGCGAAGTCGCCTTCCGCCGACGTGCGACCTGTTCGACGTGCGGGTGCATGCGGTGCCCGTGCAGGTTGAAGCACCCTTTCCGAGAGATGTCATCATGTTGCGTTGGGCTTTTGCGTTCCTCATCCTGGCATTGGTCGCGGGGCTGTTCGGGTTCGGCGGTTTGTCTGCTGCATCGGCTGGCATCGCCAAGACGCTGTTCATGGTATTCGTCGTGTTCGCCGTGATTGCACTGATCGTCGGACTGGTGACGGGACGCCGAATCGTCCCGTAGCGACTGAGCCAGGCATCTCGGGTGGGGGATGCGCCGATCACGCTGCGACGCTGCAGCACACGGCGGGGGACGGGCCGGTCACGCTGCGACGCTGCAGCACATGCGGCCGAGTCTGTTCCCCGCCGTCGTGTGTGCACGGCTCATCATCGCCCGCGCATCGGCAGGGGCCCGCAACGAATCGCGGTCACGCCGCCGACGGCGCAATCACCGCTTTGGCCACCAGACGCTGCATGTTGCGGAGTGATTCCTCCGCGAAGCGACGCTGCAGCCGCCGTCCCACGAGCCGGAAGCCGATGCGGTAGATCAGGTTCGCGATGTGGCCGGTCTGCGAGAATGACTGGATCCGAAAGGTCACACCGCCGGTCGCAAGCTGCTTCACGATCTCGAACGTGATCTCCCCGCGCTCCAGATGACCGGCGAGCGTCTGGTAACTGTAGCCCCACACGCGCTCAGCGCCGTGACTGCCATCGCGCGTCGCGTCGATCACGCGGCTGACCCGGACGGGTAATTCGAATCGCATCCACAGATACGTCGCGGTGAGGAGCATGGCCCGGTTGTCCAGCGGTGCCCCCGGATCGAATGCGCCGCGGATCAGCGACGGCGGAGGAAAGGCGTATCGCCGCAGAATGTCGCACGCCGCCGCGAATGCGCCGCCCGGTTCAGGCTCTCCGGGAGACTCGCCCAGCAGGGCCGCCTGCCGCGCGTCGATGTGCCACCCCTTCGTGGCGACGTAATCGTCACGCTTCGTGAGGTCGATGGTCGGTTCCATCGTCGCGATCTTCTCGAGCCACGTTGCGACATACGGGTCGAGTGGCGGCGAGAGCGAGGGTGTTGCGATGTCAGGTGCTGCGCTGATGCGTTCGGTCATCGCCCGTGAGTTCCTCGGTGGTGATGCGCACCTCGGGCGTCACAGATACGCCAGCGAGCGTACTGAAGCGCTGCAGGAAAGTGATCCACACCTCGGTCTGCACCTGCCGTCCGATTCCGAGCGTGTTGTACGCCGCCTGCACGAGCCCGTCGCGCGATCGGGCCCACGATTCGATCAGCACGCGGTGGGTCCCCGCCGGCTCACCGTCGTGGACGCTGAACGTGATGTGTCCGGCCTCGGGGTGACCATCGAGCGTGACCAGTGTGAGGCTGTCGCCCGTCACCTCGGCCACGCGCACGCCTCCGTTCCATGGGCCGAGCATCGTGACCTCGTACTCGTCTCCCGCTTGCACCGCGAATTCCACACCCTCGGATTTCCGGAACGATGCAAGCACGGACGGCGCGAGTTCGGTGAGGTGCGCCTGCATGAGGCGGAACAGCGTCGCGCGGTCGTGCAGGGTGCCGGGAAGGGTGATCTCGTACTGGCGATGGATGAGGGCACCGGCACCGCTGCTCGCGTGCTGCGTGTCGTTGCCGCGGGTCTGCGGCGGGCGCGCGTCCGGGGCTAAGCGGCGCGGCACGCGCCGTGCGACCCGTCGCTCCGTGCGCGGTGCGGCCCGTCGTCGCCAGACCACGGCCGTTGCAAGGATCGAGACGCTGGCGAGCAGGAGCGCCACGGTGACGTGACGCGAATCCCCGCGGCGGTGTGTGACGTACGACATGAGGCAGCTCCCTGCTGGACGCGTGAGTCGTGCTGGATCGTGTCTGTGCACCATGCAACGCACGGGCCGCGGCCAACTGGGCCGCATGAGTCCGACCCGCGCCACGGCGCGTGTATTCCCTTCCCGATGGAGTGATGCGATGAGCAAACTGCTGCGTGGGCTTGGCGCCGGCTACGGCGCCAAGAAGCTGGGAGGCGGCTGCTTCAGCACCGTCCTGATCTTTCTGATCCTCTGGTGGTTGCTGGGCAACTTCGACCTGTTCCGGTGAGCGGGTTGCAGCGCAGAAACGGCGGCGTCCCGCGTGGTGCGGGGCGCCGCCGTCTCGTGGCCGGCCTCGGCGGACGTCAGAGCGTTCGTGTCACACCGGGCTCGTCACCGTGTCGTGTGACGCGCTTGACGATCCAGAACACGAGCAGGGCTGGCAGGATGAGGAAGAGTAGCGCCTTCAGGAACAGTGCCGTTGCGAGGCCAAGCATGAGCAGTGTCAGCACCGGAATACCGACCAAAGTGCCGGCGAGGATCGGGCGCAGGGCGAACAGTCGGAGCAGGGAAGCCAGCATGATCACACCAGTGGTGAAGGTTGCGTCACCGTACGAGGCGTCGAGGCAAAGGTTTCGGCGGCCCCTCAGGCGTCGAGCTGCATTCCGCCCACGGCACCGGTCGTGACGAACGTTTCCACGTCGTGGCCGTAGGCGCCGAAGGTCTGCTCCATTGCGATCTCGACGGCGTGAGCCTGGGCCGAGAGGGCCACGGCGAGCATGGCTGACCCGCTGCCGCTGAGTGTGGCGCCAAACGCCCCTGCGGCGCAGGCCGCCGTCACGACGGCATCGTAGCCGGGCACGAGCTGGCGGCGATAGGGCACGTGCAGCACATCATCGAGTGCCATCGTCAACAGGTCGGCGTCGCCGACGGCGAGACCATGCACGAGCGCTGCGCTCCGTTGCAGGGCAAGCACGGCGTCGGTGAAGGCGACGCGCGCCGGCAGCGCCGCGCGGGCCGCGGCGGTGGTCACCTCGAGCGATGGCACGGCGAAGATGAACGCGAGCGACGCGTGCACCGGGAGGCGCGAGAAGGCGTAGGTGGCTGGCGCGCCGGGTGTGGCATCATTGCGCGCAACGCCCAGCATCGCGCCGCCGAAGACGGACGGCGCGGCGTGGTCGGGATGGCCCTCCACCTGCGACACCAACTGCGCGATGCCGCTCGGGCCGAGTCCGAGCGTCAGCGCGCCGTCGGCGAGTGCGGCGCCGGCGACGAGGGCCGCGGCCGACGACCCGAGTCCGCGCGACACGGGGATGCTCGACGTGGCCTGAAAGTCGAGACCGGTCGGCACGGGCACGCGGCAGCGGTGGCAGGCCGCCACGAACCCGTCGTAGAGCAGGTCCCGTGTGGGATCGACCTTCAGGGCTGCGAGGGTGCCGGCCCGCATCATACGCACGCCAGTCCACGCGTCGCTCGTCTCCACCGATGCCGCCAGCCAACGGTCCACCGCCATGCCGACGCAGTCGAAGCCCGAGCCGAGGTTCGAGGTACTGGCCGGGACACTCGCCCGCGCGTTCCGTGTCGTCATCGTGCGCCTTGAGTGGTGCGGAGGACACGCTCGAGAGCGGCGAGCGTGGAATCGATCGTGATGCTGCGGTTGGCGAGGGGTGGCGGCGGATCCGTATCGCGATGATACGCCAGCATGACCTCGGGATCCTTGAGCATGTGACCCGTCAGCAGCGTGACGACGCGATCACTGGCGCGGATGAGCCCATCATGCACGAGGGCGCGCGCCCCGGCAACGCTCGCCGCACTCGCCGGCTCGCACCCCACGCCGCTGGCGTCGATCACGGCCTTCGCCTCGAGGATCTGCGCGTCGGTCACCGACACCACCACGCCGTCGGTCTCACGGATGGCGCGCACGGCGCGATCGTAGCTCGCGGGGTCGCCGATTCTGATGGCGGTAGCGATCGTCTCCGCCCGCACCGTGTGCCGCGTCGCGAACCCGTCACGGAAGCTGGCCGCGAACGGCGCACTGCCGGCCGCCTGCACGCATGCCAGACGCGGCGCGCGCTCGATGAGCCCGAGCCGCCGCGCCTCGCGCAGCGCCGCACCGAAGGCCGCCGTGTTGCCGAGGTTCCCGGCCGGCAGGACCAGCCAGTCGGGCGACTCCCAGCGCAACTGCTGGAGGAGGTCGAAGATGATCGTCTTCTGCCCTTCCAGCCGCCACGGGTTGATGCTGTTGGCGAGATACACGCCGAGCTGTTCCGATGCCTCACGCGCGAGCCGCAGGCAGTCGTCGAAGTCGCCGCGCACCAGCAGCGTCCGTGCGCCGAAGGCGATCGTCTGCGACAACTTGCCGAGCGCCACCTTGCCTTCGGGCACCAGCACCAGCGCCGGCACTCCGGCCAGGGCCGCATACGAGGCGAGCGCCGAGGAGGTGTTGCCGGTGGAGGCGCAGGCGACGGCGGTGGCGCCGATGCGCCTGGCCTGCGTGATCGCCACGCTCATGCCTCGATCCTTGAACGAGCCGGTGGGGTTGTGCCCCTCGTGCTTGATCAGCAACTGCTCCAGCCCGACCCACTGGGCCACCTGTGCACGGGCCAGCAGCGGCGTGTTGCCCTCGGCCTGCGTGACGATGTCGGCATCGGCGATGCCAGGCATGATGAGCTCGCGGAAGCGCCAGACGCCGGAGTCGCCGGGGCCTGCACCGAACGGTCCGCGGGCCGGTAGCAGGCGGGCGTCGAACATCGCGCGGAGCGCCGTGGTGCAGGTCGGCGGCTGGGGATGCTCGAGGTGCAGCAGCCCGCCACACACCGCACACTGGACGTGTGCATCCAGCGCGGCCGTGCGGGCGCCGCAGTCGTCGCAGACCTGCACACTCTCCGTCATCGCTGCTCGGCCAGCGTCAGCACATCCGTGAAGACGCCGGCGGCCGTCACGCCCGCGCCGGCGCCCGGCCCGGTGATGACGAGCGGGTTGGTGCGATAGCGCGTGGTGGTGAACGAAAAGAGGTTGTCGGTGCCGCCGAGGGCGCCGAGCGGGCTGCTCGCATCCACCGCCACGACGCCGACCCGCACCAGCTTTGCGGTCACGATGATGCGGTAACGAAGCACCTCGCCGCGCGCCTGCGCCGCACTCACGCGCTGCGCCCACCCGGCGTCCAACTCGCTGGCGCGTGCGAGGAACTCCGGCAGCGGCAGCCGGCGCATCGGCACGGGCACCAGCGACTCCACCTTGATGCTTTTCAGCTCGCCGCGGTAGCCGAGCAGGCGGCCGAGGATCAGCGCCTTCCGCGCGACGTCCATGCCCGACAGGTCGTCGCGCGGATCCGGCTCGGTGTAGCCCTTGGCCATCGCCGACTGCAGCGCAACCGAAAATCTGGTGCCGCGCGACATCTCGCTGAACAGGAAGCCGAGCGTGCCGGAGGGACAGCCCTCGATCTGCACGATCGAGTCGCCCGACGCGGCGAGCTTGCTGATGGTGTCGATGACGGGTAGCCCGGCGCCGACCGTCGCCTCGTGCAGCATGCGACGGCCGCGCGACGCTGCCAGCCGTGCCAGCCCCTTGCCGTTGCGCCCTGACGTGACGAGCGGGCGCTTGTTGGCGAGCACCAGGTCCATGCCGGCCGTGATCGCCGTCTCGAGTGTGGCGGAGGTCTCCGACGCCGTGACGTCGACGAGGATCGGCCGCTCCAGCGCATGGGTGGCAATGGCGCGGACGGCGGCAGCGTCGGTGCTGCGGATGCCGTCGGGCTGCAGCGCGAGCGGCGTGCCGGCGGCCTTGGCTGCGGCGAGCGCGGTGAGCGTCTTCGGCGCGAGGCCGCGCGGGTCGAACACGTAGCCACTGCGATCGATCACCGCCACGACCCGCACTGGAGCGGTGAGCCGTGCGCCGCCGGGTGCGCGCCGCTGCGCCAGTTGCACTGCCAGTTCGCGCCCGATCAGGCCGAAGCCGAGCACGATCACGTCGGCATGCAGGCGCGCGCCGGCATCGCCGCCGCCGATCTTGTCGAGGCGGAACGCGGCGTGCACGGCCCGTTGTGCGAGCGCCGACGCCGTGTCGTCGATGACGACCGAGATGTTCATCTCGGAGGCGCCTTGCGCGATCGCCACGACGTTGATGCGGCTCTGCGCCAGCGCCTCGAACAGCCGCGCCGACACGCCGGGCGTGCCGGCCATGCCGAGGCCGACGATCGCGAGCGTCGCGACGTGGCGGCGCACCTCGATGTCCTCGATGTCACGCCGCGCGAGCTCGGTCGCGAACACCTCGCGCCACCGGCGCGTGACCGCCGCCGACACGCTGCCCGGCACCGCGATGCAGAGCGAATGCTCCGACGACGCCATCGAGATCAGCGAGACGGAGATCCCGAGATCCTCGAGCGCGCCGAGTGCGCGCGCGGCGACACCGGGCAGGCCGGCCATGCCGTTGCCGACGATGGTGACGAGCGCCTGGCCGCTGATCAGCGCGAGCGCCTTCACCGGCAGCGCCGGCTGCCCGCGCCGCGTCGTGCCGGCGGTGACGGCGGCGGAGATCTCCGTGCCCATCGCAGTGGGATCGGCGAGCGGGCGGAGGTGCAGCCGCGTGGTGGCGGGAAGGCCGATCAGGGCGCGCGGATGCAGGATCTTGGCGCCGTGGTACGCGAGTTCGGACGCTTCGCGCACGTGCAGCGCGGGGATGAGGCGGGCGTCGGGGACCACCCGCGGGTCGGCGGTGAGCAGGCCGGGCACGTCCTTCCACAGCATCACGTCCGGCGCGTGCAGGGCGCGCGCGACGAGCGTCGCGGTCACGTCGGTGCCGCCGCGACCGAGCGTGACGACCGCGCCCCGCTTGCCACGGCCGATGAAGCCGGGGATCACGGGAATGCCGCCGCGCGCGATGATCGGCAGCATCAGGCGTGCGGCGGCGGCGGTCGTACGTGCCACGTCAGGCGTGGCGCTGCCCGCCACACCGTCGGTCCAGACGAGCTTCGTGGCATCGATCGCGACGGCGCTGCGCGCGCGATCGCGGAGGGCCGCCACCATCATCGCGGCGGCCAGCACCTCACCGCGTGACAGCACCGCGTCGAGCTGCGCGGGCTCGAGCGCGCCGCGCCGTCGCCGCGTGCAGGTGGCGGTGAGTTCCGCGAAGGTGGTCGTGATCAATGCGGCGAGCGCGGACTGCGCGGCGGGGTCGGTCGTCAGCCCCCTGGCGACGGCGAGGTGGCGGGCGCGCAGCGTGGCGAGCGTGCGTGTCGCACCGGCCGGCGTCGCCGCAGCCGCAGCCCCGAGTGCGTCCGTGACGCCGCGCATGGCCGAGACGACGACGACCGGCCGCGCGCCGCCATGGGAGAGCACGATCCCGGCGGCATGGCGGAAGGCCGGGAGATCAGCGAGGGCGGCGCCGCCGAACTTGTGAACGGTGATCGTGGGCTGCGGCATGTGGACCTGAGGGGAGTGGATCGGGCGGCGCAGCACGCAAGATGCCCTGCCCGGGCGCCAGCGTCGAGCCGTCCGTTTGTCACGCCGACAACGGCATCTCCCGGGACACTCGCTCCAGCGCGACCCGTCGGCGCGGGCAACCAGACCTCGGCATCGGACAACTCGGCGCAACGCGCGCCCGATCCGGTCCGAGTTTCGGCTGGGTCGCTCGTCCGATGCAGCCACCCGCCGGAATTCCGCCGGCGCGGTGCGCGGTGCATTCTTCCCGCGCCGGGACTCCCCCGGTCCCACCACCGGCGGTCACACCGCCGGCGGACCCGCGCCTCCTGCCCCGAGTCGATGTCCCACGCACTGCTGGTTGGCCGGTTCCTGCCGGTGCACCGCGGCCACCTGGCACTCTTCGACGCGGCGCGGGTGCAGTGCGAGCGGACGACGATCGTGCTCGAGCGTCGATGGGACGACCCGATCCCCTGGGACGTGCGCTGGCGCTGGCTGGTGGAGAGCTGTCCGTGGGCACGGGTCGTCGTGCCCGAGTCGGCCCTGCCGCCGCGCCCCGGCGAGGATCGCGGCTCGACGGCCGAATGGATCGCGGCCCTCGACGTGCTCGCGCCCGAGGTGACGCATGTGTTCGCCGGCGACCCGGACCATCACGGCATCGCGGCCGGTCTCGGCGCGACGTTCGTGCACGTCGAGCGCCGCGCCGACGACAGTCGCGGCGCCGCGATCAGACAGGACCCCTGGCAGCACTGGGACCTGCTCGCGCCCGCGGCACGGCCCTGGTTCGTGAAGACGGTGGCGCTGGTCGGCGGCGAGAGCGTGGGCAAGTCCACGCTCTCCGAACAGATCGCGCAGCGCTGGAACACGAGCTGGGTGGACGAATACGGCCGCACCTTCACCACCGGTGTTCCGCACCATCAGTGGACGGAACTGGACGCGATCCTCGTCACCGATGCGCAGCAGGTCTTGATCCGCGAGGCGCAGCGTCGCGCCCGTGGCCTCTGCGTCAGCGACACCGAGGCCATCGTGACGGCGATCTGGACCGAGTGGCTGCGGCAGCCGGTGCCCGCGCACGTCTGGGACGTGGCGGCGCGGCAGCCGATCGACCTGTACCTCCTCTGTGATCCCGACATCGCGTGGGTGGCCGATGGCGTGCGGGTGATGTCGAGCGATCGTGACTGGTTTCATGACCGGCTGATCTTCCACCTCAACCGGCTCGGCAAGCCCTGGCAGCGCGTCAGTGGTGCCGGACCGGCGCGCCTGACCTCGGCCACCGACGCCATCGCCAGCGCCAGCGCGCAGTGGTGGCGCGACCTGCGTGCCTACCGTCGCGAGAAGCCCGGCAGCGGCGTGGGGCTGTGAGATGACGTCGCATCAGGCGAGTGCCGGTGCGACCGGCAGCGACGCGTGCGCCGGTGCCGCCGCCGCCGGCGTCGGTGTGCGAATGCCGGGCGGCAGGAGCTTGTACAACACCGGCGTGACGAGGCGGCTGAGCAGCAGTGACGAGAGCAGGCCACCGATGATCACGATCGCGAGCGGACTGTAGAGACTCGAGCCCTGCAGCGCGAGTGGCAGCAGGCCACCGATGGCCGTGGCCGTGGTGAGCACGATCGGGAGGAAGCGCACCCGTCCCGCCTCCTCGATCGCATGATCGAGGTCGGCGCCGCCGGCTCGCAACTGGTTGGTGTAGTCCACCAGCAGCAGCGAATTCTTGATCTCGATGCCGATCAGCGCCACGAACCCGATCATGGCCGTGAAACTCAGCGTATAGCCACTGACGAAGAGGCCGAGCATGCCGCCGATCACGCCGAGCGGGATCACCGAGGCCACGATCAGCATGCTCTTGAAGGTCTTGAACTCGAGGATGAGCACCGTCAGGATGCCGAAGACCGCGAGGAGGATGGCACCGCCAAGCCCGCCGAAGCTCTCCTGACGGCTCTCGATCTCGCCCGAGGCAACCCAGCGGTAGCCGGGCGGCAGCGTCCAGCCCGCGAGCGAGTCCATGGCCGCGCGGGTGAGGCGGTCGGTGTTGAAGCCGGTGCGCACCTGGGCGGTGACGGTCGCACTGCGCTCGGTGTCGAAGTGCTCGAGGCGCGGGAGCGTCCGCTCGAATGTGAACGAGGCGACCTGCGCCAGCGGTACGCTCGCCCCCGTCTGAGATGGCACGTACAGCGCCTGCAACGCCGCCGGCGTCGCGCGACCGGTGCGCTCGAGGCGCGCCGTCACGTCATAGGCCTCACCATCGCGGTCCTGGATGCGGGCCGCCGGCAGTCCCGCGAGTCCGAGGCGCACGATGCGGTCGGCGTCGGCCACGGGCACACCCAGCAGGCCGGCGCGTGCACGGTCCACGTTCACGCGCAGGTTGGTGCGTGTGGTGCTGAGCGGGTTGTCGATGTCACGCGTGCCCGGGATGGTGGCGAGCACGCGCTCGAAGCGGCCGGCGAGGCTGCGCAACGTGTCCAGGTCGGGTCCACTGAAGCGGATCGCGATCGGTGCCTCGAGCGGCGGGCCGTTCTCGTACTCGAGGACGGCGATGCGGCCATCGGGATAGCCGTCGAAGATCGCGCGCAACGTGTCCAGCATCTGCGGCGTGTGCCGCGGATCGAACGCCGGTACCCGCGCCACGACCTCGGCGTAGTTCGGGCGGTCGTTGACGGGGGCGACGTTGTAATACAGGAACGGGTTGCCATGGCCGACGTTGCTCAACACGTGCTGCACTCCGGTGCGGGCGCGCAGCGTGCGCTCCACGAAGCGCGTGGCGCTGTCGGTCTGCGCCAGCGTGGCCTCGTCGGGCATGACGATGGTGACGCGGAACTGCGGAATGCCGGCCTTCGGGAAGAGGGAGAACCCGATCAGCGGCACCAGCGCCAGGGATGCGGCGAAGAGCAGGCCGGCACCGGCCAGTGTGCGGCGCGGCCGTGCCAGTGCGCGATGCAGGAGCGGTGTGTACGTCACCTCGATCGCATGCTGCAGCCATTGCAGCACCCGGTTGCCATGCTCGCCGGTGTCGCGTGGCATGACCACGCTGGCGAGGAACGGGATGATCATCAGCGAGACGACCAGTGATGCCAGGATCGTCGAGATGACGGCGGCCGGCAGCGAGCGGATGTAGTCGCCCGGTCCGCCCGGCAGCATCATCAGCGGCACGAACGCGAAGACCAGCGTGCCGGTCGCTCCGAGGATGGCCGGGGTGATCTGCCGCGTGGCAGCGATCGCGGCATCGGCACGGTTCATCCCCGTCCTGAGGAAGCGCGAGATATTCTCGACCACGACGATGGAGTCGTCGACGATCAGCCCGAGCGCGATCACGAAGCCGACGATCGTGAGCTGGTTCAGCGTGAAGCCGTAGTACTGGAGCAGCACCGTGCCCACGGCGAGCGACAGCGGCAGCGACACCATCACGACGCCCGCCGCGCGGACGCCGAGCGGCAGCAGCGTGAGCAGCACCAGCGCGATCGCGATGCCGAAGTCCTCCACCAGCCGGCCGAGCCGGGTGCGCACGTTCTCGCTCTGGTCGAAGGCGCGTACCAGCTGGATGCCGGCCGGCAGCGCCGACTCGAACGCGCGCACGACGGCGTCGGCGCGGGGCTGGACGTCGGTGATGTTGGCACCGTCGCGCATGCTCACCGCGACGAACACCGCACGCTCCCCGTCGTGCCGCGTGATGTGCGTGGCGTCGGCATAGCCCCACTGCACGGTGGCCACATCGCGCAGGCGCACCACGCCGCTCGCCGAACTCCCCACGACGGTGTTCCGCACCTGGTCCAGCGAGGTGTACGAGCCGCTGGTCTTCACGACGAACTGCCGGCTGCCGACGTTCACCGTCCCGCCGGGGATGTTCGCGCTTTCGCTGCCAAGCGCCCCGAGTACGGCGGGCAGCGGCAACCGCAACGCACTCAGCTTCCCGAGGTCGAGCGAGACCTGCACTTCGCGCACCGGTGCGCCGACGCGCACGACCTTGCGCACCCCGGCAACGGCGGCCAGCCGGTCCTTCAGGGCGCGGCTCTGCGCGTCGAGTGTCGCATAGGGGGCCGTCGGCGAGGTGAGCGCGTACTGCAGGATGTTCACGTCGCCCGTGTTATTGCTCAGCACGTCGAGCAGCGCCAGCTCGGCAGGCAACGTGGGGCGGAGCTGGTTCACTTCGCGCAGGACATCGTCCTTCTTCTCGCGCGGGATCGAGCCGGTGGTGAACTCGATCTGGATCACCGCCAGGCCGTCGCTGACGGAGGTGGCGATCTTCTTGACGTCTGCGAGTTCCTTGAGCCGCGCTTCCAGCGGGTTGACGACGAGTTGCTCGACGTCGGTCGGCCCCGCACCGGGATAGACGGCGACGATGCTGAAGCCGGGAAAGTCGATCAGCGGATCTTCGGCGCGCGGGATGGTGAGAAAGGCCTGCGTACCGGCGGCGAGCAGCGCGACCAGCAGCACCAGCGTGAGCTGGGCATTCTTCACGAAGTAGTCGATGAACTTCATGGTGCAGCCTTCCACGACGGCGCCGCATCGGCCGCGGCACGCACGGCCGGTGTCGTCACGACCGTCACGCGTGTTCCGTCGACGAGCCGCGTGACACCCGAGGTCACCACGGTCTCGCGACCATCGAGCCCGCTCACGACCTGCACCTGCGCCGTCTGCAGCGCCTCGGTGACGTCGGCGAGCCTGATTTGACGACGTGAGACGGTGTTCCGGTCGGCGTTGAGCACGAACACCGCAGCGGAATCGGCGTCGGCATCGACCAGTGCGTCGATCGGCACCATGACCCGCGCGTCGCTGCGCGTGCTCGTGCCGGCGGGTGTCAGCGCCACACGCGCGACGAGCCCGGATGGCAGCGTGCTCGCACTCGGGGGGAGCGTCACTTCGACGGCATAGTCGCCGCTGCCAGCGGACGCCGCCGCGGCGCGCTGCGTCACGCGCGCCGTGACGGTGCGCCCGGGCATCGCCTCGAACTCGACCGTCGCCGGGTCACCCATTCGGACGCGCACGGCATTGCGATCGGGGAGTCCGATTCGCACCACCATGCCGCGGCCGTTCCGGCGCACCACTAGTACCGGCCGGCCGGGTTCCATCACCTGCCCGGGCTCCGCGCCACGCGACAGGACCACGCCATCGCCCGGCGCACGGATCACGGCGTAGTCGGCGTTGAACTGCGCCACCCGGAGCGCGTTGCCCGCCACCGCGACCGCAGTGCGTGCGTCCTGCACCTGCTCGAGCGTGGCGACGCTGTCTGCATACAGCGCCTGCGCGCGCGCCAGGTCACGTTGCGCCTTGGCCGCTCCCTCGCGCGCCGACGCGACCTGCGCCGCAATTTCGGTCGGCCGCAACTCGGCCAGCACCTGCCCGGCCCGCACCGTCTGGCCGGCATCGACGGTGATGCGCGATATCACGCCACCGATCTTGAACGCCAGCGCCACCTCTTCCTTGCCGGCCAGGGTCCCGGTGACGAGGATGGTGCCGTCGGGCGCCGCAGCGCCGTGCGACAATGCGGTCACACGGACCGGAATGCGCACCTCGGTCGTTGGCGTCGCGGCATTCGCGTCGACGTCACTGGAGCAGCCGCTCAGGAACGTGGCGCCGAGCGCGACGAACACCATCAGGTACGGAAGGAACTGCGCCATCTGGCGCGGAGCCGGCACGGCGGCGGTGTGGGCGGGAGGCACGGTATCACTCCAGGGGTGAGAGGGCGGCGGCACGTTCGTACTCGACCACGCGCGCGTAGAAGTCGTAGGTCGTGAGGAGTTCGTTCACCTGCGCGGTGGTCAGCGCGGTCCGCGCGTCGAGCAGCTCCAGCTGCGCGGCCAGCCCCTGTGCGTAGCGGCGCTGCACCAGCTCGAAGGTTCGTGTGGCGGCGGCGAGTCGCTCGCCGGCGGTGGCGATCGCGGCGCGGGCCACCACCGCCGCGTCATACGCCACGCGCACCTGCAGCGTGATGCCGCGCGCGGCGTCGACACGCTGCGCGAGCAGCTGCTCGCGCTCCAGTGTCGCCTGCTGCACGCGGGCACGATCCTGTCCACCGTTGAAGAGGTTCCAGCTCGCGACGAGGCTCACGACCGCGAAGTCGCGCTGCTGCGAAATGCGGATCGTGTTCCCCTGAAAGCCGTAGTCGACGGCGAGGTTCACACTCGGCAGGAATGCGGCCCGTGCGATGCGGCCCTTGCCGGCGATGGCGTCGGCACTGCGGTCGAGCTGCACCAGCTCCTCACGCTGCACCTGCGCACGCGCCTGCGCGGCCCCGAGATCGGTGCGCGACGCAAACCGCGCGTCGAACTGCAGCAGTGAGTCGGGCATCAGGGGCAGTGGCGCATCGATGGCGCGTCCGGTGAGATAGTTCACCTGCTGGCGCGCCGCCGCCGCGAGCTGCCGCGCCGCGTCGCGCTGCTGCACCACGGCCGCCTGCTCGGCGCGTGCCCTCAGCACGTTGTCCGGCGTGACCTTGCCGGTCGACAGCAGCCGCTCGGCAACGCGCAACGCCTCATCGAGGAGCGGGACGGTGAGCGTGTACAGCTCCGCGGCGCGCACGGCACGGGCGTACTGCAGGTAGCCGGCCTGGATGTCGGCCGCGAGCTGACGCCGCTGCACGTCGCGACCGGCCGATGTCGCATCACGCAGCGAGCGGGCGATCCGATACCCCTCGAGCACCCGGGGTTCGAACAGCGGCTGCGCGACTCGCACCGTGCCTTCCTGCCGCTGCGGCAGGGTCAGGTTGACGTCGGTCGGGAACGCCGACTGGCCGAGGAGCTGGTTCAGCGCCGCGTAGGCCGGATTGATGAGGGCGCCGAGGTTCGGGTTGGCGCCGTAGAGCGTGGAGGCGCGGGCGTTCGCGGTCACCGATGGCAGGAACCGACCGCGCGCCTCGTCGATCGCGGCGGCATCGCGGGCGACGGCCACGGTCACCGCCCTCAGCGCAGGGCTTGCCGCGAGTCCCTCGGCCACCAGTTCATCCAACGGCGATCGGACCTGGGCGGCGCTCCTGCCGGCCGCGAGGGCGAGGGCCGGCAGGAGCAGGAACTGACGAAGTCGCATGAGCTGACCGGGTAAAAGACGAGCGATGCCTCTAGTTCAATCGAAACTAGAGACTATCTTCTACTTGTCAATACCAGAGGAACAGCTCTAGTTCGGCGTCGCGACGTCTGCCGAGCCAGCGGACAGGCGCTATCTTTCGCGGGTGGAGGTACTCATGACTGAAGTGATTGCAGGCGAAGCGGTTAGGCCACCAGAAGGGCGCGTGTTGCGGGCCCCGGTGCAGAAGCGGGGTCAGCAGCGCGTCGAGGGCATCCTCGACGCTGCAGAGGCCGTGTTCGGCGAGATGGGAGTGGACGCGGCGACCACGAACGCCATTGCGGAGCGCGCGGGATCGAGCGTTGGCTCGCTGTACCATTTCTTCCCCAACAAGGACGCGATCCTGCAGGCGCTGACGGAGCGTTATGCCGAGTCGATGAAGACCGTGCTGCAGCAGGAATTGCGGCTGGATGAGCCCTGGGTGCCGCTGGACGTGCTCTTCCCGCAGATGATCCAGTCGTTCGCGGCGATGGACGACGTGCACCCAGGGTACATGGCCGTCTGTCGCGCCACCGATTCCGCGAGTGGTGGCAAGAGTCCCGTGTCGCTGCAGACGGAGGAGCACATGCAGGGGCTGGTGCGGACGCTCCTGCAGCGTCGGACGCCGGCGATGCCCGATCACGAGGCGGCGCGTCATGCGGCGTTGAGCGTGGTGGTGGTGCACGCGGCGCTGGACCATGCCGCCTCGGTGCCCGAGCCGCTGCGCAGTGGCGTCCGGTCCGGCCTCGTCGAGATGCTGGTGCGCTACTTCACGCCGATCGAGGCGCACTACCGCAGCGAATCGTCGGCCGAGGGCTGACGCGGGCCCGAGTCGCAGTCGTGGTCGCAGTCGTGGTGACAGGTGGTACCGTGGTGCGGTCGCCGGTGCCGCCTCGCTCGTGCAGGAGCGTCGCCTCCGTGGCACGTCAGACTGTCCCTTTCCATGGACAGTCGCGTGCCAGCGCCGTCCGTGCCGCGCACGGATCGCGTGGGCGAAGCCATTGTCACGCCGGCACTTGCGCCATGCCGCCGGTCAGCGCGCCCGATCGACGCGCCGCGGCACCGACAATGCCTTGTAGCATGCCTGCGTGGCCCGCCATGATCCCGCCGCGCACCCGCGACGGTGCCGACACCGCGACGTCGCGACGCATCCCTGGTGTCGCTGTCAGGAGACGACCATGACCGCTCTTCGTTCGAGGCTGGCCACTGCCCTCGGTGGAATCACGCTGCTCGCGCTCGCCGCGCCGACGGCGCGTGCCGACGGTCGCACGCTGCTCACGTGGAGCGGCACGGTCGATCGTGAGGCGATCATCACCATGCGCGGGGCGTTCGTCGACACGCGTGGCGACGGATTCGAGACATACCGCGATGCGCGATACAACGTGAATGAGGCGTTGCCGCGCGTGAATGGCATCGTGCGGGTGCGTGTGAATGGGCGCGGTGACGTGGACGTGATCGAGCAGCCGTCGGCACTGAACGGCTACACGGCGCGCGTGCGCGTGCGTGATCGCCAGTCGGGCGCGGATCGCTACCGGCTCGTGCTCACGTGGGAAGGTCCGCCCGTGATCGAGCGCCGTGATGACCGTCGCGATGATCGGCGTGACGATCGCTGGGATGACCGGCGCGGCAACGGTCGCGATGACCGTTGGGATGATCGGCGCGGAAACGGTCGCGATGACCGCTGGGACGATCGACGTGGTGATGGGCGCGATGACACTGCGTTGCGTCGTCGTGGTGCAGGCGCGCTGCATTGGACCGGCACCGTCGACGCGGTGGCCGAGATCCGGATCCGCGGTCGCCGTGTGCAGTTCTACGCGCGCAGCGGGCGCCAGCTGTACGACGTGCAGTTCGACGTCACCGGTGCGGGCCTGCCCGACGCCTCGGTGCCACTGGATCTGCGCCGGTTCGCCGGCCGCGGCAACGTGACCATCGCCGAGTACCCGCGCGCCTACAACGACTGGACGGCAGTGATCCGCATCGACGATCCGCGCGGCGGCCCTGACACGTACGAGATCGACCTGCGCTGGTAGGTGCGCTGGTAGCCGGTCGTCCTGATGTCCGACGGGTGTGCTGCACGGAAATGTGCAGCGCACCCGTGTCGTCGTGTCACGGCGTCAGCGCCATGCCTCGACGTGATCGGCGATGCGGCCGAGCGCGAGCAGATCGCCGAGTTCATCGCCGAGCGCGGTGCTGGCGGCACGAACCTGTTCCCAGCGGCGGATGCGATCACCTTCGCGCATCGCGGCGAAATCGCGACGGTCGGGAATCCTCCCGCCCGGCAGCGTGGCGACGAAGGCGGCGCTCGGCGCGAGCGTCAGTGCGCGCTGGAAGTTCGCGGCCCCGGCGCGGCGCCAGCGCAGCGACTTGTCGAACCAGCCGGGCACCACGTGCGGATAGAAGTGCGGATACAGGATGAGGCCCTCACCCGCTCCGAACGGCAGGTCGAGGTGATAGTCCGTCACGCCGCCGTCCCAGTGCAGGCCGCCGGGTGCGCTGGCGATGGCGACGCCGTCGATCACCATCGGGATGCTGCCCGACGCACGCAGCGCATCGCGCAGGTTCTCCGCCGTCAGCACGATGTGCCGGGTGGGGAGGTCGCGAAGTGTCGCCAGCGGTGAGCCGTCGCCCGCGTTGCTGAAGATGACACGCCGGAAGTGCAGGGCGAGCGTGCGCCGGCTCGCGACGTTGAGCGAGGCCGCCGCCGTGAGTGCCGTGCCGAGCAGTACGCGCGAGGTGGTGTTGGCCAGCCCCCGGCCCTGCGATGTGATGATGTGCAGCCGCGCCCATGGGTGACTGAGGATTTCCGCCACGCCGGTCGTGCCCAACAGGCGATCCAGCACGACGTTCAGCACCTGGGTCACTTCGGCCGTCGATGGTTTGGGCGAGTAGTGCTGGTCGTGGATGTAGGCGTGGTGCCCGCGCTCCAGTGCCGCGAGGGGATCGCGCTGGGCGAGGCAGGCCATGCGCCAACTCCCGATGGACGAGCCGACGAGATGCATCACGCGGTCGCGCGGCGCCTGCAGGAAGGTGCCGAACAGGAAGCGATCGAGCCCGGCGAGTGCGAGCCATTTGGGGCCGCCGCTGGCACCGGGCATGACGTCCACGTCCTCGGGGCGCAGGCCGCGCTCGCGGAGCAGCCGGAGCGCGCGGGGTCCGGCTCGGAGGGTCAGGGCTCGCATGGATGACGGCGGGTGGGTGGAGCGGGGCGACGGCGACGTGCAGTGTAGCGGTGCCCAGGGGCCGCATCCAGCGATCGACCGATCGGCTCTCCGGCGAGGGCTGGCGGGCGAGGAGCCATGCGATGACCTTGTCGCCATGAGCGAGAACATCGAGACCGTCCGCGCCGGTGCGATCACCACCATTCGCATGGCGCGCCCGGAAAAGAAGAACGCATTGACTGCGCCGATGTACACGGCGATGGCGCTGGCCATCGACGAGGCGGTGGCGGACGAGACCGTGCGGGTGATCGTGCTCGCCGGCGACGGCGGTGTGTTCACGAGCGGCAATGACCTGCGCGAGTTCGCCATGGCCCCGCCGCTTGGCGCGGACAGCCCGGTCATGCGCTTTCTCACCGCCATCAGCGACTGTCCGAAGCCCCTCGTGGCGGCGGTCTCCGGGCTGGCGATCGGCATCGGCACGACGATGCTGCTCCACTGCGATGTGGTCATCGCCGATCCGGTGACGACCTTTTCACTGCCGTTCATCAATCTCGGGCTCGTGCCGGAAGGGGCGTCGAGCCTGCTCCTGCCGCGCATGCTCGGGCACCTGCGCGCCAGTGCGCTGCTGATGCTCGGTGACCCGTTCGACGCGGTCACGGCCGAACGGCATGGTCTCGTGACGCGGCTCAGTGCGCCGGGCGCCGCCGACGCCGAGGCGCTGGCGGTTGCCGCGACGCTCGCCGCCAAGGCACCGCGGGCACTGCGCCTCACCAAGGCGCTGCTCAAACAGGAGAGCGGCACGGTCGCGTCACGCCTCCTGCAGGAGGGCGAAGCCTTCGGCGCGCAGTTGCGCGGCCCGGAGTTCCGTGAAGCGCTGGCGGCGTTCATGGAGAAGCGGGCACCGGCCTTCGGCAACGGCTGACGCGCCACCGCGGCGCCGGCGGGTGAGTCCGCGACGGCTGTTTGTGCATCGTGTGCGGCTGCGGTGTGCCGTGAGGCTGCGTAGCTTCCGCAGCCTATGCCGCAGACCGCCGATGATCTGGCCGAAGCCGATGCGCCTGTCACGATCATCGCCGTTCATGGCAACGGTGGCGGGTCGTTCCGGTTCTCGCTGGTGGCCGAGCGGACACCGGCCGACATCCGTTTCGTCGCACCCGATCTGCCGGGGTTCGGGACCGCTGGCCGGCTGACGGGACTGCCATCGATGCGCGCGTATGCGGAGTGGCTGGCGGACGTGGTGCGGCAGACGGCGCGACCACGCGTGCTGCTCGGCCACGGCATCGGTGGCGCATTCGTGCTGGAGATGCTGCAGCGGCATCGCGCGCTGGTGGACGCGGTGATCCTGCACGCCCCGGTCGGTGCGCTGCTCGGCCAGCGGCGCTTTCCCTCGCTGATGCGGCCGCAGGTGATGCGCTGGCTGGCGCAGCAGCTGCTGGCGACGCCGCTGCTTCGGCCACTCTGGCGTCGGTGGTTCTTCCGTGCGCCGGTGGCCGATCACGTCGTCGAACGCTTTTTCGACAACTACGGTCGCTGCGCCGCGTTCGGGCTGATGTTCGACCTGATCACGCCGCGCTGGTTCAACTCGCTCGCGCCAGTGCGGGTGCCGACGGTGCTGCTGTGGGGTGGACGCGAGCGCGTGCTGGCACCGTCGCAGGCCGCCGCGTACGCCGGCGTGCTGCCGGATGCCGAGGTGGTGGTGGAGCCGACGTGGGATCACTTCCCGATGCTCGATGCGCCACGCGCCTATGCCCTGCGCATCGCGGACCTCGCACACGCGCTGACGTGAACGACGAGCTCCCGTACGCGCCCATCGGCGGCGATGACCGACGTGCGGTCGATGCATCGCCGAAGGCTTCACTGCTGCACCGTGCGGCGGTGGCGGGGCTGCCCGTGCCCGAGGGCATCGTCGTCCCGGACGAGTCGGTGGATGCGTGGATGTTCGGGAACTGCCCACTGCCGGCGGCGCTCGCGCACGCGACCCTGGTGGTCCGCTCGGCGTTCTCGAGCGAAGACATGGCGCGCCTGAGCAACGCCGGCGCCTTCGTGAGTGTGCTCAACGTCGATGGTGGCTCGCCCTCGGCCGTGGCGGCGGCGGTGCGGCAGGTGCGCGCCTCGGGCGAGGGACTGGCCGCGCGACGCGACGTGCTGGTCATGCAGCAGGTGGCGGCGTTGCACGCGGGGGTGGCATTCACCGAGCGTGAGCACGAGGACGATCTGGTGAACGTCGTCAACGGCACCGCCGAGGCGCTGCTGGCGGGCACCGTGAGCGGGCAGTCGTTCGAGATCCCGCGGGTGCGTCGCGGTGAGCAGACTGACGCGCTGTTGCCGCCGTGGGCGCAGCGGCTGCAGCGGATCCTGCGCATGATTCGTGAGCTGGCGGCGGTCAACCGCTGGGGCAGTGCCGATTGGGACGTGGAGTGGGCCGATGACGGGGTGACCTGCTGGCTGGTGCAGTTGCGTCCCGTGACGCGCTCCACGGTGCGGAACGAGTGGTTCACGCTGGCCAACCATCGCGAGATCCTGCCGCCGCTGCCAAGCCGCTTCATGGCGACGCTGATCGCGAGCTGCGCGGGGGGACTCTTCTCGTGGTATCGTCGCGCTGACGCTGCGCTGCCGGCAACGCGCCCGTTCATCGAGGTGTTCGCGGGGCGGCCGGTGATCAACCTGTCACTGCTCACCGACATGCTGCGCACATGGGGCCTGCCGACGCGAATGATCGCCGACGCGATCGGGGGGCGTGACGTGCGTCCGGTCGGCTGGCGGACGTCGCGGGTGGCGGCCGCGTGGCCGGCGCTCCTCAGGCTGCTCTGGGCCCAGCTGACGGCGGTGGGCACCACGCGCCGCGCCCGGCTCACGATCCTGTCGCGTGACCTGCTCGACGCGGAGCGCGACATGCAGCCGCTGGTGCAGGCAGCGCAGCGCCGGTACGTGCTGCTGGTGCAGTCCATGTTCGCCTTGACGGCGGCGATGGCGCTGCCGCTGGCGCTGCTCCGTCGCACCGGTACGCTGGCGGCGCATCTGTCGCGGCAGCGCACCCCCGGCAGCGATGTCGTGGAGGCGTTGCGCCGTGACGTGGTGCCGTCGGTGCGCGACCACCCTGACGACATCGCGCGCATCGCCGTCGGTGACCCGCCGGTGAGCGACTCGGGCGGGTTCGAGTGGAAGCAGTGGCTGGAGCGCTTCGGCCATCGCGGTCCCTACGAGAGCGACCTGGCACAGGCCCGCTGGCGCGAGCAGCCGTCGGCGGTGCTGGCGCTGCTGCGTCATGAGCTCGCGTATCCGATCGCCCCGCGCACGCTGCCCGCGCGCACGGCGGCGGAGTGGCTGACGCTGCCGCTCTGGTGGCTGGCGCGGCGTCCACTGCAGGCACGCGAGAAGTTGCGGGACGATGCCATGGTGGCGTTCGCGATGATCCGCGAGTTGCTGCATGGCGCCGCCGACCACGCCGTGGCGCGGGGCGCACTGCGGCGTCGCGACGACATCTGGCTGCTGTCGGTGGACGAGGCGTGCGCGCTGGATGCCGGCACGGGCTACGACCACGACTTCCTCGCGCGGCGCGAGGAGGAACGGCGTGAGGAGGCCTCGGTGCAGATCCCGCAGGTCTTCCGGCGCTTCGACCGGCTGCGGCGCGACGGACGCCGGACGCCGTCGGCCGGCCGCGACGCGTGGCAGGGGATCGGGCTCGCACCGGGCCGGGTGACGGGGCGGGCGTGGTGCGCCGAGGGACCCACGTCCTCGCCGCCGGCGGGATGGCTGCCCGACGAGACGATCCTGATCGCGCCGGCCGTGGACGCGGCGTGGGCCCTGCTGTTCCGGCGCGTGACGGCGGTGGTCGTGGAGACGGGCGGCGAGCTGTCGCACGCCTCGATCATCCTGCGCGAGCTGGGTGTGCCGTCGGTGACGAACGTGCACGGCATCCTGTCCGACGTGCGGACGGGCGACCCGCTGTCGCTGGACAGTCTGCGCGGCCAGGTGACGCGGCTGCCGTGACGGGTCGGGCGCCGGGTCCTTGCGCCCGGGGCTGCGCGCTTCAACGTTGCCCCGACGGCTCACGTTGCCGTCGCACAGTCTTGCGTCCACATCCCAGGTCGCCCTCCACCGAGCCCGCGTATGTTCTCGCCGCGCCCGCTGTTCCTGCTGACTCTTCCGCTCGTCGCCGCCGTCTCGGCCGTGCTGCCGGGTCGCCCGCCGTTCGATCCCGTGCCGACCGTCGTGCCGGCGCTCGATTCCACGCTGCTCTCCGGCTACAAGTGGCGCAACATCGGGCCTGACCGTGGCGGTCGGTCGATCGCGTCCAGTGGCGTGAAGGGCCGGCCGCGGGAGGCGTACTTCGGAGCCACGGGCGGTGGCCTCTGGAAGACCACCGATGGCGGCGAGACCTGGGCCCCGGTCACCGACGGTCAACTGCAAAGCGCCTCGGTCGGCGCGGTGGCGGTCAGCGAGACCAATCCCGATCTCGTGTTCATCGGCATGGGTGAGACGGCCATCCGCGGCAACATCATGCCCGGCGACGGCGTCTACCGCAGTCGCGATGCCGGCGCGACGTGGGCGCACGTCGGATTCCGTGAGTCGCACGGCATCTCGAAGATCCGCATCCATCCCACCAACCCCGACATCGTCTTCGTCGCGTCGTTCGGGAAGTACAGCGTGCCGAGTGCCGAGCGCGGCGTGTTCAAGAGCACCGACGGCGGCACGACGTGGAAGAAGGTGCTCTTCCGCAACGACCAGACCGGTGCGATCGACATCGCGTTCGACCGTGCCAATCCGATGGTGATGTACGCGGCGCTGTGGGAGGCGTATCGCAAGGAATACCAGATGTCGAGCGGTGGCCCCGGCAGCGGGCTGTTCAAGAGCACCGACGGTGGCGAGACGTGGAAGGAGATCACCCGCAATCCTGGATTGCCGCCCGGCCTCATCGGCCGGATCGGTGTGGCCACGACCGCCGCGAACTCGAATCGCGTGTACGCGCTGGTGGAGAACGACAGCGGCGGCCTGTTCAAGAGCGATGACGCGGGCGCGACGTGGACGCCGATGAATTACAGCCGCAGCATCCGGCAGCGCGCGTTCTACTACACGCACGTCTTCGCCGACCAGAAGAATGCGGACGTGGTGTATGCGCAGAACACGTCGGTCTTTCGCAGCACGGACGGTGGCAAGACGCTGGCGACGATCGACAACGGGTCGCACGGTGACTGGCACGACCTGTGGGTGGACCCCGATGACCCGACGCACCTCGTGGCGGCCAACGATGGTGGCGGCACGGTCAGCACCAACACCGGCGGAAAGTGGACGGCGCAGGATTTTCCGACGGAGCAGTTCTACCATGTGATCACCACCGCGCACCTGCCGTTCCACGTCTGCGGGTCGCAGCAGGACAACAGCACGCTCTGCACGCCGTACAACTGGAACCTGCAGCAGTTCACGGCCGCGAACACGCCGCGCACCGACACGGGACCACGTCGTCCGCTGCCCGACATCGCGTCGGGCGGGATGGCGGTCTCGTACCAGGCCGGCGGTGGCGAGCCGGGCTACATCGCCCCCGATCCGCGCAACCCGGACCTGTTCTACTCCGGCACCAACAACGGCGCCTATCTGGACAAGTTCGACCGGCGCACGGGACAGGCCCGCGAGGTGAATCCGTACCCGTGGTTCTACTCGGGTGAGCCCTCGAAGGAGATCCGCGAGCGCTGGCAGTGGACGTACCCGATCATCTTCTCGCCGATCGACAAGCGCACGCTCTACGTTTCCTCGCAGCGCCTCTGGCGCACTATGGATGGCGGCAAGACGTGGACGGTGCTCAGTGGCGACCTGACGCGCCACGATCCGATCACGCAGGAGAAGTCGGGCGGCCCGATCACGGGCGACATGAACGGGCCCGAGGTGTACGGCACGATCTTCTCGATCGCACCGGGCAAGCGGGACATGAACGTGATCTGGACCGGCTCGGATGACGGGCTCGTTCACGTCACGCGCGACGGCGGAAAGTCGTGGACCAACGTCACGCCGCGCGACATGCCGGACTTCGGCCGCGTGAGTCAGATGGACGCGTCGAATTTCGCCGCCGGCACGGCCTACATGTCGGTCCGGAAGCCGCTGCTGAACGACTTTTCGCCGTACATCTGGAAGACCACCGACTACGGCCGCACCTGGACGAAGATCGTGACGGGCATCCGTGCCGACGCGTACGTACACACGGTCCGCGAGGATCCGACCCGCAAGGGACTGCTCTACGCCGGCACGCAGCACGGCGTGTACATCTCGTATGACGATGGGGCGAACTGGGAGTCGCTGCGGCTGAACATGCCCGACGTGCCGGTGGCGGACCTGATCGTCGAGGCCAACGAGCTGGTGATCGCCACGCATGGCCGCGGCTTCTGGGTGCTGGACAACATCGCGCCGCTGCGTCAGGCAACGCCGCAGACGCTGGCGGCCGAGGTGCACGTCTACACGCCGCCGGTGGCGTACCGGTCCGGTGCGGGCCTGACGATCAGCTACAGCCTCAAGGCGGTGCCGACGCGCGCCGTGCTCGAGATCCTCGACTCGGCGGGCGCCGTGGTGCGCACGATCGAGCCCGACACCGCCGCGGCTGGTGCTGCCGCACGCGCCGGTGGACGCCGCCGCGGCGGCGAGGCGGCGTTGCCGAACCGGCCGGGACTCAACCGCTTCGTCTGGGACCTGCGCACGCAGGGCATCGTCGGCTTCCCGGGGATGATCCTGTGGGGCGCCGGCACGGCTGGTCCGGCGGTGCCGCCGGGTCGGTACACGGCGCGCCTGACGGCGGACAACCGCGTTGCCACGGCGCCGCTGGTGGTGAAGCGCAATCCGCTGCTGACGGACATCACCGATGCCGACCTGCACGCGCAGTATCAGTTCGGCCGCCGCGTTCGGGACAAGGCGACCGAGGCGAACCAGGCGGTGATCGCCGTCCGGCGCGTCAAGGCGCAACTCGCCGACCGGCAGAAGAAGGCGGCCGAGGATGCCGCACTGAAGGCGGCCGGATCGACGCTGGTGGCGAACGCCTCGGTGGTGGAGGACAGCGTCTATCAGGTGCGGAACCAGAGCGGACAGGACCCGCTCAACTTCCCGATCCGCGTGAACAACCGGCTGGCGACACTGCTCTCGATGGCGGAGCGCGGCGACGGCCGACCGACCACGAACATGCCCGAGATCTTCGGGCTGCTGAACACGCAGCTCGGCCGCTACACCACGCGCCTGTCGCAGATCTGGGCGACGGACCTGGCGAACGTGAACAAGGAACTCGCCCGCCTGCGTCTGCCACCCATCGACCCGAACTGCGCCAAGGCCGAGGGGTGCATCGCAACGCCATGATGGTGGCACGACTGACGCTGTGTCCCGCGCGCCACTGATGGCGGCGCCGGGCCAGCTCTGGACCTCGAGCGACACGGCGCCCTGGCGTCGTGCGCTCGAGTCGTATCGGGAGGTGATCGCCGCGCAGGGTGTGCCGAAGCTGCCCGCACTCGACGCGTGGTATCGCGAGGAGTTTCCGGCGGTCTTCCCGGCGCGGCGGCTGGTGCACATCACGCATGCGGAGCTGGTGCGCGTGACGGAGTGGAAGATGTACCGCGGCGTGTGGCGCGCGCCGAACCTGGTGCGTGTGAAGGGCAACGACCCCGACGCCGTGATGCAGACCTCGATCCGCGCCTTCGCGCGCTGCCCACACCCGACGCAGCCGATCGGCGAGATCGCGACGCTCGACGGCGTCGGCCCGGCCACCGCCTCGGCCATCGTCGCTGCGCTCTGGCCGACGGTCTACCCGTTCTTCGACGAACTCGTGGCGGCGCAGGTGCCGGCACTCGGCCCGGTGAAGTGGACGCTCGGCTACTATGCCGCCTATGCCGACCAGTTGCGCGTGCGGGCTGCGGCGCTCGGGGCCGAGTTTACGCCCGTGATGGTCGAGCGGGCGCTGTGGGCGTCGGTCCGCGGAAAGGCGCACGCGGCCTGACGCGCGGGGCGCAGTCTGTGCAAAAGGGCGGCGTGTGGAACAGCAGAACGCAGAGTCGCGACGGGCACCGAAAGGCGCGAAGCTGTCAGTGATCGATCCACGCGTCGGTGCCATCGGCTCGTGTGCGTCTTGCACCGCCCAGCGCCACCACGCATCGTTGACTGATGACACTGATCCGATCTGCATCACGCACGGCAGCCGTCAGCGTGCTGTCGCTGAGCATGGCCCTCGCGCAGCCCGCGCCGGCGGGCGTCTCGGCCTCGCGGCTGGCGCGGCTGGACTCGCTGCTCGATGGCGCCGTTGCCGACGGGAGCATCACCGGCGCCGTGGGGCTGGTGATGCGCGACGGGCGCGTGATCTATGAGCGCGCGGTTGGCATGGCCGATCGTGAGGCGGGGCGGCGGATGGCGCCGGACGCACTGTTTCGCATCGCGTCGCAGACGAAGGCGCTCACGAGCGTGTCCGTCATGGCGCTGGTGGAGCAGGGTACGCTGTCACTGGATGACCGCGTGAGCCGCTACCTGCCGACGTTCGCGAACACCACCGTGCAGGTGTCCGGCGCGACCGCGGCGGTACCCGCGCGGCGGCCGATCACGATCCGCGACCTGATCACGCACACGGCGGGTATCTCGTATGGCACCGATGCGCAAATTGCCGAACAGTATCGCGCGCTGGGCCTCGGGCCGGCCGCGGGGTGGGGCTGGTACACCGCCGACAAGGACGAAGCGGTCTGCACCACGATGGAGCGGCTCGGCACCCTGCCGATGGCGCAGCAGCCCGGTGCCGCGTGGGTGTACGGCTACAACACCGACGTGCTCGGGTGCGTGGTGGAGCGGGTGTCGGGGTTGCCACTCGACGAATTCTTCCGCACCCGGATCACTGCGCCGCTCGGCATGGTCGACACGCATTTCTTCGTGCCCGAGGTACAGCGCGCCCGCCTGACGGCCGTCTACATGAGCGACAGCACGCGTCGCAGCGTTCGCGCACCGGACGGCGCGCGCGGACAGGGCCACTACACCGACGGACCGCGCCGCAACTTTTCCGGCGGTGCGGGGCTCGTCTCCACCGCCCGCGACTACGCCCGCTTCCTGCAGATGCTGCTGAACGGCGGCGTGCTCGGTGGCACGCGCATCCTTGCGCCGCGCACGATCGAGCTGATGTCCAGCAACCAGACGGGCACCTTGTACTCGACCGACGGCCGCGGCTTCGGCCTGGGCTTCTCCACCGTGGACCGGCTTGGCGCCGATGGGTTCAGGTCCGCGGGCGCCTACGGGTGGGGCGGCGCGTACGGTTCGTCGTATACGGTGGACCCGAAGGAGCGCCTCGTGATCGTCTTCATGATCCAGCAGTTGCCCAACAGCTCCACCGTGCCGTCCCGGTTCACGAACATGGTGTACCAGGCACTGGTGCCAGGCACGCGCTGAGCGGAGACCGGCGGGCGTCGACCGTGACGGCAGCGAAGCCGCGGCGGAGTGCAGGTGGTGCAGGGGCAGCAGCGCTCAGGGTGTCGCGCGCCGCGCAGAACGCCGGGACCTCGCTGCAACGGCAGATCTGTGCACAGATCCGCGAGCACATCGCCACCGGTGTGCTGCCGGCCGGCGCGCGACTGCCGAGTGCGCGCGCACTGGCCGGGCGGTTGCGCGTCTCGCGCAACACCGTGGATGGCGCCCTCGATCGGCTGCGGCAGGAAGGGCTGCTGGTGCGTCGCGTCGGCGCGGGCACGACGGTGGCCGACACCCTGCCGCCGTCGGCCGTGCCGCAGCGCGCGGACTGAGCCCTCGGCTGCGATATTCCGGCGCGTCGAGCGCACCCGTCTCACCCCCGCTGGAGCCGCATATCACCGAACTCGAAATCAGTGCCCCCGACATGCGCGCCATGGCCGACACGGTCGTCGGGCGGTGCCTGGAGCACCTCGGGACGCTCCCGACCCAGCCGCTGTATGGCGTGCACGACGCCGAGTCGCTGTGCCGGCAGATGCGTGAGCCGGCGCCGGCCGCGGGTGCTCCGCTGGATGGCCTGCTCGACGATCTGTTCCGCACCTACATCCCGCAGTCCTTCAACACGCCGTCTCCGGGCTACCTCGCCTACATCCCGGGCGGTGGGCTGTTCGCGGCGGCGCTGGCGGACTTCATCGCCAACACGACCAACCGCTATACGGGGATCTGGCAGGCCGCGCCCGCGCTCGTGCAGCTGGAGGCGAACGCGCTCGACTGGCTGCGCGAGTGGATGGGCTTTCCAGTGGGCACGAGCGGGGTGTTCACCACCGGCGGGTCGATGGCCACGTTCAACGCGGTGCTCTGTGCACGGGAGCAGTACCTCGGCGCCGAGATCCGGCCGGGGGTGCTGTATACGTCGGATCAGGTGCATCACTGCGTGAACAAGTCGGCCAAGCTGGCCGGGATCATGCCGGATCGTGTGCGCATGATCGCCACCGATTCGTCGTTCCGGCTGTCGGTCGATGCGCTGCGGAGCGCGATCGCCGCCGATCGTGCGGCCGGATTGCAGCCGTTCATGGTGGTGTCGAACGCCGGCACCACCAACACCGGCGCCGTGGATCCGCTGGACGCGATTGCAGACCTGTGCGCCGCCGAGGGTCTGTGGCACCACGTCGATGGTGCCTACGGCGCCTTTTTCCAGCTCTGCGATGAAACGCGTGCGGTACTGCGCGGGCTGGAGCGCGCCGATTCGCTCACGCTCGATCCGCACAAGGGCATGTTCATGCCGTACGGCACGGGCGCACTGCTGGTGCGCGATGGCGATCGGCTTCGCGCGGCTCATGCGGCAACCGCCGACTACCTGCCGGACATGCCGGATGCCGGTGAGTTCTACGATCCCAGCCAGCACGGCCCCGACCTCTCGCGCGGATTTCCCGGGCTGCGCATGTGGCTCACGATCAAGCTGCACGGCGCCGATGCCTTTCGCGCGGCGATCACCGAGAAGCGCGCCCTCGCGGTTGACGCGGCGCGGCGCGTGGCGGAACTGCCGCACGTGGTGATGGACGCGCCACCCGAGCTGTCGCTGTTCGCATTCCACCTCAGCTGGCCGGGCGCGACGCTGGCGCAGGAGGATGCGGCGACGCGGATGCTGATGGACGAGACGTCGCGTCGGGGTCGAGTGATGGTCAGCGGTGCGGTCGCTGGCGGCCGATACGTCGGCCGCGTCTGCGTGCTGAGCTTCCGCACCCATGCGCTGCAGGTGGATCACCTGATCGAGGACATGCAGGCGGTCATTAACGACGTGCTGGGGAGGGTGTCATGAAGAAGGTGTTGCTGGTCGTGCTTGGCGCGATCGTCGCGTTGTTCGGCGTGATGGTCTCACGGACGATGATGGTGCCGCCACCCGCGCCGCCCGCCAGCGCCGCGCCAGCCGTGGCCATCGACGAGGCCACGGCGGCGGCGCGCCTCTCGGGTGCCGTGAAATTCGCGACCGTCTCGATGGCATCCGGTGCACCGGTGGACACCGCAGCCTTCCTCGGCTTTCACGAGTTCCTGAAGACGGCCTTCCCCCGGGTGCACGCCTCGCTGCGGCGGGAGACGGTGGCCGGGCTGAGCCTCATCTACACCTGGACCGGCACCGACTCCACCGCCGCTCCCGTCGTCCTGATGGGCCACATGGACGTGGTGCCGGTGCCGGAGCAGAACCTGGCGGAGTGGAAGCACGGTCCGTTCTCCGGCGACATCGCCGACGGCTACGTCTGGGGCCGCGGCACGATGGACGACAAGGTCACGGTACTCGCCGTGCTGCAGGCGGTGGAGGACATGCTGACGCGCGGTGTGCGACCGGCACGCACCGTGTACCTCACGTTCGGTCACGACGAGGAAGTGGGTGGACGCTACGGCGCCCGTGTCATCGTGGACACGCTCGTGGCGCGCGGCGTGAAACCGGCGATGGTGATCGACGAGGGCGGCGTGATGACGGCCGGCGCCGTGCCCGGTGTGGACGGCATGGCGGCGGTCGTTGGCATCGCCGAGAAGGGCTACCTATCGCTCAGGCTCACGGCGAGGGCGCTGGGCGGGCACTCGTCGATGCCATCGTCGCGGACGGCTGTGGGTGCGCTGAGTCGCGCGGTGGCCGCGCTGGAGGCCAACCCGTTCCCCTCGTCACTGGATGGGCCGGCGCGCGGGATGCTCGAGGCGATGACGCCGTATCTGCCGTTTGCGCGGAAGCTGGCATTCGCGAACCTCTGGATCACGGCGCCACTCGTCACCTCGGTGCTGGAGCAGACACCCTCCACTGCCGCGATGATCCACACCACCACGTCGCCGACGATGCTGGCGGCGGGGATCAAGGACAACGTGCTGCCGCCGGAGGCCTCGGCGGTGGTCAACTTCCGCATTCGCCCCGGTGAGACGCAGCAATCGGTGATCGCGCGGGTGACGGAGGTGATCGCGGACACGATGGTCACGATCGCACCGACCGACAGTGCGCGCGTGGATCCGTCGCCCGTCTCGGATGCCAATGGCGCCGCGTTCCGGCTGATCGCGAGCACGGTGCGCGGGATGGTGCCGGGGCAGTCGGTCCCGGTGCTGCCGTACCTCGTGGTCGGCGGGACGGATGCGAAGTACTGGGGCCCTCACTCCTCGAATGTCTTCCGCTTTCTCGCCGTGCCGCTCGGCGAGGGCGACATGGCGCGCATCCATGGCGTGAATGAGCGGATGTCGGTCACGGGATATGCGACCGCGGTCACGTTCTTCGTCCAGTTGCTCTCGCATCTCGACGCACTGCCGTGAAGCCGGTCGAACGCCTGGCGTCCGCCCGCGCACCCGACGGATCGGAGGTGACGCTGTACCGCCATGATGGCGCCTACCTGATGGTGGTCGACGGCGTCGAGCTCATGTCCACGCGGCGCGTGCACTCGGAGGTGCAGCTCGCCGCACTTGCCTGCACGCGCCTGCAGTCGGCGCCTGGCGCATCGGTGTTGATCGGTGGCCTCGGGTTCGGCGCCACGCTCCGCGCGGCCCTCGACCTGCTGCGCGCCGACGCGCACGTGGTGGTGGCAGAGCTGATGCAGGAGGTCATCGACTGGAACCACCACCCTGACTGGCACCTCGCTGGCGCCGCCATGCGCGACGCGCGCGTCGAGATGCGCCGCGCCGACGTCCTCGAGGTAATACGCAACAGTCCTGCCGCCTTCGATGCGATCCTGCTGGACGTGGACAACGGCGCCGAGTCGTTCACGACCGGCAGCAACCGCAAACTGTACGGCGAGGAGGGCACCCGACAGGCGATGGCGGCGCTCAAGCCCGGCGGCACGCTCGCGTACTGGTCCGTGGACAGCGAGCCGGCGTTCGTGCGGGCGCTACGTCGCGAGGGTCTCGCGGTGACGGACCACAAGGCCCGTTCGCATGCGACGTCCGGCGGCTACAACCACATCCTCGTCGCGCGCCGGTCCTGATCGTGCGGTGCGTTATGAACCACTGAATCGCCAGAACTGACAAACAGCCAAACAGCAGACAGCAAACAGCAAGAGCAAGCGCAACAGCATATCGCAAAACTGAACAGCCGCAAAACTGCACCAGCGGTTGTTCAGTTTTGCGATATGCTGTTGCTCTTGCTGTTGCTGTTGCTGTTGTTCCTGCTGCTGCTCTTGCTCGTGCGTCCACGTCCGATCCGACGGGTTGGCCGAGCACGACGCGCTGGCTCAGGGTACGACGCGCGGCCGCTCCTTCATCAGCGCTTCGATCTCGGCGATCTCGCGCGGTGCCTTCGAGATGCGCTCGGTGCCGTTCGCCGTCACGATGTAGTCGTCCTCGATGCGCACACCGGTGTTCTGGAAGCGGAGCACGGCCGGTCGGACCCTGGCGATGAAGGCGCGGTTGCGCGGCGTATCAGGCAGGGCGTCGAGCATCGCCGTGCTGATGTAGATGCCAGGCTCGATGGTGAACGCATCGCCGACCTTGAAGGTGCGGTCGCCGCTGTAGAACTGCGCCGGATCGTGCACCGCGAGGCCGATGCCGTGGCTGATGCCGTGGATCATCCAGAACATCGCCTGGCGGCAGGAGCGTGGGGCGTTCGCGCAGTCGGTGCGCCACGGCATGTCGAGTTGCGCCTCGGGGCTGTCGATCAGGCCAAGGCGCGCCAGGCCGCGCGCGCGCACATCCTCGGACGAGTCCTGCGCCGCGATGGACGACAGCCCCACCTTCGAGTTCCGCTCTGCGGCCAGCTGTGCGTCGAGCACGAGCTGGTACATGAGCCGTTGCTCGGGCGTGTAGGTCCCGCTGACGGGAATCGAACGGGTCACGTCGGCGGCGTAGCCCTCGTACTCCGTGGCGGCGTCGATCACCACGAGGTCACCGGGCTTCAGGTCGCCGCGGTTGCGCATGTAGTGGAGCTGCGTGCCGCGGATGCCGCCACCGACGATCGAGCCGTACGACGGCCGCGCCCCGCCACGTCGCATGAACTCGTACTCGATCGCGGCCTGCAGCTCGTACTCCTTCGTCGGCTGCGCGAGGCGCATCGCCGCGCGGTGACCCTCGGAGCTGATCTCGGCCGCGCGACGGATCAGCGCCAGCTCGGCCTCGCTCTTCTTCGCGCGGATCTGGATGACGTACGGATGCGCGTCCCGCATCGTCAGTGTCGGGTGTGCGGCGCTGAAGCGGCGCTCCCACTGCTGCCCTCGCGTGAGCGAGTCCTGCGCCGCGAAATCGGAGGCGGCCCAGTCGGCCAGTGCGTAGACCGTGGTCACGGAGGTCGCCAGCGAGTCGATGACCTGTTCGAGTGCCCCGGCTGAGCGGGCCTTCATGCCGAGCGTCTGCTCGACCGTCAGCGAGTCGGGACGCTTGCCATAGTAGAACGCCTGGCGTGCCCCGGCCGGCGTGATGAAGAGCGTCGACTGCGCCTTGCCCCCGCGTACCACCATCACCAGCGCGGCATCTGGCTCGTTGTAATTGGTGAGGTAGCGGAAGTCGGCGAGCTGAAAGAAGGGGCCGAAGTCCGCCACCGGGTTCCGCCCGCCAAACGCCACGACCAGCCCGTCACCGATCTTGGCGGCGAGCGCGTCGCGCCGGGCGTTGTACTCGGCCTGCGGGATCTGGGCCTGCAGTGCGGAGGCGGCGCCCGCCGCGAACAGGAGCGCGGCGCGACGGAGTGGCAGGGACAGGAACGGGCGGAGGCGCATGACGGCGTGGGCGATGGTGCAGGGGGGCGGTGGACCGGAGCTGTGAAACGTGCCGGAGGTGCCGATCCAGCGAAAGGGCGGAGCGCCGCGCAATAGCGGGAGCACGCGGTTGCAGAATGTGTCGCCGCAGGCCAGCATCCATGGCTCGCTCTCCCACCCCGCCCCGATGAGGTCCGCATGCGAAGGTCCGTCTCCATCACGCTGCTCCTGTTGGTCACCGCCTGCGGCCGGGGTGCCGGTACCGGTGGGGCCGCGCCGCCGGATCTGGCCCGCTGGGAACAGACGGCCGAGCGCGTGACCATCGTGCGCGACGACTGGGGCGTGCCCCACGTGTCGGGAAAGAGCGATGCCGACGCCGTCTTCGGCATGATCTACGCGCAGGCCGAGGATGACTTCAATCGCATCGAGATGAACTACCTCGATGCGATGGGCCGGCGCGCCGAGGCCGAGGGCGAGGCGGCGATCTGGCGCGACCTGCGCATGAAGCTCTTCATCGATCCGGCCAGCCTGCAGAAGCAGTTCGCGGCCAGCCCGGTCTGGTTGCAATCGCTCGCCAGTGCCTGGGCCGATGGCCTGAACTTCTACCTCCACACACATCCGGACGTGAAGCCGAAGGTGCTCACGACGTTCGAGCCGTGGATGGCGCTCAGCTTCAGCGAAGGGAGCATTGGCGGTGACATCGAGTCGGTGTCGCTGCGCGGTATCGAGGAGTTCTACGGCCGGCAGGGCAGGCAGGCGCTGGCGACGCGGTCCGTGCCGGCGGATGAGTCACCGCGCTTCGGCCCCGAGAAGGAGCCGAGCGGCTCCAACGGCTTCGCCATCGCGCCGAAGAACGCGAAGAACGGCAAGGCGCTCCTGCTCATCAACCCGCACACCTCGTTCTTCTTCCGCGAGGAGCTGCAGATGCAGAGCGAGGAGGGGCTGAATGCGTACGGCGCTGCCACCTGGGGGCAGTTCTTCATCTATCAGGGCTTCAATGCGCACGCCGGCTGGATGCACACGTCCAGCGGCGCCGACGTGATCGACGAGTATGCCGAGACGGTGACACCGAAGGACAGCGGCTTCGTGTACATGTTTGCCGGCAGCGCGCGACCGGTGACGGCCGCGCAGGTGGAGGTGCGCTACACGAGCGCGACCGGCATGGCGACGCGCCGCTTCACCGTGTATCGCACGCACCACGGACCGGTGGTGCGCGAGGCCGACGGCAAGTGGGTGAGCGTGGCGCTGATGCAGGAGCCAGTGAAGGCGCTGACGCAGTCATGGACGCGTACCAAGGCGAAGAACTACGCCGAATTCCGCGCCACGATGGAGTTGCACACCAACTCGTCGAACAACACCGTCTTCGCTGACGGTGAAGGCAACATCGCGTACTTCCACGCCAACTACGTGCAGAAGCGCGATCCGCGCTTCGACTGGACGAAGCCCGTGGATGGCAGCGACTCGGCCACCTCCTACCGCGGCGTGTCTGGGTTGGACGAGAGCCCGAACGTGCTGAACCCGGCGACGGGCTTCATCCAGAACACCAACAACTGGCCGTTCAGCGTGTCCGGCTCGGCGAGCCCGCGGCGGCGCGACTTCCCGCGCTACATGGAGATGTCACCGGAGAACCCGCGCGGAGTGCATGCCCTGCGCGTGCTCGACGGGCGCCGTGACTTCACGCTCGAGACGCTGCGGGAAGCCGCCTACGACAGCTATCTCCCCGCCTTCGCCGACCTCGTGCCGCTGCTGGTCACGGCATACGATGGCCTGCCCGCTGCCGACGCGCTCAAGGCGAAGCTGGCCGAGCCGGTGGCGCAGCTCCGCACGTGGGACTTCCGCTGGGCGGCGAACTCCGTGCCGACGAGCGTGGCCGTGTTCTGGGGTGAGGAACTGTGGCGCCTGTCGCGCGCCGATGAGGACAGCGAGGGGCAGTCCCTGTATGACTTCATGCGCAGCGGCACCACGCCGGCCGTGAAGCTGGCCGCACTCGCCACGGCGACCGACACGCTCACCTCGCACTTCGGGCGCTGGCAGACGCCGTGGGGCGACATCAACCGCTTCCAGCGTCGCACCGGTGACATCGTGCAACCCTTCGCCGACACGGCGGCGAGCATCCCGGTGCCGTTCACGTCGTCGCGCTGGGGCTCGCTGGCGTCGTTCGGTGCCCGCGCCTACAAGGGCACGAAGAAGTGGTATGGCACCAGCGGCAACAGCTTCGTGGCGGTGGTCGAGTTCGGTGACAGCGTGCGGGCGAAGGCCGTCACGGCCGGTGGGCTGAACTCCGTGCCGGGCAGCAAGCACTTCGGCGATCAGGCGGCGCGCTACGCGGCCGGTGACTTGCGCGACGTCTACTTTTATCGCTCGCAGCTCAAGGGGCACACCGAGCGGGAGTACCGTCCGGGCAAGTGAGCCACTCCCACATCGCCACCCGATGACGTCAGCCGTCCCCGCCGTTCCGCAACTGCTGGATCTCACCGGCAGCGTCGCACTCGTGACGGGCGCCTCGGGCGGCATCGGTCGCGTGATCGCGCGGCGGCTTGCCGAGGCGGGCGCGCGGGTGGCGGTGCACTACAACCGGCAGGGTGACGCGGCCGAGGCTGTGGTGCAGGAGATCACCGCCGCTGGCGGGACGGCGCTGGTGGTTGGTGCCGACATCGCCAGCGAGGCGGCGTGCGCGGCGATGTTCTCCACGATCACCGACGCGCTGGGTGCGGTCGACATCCTCGTGAACAACGCGGCGGATCAGGGGGTCGCCACGCTGGCCGAGCTGTCGTTCGCCCAGTGGCAGGCGATGATGGCCACCAACCTCGATGGGCTTTTTCTCTGCACCCGGCTTGCAGCCGACGCGATGGTCGCGCGTGGGGCGCCCGGTGCGGTGGTGAACATCGTCTCCATCGAGGGACATGGGCCGGCTGCCGGTCACGCGCACTACGCCACGTCGAAGGCGGGACAGCTCATGTTCACGCGCGCGGCCGCACTGGAGTACGGCGCGCACGGCATCCGCATCAACTCGGTCTCGCCGGGGCTGATCGACCGGCCCGGCCTCGCGGCCGACTGGCCACCCGGCGTCGCACGCTGGACGGCCGCCGCACCACTCACACGACTCGGGCAGCCCGACGACGTGGCCGATGCGGTGCTCTTTCTCGCCTCGCGGGGCGCGCGATGGATCACCGGCGCCGACCTGCTGGTGGATGGTGGCGTGAGCACGCATCCCACCTGGTGATGAACATGATGATGCGCCGCCTGCTGCTCGCGCTGGCGCTTGGCGCGACCGGTGCGCAGGCACAGATCCCGAAGCTGTGGTCCGACACGATCACGCCGTTCCCGGTGATCGGCAATATCCACTACGTCGGCAGCGCCGGGCTCTCGGCCTGGCTGATCACCACGCCGGCCGGCCACATCCTGCTCGATGTCGGCCTGCCTCAGAACGCGGCGGCGGTGGAGCGCAGCATCACGCAACTCGGCTTCCGGCCGAGTGATGTGCGGATCATCCTCAACACGCACGCGCACTACGACCACAGCGGCGGCATCGCGCAGCTCAAGCGACGCACCGGTGCACGCCTGTTCGCGATGGCTGGTGACCGGGTTGCACTGGAGCAGGGCGTGTACGTCGGCTCGGAATCCGACACGACGATGCGTTTTCCGCCGGTGCGCGTGGACAGCGTGCTGGCTGACGGTGCCACCGTCACGATCGGTGGCACGACGCTCACCGCACACCTCACCGCGGGTCACTCGGCCGGCTGCACGACATGGACGATGCCGCTGGTGGTGGCGGGGCAGCGGCACACCGCGGTGTTCTACTGCAGCGGGTCGGTGGCGGCCAATCGGCTCGCGCCGGTGCCGCAGTATCCCGGCATCGTCGAGGACTACCAGCGCACGTTCGTCCGCCTGCGGGAGATCGACGGTGACGTGTTCCTGGCGCCGCACGCGGAGTTCTTCGACCTGCAGGGCAAGCGGGCGCGGCGTGCGCCGAGCGCGCCGAACCCCTTCATCGATCCGGGGGCGTTCCAGCGGCTCGTCGCGGAACAGTCTGCGGCCTTCAGCGCCGCGCTGGCCCGGCAGCGCGAGGCGCGCTGAACGGCGCCGGACGCCTGACGCGGGCGCAGCCTTTGGCCACGGCCGGTGCGCACGACTAGAATCACCCCACAGCACATCCGCCCCCGCCGCGTCTGCGGCGCTGCCCGACTCACGCTCAGGAATGCGTCATGGCCAAGATCAAGGTGATTAATCCGGTCGTCGAGATGGACGGCGACGAGATGACCCGCATCATCTGGCAGTTCATCAAGGACAAGCTGATCCTGCCATACCTCGACGTGCAGCTCGAGTACTACGACCTGGGCATCGAGCACCGCGACGCGACGAACGACCAGGTCACCATCGACTCGGCCGAGGCGACGAAGAAGCACGGCGTGGCGGTGAAGTGCGCGACCATCACGCCGGACGAGGCGCGGGTGAAGGAATTCGGCCTCAAGAAGATGTGGAAGAGCCCCAACGGTACCATCCGCAACATCCTCGGCGGCGTGATCTTCCGCGAGCCGATCATCATGTCGAACATCCCGCGCCTTGTGCCGGGGTGGACGAAGCCGATCGTGGTGGGCCGTCACGCGCATGGTGACCAGTACAAGGCGACAGACTTCAAGGTGGCTGGCCCCGGCACGCTCACCATGACCTACACGCCGGCCGACGGCAGCGAGCCGATGCAGTTCGAGGTGGCGAAGTACGGCGCGGATGGTGGCGTCGCGATGGGCATGTACAACTTCAACGACTCGATCCGCGACTTCGCCCGCGCCAGCCTCACCTACGGCCTGCAGCGCAACTACCCGGTGTACCTGAGCACGAAGAACACGATCCTGAAGGCCTACGACGGGGCCTTCAAGGACATCTTCGAGCAGGTGTTCGCCGAGGAGTTCAAGGCGGACTTCGATGCGGCAGGCATCACCTACGAGCACCGCCTGATCGACGACATGGTCGCGGCCGCGCTCAAGTGGGAAGGGGGCTACGTCTGGGCCTGCAAGAACTACGACGGCGACGTGCAGTCGGACATCGTCGCGCAGGGCTTCGGCTCGCTCGGCCTGATGACCAGCGTGCTGATGACGCCCGATGGCAAGACGATGGAGGCCGAGGCCGCCCATGGAACGGTCACGCGCCACTACCGCGAGCACCAGAAGGGCAACAAGACGTCCACCAACCCGATCGCGTCGATCTTCGCCTGGACCCGCGGCCTCGCCCATCGCGGCAAGCTCGATGGCACGCCGGCCGTGGTGGACTTCGCGAACACGCTCGAGGCCGTCTGCATCGAGGCGGTGGAAGCGGGCGAGATGACGAAGGATCTCGCCATCCTCATCCGCCGCGACGCACCGTTCCTGTCCACCGAGGACTTCCTCGACGCGATCGATCGGCGATTGCAGTCGAAGATGGCCTGACGCCGCTGGAGCACGGCCGCCGCGACCGTCGGACGCAGCGGCGTCAGGCAGTGCGGCGGCCGCGCACGGTTGCGACTACGCGCGGTAGATCGTGAGCGCCGTCTCCTCGATGCCGGTGCGCCAGGCGCCGAGCGGGATGGCATGCTCGCGGGCGTGCTCGCAGGCGAGGATGCGCGAGAACTTCGTCGCATGCCACGCCGTCACGACGCGGTCGAGCATCTTCGAGTCGTACGGCGGGTCGGCGAAGCAGATGTCCCAGCGCTGCTCCGTGAGCGCCTCCGCAAACGGCACGGCGTCCTTCTTGTAGACGCGGCACTTCGTGGAGAGGCGGAGCAAGCCGATGTTCGCCTTCAGCGCGTGCAGGCTGCTGGGGCGTGTCTCGACGAAGTCGGCGTACTTCGCGCCGCGCGAGATCGCCTCGAGCCCGAGCGCGCCGGTGCCGGCGAAGAGGTCGAGGATGCGGGCGCCATCCAGATCCGCCTTGAGCTGGTCGAGGAGCAGGGCGCGCACCTTTTCCGCCGTGGGGCGAACACGGAAGTCGGCGGGTGAGGTCAAGTCGCGGCCCTTGAACTTGCCGCCGACGATCCTCACGCGCGCCCGGTCGATGATTCGGTCATACCCGAAGCTAGCCGATGCGGGTATCCTGCGGATGATCGTTCCGCGCGCCAGCACTGCGCATGCCGCTGTGCTGTGCGGTGGCGGGCCCCTCGCGCGAGGCACGATGTGCACTGAGCCTGATCCAATGCCATGACCGCAGCAGTCCCGTACGTCTCATCCATCATCGCGTCCATCGTTGCGCTCGCCGTGGCTGCGTGTGGTGGCGGCAGCGCCGCTGCCGGTACCGCGCCGACTCCCGTCTCGGGGATCGCAGCGGGCGCGGTCGGCACCGCGCGCGCCGCCGACCAGCCGCCGCCGCTGGCGGTGATCCCGGTGCAGGTCACGTACGTGCTGAAGGCGCTGGTGCCGGCCCTCGATTCGCTCTTCCCCGCGCGCGACTCGCTCGCCACCGCCGCCTGCAGGAACGTGGCCCGGCTGGTGTGCCATCAGTACGGCTACCAGCGCGAACCGCTCCGGCTCACGGCGACCGGTGATCGCTTCAGCATCGCGACCACGCTCAGCTACCGGGCGCGCGTCGGTGTGCCCGGCGCCGGTATCGCGAGCTGCGGCTTTGCCCCCGAGCCGATGCGCCGCGCCAGTCTCTCGATGAACACGTCACTCTACTGGCGAAAGGACTGGAGCCTCGGCAGTCGCAACACCCAGTTCGCCGCCACGCTGCAGGACCAGTGCCGCGTGACCGCGCTGATGCTCGACGCCACTCCCGCGCTGCGGTCCATCGTGGACGGGCAACTGAAGACCTTCGCGGCGCAGGTGGACTCCACCATGCCCACCGCCGCCGACTTCCGCCCATTGGCCGACAGCATCTGGCGCAGCTTCCTCGAGCCGTCGCCGCTGGACACCCTCAACACGCTCTGGCTCGTGCTCGACCCAGAGACCATCCGGGTGGTGCCGCTCGCCGGCACCGGACCGAGCTTCCGCACCGCGATCGTCGTCTACGCGCGGCCACGCGTGATCGCCGGCGCGCGACCGCCCACGCTGAACAAGCCGCTGCCGTCGCTCATGCTCGGCGAGAACCAGCCGGGTTTCGTGGTGCCGCTGGAGGTCGAGCTGCCGTTCGCGGACCTCGATCGCCGCGCAACCGAGTTGCTGGCCGCCGAGACGGCCGCGACCAGCGTGCGCGTCGAGAAGGTGCACGTCGCGGCCACCGGGGACAGCGTGCGCATCGACCTCGATGTGAACGGCGCATTGCGCGGCACCCTCACCCTCAACTCGCGCCTGCGCTGGGACCCCGCCGCTCGCGAGCTGCGCATGGATGAACTGGACTGGAACCTCGCCAGCAAGGGCGCGCTGTCGCGCGTGAAGGCCACGCTCGCTGCGCCACTGATCGGTCGCGCCATCCGCAAGGCCACCAACGGCGGACGCCTGCAACTCGGCGCGCAACTCGACTCGGCCCGCACCACCATGCTGCAGCTCCTCAATCGGACCGTCTCACCAGGTGTGGTGCTCGGCGGCAGCATCTCCCGCTTTCAGGTGGAGGACGTGCGCGCCACTGATCGCGCCTTCATCGTGCGCGCCCGGCTCGAGGGGCAGGCGAACGTCTGGGTGCAGTAGCGGCCGTCGCTAGCGTCGCTCGAGGCGGGCGGCCAGGCCGCCCTTCGGCCGCAATGTGATGATCGGGTCGAACGCCGGATCGGGACCATCCACGCGCACACGCCACCGCCGCGCCAGCGTCGCCAGCACGAGCATGCCTTCCATCCACGCGAACTGCTCGCCGACGCAGATGCGCGTGCCGGCGCCGAACGGCACGTACGCGAGCTTCGGCCGTGCCGCGGTCGCCTCCGCATCCAGCCACCGTTCAGGCGTGAATGCATCGGGTTCGGGCCACCAGCGCGGGTCGCGGTGCACCAGGAACGTCGGCAGCAGGAAGATCGTGCGTGGTGGCAGCGTGTACTCGCGCACCGTGTGCGACTCGATGGCGCGGCGCCCGATGATGTACGCCGGCGGGTAGAGCCGCATCGACTCGGCGATCGTCGCCCGCGTCACCGGCAGCTGCGCCATGTCGTCCATCGTCGGCATGCGATCGCCGAGCACCGCATCGATCTCGGCGTGCAACGCGCGTTCCGCCGCCGGGTGGCGCGCCAGCAGCAGCCAGGTCCACGTCAGGGCGTTGGCGGTGGTCTCATGCCCGGCGAGAAAGAGCGTCAGCGCCTCGTCGCGCAGCTGCTGGTCCGACATGCCGCCACCGTCACCCTCCGTGTCGGTGGCGTGCAGCAGCATCGAGAGCAGGTCGCCCGTGTCGGTGCCGCCGGCACGGCGTTCCGCGATCAGGCGCGTGATCGTCGCGTCCAGTCGCGCCTTGCTCGCCAGAAAGCGCCGTCGCTTTGCCGTCGGCAGCAGGTCGAGCAGTGCGCTCACCGGCCCGAAGCCGAAATTGAACGAGGCGAACAGCGTGTCGAGCGCCTCGCCGATCTCGCTGCTCTCGCTGCGCACGTCGGCACCGAACAGCGTAGCCGCGACGATGTTCAGCGTCACGTGCATCATCGCCTCGTGCATGTCGAGCGTCATCCCATCGCGCCACTGCTGCTGCCCGACCATCGCCGCGGTCGTCATCGCCTCGCCATACGCCGCGATGCGGCTGCGGTGGAAGGCGGGCTGCACGAGGCGGCGCTGCCGGAGGTGTTCGTCACCCTCGGAGGTGAGCAGGCCGTTGCCGATCACCGCGCGCGCACGCTCGAGCGCCTGTCCCTTGTGGAAGCGCTTCTGGTGCGTCACCAGCACGTCGCGGATGTCGTCGGGATGCGACAGCATGATCACTGTCTGCCGGCCGAGGCGCACCTTCGCGACGTCGCCGTAGCGGGTGAGGCTCCGCATGAAGTCGAGCCGCTCCCGGCTCAACTTCAGGATCAGTTCACCCGGATACCTGGCCGATGGGCCCGGCGGCGAGCGGCGAGGTGAGGTGAGCGAGGTCATGGGACGGAATATCGCACGGTGGCAGCCGGTGTTCCGCGCTCCGCTGGGCCGGAGCCGCACCGTTACGTTACACGGTTCCTTCACGATGTGCCCCACGCTCGGAGTTCGGTGCCGAAGACCAACTCGATGTTTGCCTCCCCCCGCACCGATGTCGTGGCGGGTGTCGTCGTCTTCCTCGTCGCGCTGCCGCTCTGTCTGGGGATTGCCGTGGCGTGCGGTGTGCCGCCGCTCGCTGGCCTGGTGGCGGGCGCCGTGGGTGGGCTGGTGGTGCCGTTCATCAGCCGGTCGCCGCTCTCGGTGAGCGGACCGGCGGCCGGACTCACGTCGGTGGTCCTGGCGGAAGTCGTCACACTGGGTGGACTGGACGCCTTCCTTGCCGCGACGATGGCGGCCGGCGTGCTGCAGCTCGGCTTTGGTGTGCTGCGGAGCGGGCGGTTCACGGCGATCGTGCCATCGGCCGTGATCAAGGGAATGCTCGCGGCCATCGGCATCACGATCGTGCTGCGGCAGCTGCCGGTGCTGGTCGGTTCCACGAGCACATGGATGACGATGTTCGCCCATGTCAGCCCCGGTGCACTGCTCATCGGTCTGGTGGCGCTCGCGATCATGTTCGGGTGGGAGCGAACGCCGTGGGGACGCATCCAGGCACTGTCACCGGCGCTGATCACCGTCGTGCTGGGCACGGCGCTGGCGGCGCTGTTCGCCACGATGCCGTCACTGGCGCTGGATGCGTCGCAGCTGGTCGCGGTGCCGCGCGGCAGCGTCGGGGAGCTGCTGTCGGCGCTGCCGCGCCCGCGACTCTCCTCCCTGACCGAGCCCGCGACGTGGCGGGTGGCGCTCACGATCGCAGTGGTGGCGAGCCTCGAGACGCTGTTGTCGCTGCAGGCCCTCGATCGACTCGATCCGGCGCAACGCAAGAGTCCACCCGACAGGGAGCTCGTCGCGCAGGGCGTGGCGAACATCGCCTCCGGGGCGCTGGGTGGGCTGCCGGTGACGGCGGTGATCGCGCGCGGCGGGGTGAATGTCGCGGCCGGCGGTCGTCAGCGCCTGGCAACCGTCGTGCACGGCGCGCTGCTGGCCATCGCCGTGTTGTTCGCCGGTGCGGTGCTGAACCGGATCCCGCTGGCCGCGCTGGCGGCGGTGCTGATCCGGATCGGCGTGCGCCTCTCCCCACCGTCGCTCGTGCGCGAGCAGTACCGACTCGGCGTGAACCAGTTCGCCCCGTTCCTGATCACGCTCGTCGCGATCCTCGCCACGGACCTCATGGAAGGTGTGGCCGTCGGCATCGTGATCGGCATGATCTTCATTGTCCGGCAGAACATGACCGGCGCGATCGTGCAGGAGCGCCGCGACGACGGGGTGCACGTGGTGCGTTTTCAACGCGACGGCACCTTTCTCTCCAAGCCGTGGTTGCTGACGGCGCTCGATACCGTGTCCGACGGCGAGCGGGTGGTGATCGATGCCACCGGCGAATATCTCGACCTGGATGTCCGGGAGGCGCTGGCACTCTTCGTGGCCGATGCGCACCATCGGCAGATCGAGGTGGAGCTGATGGGGGTGACGCTCGCACCGGCCGCCACCGCGTTGGCGGCACACTGACGGCACGCGGTCCGCGCGCAGCACGCCCTGCACCCGACTGACGCCCCATTGCCCGGCGCCGCGCGGCATGAGATGATACGAGGCACGATCACGTCGAACCGGCGACGCCCCGGCCATCCGACGCCGCGGCCCCGCCTGCCGTCGTCACGCCCCGAGATCTGGGAGTTCCGAGCCATGTGTCGCCAGTATCATCGCCTGTCGCTCCTGCTGCCCGCCGCCCTGCTGACGGTCATGGCGGCCGCGCCCGCCCACGCCCAGCTCGGTGGACTGCGGCGGGCCGTCGAGCGCCGCGTCGAGCAGAAGGCGGAAGACCGCGCCGGCGCGGCGAACCTCATCCCGCCCACCTTCGACGCCACCACCATCGAGATCACGGCCGAGCGGTTGGACCGCTACACGGCGGCGATGGAGAAGCTGAAGGCGCAGCGGAGCGCGAACCGGGCGCGCTACGAGCTGGTGATGGCGACGCAGTCGGCCACAGCCGATTCCGTCCGCATCTTCGAAGGCCAGCCGGCGTACGACGCGTACCGGAAGGCGACGGATCGGTACGGTGACTGCCGATCGGAGGTGCGTCGGGCCTCCGAGGCCGAGTCGGAGCGTCGCATGGCGGAGTTCACCGCGCGCATGCAACGTGATCCCGTCGGCATGCAGAACGACCCGAAGGTGAAGGAGATCGTCGGGATCATGCAGACGATGGCGACGGCGCAGCAACGCGGCGACACCGCGGCGCTGGCGCGGGCGCAGCAGCGGTACCTGACCGTGATGGGTGTCCCGGGTGACGACAGTACGTCGCTGGACCGCGTGGCAGTGCCGAAGTGCGGCGCGCGGCCGGCCAAGCCGACGGCCGTGCTCCGTGCCGAGGCACTCGGGGCTCGCGCCGACTCGCTGCGCAAGTCGGCCGATGCGCTCGTCTCCACGAGTGGCGGAGTGAAGGGCTCGGAGGTCGGCATGACCGACGTGCAGGCCCGCATGTTCTGGGAGCGCATCCAGTCGTGGCTGAACGGCGTGCAGCAGGCGGCCGTCATCACGCGCACGTTCACGCAGGCGGAGTACGGCCTGCTGGTGGCGCGCCGCGATTCGCTGCGCCGCGCGTTCTCCGGGAGCGAGTGAGGCGGCAGCGCCGGTCGATCGCGGCGCTGCTGGGCGCGAGTCTGCTGCATGTGGGTCCGAGCGGCGCGCAGCAGGCGCCACTCGCCGTTCCGGCCCGCGATGGATGGCGCGGGCTCTGGCGCCCCGCCGTCACGCCGCCGCAACGCTGGCCTGCGGCCGACAGCGTCCTGCTCGCCGCGCTGCACTGGACACCGGCGCGCGCCGGCATGGCATGGGCCGAGCTGCCGCTTCGTGGTGATGGCGAGGCGTGGCGAACGCGCGCCATCATCGTGCGTATCGATCCGCGACGCGTGCGCTTCCGCCTCGATACGGCGTTCACGCACATGCGCGACGCGAATGGCGCCATCACGCGCCTTGCACGGTGGCGCACGAGCGCGGCTCCGGCGCACGCACTACTCGCCGTCAATGCCGGCCAGTTCGATGCCACGCTGCTCGGCACGCTGCCGTGGGGCTGGGTCGTGCTGCAGGGCAGGGAGTGGCGCCCGCCAGGCGTGGGGCCGCTGTCGAGCGCCGTCGCGTTTGATTCGTCGGGTACGGTCCGCCTGCTGAGCCCTGCGGCGCTCGCTTCACCCGACCGGGCTCACGGTGTCTCACACGCGTTCCAGAGTTTCCCGACGCTGCTCACGGACGACGGTGACGTGCCGCCGGCGCTCCGCGACAGCACCAGAGGTGTGGACCTCACGCACCGTGATGCACGACTCGCCCTTGGCGTGCAGCGCGATGGATCGCTGCTGATCGTACTGACGCGATTCGACGCGCTCGGGCGCGTGCTCGGCGCCGTGCCGTTCGGGCTCACCACGCCGGAAATGGCCGCGCTGATGGGCGCGCTCGGCTGCGCCCGTGCCGTCATGCTCGACGGCGGCATCAGCGCCCAGCTGCAACTCCGTGATGCGCGCGGCGCACTGCAGGCCTGGCCAGGCTGGCGCCGGGTACCACTCGGCCTGGTGGTGCTGCCGCGCTGACACCGCGCAATCGATCACGTCGTGGCCAGCGCGAGGCGACGCCGGCCCCGCCACGATGGCTGGACCCGCGACAGCGGGCCCGACACGTCAGGCGGCGGCGAGCTCCTTCAGGGCACGCACCAGCACATCCAGCTCCGTCGGCGTCGTGTACAGGTTCGGTGTGATTCGCACGCCACGCACACCGGGCCGGTCGATGGCCACGGTCCAGATCCGGTAGCGCTCGAGCAGCGTCTTCGCGAGCGCGCCAGGCTCCATCGTCGTCACGCCGACGTTCGCGATGCCCGCCGCACGCTGCGGCGCAGCCGGCGTATTGAGGACGACGTTCGTCGTCCCGCGCACCTTCGTGGTCCAGTGCTGCTGCAGGTAGCGCATCCGCGCCTCCTTGCGCGGCGTGCCGATGCTCGCGTGCAGTGCGATCGCATGCTGGATGGCGAGATCGGTGTGCACCGGATGCGTGCCGGTGTGATTCAGCTTGCGGATGTCGGTATCGGCAAAGCCGGCGTCGCCGAACAGTGGCCAGAGGCCCGCGATCCGGTCGCTGCGCACATACAGCAATCCAGCGCCCAGCGGCACACCGAGCCACTTGTGCAGGCTGGCCGCGTAATAGTCGGCGCCGAGATCGGGGATGCGGAAGTCGAGGTGGGCGAGGGCGTGTGCGCCATCCACGGCGACGTGGACGCCACGCGCCCTGGCCATCGCCGTGATCGCCCGCACCGGCAGCACCTGGCCGGTGATGTTCACGAGATGGCTGAGGAGCAGCAGCCGGGTCCGGGGCGTGATCGCGTTCGCGTAGAGCTGCACCAGCTCGTCGTCGGTTCGCGGGTCGTTCGGAAGCGAGACGATCGTGTTCGTCATGCCGTGCCGACGCGCCTGCAGCGCGAACTGGTCGAGCATCGCGCCGTAGTCCTGTGCGGCCATCACAGCCTCGTCACGCGGCTTCCAGTCGTAGCCGGCAATGACGGTGTCGAGCGATTCGGTGGTGTTGCGCGTGATGATCAGTTCCTCCACGCTGCACCCCGCCAGCGCGGCCAGCGCCGTACGGGCGGCCAGCTTGTCGTTCACCTGCATCGTGCGCATGTAGAACGAGCCCTGATAGTTCACCTCTCGCACCCCCGCCACGAACGCATCCAGTACGTCGTTGGACTGGATGGAGTAGTAGCCGTGCTCGAGGTTGATGTAGTCGGGCTTGAGCCGGTACTTCCCGCGCAGCGCCGCCCAGAACGCCTCGTCCTCGGCCAGCACACCGGGCGCGAGCGGCTCGTACTGCGCCCAGAGCCGCGGACCGAGGAGGGCGCCGATGGTGGTGGCGCCGAGCGTGCGGAGGAAGTCGCGCTTGTCCATGGGTCGGGGCATGCGGGGGGGAGGGTGGCAGCACCGGAAAGTTATCCCACGCGCCGGTGATGTGGTTCATCATCGGACGCGCGGAAATGGTGACGCTGCCTGATCAGGGACGTGCTATCGTCTGTCGTGAGGGTGGGATACGGCTGGCCTGAGGTTGGGTGCATTCATGATCGGGAGATGAGCGATGCGATCGAACTCTGGCTTGATGACGGCCGATGCACTGCTGGCGCTGGCGATGCCCGACGCACGAACGGAGCTGCTCCGGGGGCGTCTCGTCGTCCGCGAACCGGCTGGAGCGCGGCACGGATTGGTCGCGGCCCGTGTGCTGGCGGTCATTGCGGCGTATCTCGAGCGCGCCCGCCTCGAGTCCGGTGACCAGGCGGCACGCGGCGACGTGCTGGCGGCAGAGACGGGTTTCGTGCTCGGGCGCGATCCTGACACGGTGCGGGCGCCCGACGTGGGCTACGTGACGCGGGAAAAGCTCGCGAATGTTCCGCCTCGCGGCTTCGTACCCTTCGCCCCCGATCTGGCGGTCGAGGTGCTCTCGTCCGACGACTCGCGCGGCGCGGTCGTCGAGAAGGTGGCGGCGTGGCTCCAGGCAGGGGCGTCGCTCGTCTGGGTAGTCGACCCGCACCGGCGGCTGGTCCACGTACACCGCAGTGGTGGTGGAGACGCTGAACTCGGAGCGGACGACACGCTGGATGGCGGTGAGCTACTGCCGGGCTTTCGAGCGCGCATCAGCGACCTGCTTCGCTGACCTCGCCGTGGGGTGCAGTCCTCGCGCGGTGGTGTCAGCACGAGGCGGCAGCCCTGCTGCCGCGACTGCGGGGACGGCCCACGATCGCGGCGACCGGCGGTTTACCGCGCCAGCGTACCCGGCAATATTGGGGTAACGGAAACGCGCTGTCTTCCGCCAGTTCGCGTCGTCATCCCATCACAGCTCCCATGGCCAACGGAAATGGACCCAGTGCCGGCGGGATCGCCGCCCGCGTCGTCGCTGCACTCGTGCTGGTCTTCGCGACGTACAACCCCGAAGGCCGCTCGTACTACCATTGGGCCATCGCGCCGCTGATGGACGGCAGCACGACCAGCGGCCCGCTGTCGGTGAAGTTCCTGGTCGGGCTCGCGCTCGCCGCCGGATGGGTGGTCTTCCTTAGCGCCACCCGCCGCTCGCTCGGCATCGGCGGTGCGCTGCTCGTGCTCGCCATCTCCGGTGGGCTCGTCTGGATGCTGATGGATTTCGGCGTCGTCAGCGCGAACTCGGCCCGCGGCATCACCTACGTCGTCGAGATCTGCACCGCGCTGATGCTGGGCGTCGGCATGACCTGGTCGCTGATGTCGCGCAAGATCACGGGTCAGCTGGACGTCGACCGCACCGACTGACCTCTCCCCTCCAGCGAGCCGCGGGGCGCTGGCTCAGGCCAACTGCTCGCGTCGGCCCTGTTATCGCTGAGCCTCTCGACATCTCGCTTGTCTGACGTCTGTGAGCGGCGAGGATCGTCAACTCTGTTCGCACGGAGGACTGACGGAACGGAGTTGACGATGCCCGCAGCATCACCGACGTCATCGAGACCTGCACCGCCACGCGCGCCGCACCGCACCGCACGAGACAAGACGATGGGGCTGCAGCAACTGCATCTCGCAGTGGCTCCAGCCCCATGGCCTTCATGTCACAGCGCCCAAGCCGGCACCGGCGCTGACCCCTCTGCTGCTCTGCGGCTCTGTGTGGAACGAGTGGCAGTTCGCGTGTCAACGACCCGTGCCGTCAGGAATCAGAGCACGGCACCGCGCAGATCCTGCACCGCCTTTCGAAGCAGCTTCGCCTTGTCGTCGTCACAGCCGGCGCGGGTGTCGCTCTCGAGCGTGGTCACGAGGTCGGAGAGTGCCGTCGATCGTGCACCGCCGCTGGCGCGCTCTGCGGCCGTCAGCGAGGCACGGATCGCACCGATGCGCGGGGCGCCGAAGCAGCCCTTGCGCTCCATCTGGTCCGCGAAGGCACGCGCGAGCGCGAACGACGGCGGCCACTCGATCTTCGGCTGACCCTGCGCGTTCAGGTAGTCCCACTGGACCGTCTTGGCTGCGTCGATCTCGTTCTGCGACACGTACTGACTCGGCACCATCTCGGCCACATCGAGCCCGCGTGCGATTTCGGAGCTGACGATCTTGCCGTTGTACCAGTACACCGACCAGGAGCCGCCCATCACCATGCGGGTCGAGTCCACCGGTCCGCGGTCGAAGGACGCGATTTCCATCGGGTGCTTCGGATCCGTCCAGTCGAACACCGAAATGCCGCCCTGATACCACGACTGCACCATCACGTCGCGGCCCGGGATCGGGATCAGCGAGCCGTTGTGCGCCACGCAGTTCTCGTTCGCGGACTGGTACGACGGGATCTTGTAGTAGCTCTCGAACACCAGCCGGCGGTTCTTCACCGAGAAGATGGCGTCGGCACCCCACTCCGGCTTGTCGCCGGCGCGGCACTTCGGCGCGCCACCGCCGCCCCATTCGTCGGAGAAGAGCAGCTTGGTGCCATCATTGTTGAATGTGGCCGAGTGCCAGTAGGCGAAGTTCGAGTCTGCGGCGGCATCGAGGCGCACCGGATTCACCGGGTTGCTGATGTCGAGCAGCAGGCCGTGCCCTTCACAGGCACCACCAGCAAGACCGAGTGCCGGGTAGACCGTGATGTCATGGCACTGCGACCGCTCGGAGATGGCGCCGGCGGGGCCTGCTGCCGATCCGAACAGCCGGTTCATGGCGGCCTGCACCAGCGGCCGCGCGGCGGCGCTGTCGGCCGCAGTGGCGGCACCGATGGCGCCGCGCGCCTTCACGAGGCTGTCCAGCAGCGGCCGGACCAGCTGCGGCGGTACCACCATCTCGGCACCCGACTGCGGGTTCTTCGCGATGAAGGCGCCACGGGCACGTGCGGCGGCGAGCGTCTGCGCGCTGGCGGCGCGATCCGCCTCGGATGGGCCATGGCTGCTGGTGCCACCGAGGCCGGCGAAGATGTTGGCGCGCCCGACGACGGCGGCCTTCGACGGATCGGCGAGCGGCACCTTGATGATCTCGATCCGCAGACGCGACGAGTTCGGGTCATCGCTGGCGACGTTGCCGGCGCAGCCCGGGAGTTCATTCGGCGAGCGGATGCCCGACGAGCCCGAGACATAGATGTAGACGTTCTGGCGGTCCTTCGGGTCCTCCAGCACGGTGTGCGTGTGCGAGCCACGGCAGGTCTGCACGTTCGCGATCAGCTTCGGCGACTTGATGTCGCTGATGTCGAAGATGCGGACGCCGCGCATGCGCAGCGCACTGACTGTGTCCGGCACGCCGCCGGGCATGCAGTCCACGCGGCCGTTGTTCGCCTCGGCCGACATGAACATCAGGTTCCGGTAGACGGAGATGTCGTTCTGCGATGCCGGGCAGCTGTATGCCGTGACGAGTACCGGCTTGGCGGGATCGGAGATGTCCCAGATCACCGGGCCGTTGTAGTTCCCCTGGATCGCGTACTTGCCGGTGAAGGCGAGGTCGGAGTTGGTGATGCCGAGGAAGCCTGGTGGCGACACGGCCTTGGCGGTGACCCGGAGATTCGAGATCGCCTCCTGTGCGTCGAAGAGGCCGGAGCGCATGTTGTTGCGCGGGTCACGCGACCAGTCCGCCGGCGCCTGCGCCTGCGGGGTTGGTGCGGGTGTGGCACTCGGGCGGGCGCAGGCGCCAAGGCCGGCGAGTGCCACGAGCGCGGTCACGCGTCCGGCGCGCGCCATGGCGGCGCTGCAGCGTCGGGTGGGAAGGGACATCAAGGGGCCTCGGGTGACGGTGGGGGTGGAATCGTGGGGACAGCGGGTGATGCAACTAGCGGGGTGGAACCTCGCCCATCTCGAGCAGCATGGTGAGCATGCGCTTGATCTCGGTGGACTGATCGACTTCGACGTCGGCGGCGAACTTGAAGATCGTCTCGTCCTGGCCGGCGCCCTGCGCGCCGAACAGCGTGCGCACCATGGAGACGGCGCCGCGATGGTGCTGCATCATGTAGATCAGGAACAGGCGGTCGAACTCACGGCCGTGCGCCGCGTCGAGCTCCTTCAGCTGGGCATCGGTGAGCATGCCCGGCATCGCCTCCATGCCAGGCATGCCCGCCATGTCGTGGCCGGCGTGGGCGCTCATGTCATGCCCGGCGGGTTGGGCGGCGGCGGCACCGGGAGGTACGGCGGCAACGGTGGAGGTCACGGTCCCGAGCGTGTCCACACGCATCGGGTCACGCTGACGGTCGCGCAGCCAATTCTGCATCAGGACGATCTCGTCCGTCTGCGCGTTGATGATCCGCGCCGTCAGCCGCTGCACCGCCGCGGAGGCGCCGTGCGTCGGCGCCCAGCGTGAGATGTAGATCGCCTGGGCATGATGGTGAATCATGCCGCTCATGAAGTCCACGTCGGCCTGCGTGTACGGATAGCGCAACGAATCGGCACGGGCCCGCGCCGTGGCGCCAGCCTGACCCATCACGAATGCCCCGGGGGCAGGGCCGGTGGTGCGGGGATTGGCGCACGCGGTGGCCAGCGTCAGCAGGGTGGCGAGGGTGGCGATGCGAGTGGACGGCAGGCGTGACACGGTGATGAGCGGCTGGGAGATCGAACTTCGCGAGACACGGCGCGGACCGGCACGCAGAAAGGTATCCAGTGCAGTGGGTGGGCACATGGCACCGGGCCCGCCAGAAGGGCTCGTGCCGGGGTGCCATGGCGACCGGCAGCCTGCCCCGCGGCCCGGCCGTCGACGGCACCACTGCCGCACAAGCGCTTCTGGCGCGCGTGCCCGCACCACCACTCGCGCTGGCTTGATGTCTGTGACGATGCCGACCAGCGGCCGATGCCCGCGTCGCACACCGGACCAGTCACTGCGCCACAGCGACCCCATCACGCCGCGGATCCGCGAGCCCGATGCGCGTCCCGTTCTTCCCGACGAACACCGCGTGCACGCCACCGAACGTGATGTCCGCGACCCGGCTCACCGGCCGGTAGCCGCGCGCGACGAGGGCAGCGTAGACGTCGGTGGTGAAGCCCGGCTCCACTTCCACCTCCCGCGTCGTCGCGCTGGCATGGATGCGTGGTGCCGCGACGGCCGTGCCGGGATCCTCACCGAAGGCGAGCATGCGCAGCGTGACCTGCACGATCGCCGGCTGGATGTACTGCGAGCCGGCGGCGCCGACGACCAGTCGCACCCGGGCACCGTCGAGCACGATCGTCGGCGCCATCGTGGAGTTGGCATAGCGATTGGGCCCGCGCGTACGCGCGTCGAAGTTCGCGGCGGCGGAGTTGAGGAAGAAGCCACCGGTATAGACCCCCGATCCGAACAGCACGCCGACCGTTGTCGTCGCCGAGACGGCACTCCCGTCGGCATCGACCACGGCGAGGTGCGACGTGAAGCTCGTGTTGGCGACGTCGGGCGGTACGGGCTCACCCGGCTCCGGGACCGTGCTGCTCTCCGCGACGTTCGAGGCAGGGTAGGGGTCGAGGGCGTTGCAAGCGTCGGGGCCCGGCGTGGTCTCGAACGCGTTCGGTAGGCCGGCCCGCACGGTGTCGGCGAGCGTCCCGCCGACGAGGGTCGCGCGCTGTGCCGCAAAGCCGGGCTGCGACACGCCGCGCGCGGGCACACGCAGCACCGTCGGATCGCCGCGCCACCGGCCGGCGTCGGCATTGCCGATGCGCATGACGTCGGCCAGCGTCGTCACCGCCGCCGGCTGGTTCGTCAAGCCGCCCGCGCGTGTGAGCCCGGCCGCGTCGGCGACCTGCAGCATCTCGAGCACGGCGCTGCCCCCCATCGGCGGCGGTGCGCCGAGGACGGTGAAGCCACGCCAGGCGGTGCAGAGCGGGCGCATCGGCAGGACGGGGTAGGCGGCCATGTCGCTCGCGTCGATCAGGCCGCCACGCGACTGCACCTTCGCGGCCAGCGCGGCCGCGATCTCCCCGCGGTAAAACGCCGCCGCGCCACCGGCCGCGATCGACTCCATCGTTGCGGCGAGCTCAGGCTGCACCAGTCGCTCGCCCGGGCGCAGGGCCTCGCCGCGCGGCATGAAGCGCCGCATCGCCAGTGAGTCAAGCGCGAGCTTGGCGCGTGACGACGTGATCGTTCGTGCCAGCAGCGGCGAGATGATGAAGCCCTCGCGCGCAAGGCGAATGGCGGGTGCCATCACCTGCGCTCGCGTGAGCTTTCCCCACTTCCCATGGGCCTCGAGCACACCGGCCACCATGCCCGGCACGGCGGCGGCGCGCCCCTGCAATCGTGCCGAGACGCTGTCCTGCTGCCCCCAGGCCGCCGCAGCGCCCGACCGCGGGTAGAACGACAGGTGTTCCGCGCGACGCGTGCGTGCGTTCCAGTACGTCATCGCGCCGCCACCGCCCAGGCCGGTCTGTGAAACGTCCGTGACCGCGAGCGCGAATGCCGTCGCCGCGAACGCATCGATCGCGTTCCCGCCGGCTCTCAGGATGTCGGCACCGGCCGCAGCGGCGTCGGGGTGCGACGCGGCCACCATGCCCTGCCGTCCCTCCACGCGTTTCCCGGCCATCGGGCTGGAGGACGCCGGCGCGGTTCGCGGTGCGCAACTGCAGAGGGCCGAGGTGGCGAGGCCGAGTGCGACGGCGAGTCGGGAGGTCTGCGAAGGTGGCACGGTCGCGGGGCCGGGGTGATGGGCGAAGTTCGACGCCGAGGTGGGCAACGACCACGACGTTACGCGGCGGAACGCGTGTGCGCTGCCCGGCTCCGGTCACCTGCGATAGAATCCGGCATGCGAACACTCCGCTCGTCCGCCACGCCGTTCCCTGGTGTGAGTGCGGTCCGGCGCTCCCTGCGACGTGCCGGACTCGTCGCAAGCGCGCTGACGGTGCTCTCCTGCAGTGGTGACACATTCGACTCCGCGCAGGTGCCCCAGATCACCGTCTCACCTGTCATCGCGCTCCCCGTCGTGCGCATCGCGTGGACGCCCTCGGGTGCGCAACTCGTACGCGTGTACCGCGGCACGTCCGCGGGACAGGGGCTGAGCGAGGACCTGATGTGGTCCGTCACAGCCTCGGGCCCGAACTCGATCGCGTCGGGACTCGAGTACGGCAACAGCATGCCATCGGGCGGCGCGATCGAGTACGCGGCCAAGCCACTCGTCCTCGGCCAGCCCTACACGGTGCAGGTGAGTCGGCTGGACCCGGCCCGCAAGACGACCGTGCTCAGCGCGGCGCCGCGGTACGTCAATACGCAGGTGTTCACGATCAACTCGTTGGTCCCGAACCCGTAGGCACTGCTGATGCGCGCCGCGACCAGCGACTCCAGTGCCGCGCGCACAGCGCGGATGATCGCGTCACCGCGCTTCGATGGGCGCTCGTTCCGCAACACCAGCCACGTGCGACCAGGGCTCAAGCCCGGCACGGCCATGCCGACGATGCGCGAATATCTGTGCGGCGGCGAGCGCCGTGTGCCAGGTGCACCGTTGCCGATCCACGATCCCCGCGCCGTCTGGCACCAGCCGCCCGCCACGGGACTGCGTGTGACCTGGCTCGGTCACTCGAGCCTGCTCTTCGAGATCGATGGCGCGCGGCTGCTGGTCGACCCGGTCGTTGCGCAGCGTGCGTCGCCGCTGCCGTTTGCCGGGCCGAAGCGCTTCCATCCGCCGCCCGTCGCCATCAGCGCAATGCCGGCACTCGACGCCGTGCTGATCTCGCACGACCACTACGACCATCTCGATCGATCCGCCGTTCGCGCGCTGGCACGGCGCGGCGCGCGATTCATCACGTCGCTCGGTGTCGGCGCGCACCTGGAGGCATGGGGCGTCGCGCCGGAGCGCATCACGGAACTGGATTGGTGGGAGCAGGTGACGCTCGCGCCGAGCGGCGTCGTGGTCACGGCGGCGCCGTCGCAGCACTTCTCCGGCCGCACACTGCTCGACCGCAACGCCACCGCCTGGTCGTCGTTTCACTTCCAGGGTCCCGTGCACTCCGTCTTCCACGGCGCCGACACGGGGCTCACGCCCGAGTACCTGCAGGTGCGTGAACGATTCGGCAGGTTCGACCTGGTGCTGCTGGAGATCGGCGCCTACAACGACGCGTGGGGCGACATCCACCTCGGTCCGGTGCACGCACTCGAGGCGCATGCGATGCTCGGAAGCGGCAGGCTGCTGCCGATCCACTGGGGCACCTTCAACCTCGCCATGCACGCGTGGAACGAGCCGATCGAGACGATCACGCGGCTCGCCACCACGCAGGCCGTGGAGTTGCTGACGCCGATGCTCGGCCAGCCAGTGGAGCCGGCGCGCGTCGACGGCGTCACACCATGGTGGCGCGCCGTCGCCGCCGCCGAGGCGGCGCAGGCCGCGCCAGCGACACCGGCGCGAGCGACGGGCGATCAGTCCGCGGTGAGCTGGCCAGTGGACTGACGTGCGGTGCCAATGGAACGGCAGGGCGATCCATCACGGAGGCGTGACTCATGACCGGGAGGAATGATGAGCGAGGAGCGTGAAGAGGCCGCCGTCGCGGGCGCCCCGTCGGACTTGCTGATGGCGCTGTATACCGGACGTCGCGACGACGCGCTGGCGATCGCGAGCACCGTCCGGCCCACACTGTCGGAACTCGCGGCACTGGGCGGTCTCGAGGCCGTGGCCGAGCGTCTGTCCGAGGATCCGCGCGCACTGGAGGAGTACAGCGGTGATGGCTGGACCGCGCTGCATCTCGCCGGCTATTTCGGCGCGGATGCCGTGTGTGTCTGCCTGCTGCGCGCCGGCGCGAATCACGGCGCTCGCTCGCGGAACGTGCAGGGCAACACGCCGCTGCATGCGGCACTCGCCGGACACCGCGACCGGGCCACGGTGCTGTCGCTGCTCGCCGCCGGGAGCGATGCGCGGGCGATCGATGCGCAGGGCTACGTGCCGCTGCATCTCGCCGCGTCACGCGGCGACACGGAGCTGTGTGCGGTGCTGCGTGCCTGCGGGGCCAGCACGCAGGCCCGAACGTCAGATGGCAAGTCCGCCGCTGACCTCGCGGCCGAGCACGGACATGCGCAGCTCGCACTGGAGCTGGCGGAGTGATGCAGGGACGCACGCACGGCCCGCATTGAGACGGGGGGCATCGCCATCGATCGGCGAAGCCCCCCGTCACTGCTGCGTACTGCGGATCAGGTCAGGCGTGTGGCGCCCACACCGTCTCGCCTGGCTTGTACTCGGCGCACGGATCGAAACGGCCCGGTGATTCCACGTACCGCATCGCCTTCGTGTATCCGATCTCCGAGGTGAAGAAGCCGAGCATCGACAGCTCTTTCATCATGCGGAAGTAGTGTGGACTTTCGTCCGGCTTCTTCGACTTCTGGAAGTCGAACTGCTCCGTGTCGAGCGCGGTGAGCAGCGTCGTGCGTGCGGCCGGCGTGAGCTCCATGAACCCCTTGCCGCCGTTCGCCTTCTTCGCCGCGTCGTCCAGCGCCTTCATGCCGGCACGGAACACCGCCTGGTTCTCGGGCGTGTACGTGTCGGTGACCATCAGCGCCATGAACGCGCCCGTCTGTGCCGCCTTCGCGCCGGGCGATTTCGCGGTGTCGGGGAGGATGGTGTCCGCCACCTCGTCGAGGAAGGCGATGTCGGCGGTGGTGAAGTCGCCCACCCCCGCCTTCGCGGCGGGAGCGCGGTCCTTCGCGCAGGCGGTGAGCAGCCCGCCGCTGCCGACGAGCGCGAGCCCGCCCAGCATGACCGTGACGCGCTTCACCGCTTCGCGGCGGTCCATCGTGGTGTCCAGCTCTTCGTTGTTCGGTGCCATGCTCATGCCCCTCGGGATGACGGTGTCCACGACACCGGAGACGTGATCGATGAACGGGCGCGCATCAGAGGTTCCGCTTCTTCAGCTCTTCGACGGCGAAGTCGGCGGCACGCGCCGTCAGGGCCATGTACGTCAGTGACGGGTTCACGCACGACGCGGAGGTCATGGCGGAGCCGTCGGTCACGAACACGTTCGGGGCGTCCCACACCTGGTTGTGCGAGTTCAGCACCGACGACTTCGGATCGCGACCCATGCGGGCCGTGCCCATCTCGTGGATGCCCATACCGGGGAAGTAGCCGCCGTCATAGGTGCGCACGTTCTTCACGCCGGCCGCCGTCAGCATCTCGGCCATGTCGGCGGTCATGTCCTTGCGCATGCGCGCCTCGTTCTCGCCGGTGGCGCAGTCGATGTTGAGCACCGGCAGCCCCCACTTGTCCTTCTTCGCCGGGTCGAGCGAGATCTTGTTGCCGTGATCGGGCAGCATCTCACCGAACGCGGTGGCGCCGATGCTCCACGGGCCTGGCAGTGCAGCGCCATCCTTGTAATCGCCACCGATGCCAAGCTCCGCCACGGCACGGCCCCACTCGCCGCGGCTGGCACTGCCCTGGTAGCCGAAGCCGCGCAGGTAGTCACGCTTGTCCGTGCCGATGTTGCGGAAGCGCGGAATGTAGAAGCCCGTCGGACGGCGGCCGTAGTAGTACTTGTCCTCCATCCCCTCGATGTCGCCGGACGCGCCGAGGCGGAAGTGGTGGTCCATCAGGTTGTGGCCAAGCTCACCGCTGCTGCTGCCAAGGCCGCCGGGCCAGATGTCGGTGGCGGAGCGCATCAGCAGCCAGGTCGAATTCAGCGTCGAGGCGCAGATGAAGATCACCTTCGCCGAATACTCGACCGTCTGCTCGGTGACGGCATCCACCACGCGCACGCCGGAGGCGCGCTTGGTGTCCTTGTTGTAGATCACTTCCGAGACGATCTGGAACGGCTTGAGCGTCAGGTTGCCCGTGGCCATGGCCGCCGGCAGCGTCGACGACTGCGTGCTGAAGTAGGCGCCGTACGGGCAGCCCAGCCAGCAGGCATTGCGTGACTGGCACTTCACGCGCGCCTGCAGGTTCTCGGTCAGGTTGGCGGTGCGGCCGGGGATGATGCGACGCGTACCGCCGAACTGCTTCGCCACCTTGCCGGCGACCATGTCCTCGGCGCAGTTCAGCGGCATGGCCGGCTGGAACTCGCCGTCGGGAAGCTGCGCGAGGCCTTCGCGTGAGCCGGAGATGCCGGCGAACTTCTCGACGTAGTCGTACCACGGCGCAAGGTCGGCGTAGCGGAGGGGCCAGTCGACGGCGATGCCTTCCTTCGCATTCGCCTCGAAGTCCTGCGCGCTGTGACGGTAGCTCTGCCGGCCCCACATCAGCGAGCGGCCACCCACCTGATAGCCACGATACCAGTCGAAGCGACGCGTCTCCGTGTACGGCGACTCCTCGTCCTTCACCCAGTAGTCGAGATTCTTCTCGTTGAGCGGATAGTCGCGCTTGAGGACGGGGTAGTGCGCCTCCATTGCCTTCGTGCGGCCACCGCGATGCGGATAGGCCCATGGCGGCTTGGTGGCATTCACGTAGTCCTTGATGTGCTCGACATTGCGACCGCGCTCGAGCATCAGGACTTTCAGCCCCTTCTCCGAGAGCTCCTTGGCAGCCCAGCCCCCGGAGATCCCCGATCCGACGACGATCGCATCAAACTGCGGTTCTTGCACTCCGTCCTCCGTGGTCGTTTGACACTATGGGTTGCACGACGCGCGCGGCCCGGCTCGACAGAAAGCCGGGACAGCCCAGAGGCAATATGACGACCTGCACAGGCAAGGGGACCCGCCCCACCGGCGCGGCACGCGCGGCGCCGGCCGGGCCTGCGGTGCAGCTAGGCTGCCGCTGCCGTGAGGAACTGGCGCGCTTCGGTGGCGTCATTCGCCATCTGCACGAAGGCGGCGGTGACCTCAGGATCGAGCTCCACACCGGCGATGCTCTGCAGCAGGCCGAGCGCGCGCGCCCGCGGCCAGGCGGCGCGGTAGGGGCGGATGGAGCAGAGGGCATCGTAAATGTCGCAGACGTGCACGATGCGGCTGGCGAAGTGCGTGGTACGCGGATACCCGAAGCGCGGGTATCCACCCTTGCCGTTGTACCAGATGTGATGCTCGTACGCGACGGTTGCGGCGAGGCTGTTGCCGAGGCCGCGCTCGCTGAGGATGCGGGCCCCTTCCACGGGGTGCGACTCGATGATCGTGCGCTCGGCGGCGGTGAGCTTGCCGGGCTTGGTCAGCACCTCCTGCGGCAGTCGCATCTTGCCGATGTCGTGCAGGAGCGCCGCGACGCCGATCGCGCGGGCATCCGCCTCCGCCAGCCCGAGCTGCTCGGACAGGCCGAGCGACAGCATCGCGACGTTGCACGAGTGCGTGGTCGTGTACTCGTCGAAGGAGCGCAGGTCCAGCAGCGGCAGCACCACGTCCTGCTCGCGGTGGATCGTCAGCGCCAGGCCGTGCACCACCGCTTCCACCTCCAGCATGGGCACGTTGCGACCCGCTGCCACCTCGGCGTTGATGTATTCCACGGCGTCCGTCTCCGCCGCTAGCACCGAGGTGGCCAGGGCGTCGATCAGCGACGTGCTCGGTGCGGTGCGCGGGGCGTGCAGCTCGACCGGGCCCTCGCTGCCACCCTGCAACGCGAGCGGACCGAAACGGATGCCGCCGAGCTGCCACGGTTCCGACTGCCCGGACGCCGCCGCGAGCCGCCCACGCATGGCCGTCAGCATCGCGGCCACTTCCGCCACCTCCGGCTGCGGTGCACGGCTGAACTCCAGGCGCTGGATCCCGACCGCTGCGAAGCGCGCGCCCCAGTCCCACCCCCGCAGCTCGGTCACCGGCCGCGTGCCGACGATCACGTCGCCGTCCACGAACGAGATCACGACCGGCCCCCGCTCCAGCAGGCGATGCAGTGCGTCGACGAGCCGCGTCAGCGCACCCTGCCGCATCGGATGCCCCTCGCCATAGAGCGATAGGGCAGCGAAGGCTTGGCCGAGCGCCGTCAGGAAGCTGACGGTCGGGTTCATCGCGATGCCTCGGTGGCGAAGGTGGCGTCGCGGACGGTCCAGCGCGGATCGCGCGCCTTCCTCGCCACGAGTTGCAGCACCGGCTGCACGACGATGTCGGTGCTCCACGTCTGCTGCAGCGCGGCGACTGCGGCGACCGCCGTCTGCGTGGGCTCGGCGAGCAACCGCCGGCGCAGCACCGCCGAGCGACGCACCGCCAGCGAGACCAGCCAGTCGCGTACCGCGGGGTCGCTGACGGTGCCGACCACGCGCACGATTCGCGCGCGCACGGTGTCGTTGTGCCGTCCGGCGTTCACCAGCCCGATCATCTCGCGCACCAGCGCATCGGACAGTGGTGCGTCGCCCTCGGCGGGTTCCGCAACCGTCTGCAGCACCAGCATCACCATGCGTTCGTTCGCGTCACGCAGCGCATGCCGCAGCGCCCTGTCGCGCGCCGTCGGGTCGAGCAGCAACAGGCGCAGGGCTTCGGTGCGCACCTGCACATGGTTGTGGTCGAGCAGCCGCGTGAGGCCATCCTGCGCTGCAGCGCCGTTCCCGCTGGCGGCCATGATGTCCTGCAACAGGGTGAGAATGTTGCGCACCAGATACCACGGTGCGCTGTCCAGACGCGCCATCAGGGCTGGCAGGATCTCCACGCCGAACTCCGAGAGCCGCTGCCGGACGATCATGCGTGTCCCCCGCGCCTCCGCCAGTTCGAGGACGTCCAGCAGCGTGTCCGTGGCGGCGGCGTCGAGGTCTTCGAGCAGCGCCCGGGCCTGCAGCCGGTCCACCGGCTCCGTCAGCAGCAGCTTGCGAATGGCCCGACTGCTGGTGGCGATGCTGTGGATGGTCCGCGCGCTCGCGGTATCACCGGCGGACCTCGCCCACCGCCGCAGTTCCGCGCTGGCACCCGCCTCCACCAGCGACTCGGCGGCGGCTTCGGCGTCGGCGCCCAGCACGTCGATCTCGAGCGCCATCTGCACCAGTCGTGCGGACTCGATGTCGCGCCGTGTCGTTCCGGCCGACGTGACGGCGCGCGCGGCGCCGTCGAGCGCACGCTCGTGCAGCGCGATGCGGTCCAGCAGCGCGACGTGCTCCTCGGGATTGGGGTCGGCCAACTCCCAGGTGCTCATCAGCTCCTGCGCCGCGCCGCGGAAGACCTGTTCTGCCGACGTGGTCTGCTGCGCAACGGCATAGCTGGACAACTTCGACATCAGGCGCAGCATGTGATGCGAGATCTGCTGCTCGTGCGTCTCGCCGGCGATGCGCAGCCAGTCGGCCACGGCAGCCACCGGCAGCACGTCCACGAGCTGCGAGACGAACCGCTGCTGCAGCGCGCGCTCGCCCAGCGACTTGATGATCGGACCGAACGATGAGGCGCCGAGACTGACCAGCGTCGCATTGAGCTGCTCGCCGATACGGTGCTTGATCTCGTGTGTTGCCAGTGCCGCCTGAGACACGGTGTCCATCACGGCCAGCGCCGTCTGCAGGGCCACGTCGGGGCTGATCATTGCGGCCTGCAGCCGGTCGACGATGGCGGTGCGGTCGCCGGTGTCGACGGCGTGGGCACCCGCCTCGGCGGTCGCTCCCGCAGCCGGCACCGCGCGTTCGCCAATGGCGAGCGAGCCAGCGGGGGCCGCCGCCATCTCCACGCCGGCACCGCCGCCACCGAAGGTGAGCGTGCCCGCCGGCAGCGTGCCGCCGGTGCCGAATGCGTCTCCGGCGGTGTCGCCAGCGCGCACGCGGAACGTGTCGGACGACGCGCCAGCGGACTCGATCGGCACACGAAAGCCGGTGCTGCGCGCACCCGGCTTGATGCCCGGCCGGAACTCGAGGTTGCCCGCGATCTGTGCGAGGGCGCGCCAGAGCTGTTCGCCGGAGGCGTCCGCCACCCGTGCGCTATCGCCGAGCGTGAGCTGTTCCCAGGCCAGCGGCGTGATCGTGATCCCGCTCAGTTGCGGCGGCCGGTCCTCCGCCGCGGCATCGGCACCACGTTCTCCGGCCAGCCAGCTCAACGCCGCGCGGAGTTGCTCCAGCACCACACTGTTGTGGATGGTGATCGCCCCGACGCCACGTCGGTGCAGGCGTGCCGCAAGGTCGCGGCCGAACGACCCGCGCGCCGCGTACGGCTGGCCGTCGATCAGCAGGTCGGTCCGCGCATTGCCGATGGTCAGCACCGGCTGCTCCCGCAGCACCGCGGAGAGCGTCTCGAACAGCTGCTCCTCGGCGGAGCACACCATTGGATGGGTGGCCGAGTACGCACGACGTCGGCTGAGCGCACCGGCGAGCCGCATCAGCAACTGCTGCATGACCGGGTTCGGTGCCACGGGCGATTCGCGCGGCGGTACGGGCACGCTCACTGGCTGCAGCCCGTCCAGGACGTGAGCTGCACGCGGAGGCTCGCAGGCACGCCGCTGGCGCCCGGCCGTCGTCCGAGTGGAACTGTCATGCGACGAAGTCTCGTCACCGCCGCGCCTCGCCTTCACCTCAGTCGCGGCCCGGGTCGGAGGCCCGCCGCGATCGGCTATCTTGCAGCGCTACCCCCCCGGACCCGCTCTCCCTCGCCGCGCCCCCGATGTCGTCGATCCTCCCGATCCGCCGCCTCCTCATCGGCCAGAACGCCCACGCCCGGCTGACGGAGCTGATCGGGGCCGCGCGCCCCGACCTCGAGATCCGGGGAGCGCCCTACCTGGAGGTGACCGCTGCCGATCTGGACTGGGCCGATGCCTACCTCGGCTTCAGGCGCCCGCCGCATCCGACGATGGGCGCGGTGCGCTGGGTGCAGAGCACGGGCGCCGGCGTGGATCCGTGGTTCGCTGACCCGCCGCTGCCGCGTGACGTCGTGCTGACGCGCACCCCCGAGTCGTTCGGGCCGATGATCGCCGAGTGGGCGCTGTCGCGCGCCCTCGCCTTTGCGACGAAGATCCCGGAGCTCGCCGCCGCCCAGCGCGAGCGCCGCTGGGCGCCACCGGAGATCGGCACCCTGCGCGGCTCGCATGCGGTGGTGATCGGCACGGGCGATGTCGGCACCCACGTGGGACGCCTGTTCGCCGCGATGGGCTGCCGGGTGTCGGGGGTGTCGCGCACGGGGCAGGGTGACCCCGCGGTGTTCTCGGCGATGCACCAGACGACCAGCCTCGCGGCCGTCGCCGCGACCGCCGACTGGCTGGTCTGCACACTGCCGCTGACTCCCGCCACCACGCGGCTCATCGACGCCTCCGTGCTCGGCGCCTGCCGCGGCGCCGTCCTGCTCAACGCCGGCCGCGGCGCAGTGGTGGACGAGGCGCTGCTGCCGCATGCGCTCGACGAAGGCTGGCTGCGCGGTGCGGCGCTGGACGTCTTCGAGACCGAACCGCTGCCGACCAGCTCACCGCTCTGGGATGACCCGCGGGTGTTGATCTCGCCGCACGTCTCCGGCATCACCACGCTCGAGGGCGCAGCCGAGGGCTTTCTCGAGTGCCTCGCCATCTTCGAGCGGGGCGAGTCGCCGCGCTGGATCGTGGATCGTGATCGCGGTTACTGATCGCTGGGCGGGTCAGATCGCAGCGGCGTGACGTAGCGCTCGCGCACGGGCCGACCCCACCGAGCGCCGCGTCACCTGTCTGCGCTATGCTTCAGGTGTGCAACTGAGTGATGTCTTTCTGACTGCCTTCACGCAGCTCGTCGCCAACAAGTTCCGCGCGTTCTTCACGCTGCTCGGAATCATGGTTTCGGTGGCGTTCCTGGTCGCAGTGATCGCGATCATCAACGGCATGAACGTGTACGTCAGCGAACAGGTCGCCGGCTCGCTGATCGGCAAGGACGTGTTTCAGGTCAGGCGCGGGCCGATTTCGCTCGGCCTGATTGATGACGAGGCGCTGCGCGCGATCCAGAAGCGCCCCCGCATCACCCTCCGCGACGCTGCGGTGCTGCAGGAGGCCCTGCCGGATGCCGAGGCGATCAGCCTGCAGTCCGGTTGGCCCACACCACTGGCGGACATCACCTGGCGCGAGCGGACGGTCGGCAGCGCCACCGTCTTCGGCATCACGGCCGACTTCCAGCGCGTGCAGGACTACCGCTTCGAGGCGGGCGTTCCGCTGACCGACCTCGACGTGCGCGAGCGGCGCCGGGTGGTGGTGATCGGCAACGACATCGCCAGAAATCTGTTCGACGGCATCGATCCGATCGGGCAGAGCATCCGGATCAGGGGACAGCTCTTCACGATCGCGGGCGTGGTCGCGCCGAAAGGGCGGGTCCTCGGCCAGAGTTTCGATGGATTCGTGCTGATGCCGATTCCGGCGTTCGAGGCGATCTACGGTCGGCGCCTGACGACGACCATCAGCATCAAGGTCACCGATCCGGAGACCATGCCCGCGATGATGGATCGGGCGGAAGAGGCCATGCGCCTCGCGCACCGCATGCGTCCGGGGGAGGCGAACGATTTCAGCATCGAGACCGCCGACGCACTCGTCGACTTCTGGAAGAAGCTGACCAGGACGCTCTTCTCGATCATTCCAGCGGTCGTCGCGATCGGCATCGTGGTGGGTGGCGTCGTGATCATGAACATCATGCTCATGTCGGTGACCGAGCGCACCCGCGAGATCGGGATCCGGATGGCCGTGGGTGCGTCACGCGGCGACATCCAGCGGCAGTTCCTGGCCGAATCTGTCGCGGTCTCGGCGCTGGGCGGCCTGATGGGGCTGGCGCTTGGCGCGCTGCTGGCCTGGCTGGTCGCGGCGCTCTCACCGCTTCCGGCACGCGTGACACCGTGGTCCGTCGGGGCCGCGCTGGCGCTCGGCGCGGGCGTCGGTGTGCTCTTTGGTGTGTACCCTGCGACGCGCGCCTCACGGCTGGATCCCATCGACGCGCTCCGGTCGGAGTAAGCCGTGGCGACCGTGCGAGCCGTGTCGCAACTCGGGCAGAACGTCGCCATCGCGCTGGCCGCGATCCGCGCATCCAAGTTGCGCTCGGGGCTGACGATTCTCGGGGTCGTGATCGGCGTCTCGACCGTCATGACGATGGCGAGCCTCGTGCAGGGCATCCGCGATCAGATCGTCCGCACGATCGAGATCGCCGGTCCGACCACGTTCTACGTCCTGAAAGTCTTCTCGCAAACACCCCTCAATCCGGATCGGCTGCCGAAGTACGTCCGGATCCGCCCGGACCTGGCCAACGACGAAGCAGAACGCATCCGGAACCTGCCGGAGATCCAGTACGCATCACTCTGGGGCCAGATCATTGCCCGCGTCGAATTCGGTGGCACACGCACGCAACGTGTCGCCATCTTCGGTGCGGACGAAGGCTTCACCACCATCCAGGGTGGCGAACTGTCCAGCGGGCGGTGGTTCACGCGCGCCGAAGTCATTGGCGGCGACGCGGTCGTCGTGCTGCGCGATGCGATTGCCGAGAAGGTGTTCGGTCGCCTCGATCCCCTCGGCAAGCTGGTTCGGGTTGGCGGACGCCCGGCGCGCGTGATCGGGATCTATGTGCAGCCGGGAAACATCTTCTCGCCGCCCGGCTCGGAAATTGGCGGCGTCATTCCGTTCCGGATGCTCGACACGCAGTTCCAGATCGACAAGACCAATGGGCTCTGGATTCCGGTCAAGCCGAAGCCGGGCGTCTTGGTGAGTGATGCGCAGGCGAGTGTCACGGTGGCACTCCGCAGCGGACGGAAGCTGCGCCCGCGCGACAAGAACACCTTCGACCTGGTGACGCAGGATCAGGTGCTCGACACCTTCAACAGCCTCACGAGCGTGTTCTTCCTCGTGCTGATCGTCCTCTCCAGCGTCGCGTTGATGGTCGGCGGGATCGGTGTGATGGCGATCATGATGGTGTCGGTCACCGACCGCACGAGGGAGATCGGCCTGCGAAAGGCGTTGGGCGCGACGACCAGCGACATCCGGCTGCAATTTCTGGTCGAGGCCGCGACGCTGACCGGCATCGGCGGCGTCGTCGGCGTGCTGGCCGGCGCCGCCGTGGGCAAGCTCGTCACCGTGCTGCTCGACATCACCACCGGATTCCCGGTGACGCTGACGATCGTGGCGGTCACGTCATCGGTGTTTGTCGGCGTGCTGTTCGGGCTCGTGCCCGCGAATCGCGCGGCGAAGCTTGATCCTGTGGACGCGCTGCGGTACGAGTAGCGGCGTCGGTCGGCACGGTCGTACGCCATGGACACCGGTGGCGGCGTTCGCTCGCCGCCACCGGTGTCGCGCGTGCGTGCCTCAGAGCTCCTGCGCGCGGACCTCGCAGCAGCCTTGCATGCAGCGAATCCACATCGTCTCATCGTCGAGCGCCCAGCGCCAGCGGACGATGCCGGGGATGTGCGGTATGAGCACGCCATTCGTGTCGTGATCATGCCCGCGTCGCGTCACGCAGAAGTAGCGCTCGGATCCCTCGCCCGTCAGACCGCGACCGACGCGGGACATCCAGCCGGTGGAGCACGGCGTACCGTCCTCGCGCAGGGGCTTCCGCAGCCCGATCCTGAGCGGGAGACACGGATTTCTGCCGCTCACTGCGGTCATCCCGAAGCACAGCCCAACGTGATTTTCGGCCGGCGTGCCGGTTGTCCTGACGAAGTTCAACTTGGTCGTGTAATCGCCGGGTGCGTTGTCCAGCCGGACGGTCGCAACTTCCTGCCAGGTGTTGTTGAAGCGGGACGTCGCGCCATCCTGTCCGGCATCGTTACCCAGCGCAGCGTCGGGGATGATGGTGCCCTTGATCGCGGAGACCTGCGCTGGCGGCGTCGGCGAGGCACTCGGCGGCGGAACGGCCAAAATCTGTTCGTCGTACCAGCCCTTGGTCGAGTGCGAGCCGTTGGCGATCGATGCCGATGCGTGGAAACCGCCTCCAACGGGCAGTTTGGGCCGCACTTCGCACCACGCGTCTTCGCAGCGGATCCCGATGTACTGCCTGTGATTGATCGAGTCCCAGTCCCATCGCGCCACCGGTGGCAGCATTGCACTTGGCAGCGTTGGCCCGCGGTCGACCTGAAAGAGCTGGCCAACGTCGCCCTGCGATGCCGGCAGGGGTTCCGCGCACTGGGCCTGGCCGTCGCGCCCGACCCACGTGATCTTCGCCACCCAGTGCGGTGCCCCGGTCGCGTCGGTGCGTCGGAAGAAGTGCAGGCAGTTGAAGCCCTCGCGCAGCGCGAGCGGTTCGTACGGTCGGCGATAGGCGAAGATGTACGCCATCGGAATGCCGTCGTGCAGCGGGTCGAACGCCGTGAGCGGGGGAGCGGCCGCAATCGGTGGATTCGCACGCGTGCGGTCGGTGCGGCGACGTGGAGGGAGTGTCCTGATGACTTGCGGTTGCGCCCGATGCACAGGCGGGACATACGCGGAGTCGAGGTGCAGCCGTGCGAAGATCGCGAACAGATCGATGTATTCGTGTCTGGCGCCGGTGCGCATGATGAACTGCTGGCAATCATGGAACTCGACGATATCCGTGATTGGTCCGGAGAGGGCTGGCTGGCCGTATCCGATCAGCGCGGAATGTGGTGTCTTGACGGCCGTATATCGCGACGGCACGTCGATGACGCGGTTGATGCTGTCGCCATGCCAGCCAAGGAAGAACAGTTGCCAGTCGCCACCCTGCGGACACTCCGGACGAGGCAACGGCGCCCGCTCCGCGGCGAAGTCCGGCCGCCTCGGGTGTGTGGTCGAGATCGCGAAGGACGACATCGCCAGCATCGCAAGCGTGGAGAGTCCAAATTGGCGCCGTGTCAGCATCGGTGCTTCCTCGATCACTGGGGAATGTCGCGAGCGGGCCGTGCCCACCCACGAGCGGTGTCGAACCGAGTGCAGCGTGTGTGAGCGAACGGACATGTGAACACTAATACGACGTAACGCGCCTCTTCCCGACAGTGGGTCGTGCCGGAGCAGCGCGGCAGTCGCGTGTCACCTGCGGCGCGTGCCTGAGAGCGCATCCATCCGTCGCACCAGAGGCTGGTACGGCGGATCGGCGCCGGACCAGAGTGCGTGCAGTGCGGCGGCCCAACGTGCAGCGCCAGCGCCATCGCCAACGGCCAGCGCGAGCTCGGCCCGGCGCGCCATCGCACGGACCAGTGTGCCGGCACCGACTGCGCTGGCGATCACCTCGACGTCGGCGGCGGCGAGCGCGCCGAGCGTCGGGTCGAGGCGGGCGATGGCGGCGCGCGGATCGCCGATCGCCGCCAGCATGTCGGCTTCGGGCAGCAAGGTCTCCAGCCTGATCTCCTCGGGGCGTGCGAGGCGCCGGCTCTGCTGCAGCGATGCCAGATGGGCCCGCATCACCGTGGTATCGCCGTGCGCCGCTGCCACCTCGGCCATAGCCAGCAGGTCGCCCGACGCGGCCAGTTCTGTCAGAAGTTCGGAACGGAATGACGGGAACGCCATCATGGCTGCGCGACCAAGCAGGCGCCCACGCGCGCCGAGTTGACTCTCCGGCGGCAGGTTCCGCTCGATCACCGAGGCGGTGGCGCGTTCGAGCCGTGAGAGGCTGTCGGCCGGCGCACCGACGGCTGCCAGCACCTGCAGCGACGCGGCCGCCATGAGGAGCGGCCTGGACGTCAGCGCGCTCAGTTCGCCAAGGCTGCTGCCACTCCCGAGCAGCGACGACGCCAGGCTGATGCGCCCGGTGAGCGTGGCGAGACTCGCGAGCGGATCGGCGAGCTCGCGCAGCGGTGCCGTGTTTCTGCGCAGCAGCGAATCGGCGAGCAAGCGCGCCGATGTCAGTTGGCCGGGATCGTCGGGCACGCCGAACTTGACGCGCAGCCAGACGGCCGCTGCGCCCGTGCGCAGCCGTTCGTCCGCAGTCGTGGACAGGCCACGTGCCACGTCAACTGAATCGACGGCGCTCGCATCCCCGAGCTTGTCGAGCGCGACGGCCACCGCCAGCATCGCATCCGCGCTCCGCGGGAACGCGGACCGCCACCCGGTCGCCGTGTTCAGCAGGACCTCGCGTTGCCGGCGCACAGCCATCTGCAGCGATGCCGGCACGGTCCACGGCGCCGCGCGCTCGAAGTCGCGCACGCGCCACGGGATGAACAGGATCGAGTCGCCGCGCACGTCCCACGACGGATAGGCGGCAAAGAGGCCGCTGTCCGGCAGCGCCGCACGACCGGGGCGAAGCTGCGTGGGTGCCGTCTTGAGCAGCGCGGCCAGGTTGCTGAACCATTGCGCGCGGAACTCGCGGTGCACCACCGGCAGGATCTCGAACGCGCGCAACATGCTCCGCACGCCGTGGGCGTAGCTGGAGCGGAATCGCCAGCGCGATGGACTGCGCGGGTCACGCACCACCGTCATGTCCGCGAGTTCACAGAGGCCGGCACCGTACCATGCCGCGAAGTCACGCACCTGATCGCGCGCGAGCTGCTGCCAGAGCGCGCAGGCCCGCTGCGCGTCCCCGCGGCCGGCGGCGCCGAGCGCGGCCAGCACGCGACGTTCCGGCGGCGGCAGCGCCAGCGTGTCAGTCTGCGCGCGTGTGATGAGGTAGGTCCACGACTCCGTTGGACGCTGCTGCCACACGCGCACCTGCGCCAGCCAGAGCTCGGCGCGCGCAAACGTCGAGTCGATGGACGCGGCGCGCGAGAAGGCGGAATCGGCAGCTGCAAGGTCCCATGCGTCCTTGGCCGCCATGCCGCGCGCGAACGTCCGCAGCGCCGGCGCCGACGACGAGCCGACGTGTGGGCCAGTGCGCAAAACCCGCGGCACGTCATGCAACAGGATCTGGTCGGCAAGTTCGATGAATGCTGAATCTGGTACTTCCGCGCCCACACCGAGTCTGATGGTGGCGCTGGCCAGCGGTTCCGCGGTGCCGGTGGCGTAGAGCCTGGCCTCCACGGACACCATGCCTCCGCGCTCGGCGACTTCGCGCCGCACGAAGCGCCCGGCACCGACGCTCCGGGCGATTGCCGCAGCATCGGTGGTGCTGATGGCCGTCGCACCGCGCGCCGCGATGATCTCGTCCGAGCGCGCCGCGTCCACCAATCGGATGCCCGTCCAGCGCCCGAATGCGCTGCGCAGCTGGTCCGGCTTGCCCAGGCGGATGCGTGTCGACGCGTCATACTCGTACGGCAGCAACTCGATCAACGTGGTATCACTCACGACGGCTGCCGTCGCAGCGCCGTCGGCGCCGGAAGGGATGAGCCGGTACGCGGCTCCAGCGGAAAGCAGCATCCCGGCGGCGACCAGTGCCCACGGCGTCCGCGTGCCGGGGGCTGCGCCCAGCGCCGTGATCGACGCGGGGGTGGAAACATCGGCGGCGCGCGCGAGTGCCGCCGAGAATGCGAGCGCGCTGGGAAAACGCCGCGCGGGATCGGCCGCCAGTGCGCGCTCCACGACGGCCGACAGTGCGGGCGGGAGGCCAGCAAGGCGTGCTCGCTGCTCCGTCGCATCCACCGTCGTCACCGACACGGGCGTGCGCGACACGATCCGTCTTGCCCGCTCACCCGTGAGCAGCTCGTAGAGCACGCAGCCCACGCTGTAGATGTCACTCGCGACACCGATGTCTGACGCGCCGGCCGCCTGCTCCGGGCTCATGTACTGTGGTGTGCCCATCACGATGCCCGTCTCGGTGCGTTCCCCGTCCACCACGTCGCGCACGCGGGCGATGCCAAAGTCGGCCAGCAGCACGTCCTCGCCAGCGATCATCACGTTCGACGGCTTGACGTCGCGATGTACGATGCCGGCCGCGTGCGCATGCTCCAGGGCGGCAAGGATTCCACCTGTGATGCGTACGGCCTCCGGCACGGATTGGGCGCCCTGCAGCGTCAGCCGCTCGCGGAGCGTCTCGCCCACGATGTACGGCATCACGAAATACGTGAAGCCGTCCGACTCGCCCGAATCGAACAGTGACACCACGTTCGCATGCCGGAGCTTCGCCGTGACGCGCACTTCGGCGCTGAAACGCTCGCTGCTGATGGCCGCCGCCACGTCGGTGCGCAACACCTTGATCGCGACCTCACGCTGCACCCGTTCGTCGAACGCGCGGTAGACGATGGCCATGCCGCCGCGGCCGATCTCCGACTCGATGCGGTATCGACCGGAGAGCCGCGCCGGCAGCCGGTGGGCCTCCTGCTCGCCGGTGTCGCCGAGCTCGGACCAGCGATTGGCAGCGGAGACGTCGAGTTCCGGATCGGGCCGTTCCATCCCGTCGATCAGCGCGGCGACGTCCGCGGCGAGCGCGTCGTCACCGGCGCACTGCGCGGCGATGAAGGCAGTACGTTCCTCGCTGGACAGGTCGAGCGCCGCATCGAGAATCGGCTCGATGCGCTGCCAGCGTTCCGGCGTCAGCATCGGCGCCGCCGGCACCCGGCGGTGCGGCGCCGTGACATCGTCAGTCGGCCAGCATCGTGCGCAGCAACGTGCGCGCCTTCTGCCAGTCGCGCTGCACCGTGCGCACCGTGACGGCCAGCGCCTCGGCAATCTCCTCTTCCGAGAGGCCGCCGAAGAAGCGGTACTCGACGACGCGGGCCAGGCGTGCGTCGATCAGCGCGAGCCGATCGAGCGCGTCGTTGATCTCGAGCAGGCGCTCGGGCGCTCGCGTGTGGGCGAGCGCCTGCTCGCTGAACGTGACGTCCGAGATGCCGCCGCCCCGCTTGATGCGCGCGCGCGCGCGGGCGCGGTCGATCAGCACATGTCGCATCGCGACCGCTGCCAGCGCGAGAAAGTGCGCGCGATCGTTCCACTTTGCCTGCGACTGGTCCACCAACCGCAGGTACGCCTCGTTGATGAGTGCGGTCGTGGCGAGGGTCGGATCGGCGGCCGACGCGTACCGTGTGCGACGGAGGTAGAGACTCGCCACGCGACGCATCTCCTCGTACATCGCCGGCACGACACGATCGAGTCCATCGGCCGCCCGAGTACGCAACGCGAGCACCGTCTCGTCGGCCGCGGTCGGAGGCGCCAGCTCGGGCGCCGAATCGTCCATGTCGGGATCTGCAGTCAAGCGACGTGCTCCTTGATGCGAAGGCAGTCATGTCGGCGTCACGCGGCCACCTCCAATACTTGGCGGCTACCGCAGGAAGCGCAACCCGGCTGCACCACGTGGCGCTGCACCACGTGGGGATCGCCGCGCACCAAGGGCCACTCTGGCCGGTGCGTGCCCTCTCAATCGATTGAGGCACATCACCATGAACGCCAACAGAATTCTCACCGTCGGTTCGCTTGCCATCCTCGCTGCCTGCGGTGACAACGCCGCGACGGAGCCCGTCATCACGGACGGCGGCGGAGGTACAGGACTCGTGATCAGCAGTGACGGACTCTACACGTGGAACGAGATCGCCACGGACTACATCGCACTCGACACACAGCCGGGACCCGCCCCGGTGTCACCGATGATGGAGGCACAGGTGTATGCCATGGTGAACGGCGCCATGCACGATGTGCTGAATGCGATGTATCCCCGCTTCGAGCGTTTGGCATACATGCAGCCGGCGCCTGCGGCCTGCACTTCACCCAACATCGCCGTCGCCACCGCCGCACTCACGGTGCTGCGTGGCATCTCGGCCCAATACGAGCAGCCTGCCGCGCCGCTGGCGTACGTGCAGCGTCGGTATGACGACGCCATGGAACGCTACCCGCTGGATTCGGTCCGTGCGGCGTGCACGACCTTTGGCCACGAGGTGGGCAGTGCAATGCTCGCGAACCGAGCACACGACAAGGCGTCGTTCCAGGGGTTGAGTGCCTACACGAGTTCCGGCGAACCGGGCATGTACCGTCCGACGCCGCCGTTCGCCGGCGAAGGCGTGAATGCGAGCATCGGCCTTGCCGATGGGCAGGCGTGGGCGTCGGTTGCACCGTGGGTGCTGTCCTCGGCGACGCAGTTCCGGCCCGATCCGCCGTACGGGACGACCGACGTGGCTCAGGCGCTCGCCAGCGAGGCGTACTCGCGGGACTTCGATGAGGTGAAGCGGCTCGGTGGCGTCGTGTCGGAGCGCACCCAGGATCAGACCGACATCGCATTCTTCTGGATGGAGAGCTCACCACGCACCTGGAACCGCATCGCGCGGATCCTCGCGCTCAACCACAACCTGCCCACGCTCGAGGCGGCGCGACTGCTGGCGCTCGTGTCGATGGCAGAGGCTGACGCGTATGTCGCCGCGTTCGATGCCAAGTACACCTTCCGCTTCTGGCGCCCCATCACGGCCATCCGCCTCGCCGACATCACCGGCAACAGTGCGACCGTCGCTGATCCGACGTGGGACGTGGCGTCGGCTGCGATCGGCGTGCCGACGCCGCCGGTACCGGACTACGTGTCGGGCCACGCCGCCGCCGGTGGTGCAGCGGCCGCAGTGATCACGGCGGTGATGAATAACGACACCGGATTCGAGCTCGCGACGAAGACATTGCCGGACCATGTCCGGACCTTCGCCTCGGTGAGTGATGCGGCCGCGGAGAATGCCGAGTCGCGGATCCTGATCGGGTACCACTTCCGCAGCGCGACCGAGGCGGGGCTGCGCCTTGGGGCCAATGTCGGTGGATTCATCGCGGAGCAGGCGTTGGCGCGCCTCAGGTAGGCAGCGCCTGCCGAATCGTCAGCCGACGATCGGCGACGGATTCGTTCGAGGACGGCAGGGTCGCACGCAGCATCCCGCATCCGCAATTCCTGCCGGGAGCCGGCATCACGATCCGCGCAGTCTCCATGTCAGACGAGCGCGCAATGGCCGAAATGGTCGTTGCGCGCTTCGTCCGTCTCGGTGACTGACTCCCGTCGTCGGTTGGTGGAAGCGCCCTACGACTTCGCCGACCCGATCGCGTCACCAACCGCATTGCACGCCAGCACGGTGAGGAAGATCATGACGCCCGGAAAGATCGCCAGCCACGGCTCGCTGGTCATCGTCGACTGTGCCTGATAGAGCATGTTGCCCCACGACGCCGTCGGCGGCTGCACGCCGACACCGAAGAAGCTGAGGGCGCTCTCGATCAGGATGCCGCGGCCGACGGCGAGGGTAGTGGCGACGGCGGTGGCGGGCAGGACGCCGGGGAGGATGTGGCGCAGGATCACACGCGTGGGCGTGGCACCCATCGCGCGAGCGGCCGAGACGAAGTCCCGCGCCGCCAGTGACAGCACCTCGGCGCGCACGACCCGTGCCGTCTCCATCCATCCCGCCAGCCCCACCAGCAACACCAGCACCGGCACGCTCGGCTGCAGCACTGCGGCCGTGATCATCAGCAGTGGCAAACGAGGCACCGCGAGCATGGCGTCGGTGATGCGCATCAGGATGTCGTCCACCACCCGTCCGGCCGAGCCGGCGATGGCGCCGACCGCCGCACCGATCGCAGCACTCACCAGTGCCGAGACGAGCCCGATCGCGAGCGAGACCCGTGCGCCGAAGAGCACGCGCGTCAGCAGGTCACGTCCGAGGTCGTCGGTGCCGAACCAATGCGCCGCCGACGGCGCCGCGCGCCGGTTGGCGAGATCCAGGCCATCCATCGCGTAGGGCGCGAGCAGCGGCGCGAGCGCTGCGCCAAGCAGCAGCACCACGAGCAGAGCCGCCGCCACCAGCGGTGCGCGCTGCGTCGGGATGGTGCGGGGTTCGGCGGCGACGGTGCTCATGCCGTGTCACGGGTGCGCGGATCGAGCAGGTACACCGCCACGTCCGCCACGAGGTTGAGCGCCATCACCGCCACCGAGCCGCACATCAGGAACGCCATCAGCACCGTGTAGTCGCGGCGCGCGAGCGACTCGGTGAACAGGCTCCCGATGCCGGGCCAGGCGAAGATGCTCTCGGTCACCACCGCGCCTGACGCCATCATCGACACGTCGAGCAACACGACGGTGACGAACGTCGGCAGCGCGTTGGGCAGCGCGTGGTGCAGCAGCAGGGTGCGCTCACGCAGTCCCCGCGCCCGTGCCGCGCGCATGAACGGGCGCGCCACGGTGTCGCGCATGGCGCGGCGCAGGTAGCGCGACCAGGCGGCGGACAGCGCCGCCGCGAGGACCGTCGCCGGTAGCACCAGATGCGCGAGCCGATCCGCAAAGTCTCCACCGTCGAACGCCGTGCGCCCCGACGACGGCAACCAGCCCAGCGCGCCGGCGAAGACGAGTTGCAGCAGCAACCCGAACCAGAACACCGGTAGCGAAATGCCGGCCACCGCGATCACCGACGAGACACGATCGAAGCGTCGACTCACCGCCGCCAGGATCCCCGCCGGCAGTGCCGCGATCAGCGCCATCGTGCAGGCGGTGCCGACCAGCTCCAGCGTCGCGGGGATCCGCTCGGTGAGCCGGTCCAGCACCGGGCGCCCGTCGGCGTAGCTGTATCCCCAGTCGCCCCGCACGAACGCCCACAGCCACGACAGGTACTGCATCCCAAGCGGTCGGTCCAGCCCCATCGCTCGGCGCAGCCGCTCGATGTCTTCGGGGCGCACGTTCGGGTTCTCGAGGTAGGTCGACAGCGGGCCACCCGGCGCGGCATGGATCAACGCGAACACCAGCAGCGAAATCACCAGCAGCAGGGGCAGCCCCTGTGCCGCACGGCGCATGACGAATCGGATCACCGGCGCACCCGCGTCATGCCGCCGACGCCATCAGCGCGCGGTGAGCTGCCAGGCGTACACGTTCCAGAATGGGCCGGCGTTGGTGGGGTTGCCGGTGAATCCGGTCAGGTTCGCAGGGACGGCATCCACCTTCGACGTGTTGTACAGCGGCAGTTCCGGCACGAGGGTCGAGAGTCGGCGCTGCGCCTGCTTGAGCAGGGCGGTGCGGGCAGCCTCGTCGGCCGTGCGGTCGGAGGCGTAGAGCATCGCCGTCAGCGAGTCATCGCGGAAGTAGTTGATGTTGCGACCCGCCGGTGGCATGCGGTCGGCGGCGAAGAAGAGTGTGATCTCCGGGTCGGCGCCCTGCTGCCACCAGTGCAGCATCGCGTCGAAGTCGCCCTTGAACCAGACGCTGCTGATGCTGGTGCCGTCGATCAGGCGCACCTTCACCTCGATGCCCACCTCGCGCAGCTGCTGCTGCAGCGCCTGCGACACGTTCTCGCGGATCGCGAAGCCCGACTGCGTGATGAGCGTGAACGAGAGGCGCGTTCCGCCCTTCGAGCGGATGCCGTCGGCGCCCGCCACCCATCCCGCCGAGTCGAGCAGCGCCTTCGCGCGCGCGGGATCGTAGGCGTAGACCGTCACGTCCTTCTCGTACGCCGACGACAGCGGCTGGATCGGCCCGTTCACCACCGTCACGAGGTCGTCGAGCACCGTCTTCACGATCAGCTGACGATCGATCGCGTGCGCCATCGCGCGTCGCACCGCGAGGTCGCCGAATGGCATGAAGTGCCGCTGGTTGAGCGTCACATGCTCGTAGCCATTGCCGACGACGGTGTTGAGCCGGATCGCCGGGTTGCCGCGCAGCTCGCGCACCTTGTCCCACGGCACCAGCGCCACCATCTGCACCTCGCCCGTCTTGAGCTGGTTGATGCGAGTGGTGGTGTTGGGCAGGAACTTGAACAGCAGGCGACGGATCTTCGGGAACTCCGCACCACGCCAGTATCCCGGCGCCGCCTCGAGCAGGATGTACTCACCGGTCTTCCACTCCACCACGCGATAGGGGCCGGTGCCGAGCGGCGTGCGATTGTACTCCGTCGCTGCATCGATGCTCTTGCCTTCCAGCAGGTGCTTCGGCAGCGTGCCACGAACGAACTGCAGGCGGTACGGGGCGTACACCTCCCGGTAGTGCACCACCGCGGTCAGCGAGTCGGGCGTGTCGACGCTGCTGATGCGATCGAACCCATCCACGCTCTCCGGCTTCCAGTCGCCCTTGTTGATCGCATCGACGGTGAACTTCACGTCGGCCGACGTGTGGCCCACGCCATCGTGCCAGCGCACGCCGGGCCGCAGCTTCCACGTCACGTCCATGCCGCCGTCCTTCCGCAGCACCACGCCACCGTTCGCCGTGGTCGGTACCTCGGCCGCGAGCACGGGGACGATGTTCATCTTCTCGTCATTCGTCACAAGCCCCTCCACCACGCACGACTCGATGTCTTCGAGGATGTGCGTGGCGTAGCGGTTCATGGTGTCCGGCTCGCGGTCGTAGCCGATCGTCAGCAGGTCGGTGCCGGTGGATGGTGCCGGCGTCTTGGCCGTGTCACCGCCGCACGCCGACAGCGCGACGAGGGTCGAGGCCAGCAGCAGCCGCTTCACGCAACAGGCTCCGTCATCAGGGTGGCAGCCAGGCACACGGGAATCGCCCCGCGGCCGAGCAGGTCATCGTGGAACTCGCGCAGGACGAATGCCTCGCCACGCGCTGTCCGCATCTGTTCGCGCAACGCGAGGATCCGGCTCGTGCCCAGCCAGTACATGATCGCGGTGCAGGGGAACATCGAGTTCTTGGTCGTCTCCGCCGTCGCCACCGCCTCGGACATGCCGACGACCTCGCGATAGAACGCCACTCCCTCCGAAAAGCTGCACAGGCCAAGGTGGAGGCGGATGTCGGTGATGGCACGGGCCAGCATCCGGACGCGCGTGTGCTGCTCGGAGAGCTGCTCCAGCGGCGTGCACATCCCCAGCTCCTCCATGAGCTGCGTGGCGTAGCAGGCCCACCCCTCCGCCATCGACCCGCCAAGGAACATCGCGATGCGGCTGGCGCAGTCGGTGGCGGCGATGCGGCCGATGCGGCTCTGCGCACGGTGTCGCGCGTGCCAGTTCTGCACGTGATGCCCCACCGCACCATGATGCACGACGTGATTGAGCGTGATCGCGCTGTGGTTCCAGGCGCGCAGGCGCTGCTCCTGCACCTCGGGGGGCAGCGCCGCGTCGATCGGCGTCACCACGTACTCGTACACCGTGTACGGATCGAACGGCGCAGGTGAGCGATAGAACAGCCAGTAGAGCTGCGGCGCGAACTCCTGTGCCCACGCGGGAATGGGCACATAGCGGATGGGCCACGCCTCCCACGTGACCGCGTCGTGCGCCTTCGCGATCCGGTGGCAGTCATGCCACCGCGCGTCGAATGCCGCGTAGTACGTCGCCACCGAGGGATGATCCGCAGCCATCTCGGCCTGGATCGTCTCCCACGTGCCGCCATGCGCTGCGACCATCGCGGCCAGTGCCGCCTGCTCGCGCGGCAACTCGTCGAGTGCGCGTGCCAGCAGCGCCTGCGGCGACTCGTCGCAGAAGTGCCCGCGCTGCAGCAGCGTGGTGAACACGGCCTCACCCACGGCGCAGGCACGCTCCGGCGCGACGGGCCGGTCCGCAAGCCAGGTCGCCACGGTTGCGAACGCCGCGCGCGCACTCGCTGCCGCCTCCAGCACCGGCAACGCCGCGTCGTCTGCCACGTCATGCGATGTCAGCCACGCGGCAAGCCCGCGGTCGAACAGCCCCTGCGCCGCCTCGCACTCACGCAGCGCGCGCGCCGACCACGACGCCGGGATCGCATCAGTGATCGTCGCCGGCATCGCGGCGAGGAACGCAGATATGGCATCGAGGCGCGCGCGGATCGGCGCCAGCCGGGTGGCGGTCGGTGCGAAGTCGCGGATCAGCAGCGACACCACGCCGAAGATCGCCTCGCCCGTCCACAGCGCGGGATTGCGCGTGTGAAAGAATCCACTGTCGTACTCGGCCAGCCGCACATCGAGGTTGGCGCGCGCCAGCTCGCCGTCCAGCAGCAGCGGCGTGGTGCGCCACTGTGCCACCGTCGCACCGGCGGTGTCATTCAACTCCTTGCGGATGCTGCGCATCTCCGCCGCCTCACGCGCCAGCCCCGCCGCCGACCAGTCAGGCAGCCGGTCGTCCAGCGAGTGGAGCCCCGTGAACGTGGCGTTCACCGGGTTCCGCGAAAAGTACTGCGCGAAGTAGCGCTCCAGTGCCTTGCTCAGGACACGGCTCCGGCGTCGAGCGGGATCGACACCCAGCGTCGCTGGCGGAAGCTCAGTTCCACGGCATTGATCAACTCCTGCACGTGCGCACCGTCCTCGAAGCTGCCCTCGTTCTCCGGCCCGTCACTGAGGATCTCGCTGATGAATGAGCTGACGAGGTTCGCATAAAACAGCGAGCGCCACGACTCCTCGCGGTTGCCTCCCGGCGGATAGAATCGCGCCGGGATCTCGAGTTCACGGAACTCCACCTGGTCTCCGGTGGCGGCCTTCAGCACCTCGCAGATGCCATTCTCCTCCACCAGCCGGCAGATCAGCGCGCCTTTGCTGCCGTAGACTCGCGCCTCGATGCCGGGGTAGTTGCCCACCGTCACGAAGCTGGTCTGGATGCTGCCGATCGCACCACTGGCGAACTCGCCGATGAAGATGTCGCCATCGTCGATGTTCATGCGCATCATCGTCCCCGTCTGCCGCACCATCCGCTCGGGGATGAAGTTCTTCATCGTGCCGACGACCTGCTCGAATCGGCTGCCCATGAAGAGATGCCCGATGTCCATGATCGGTGCCCCGTAGCCTTCCAGCGACGACACCTGGATCACCGACTGGTCGGCCTCGACGTCCACCTGACGCAGCGGGTTCTGCGGATCCAGCCACTGCGAGTTCTGCTCGAACCCGTTGAAGATGAACGGCGTGCCCACGAAGCCCTCGTCGATCAGCTCCTTCATGTACCGCATCGCGGGGCTGTAGCGGAACGTGAAGCCGAGTTTCGTCTTGAGCCCCTTCGACCTGGCGAACGCCGCGGCGCGCAGCGTCTCCGTGTAGTCGTACGCCACCGGCTTCTCGCAGAGCACGTGTTTGCCCGCCGTGAGCGCCGCCATGCTCAGCTCGAAGTGCGTCGCACTCGGCGTGCAGACGTCCACCAGGTGCAGGTCCTCGCGCGCGATCAGCTCCGCATGCGAGCCGTAGACGTTCGGAATCCCGAACTCGGCCGCGAACTCCTGCGCCCGCTCGATCACCGGGTCGGCGATCGCGACGAGCTCGCAGCGCGTATCGCGCTTGTAGCCGGGGATGTGTGCGAACTTCGCCCACGCGCCGGCGCCGAGCACACCGACGCGAACCGTCCCCTCGATGGCGGGGCTCACTGGATCACCGCCGCCGTGTCGCCCGGAAGGAAGAGCTGCCGCTGCGCCCAGATCGGGGCGATGCCGTTCGTCATGAAGCGTTCGTGGAAGGTGCGCAGGTCGAACTGCGGGCCGAGCTTTGCCCGCACGTCGCGGCGAAGGGTGAGGATACCACGCTTGCCAAGGAAGTAGCCGCCGTAGGTGGGGTCGTACGTGGCCCGTTCCGCCTCGCGCTGCGCGGCCGAGGTGGGTACGTAGGCGCGCTCCTCGAAGCAGCGCTGTGCGTCGGCGAGCGTCCAGTCGCCGGAGTGCACACGGATGCCCGAGAGCAGGCGGCAGACGCGCGTCAGTGCGTCGCTGAGCTGCGCCAGCTCGATGCGCGGATCGCCGTCGCCGAACTTCTCCTCGACCATCAGCTGCTCGCTGTAGTGCGCCCAGCCATCCTGACCCGATGATGGCTGCGGAAACGGATTCAGCCCGATCCAGATCCGACGCACCTTGCCCGGCGTCTTGCGCATGTACGTCGAGTGCAGCCAGTGGCCGGGCATTGCCTCGTGCGCGGAGGTGTTGATCAGCGAGGCGTAGTTGTACCGCTCCAGCCACGCCTCCTGCTCGGCCACGGGCATGTCGGCGCGGGCGTCGGTGATGTAGTAGAAGCTCTTGACCGGCGGGTTTTCCAGTGGTGGCGACGCGTGCATCGAGGCGAAGCCCAGGTCGAACGGCTGCGCCGGGGCGACCACGACCCGCTCGCCCGGAGGCACCACCGCCAGCCCGCGCTGCACCACGAACGCCGTCAGCGAGTCCACCAGCTTCTGCGTCGCCGCCACCACGTCACCGCGCTTCGGATGGTTGCGCCGCACCTCGCGCCAGACCTCCTGCGCGTCGCGCCCCGGAGCCAGCCGTGCGGCGGCCGCGACGAACTGCTGCTGGTAGATCGCCAGTTCGCGCTCACCGATGGCGATCAGCGCCGGCAACGGCTCGCTGATCAGCTCCTCGGCCGCGTAGCGCCGTGCCACCGCAGCGGCCCCGATGCGGTAGTCGCCACTCGCGGACGGCAGCACCGTGCGCTCGAGATGGTCGGCGTAGGCCGTGATCAGCGGACGCGCCGTGGCGGCCGCCGTCAGCAGTGAGTCCATCAGCTTCGTCCCGCGCTGCGCGGCGAAGGCCAGTGGCAGATCTTCGCCCAGCATCGACGCCGCGCCGCGGAACATCCCCACGCCGCGCTGCACGAACAGCATCGGCGGATCGGTGATGTTGGTCCGCGCCGCCCGCAGCAGTGCCGGGACCGCCGCCAGCTTCGAGATCACGCGCCGCATCCGCACCGGCGCCGGCGCGTTCTCCATCGTCATCAGATTGTGCACGCCATCGGAGAGCGCCGACGCGTACAGCATCGGGTTCCGCTTCCAGTTCTGCAGCGTCTCCTGCTCCAGCAGCCACCCGTCGATGATGCCGTCGAGGATGCGCTGGTCGACGCGTTCGTCAGGGGTCAGGCCGTCGGGACTGAAGCCGCGCAGTGTGGTGCGGGCTGCCTTGAGCGCGGTGATTTCGCGGGCGATGGCGTCGGCGGAGAAATCGTCCAGTTGCCCGTCGGCCTGGTGCAGCCCGTTGCCGCCCGCGATCGAGGGATGCCGCCGCGCGAAGTCGTCGAGGTACTGGTCCACGAACCGCGCGAAGGCGGCGGATTGCGGGCCGGGCGCGGCAGCCACCGGCGCCAGGCAGAGTGCCAGGACCGCGAGGGAGAGCAAGCGTGATCGCATGGGGCGCAAGGTGCGGCGGTGGCAGGAGCGTGGCAACGGGACGACGCCCGATAACGCACATGCCGCGCGGACCGCTCGCCGCCACGGCCGCGATCACCCACCGTGTCGGTGCTCCGTGCCATCCGTTCCCGCACATACCTTTCGCGCGTTCGCCACCCGCCGGGGTCGAGGCCGCTCCCGGAGTCCCATGCCCATCGCACCTCCACCCGTTCGCACATGCCCGCCAGCGCCCTCGGTGAATTCGTCGGTACCGCCGTCCTCATCCTGCTCGGCAACGGTGTCGTGGCGGGCGCCGTGCTGCACGAGTCCAAGTCGCACGGCGCCGGCTGGATCGTGATCACCACCGGGTGGGCTCTGGCGGTGCTGGCCGGCGTGATGGTCGCAATCAGCCTTGGCGCGCCGGGTGAGCTCAACCCCGCCGGGACGATCGCCGGCATGCTCACCGGAGCGCGCAGCGTGAGCGACGGCCTGGCACACATCGCCGCCCAGATGGCCGGCGCGATCGTCGGGGCGACGCTGGTCTGGCTCCATTACTACAACCACTGGCGCGTGACGAACGACTCCGGCGCGATCCTCGCCTGCTTCTCGACCGCGCCAGCCGTGCGCCGCTCCGGTCCGAACCTGCTCAGCGAGGCGATCGCGACGGCGGTGCTCGTCTTCGTCGCGACGGCCATCGGCAGCGGACCGGTCGCGGGTGCCGCGCCGGCCACGAACCTCGGGCCGGTACTGGTCGGGGCGCTGGTGTGGGGCATCGGGCTGAGTCTTGGCGGACCCACCGGCTACGCGATCAACCCCGCCCGCGACCTCGGCCCCCGCATCGCCCACGCGATCCTGCCCATCGCCAACAAGGGCTCCAGCGACTGGAGCTACGCGTGGGTGCCAGTGCTGGGTCCGATCCTCGGCGCCAGCGCGGCCGCCCTGCTCTGGAAGGCACTCGGCCACTGAACGACAGGGCAGGACGCGCCGGATGAGTTTTCCACTGGCGCCGCCGATACATGGAGGGGAACCCCTTCATCCGGCGCCGTGATCTCCTTGATTCGCACCCCGGGTCGGCCGCGCATGGCGTTCCACGCGCTGTCGGCCCTGCTGCTCATGACGGCAGGCTGCAAGAAGGCCGCCCTCGAGCCCGAGTCGGCCGATCAGCTGATCGTCGTCTCGGGCGACCTGCAGGTCCGGCAGGCGTCGCGCCTGCTGCGCGCGCCAGTGGTGCTGCGCGCGATCACCGACGCGGGGACCGGCGTCGGTGGAACGAAGGTCACGCTGGTGGTCGTCCTCGGCGGCGGCGCCGTCGATTCCGCCACCGTCACCACCGACGCGAAGGGCGAGGCGCGGGTCAAGTGGACGCTCGGTCCGGACGGCGCCCAGGCCTTGCTCGCCACGGCACAGGGTGCCGATCCCGTGCGCATCACCGCCACCGGAATCCAGCCCACCGACATCGTCATCGCACAAGGCAACAACCAGTCGGCCAAGGCCGGCGCCACGCTCATCAACAGTGTCGTGGTCCGCGTCCTCGGCGGCGACAACGTGCCCATGGACAGCATCGGCGTGAACTTCACCATCACCGCCGGCGGTGGATCGATCGCGCCCCAGAGCATCCTCACCAACGCCTTCGGCGAGGCGACCGTGAAGTGGACGCTCGGCCCCGTGGCCGGCACCAACACCGCGCAGGTGCGTGCCGCGACGATCCTGCCCGTGACGATCACCGCCACCGGCACGCCCTGAGCAACGCGCGCGGCGGCGCGCCCCACCAGTGCGCCGTTTGCCGAATGTCGTGATGCCGTCCCACCGCGCCACCCCACGCTGACGCTGCGCTGATGCGTTGACGGCAACTTGGCCGCACGGCTTCTTTGGCGGATGACTGCCTGTCCGGATGTGATCGTCGTCGGCCTCGGTGCGATGGGCAGCGCCGCGGTGCTCGAACTGGCCCGCCGCGGTCATCGCGTCACCGGCATCGACCGGTTCACCCCGCCGCACGCCAACGGATCGTCGCACGGCCGCTCGCGCATCATCCGGGAGGCCTACTTCGAGGACCCGCGCTACGTGCCACTGGTGCAGCGCGCCTACGAGCGGTGGCGCGTGCTCGAGCAGGAAGGTGGCGTCACCATCCTTCGCGAGACCGGCGGCCTGATGCTCGGCGCCCCCGACTCGGAGGTGGTGCACGGCGCACTCGCCAGCGCTCGGCTGCATGGGCTGCCGCACGAGGTGCTCGACGCCGACGCAATCCGACGCCGTTTTCCGGCATTCCGCCTGCCGGAGGGGGACATCGGCGTCCTCGAACCGCGCGCCGGTACCCTCGACCCCGAACTGGCCATCGACACCACGCTCCGCCTCGCCCGCCAGCTCGGCGCCGACCTGCGGCTGGGGGAGACGTTCCAGTCGTGGCAGCCGGACGGTGACGGCGTGGCCATCACGACCGACGCCGGAACGCTGCGCGCGGCGCACCTCGTGCTCGCGGTGGGCGCGTGGGCCCCGGACGTCTTCCGCGAGCTCGCCATCCCGTTCACGGTGCAGCGGAACCTGCTCTACTGGTTCGCCCCCGTCGCCAACGCGGCGCAGTTCGCGCCCGGCGCGCTGCCGGTCTTCATCCATGAGACCGCCCCCGGCGAGGCCTGGTACGGCTTCCCCGACGTCGGTCAGGGCGTCAAGCTGGCCCGCCACCACCATGGCGAGGTGACTACACCCGCAGCATTGCGGCGCACGGTCACTGACGCTGAGCTGACGGCCATGCGCAGGATTCTCCGCTCGTACATGCCCGACGCCGACGGATCGCTGCGCGAGGCGGCGGCGTGCATGTACACCAACGTGCCCGACGGACACTTCGTGATCGACACGCACCCCGCCTGCAACGCGGTCACGGTCGCATCACCGTGCTCGGGGCACGGCTTCAAGTTCGCCAGCGCCATCGGCGAGGGGCTTGCCGACATGGCGACCGGGCGTCCGGTCACGTTCGACCGCTCGTTGTTCGCGCTGGCACGGTTCGCCGCCGGGGAGTGACCCGGTGGCCGCTCATTCTCGGTGGAGGCAGTCATGGACGCGTGGTCGTGTGAAAAAACGACGGGAGTCGAGGACCTCACGTGGGACTGGGTCCCCACGCCGCATGTGCGGAATCGCGAGGTGCTGGTGGAGATCCGCGCCGCCAGCCTCAACTTCCCCGACCTGCTGATAGTCCAGGGCAAATACCAGATGAAGCCGGAACTGCCCTTCGTGCCAGGCGCCGAATTCGCAGGCCGTATCATCGGCAGCGCCGACGAGTACACGCTGGAAGACACGAAGATCGGGCAGGACGTCTGCTGCGTCTCGGGCACCGGCGCGTTTTCGTCGCACGCGATCGTGCACGAGTCGATGTGCGTGCCGATTCCGCCCAACGTGCGCTACGTGGATGCCGCCTGCATGATCATGACGTACGGCACCGCCTACCACGCCCTCTACGACCGCGCCCAGCTGCAGGCCGACGAATTCGTGCTCGTCCTCGGCGCGGCCGGCGGCATCGGCACGGCGGCGATCCAGCTCGCCCGGCTGCGCGGAGCACGGGTCATCGCCGCCGCCAGCTCCGACGACAAGTGCCGTACGTGTCGTGATCAAGGCGCCGACTTCGTGATCAACACCAGCCGCGACGACCTCCGCGCACGGCTGAAGGAGATCACCGCCGGCGCCGGACCCGACGTCATCGTCGATCCCGTCGGCGGCAGCCTCACCGAGCAGGCGTTCCGCTCCATCGCCTGGCGCGGACGGCACCTCGTGATCGGGTTCGCGGCCGGTGACATCCCCGCGATTCCCCTCAACCTCGCGCTGCTCAAGGGCGCCTCGCTGATGGGTGTGTTCTGGGGCGACTATGCCAAGCGCGAGCGCGCCGCCAACCTCGCCATGATGCGCGACCTCTTCGACCTCTACCTGCAGCAGAAGATCGCACCCGTCATCGATTGCGTGATGCGCATGCAGGAACTGAAGGCGGCGTTCGCGCGCATGGAAACGCGCCAGGTGCGCGGCAAGATCGTGCTCAAGAACTGACGCGCGGCTCCACCCGCGCACGCGTCACGGCGCGCCGGGCACCAGTGCCGAGTAGTCGGCGGGCGTGTCGATGTCCTGCAGTGCGTCCTCGGGCCAGTCGAGGATCAGCGCGTCGTGTTCGTGCGCACGCACCACGGCCTTGCCGCACCCTTCGCCATGCCACGCCAGCAGTTCCGGCCAGAGCGCCCTGCGGAAGAGCAGCGGTGGGGCGAGGACGTCGGCGTAGCGCGACACCACCAGCGGTGCCGCATCCGTTGACGCAGCCGTCACCAGCGCCTGCAGCATCGACGTCGTGATTCGCACCATGTCGGCCAGCAGGACGATGGTGGCCGTCGCGTCGTCGGGCAGTGCGCGCAGCCCGGCGTGCAGCGAGCTGCTGGTGGGGCTGGTGAAATCGGGATTCTCGGCGAAGGTGCAGTCCGTGCCGGCGAGCGCGGCGCGCACCGCCACCGCGTCGTGCCCGACGACCACCACCACCGGCGCCAGTCCCGCCTCGATACACGCCAGGACGGCGCGACGCACCATCGGCACGCCGTCCACCGGCAGGAGCTGCTTTGTGCGGCCCATGCGCGTCGAGGCGCCGGCGGCCAGTACCACCGCCGCCACGGCCGCGCGATCAGGCATCGCCGACGTGGATCGGGGCCTGCCGCTCGCGCAGCGACCGCGGCCGCCGGCCCGACCGCACCGCCAGCAGCTCCGCCAGCACCGCCAGTGCCACCTGCTCGGCACCGTCGGTGCCGATGTCCAGACCGACGGGTCCGTAGATCCGCTTGCGGTCCACCGGTCCCTCACGCTCCAGCGCCACCAGAATCCGCTCGGTACGCTGCCGCGGCCCGAGCATGCCGAGGTAGCGCGCCGGCGTGCGCAGCAGCGCGCGCAGGTAGGCGGCGTCGTCGGCGTAGTCGTGCGTCATCAGCACCGCGAAGCTGTCCGCGTCCAGCGTCAGCCGCTCACCCAGCTGCGCGGCGTCCGTCTCCATCAGCCGCACGGCGGCAGGGAATCGGTCGGCGGCCAGCAACCCGGGACGGCGGTCCACCACCACCACGCGGAACCCCACCTCGGCCGCCATCTGCGCCAGCACCCGCGCATCGTCACCGGCGCTGACCACCACCAGTCGCGGCGGAGGCAGCAGTACGTCCACGTGCAGCCGGGCATCGCCGAGCATGACCTGGCGTGACTCGCCGCCGCGCTGCCACGCCGGTGTGTGCGCCGCGACCATGTCGTCGAGCAACGTGTCCCCAAGCGTGCCGAAGCGCCCCGCATCGCTCACGACCAGACGCGGCGCCTCACCGTATCCGGTCGCATCGCGCAGCAGCGTCACCGCCACATACCCGCACTCGGCCTGCAGCGCATTGCGCTCGTACAGGCGTGGCGACGACACCGGCTCGATCAGGATCTCCACCTCGCCGTCGCACCCCACACCCAGATCCCACGCCGCCACCTCGTCGTGGCCGCCGCAGTAGGTGCGCAACTCCGGCATTCCGGTCTGGATCACGCGCTGACCCACCTCGCGCACATCCGCCTCGAGACAGCCGCCACTGACGTTGCCGGTGCTCGTTCCGTCGGCCGTCACCAGCAGTTTCGCGCCCTCATGGCGGTACGCCGAGCCGTTCACGCGCACCACCGTCGCCAGTGCGGCGCGCGTGCCTGCGGCGTGCACGCGGCCGAGGTGCTCGAACACCTGGCGCGTCTCGAGCCACTGCTTCACTGGCCCTGTCTCACCGGCGCCATGTCACTGGCGCTGTCTCATGGCCGATGCCACCCTGCCGCTGCCTCAGGCCCAGCGCAGGTCGTGCTTCGACAGCGGCAGCGAGCGGATACGCTTGCCCGTCGCCGCGAAGATCGCATTGCAGAGCGCTGGCACCACCGGTGGCAGCGCCGGCTCGCCCATGCCCGTGGGCGGGTACTCGGTGGTGCGGAAATGCACCTCGATCTGCGGCGTCTGCGTGAGGCGGATCAGCGGGAAGTCGTTGAAGTTCGATTGCGTCGTGCGGCCGCCCACGATCGTGATCTCCTGCAGCAGCGCCTCGCCGATGCCGTCGATCACCGACCCCTGCACCTGGTTGATCGCGCCCGACGGGTTGATGATCTGGCTGCCCACGTCGCCGGCCACCCACACCTTGTTGACCTTCACCACGCCCGCCTTCGACACACTCGCCTCGACCACCTCGGCGAAATAGCCGCGGTGTGAGAAGTACGTCGCGACACCGATGCCCGTGCCCTTCGGCAGCCGGCGCGTGCCCCAGCCAGACTTGGCCGCCACCAGTTCCAGCACACCCTTCATGCGCGATGCCACGATCGTCCCGCGCGGCGCCTCGGCAGGCAGCGACGCCAGCAGGTCGAGGCGGAACTGCACCGGATCCTTCCTGGCCGCGTGCGCCAGCTCGTCGATGAATGATTCCATCACGTACGCCAGCGCGTTGCTGCCGGGCGCGCGCAGGAAGCCCGTCGGCACGCCGAGCGGCATCGTCGAGACGCCGATGCTGTGGTTCGGCACCGCCAGCGTCGGGAACTCCTGGCCATCCATGTTCGCGCTCGGCACGAAGTCCGTGCCGTTGTTCGAGAACGAGACGAAGTGATTCTGCCATGCCACCAGCCTGCCGGACGCGTCCACCGCACCCTTCAGCTTGTGGAAGCCGCCCGGGCGATAGAAGTCGTGCTGAATGTCGTCTTCACGCGTCCACAGCATCTTCACCGGCACGCCGGCGATCTTCGAGATCATCGCCGCCTCGACCATGTAGTCGTTGTTCAGGCGACGCCCGAACCCGCCGCCACTGCGCGTGATGTGAATCGCGACATCCTTCTCGGCGATGTTCAGCGTCTTCGCCACCAGCACGCGACCCGACTGCGGATTCTGCGTCGGCGCCCAGATCTCGATCGTATTGTCCTTGTAGTGCGCCGTGCAGTTCTGCGGCTCGAGCGTAGCGTGCGCGATGAACGGATACTCGTAGTTCGCCTCGACGGTCTTGGCGGCGGAGGCAAAGGCTGCGGTGACGTCACCGGCAGCGCGCAGCGAACGCTGCGGCGCCTGCGCGTGCAGTTCCTTCGCCTTGGCGCTGAAGGCGGCGCTGCTCTGCGAGGCCGTTGCACCGTCATTCCAGGTGACACGCAGCGTGGTGCGGGCGGACTTCGCGGCCCAGAACGTGTCAGCGAGAATCGCGACGCCGCTCAGCAGGCCGTTCAGCGCCGTGCCGCCCGCCGCCACGATGAAGGCGTTCCGCACGCCGGGCAGCGCCTTGATCTCGTCCAGGTTGGCGCTGGTGGCCACGCCGCCGAACACCGGGCACTTCACGAACGTCGCGTGCAGCATCCCCGGCACGGTCACGTCGATGCCGAACAGCGGCTGGCCGGTGACCACCTTGTGGTTGTCCACGCCGCCGATCGCACGGCCGATGATCTTGAAGTCACCCGGCTTCTTGAGCGTGACGGTGGCCAGATCCGGCGCCGTGAGGGCCGCGGCGCTGGTCGACAGCTGGCCGTACGTCATCTGCCGGTTCGACGCGCGATGGTGCACCACGCCCGAGGCGGTGGTGCACTCGGCGGCCGGAACGCCCCACGCGGCGGCGGCCGCGCTGACCAGCATCTGCCGGCCGGCGGCACCCGCGCGGCGCAGCGGTTCCCAGTTCGTCGGAGTGGCTGTGCTGCCACCGGCGACCTGCGTGCCGTACTTCGCCGGATCGCTCATCGCCTGCTCGATCCGGATCGACTCCCAGTCCACGTCCAGCTCCTCGGCGATCAGCATCGGCAGCATCGTCTTGATGCCCTGACCGACTTCCGGGTTCTTGGCCATGATCGTGACCGCGCCGTCGGGCGCGATGCGGATGAAGGCGTTCGGCATGAACTCGCCGGCGGCATCATGCACTTCGGCGGCTTCCAGCACCCCGTTGGTGCCGAAGTCGAGCCAGGTGCCGAGCAGCAGGCCGCCACCGACCAGGCCCGTGACGCGGAGGAATTCGCGGCGTGCGACGACGGTATCGAGTGCCATCAGCGGCTCCCCCCGGCTTCGGTGGTCGCGCGGAACGTGCCGGCCGCCCGGTGGATGCCTTCGCGAATGCGCGTGTAGGTGGCGCAGCGGCAGAGGTTGCCGTTCATGGCCGAGTCGATCTGGGCATCGGTCGGCTTGGGCGTCTTCGCCAGCAGGGCGGCGGCGCTCATGAGCTGGCCTGCCTGGCAGTACCCGCATTGCGGCACGTCCAGCGCCTCCCACGCCTTCTGGAGGGCGTGCGTCCCGTCGGGGGAAAGCCCTTCGATGGTGGTGATCTTCTGGCCCTGCAGGGCGGCCGCCGGCATCTGGCAGGACCGGACCGGGCTGCCGTTCAGGTGCACCGTGCAGGCGCCACACTGGCCGATGCCGCAGCCGAACTTGCTGCCCTTGAGGTCCAGCACGTCGCGCAGCACCCAGAGGAGCGGCATGTCGGCGGGGACGTCGACGGTTCGGGACGTACCGTTGACAGTGAACGTGACCGGCATGCATGGGCTCCTTTAAGGGTCAGCCGCGAAATGTGGTCACGGGCACGAGCGCAGGCAATGCGTCGTCCGTTCCCGTCCCGCGGTGTCGCGCGCGTGGCTGGCACCGTCTTCACGCGCCGCAAGCGCGGCGCGTGAAATACGGTGCCAGCCCTACGCACGACCCCGACGACCCCGACGACCCCCGCGACCCCAACGACCTCACACCAGCGCCGTCTCCACGAACGTCGGCGCCATCAGCCCCGTCAGCGAGCGCCCGTGCGCATCGTGCACCGCGCGCGACTCGTTCACCAGCTCAAGCGCCGTCTGCGTACACGGCGGCAGCACCCGCCCGGACTGCCCCAGCGGCGTCACCCGCTCACCCCACTTCACCAGCAGCGAGCAATACGTCAGCCCGCCACCGAATGCCGGCATGAGAATCGTCGCACCGGGCGTCACCCGCCCCTCCTCCAGCGCCTCCACCAGCGCCACCGGCACCGTCGCCGCACTCATGTTGCCGTACTTGTGCACCGTCACCATCACCCGCTCCATCGGGATGCCGCTGTACTTCGCCACCGACTCGATGATGCGCAGGTTCGCCTGGTGCGGCACCACCAGGTCGATGGCGTCGGCACCGATGCCACGCGCCGCCAGCACCTTCTGCGACGCCTCGGCCATCGCATGGACCGCACGCTTGAAGATCACCGGACCGTCGAAATCCCAGATCGTGTCGCCGAAACGCACGTCCTTGTTGGCGTAGCAGAGACCCAGACCACGCACCCGCAACGTCTCCCGCGCCTCGCTGTCGCATCCCAGCACGCTGCCGATCAGCCCACTCTCGGTGTCGCTCGCCTGCAGCACCACCGCTGCCGCACCGTCGCCGAACAGCACCGCCACGTTGCGGTTGCTCCAGTCCATGAAGCGGCTGATCAGTTCCACACCGATCACGACGGCGTTCTTGACCATGCCGCTGCGGATCATGGCGGTGGCGGTGGCGAGGCCGTAGCAGAAGCTGGTGCAGGCGGTGTTCACGTCCATCGCCGCCGCGCGGGTGGCGCCGATCGCGAGCTGTACGCCCGACGCACTGTTCGGCACCCCTTCGTCGTTGCTGCAGCTCCCGTAGACGATCAGCTCCACGTCGCGGCCGTCCAGCCCCGCGCAGGCGAGCGCCTGCGACACCGCCACCACCGACATCTCGATTGCGCTCACGTGCGACACCCGCCGCTCCTTCATTCCCGTGCGCGAGGTGATCCACTCGTCCGAGGTGTCCAGGAACGTCGACAGGTCCTCGTTGGTGAGGACGGCGGGAGGCATGCACTTGCCCCAGCCAGTGATGGCGGCCCAGGTCATGGCGTGTGCGGAGAAGGGAAGCTCGGAACGGCGGACTCGTGCTGGCGACAACAGTACAAGCGGGGCCGTGGCATGGCGATGGCTCGTGCTCAGGCCAGCAGCGCGTCGGCCGGCAGCGCATCACGCGAGCGCACACTGGCCGCGTAGGGCCCCAGCAGGTGCGCGATGCTGTTGGCGTAGTAGCTCACCAGCTCGCGACCGCGCGGCAACACGAGGTAGCTGTCGCCCTGCGTCAGCACCACGTGCCGCATCTCCAGCATGCGCAGCGCGACGTCAAGTGTTTGCGCCGGATCGCGGTCGGCGCGCACGACGCGGGCGTTCAGCTCCAGCAGCTCGTCACGCAGGTCGTCGATGCGCTCCAGCAGCCGCGTGCGAGGCAGCAGCTCGCCGCCCAGGCTCTGGATCGCCGCGCAGACCAGCGGCACCGGGGTGACGGGGATCAGCCCGCCGATCCGCTCCATGATGCGGTCCGTGAGCTCCGCCACCAGCGCCAGGCGTTCCGCTCGCGGGATGGTGAACAGGTCCGGCTGGCTCGCGTACCACGGCGCCAGCGGCACCGGCGCCCCGATCGTCACCGCCGCGCGCCCGTACCGCTTCCAGCGCCGCGTCAGCACCCGCCCGGCATTCCAGACGAGGTACGACAGCACCTCACGCGCCTGCGTCAGCTTGCCCGGCGGTGTGTGGCCGCTGCCTGCGTCGAGTTCGCGCAGCAGCGACCGGTCCTCCAGCACGCGGTCGTAGTTGATCGCGACCGGAATGACGTGGATGCGCGCATGGTAGGCGGGATCGAAGCCGATGCCGAGCACGTAGTCGAGCAGGCCGATCTTGGGCGGGCGCAGGCGACCGTCGCGGGTGAGGCCGCCCTCGAGGAAGATCCCCTGTGTCACGCCCTCGCGCGTGATCAGCTGCACGTAGCGCTCGAGCACCGTGTGATAGAGCTTTTCACGATGCCGTCGGCGCACGAAGTAGCCGCCGAACGCTTTGAATATCTGCTCCAGCGGAAAGGCGCGCGCCCACTCACCCACCGCGTACGAAATCGCGACCTGTCCCGACAGCGCGAACCCCACCAGCACGTAATCGGCGTTGGACCGGTGGTTCATCAGGTAGACGACCACCGCATCGCGGGGCAGCCGGCGCAGCGCGGCGCGATCCTCGTACTCCACGCTCACCTTGTAGAACAGGCCCAGCAGGAATCGCGAGAGGCGGAAACCGACCTCGTAGTAGGCGATGATGTTGAAGAATGGGACGATCTCGCGGACGTAGGTGTCCACCATCCGCCAGGCGTCCTGGGATGCGATCCCGGTGGCCGCGACGTGCGCCTCGACCGCGGTCGCAATCACGGGATCGGCCAGCAGCAGCCCGCGAACATGCGCGCGCCCCAGCAGCTTGAACCGGTCCAGCCGGCCCCGGTACCGCAGCCGGCTTCGGGCGGCCACGCGGTCACCCAACCGGCGGACCGGCGCGCGAAACACCGTCAGGGCGAGCACGCCTGCCGCGGCGATGGTCAGCAGCAGTCCGGTGACGATGGGGGGCATCATCGCCGAACATCGATGCCGGCGCACGGAACGGCAAGCGCGCCGGTGTCTGGCGACGGGTTGCGTCGCGCCACCGCGGGCCGTTCCTTGCGGCTCCTGAACCTGCCTGCCATGCTGCGCCGCCTCCTGCTCACCGTCCTGGCCCTCGTGGCCGTCATCGTCGTCGCGGCCTTCGCCGTGGTGCCCGGTATCGTCGACCGCCGGATGAACCGAGTCGTGGATGCACCGCAGGTCGTCATCGGTGACTCGGCCCGGGCACTGCACGCCACGCTGCAGGTGGCCGACATGCACGCCGACGAGCTGCTCTGGGGCCGCGACCTGCTGGCGCGCGCCGACCACGGGCACGTGGACCTGCCGCGCATGCGCGACGGCAACGTGGCACTGCAGGTGTTCTCCGCCGTCACCAAGACGCCGCGCGAGATGAACTACGACCGCAACACCGGCCAGACCGACAACATCCTGTTGCTCGCCATCGTGCAGCGCTGGCCTGTCGCCACCTGGCGCAGCCTCCGCGCCCGGGCCGTCTTCCAGGCCACTCGCCTGCAGGATGCCGTCGCCCGGTCGAGCGGGGCGCTGATGCTCATCACCGACCAGGAGTCGTTCGACGCCTTCGTCCTGCGCCGACAGGTCAAGCCCGACGTGCACGCGGCGCTGCTCGCCATCGAGGGATTGCACGCGCTCGACGGCACGCTCGAGAGCGTGGACACGCTCTTCGCCCACGGCTACCGCATGATGGGGTTGGCCCACTTCTTCGACAACGAGGTGGCTGCCTCGGCCCACGGCGTGTCGCACGGTGGCCTCACGCCGCTTGGACGCGAGGTGGTCGCGCGCATGGAATCGCTCGGCATCATCGTCGACCTCGCCCACGTCGCGCCTCAGGCCATCACCGAGGTGCTCGCCATGGCGAAGCGCCCGATCGTCGTCTCGCATACCGGTGTCGCGGCCACCTGCCCGGGACCGCGCAACCTGACCGACGACCAGCTCCGTGCCATCGCGGCCAATGGCGGCGTGGTCGGCATCGGCTACTGGGACGCCGCCGTCTGCACCCTCGGCGCCCGCTCCATCGCGAAAGCCATCGCACACGCCGTGCGCATCGCCGGCATCGACCATGTCGGACTCGGCTCCGACTTCGACGGCGCCACCGCCACCCCCTTCGCCACCGACCGGCTCGCCGAGATCACCCAGGCGCTGCTGGACGAGAAGTTCACCAAGGCACAGGTGGCACAGGTGATGGGCGCGAACGTGCTGCGCGTGATCCGTGCCGGATTGCCCGCCACCGCGCCTGTCGCGCTGCACTGAGCGCACACACGCATGCCGCAGTCGCCGTTGCCGCGACGTGACGCCCGCGGCGCTGCCGCACTCTTCGCCACGACGCTGTTCGTCTCCGGCACGCTGCTCTTCCTGATCCAGCCGATGTTCGCGCGGATGGTCCTGCCGCTGCTCGGTGGCTCGCCAGCGGTCTGGAACCTGGCGATGGTCACCTACCAGGTGCTCCTGCTGGCCGGCTACCTCTACGCACACGCGTCGACGCGCTGGCTCACGCCGCGACAGCAGGCGCTGGTGCACGTCGTGCTGCTTGCGCTGCCGATGCTGGTGCTGCCGATCGCCGTGCCGGCCGGATGGCGGCCACCGGCCGGCACCAATCCGGCCCCCTGGCTGATGCTGATCCTGCTGGCGGGTGCCGGGCTGCCCTTCTTCGTCGTCGCCACCACCAGCCCGCTGCTTCAGGCCTGGTTTGCGCGCACCGGGGATCCGTCAGCCGCGAATCCGTACGCCCTCTACGCTGCGAGCAATGCCGGCAGCATGCTGGCACTGCTCGGCTATCCGTTGCTCCTCGAGCCGCGGCTGTCGCTGCCGATGCAGAGCCTCGCCTGGTCGGCGGGGTATGCGTTGCTGGCACTTCTGGTGGCCGCATGTGCGCTGTTCGCGGCGCGTGGCGACGCATCACCAGCGCTCGCCGACGTGGCGCCGGTCGAAGCACCGCACCGCCCGATCGCCTGGCGCCGCCGTGCGCGCTGGATGCTCCTCGCGTTCGTGCCGTCGAGCCTCATGCTCAGCGTCACGATGTACATGTCCACCAACATCGCGCCTTTTCCGTTGTTGTGGGTGCTGCCCCTGGCGCTCTACCTGCTGACGTTCATCGTGGCCTTCGCCTCGCGGACGCTGATCCCCCTGCCGCTGCTGTCGCGCGCGCTGCCGTTCGCGGTGCTGCCGCTGCTGGTCGCGATCCTGTCCGATGCCGCGCAGCCCATCCGGCCGCTGATTGCGATGCATCTGGTGGCGTTCACCATCATCGCGCTCTGCAGCCATGCCACGCTGGCCGAGGACGTCCCGCCGGCCGCGTCACTGACGGAGTTCTACCTCTGGGTCGCCGTCGGCGGGGCGCTGGGCGGGGCGTTCAATGCACTGCTCGCACCGCAGCTCTTCTCCTCCATTCTCGAGTATCCGCTGGTGCTGGTGCTGGCCGCACTGAGCATCCGCATCGTGACCGACGACGACGACCCCGAACCTCCGTCCGCGCGACGCTGGGCGGGGCTGACCCCGCGCCGCCTGCTCGACGTGGTGCTGCCCCTCTGCCTCATTCCGCTGGTGCTGCTGTCCGGACTCGCGGTGCACGAGTTCGGAATCCAGTCGGCGTCAGCGCGACGGCTGCTCACGCTCGGGGCACCGGCGTTGCTCTGCTACACGCTGGCCGGCCGCCAGCTGCGTTTCGGCCTCGGCGTCGCCGCCCTGCTGGCCGCGAGCCTCGCCTTCGAGCGCGACACGCGCCTGATGCTCGCCGAGCGCAGCTTCTTCGGTGTCAGTCGGGTCTTCACGACCCAAAACGGCGAATTCCACTCGCTCGCGCACGGCAACATCAGTCACGGCGCGCAGAACATGCTCCCGGCGCAGCGCCGGGAGCCGCTCACCTACTACACCCGCACCGGTCCCGTCGGCGAGTTGATCCTTCCGCGGCAGAAACTCGGCCTCGTGCGGCGCGTCGCGGTGGTGGGACTGGGCGCGGGTTCGCTCGCCTGCTACCGGCAGCCCGGCGAGACGTGGACGTTCTTCGAGATCGACATCGCGGTGGTGCGCATCGCGCAGAACCCGCGCTACTTCACCTACCTCCGCGACTGCGCACCCGACGCGAGGATCATCCTCGGTGATGCCCGCCTCTCCATCGCGCGTGCGCCCGACGACGGCTACGACCTGATTCTTCTGGACGCGTACAGCGCCGACGCGATCCCGATTCACCTGCTGACGCGCGAGGCCCTCGCGCTCTACCGTCGCAAGCTGGCCCCCGGTGGCGTGATCGCCGTGCACATCTCCAACCAGTACTTCGACCTCGGCCCCGTCGTCGCCGCACTGGTGAAGGACGCCGGCATGGTCACACGCCTGCGAGACGAACGCGAGATCACGCAGGAGGAATCCAACCGCGGCAAGAATACCTCCGACTGGATGGTGCTGGCCGAGCGCGAGGCCGACCTCGGCGCGCTCGTCACACTGCCGCGCTGGCAGCGCGTGACGCCGGCGCCATCCGTCTGGACCGACGACTTCGCCTCGGCGCTCTCGGCGCTCCGCTGACTCGCATGCCGCTGTCGCGCGCGATTGTCGTCCGTGCGCGTCCTGGGCACCGTCAACTCTTTTCCCACGAAGGCAACGAAGGAACGGAGGGAGCGAGGGCTCTGCGCCGCACGCGACGATCGCTGCACGTCACCGGAATGGAATGCATGGAAGAGCTGGTAACCCCTCACCCACCAACAGCGCTTCCCTTCGTCTGTCACCAGCTGCCGCACCATCCGGCTGAACCCTCGCTCCCTCCGTTCCGTCGTTGCCTCCGTGTGAAAAGAGTTGACGATGCCAGTCACGGCGCAGAACAGAGAGCGGCAGGCAGAACCCTCCGCTGCTCCGGTGCCTCTGTGTGACAAGAGTTGACGATGCCAACGACGCAGCAGATCCCACGTGACGATCAGCCCTCGATCAGGTGCGGCACGAACTGCGACAGGTTGTCCGTGATCAACCGCGTCGACTCACGGATCCCGATGCCCGCCGCCTCCTGACCGATGATCCACGAGCCGATCACCGCGTACCGATCGTCGAACTTGGGGATCGACGCCATTGCCTGATAGACGTACCCCTCCTCGCCGTAGTCACCCTGCGATTCCATCAGCGTCTGGTCGAACATCGTCACCGTGACGTTCGCCCCCTCGCGTGACAGAAGCGGCTTTCGCACGTACGCGTCCCAGGTCAGCGTCTCGGCGATGTCCAGCGACGCCGGGAGGAGGTAGGGACTGTCCGGGAACATCTCCCACAGGATCGCGAGCATGCCCTTGTTGGAGAGCAGCATCTTCCACACCGGCTCGATCCACTGCATCCGCGTCCCCTGCTGCAGCAGCGCCTGCACGAAGCGCTCGTCCTCGGCGACGATCCATTCCCACGGATACAACTTGAAGATCGCCTCGATCACGCGATCGTCGGAGTCCGTGAAGAAGCCGTCGCTGGTGACACCGATCTGGTCCATCGTGAGCGTGTCGCAGGTGATGCCCGCCTGCTGCGCGGTGTCGCGCAGGTAGGCGAGCGTCATCCCGTCCTCGATGTCGTCCATGCCGGCGAAATGCAGCCGGTCGCCCTGCAGGAATGGCCGCAGCGCCTTCCACTGCTCGATGAGGCGCTCGTGCATCGAGTTGAACTGATCCTTGGCGGGGAACTGCTCCTGCAGCCAGAACCACTGCACGACGCTGGCCTCGACCAGCGAGGTGGGTGTGTCGGCATTGTACTCCAGCAGCTTCGGCGGCCCGAGACCATCGTATGCGAGATCGAAACGTCCGTAGATCGACGGCGGCTCCTGCTCCCACGCCGCCTCGATCAGCGGGATGACATGTGAGGGGATGCCGAGCCGGAGGAAGAGGCGCTGGTCGATGATCTGCTGCACGGCCTCGAGGCACATGCCGTGCAGCGTGTTGGTCGCATGCTCGATCTTGAGCACCTCGTCCATCGTGAAGCTGTAGTACGCCGACTCGTTCCAGTACGCGCCCTTGGCCGAGTGCCACGCCAGACCGAGCACCTCCACCTTCTTCTGCCAGTCCGCGCGTGGCGGATGGGCGACGCGCTTCACTCGGGCGGGCCCCACTGGCAGCGCAGCGTGTCACCGGGCGCCAGCTGCATGTAGCGCTCGGTCGTCACCGCGCAGAGTTGGCCCTTGGCACCGATGGCCTCATGCCGCGGCAGCGTGAAGGTGTTACCGTCATCGTCGGTGTCGGTCACGTCGCGGATGCGCAGCTCACGGATGCTGTCGAGGGTCACCGTCGAGTCGAGTGCCAGCGAATCGGAAATGAAGTCCGCCTCCGCCGCCGAATCCGCCTGCGCCTGTGCGATCATCTGCAGCTCGCGCTGCCGCGCCTTCTCCTCGCTGCTGGTGCAGGCCGTGAGCCCCAGCAGCAGCAGCCATCCGGCGTGTCGCATGGTCATCCGCCGAACGACGCACGCCCGCGGCCGATCGAGCCGAAGCCGCCGCGACGCACCGTCGTTCCCGATCGCGCCCGCGCAATGGACGCCGGCCGGCGCAGGATGGACGACATGCGCGTGCCGTTGAGTTGCGTGCCGCGTGGTGCCACCCGGGCGGCATACGATTCCGCGCGCGCATCCAGCGAGCGGTACGCCGGTTCGTACACCGCGCGCGGCGCGGAATACACCGGCCGCCCGGCGCCGATGGCACGGGTGTAGCCCGAGTAGTAGAAGAGATACGGATTCGCATACACCATCGGAATCCAGGCGCCGTGGTAGTGGTACCCACGGTTGGTCACGGCCGTCTCACAGGCCGGCGCATTGAACGTGCTGGTGTTACAAGGGTCCACCGGCGGCGGCTCGGAGTCGCAGCCCGACACACCGATGACGATGGAGTTGATGAAGAGCAGCTGGATGCCGGTGGACTTCTTCATGATGCCGTGAGGGTGTCGCCGGCGCTTCCTGCGGAACGGGGCAGGGCGGTCCGGACTCACAAAACCTACGTCCGATCCTGTGCTGATGTGTCAATCCGGCACCGTCGACGCCTATCAGTACGCGGGGCGGGTTCGGGGCCCGGGGCGGGGATCGTCAACTCTTTTCACGCGGAGGACAGGAGGAACGGAGGGAGCGAGGGCTCGGCCCACGACGCGACCGTCGGTGCCGCCAGCAGGAAAGGCGTGCGGGAACAGATGGTGACCGCAGCACCCCCCAAAAACGCCGTCGGCTGTCACGCGAGAGATGCCGTCCTCATCCCGCAGAACCCTCGCCCCCTCTGTTCCTCCAATCCTCCGTGTGAACAGGGTTGACGATCCCACCACCACACCGACCCCCGCACGAGCGCACCAAAGCGAGGCCCTGGCGGCAGCGGCGGTGCGCTACGCAATCCCCTGCTTCATGGCCAGCAGCACCTTGTCCGCGAAGACGTCGATCTCCTGCGGCGTCGTATAGACGTTCGGCGTCACACGGATTCCCGCGAACTCCTTCTCGTGCACGATCGGCGTCTGCACGATGTTGTGCTTCGAGTAGAGCCACCCGCCGAGCTTCACCGGGTCCAGCCCGTCCACGTTGAAGAAGCCGATGCCGCCGCCGTTGGGCGAGTCGAGCGGCGTGAGCACCTTCACCCGGCCGTTCCCCTCGGCCAGCAGGCGCTTCGCCCAGCGGTCGCGCAGCCAGCGCATGCGGGCAATCTTGCGGTCGGCGCCGATGCCGCGGTGGAAGACGATCGCGGCGGCGATGGCGTTGAAGTTCGCCTGCGGGTGCGTGCCGATCTCCTCGTACTTGCGGATGTCGTTCTCCTGCCCCGGATTGCCTGCCATCAGCGGCCAGAGCGCGCGCTGCTTCTCCTTCCGGACGTAGAGGAAGCCCGTCCCGATCGGCGCGTACAGCCACTTGTGCAGGCTCGTGCCGTAGAAGTCCACGCCGAGTTCGTCCCGCGTGAACGGGAAGTGCGCGAAGGCGTGGGCGCCGTCGACGTAGACCTCGATCCCCTTGGCCTTCGCCATGTCGGCGATCTTGCGGACCGGCAGGATCTGGCCGGTGAGGTTCGTGATGTGCGTGAGCTCGATCACCTTGGTCCGCGGCGTGATCGCGGCGGCGAAGGCGGCCACCACGTCCTCGTCGCGCTGCACCGGCACCGCGAACTGCACCTTCTTCAGCACGATGCCTTCGCGGTTCACGCGCTGCTGCCAGGCGTTGATCATGCGGCCGTAATTCTGCGTGCTGACGATCACCTCGTCGCCGCGCTTCAGGTCGATGCCGAAGATCATCGTCTCCAGCGCCTCCGAGGCGTTGCGCGTGATCGCCATCTCCTCGGGATCGCACCCGAACTCCGCCGCCAGCTCACGGCGGACACTCTCGATGCGCGGCTGCAGGTGCCGCCACATGTGGTCCACCGGGATCTCGTTGCTGTAGCGGATGTCGCGGATCATCTGCTCGATGACCATCGACGGCGCAGGGCTCACCCCGCCGTTGTTCAGGTTCACCCAGGTGCGGTCCACCTCGAAGGCGCGCTGGATCTCGAACCAGAACGTCTCGTCGTCGGCGAGGTCGAGCGCGGTCCGGGCGCCGGCGACGTCGCGGGCCCGGGCGAGCTGCCGGAATGCCGTCGCGGAGAAGGCAGGGGCCGCGGCGAGGGTGGCGGCGACGGAGAGGAACTCACGGCGGCTGGTCATCAGCGGGCTCGGCAGTGGGGAGTGAACTGCGGCGACAGGGCGACGACGTGGCTCCCACGGCAGCGGGCGGGAGCGTCTGGCGGGAACAGCCTCGCTCGATGGTACTTCCGCGGCGCTGCCGACGGTAGCATGGCGCCGACCAGCGCGTTGTGGCAGCGTGTGCCATACACGGTTTCCGCTCTGCCGAACTGCACCGCGGCTGTGCCACGCCAACCCGCTCCATGCACGCCATCGTCGCCCCGCCCCGCCCGGGGCACCCGTGGACCGTTGCCCGTGCCTGGCTGTCCGGCGCACCGGGCGACCGCTTCCGCGCCATGGTGTTTGCCGCCTTCCTCCTGCTGCTGGGTGCGGGCGTTGCGACGCACGAAATGTGGCGTGACGAAATGCAGGCGTGGCTGATTGCCCGCGACAGCACGTCGCTGGCGTCACTGTTCCGCAACATGCGGTACGAGGGCCACCCGGCACTCTGGTACCTGCTGCTGATGCCGCTGACCTGGCTCGGCCGCTCGCCGCTGGTGATGGCCGGCGCCCACGCCACCATCGCGGCCGGCGCGACGGCGCTGGTGCTCTGGCGCGGGCCATTCTCCCGCCTCGAGCTGCTGCTGCTCCCGTTCGGGTACGTCATGCTCTTCGAATACGGGGTCAAGAGCCGCAGCTACGTGCTTGGCGCACTGCTCCTGTTCGGCATCTGCGCGCTGTGGGCGCGCCGCCGCGAGCGCATGCCCGGTGTGGCGGTTCTGCTCGCGCTGCTCGCGAACGTCCATGTGCTGTTCACCATCATCGCGATCGCCATGTCGGTCACGCTGGTCGTTGACCGGTTGCGGGAACGGGGCCAGCAGCCGCTGTCCGCGCGCGAGGGCGCCGCCGCGCTGCTCGTTGCAGGGGCACTCCTGATCGCGACGGTGACCGCGGTCCCGCCGAGTGACAGTGTGCTGGCGGCGTGGACCGCCGACCTCGAGGCGGATCACCTGCTGCACACCCTCACCCTGATCGGCGCGATCGTGTCGGTGAAGGGACTCTTCACCGGATTCGTCGGGCTGACCGTGCTGCTGATCGGATGCTGGCGCTGGCGCGATTGTCCCGCTGCGGCCGTATTTCTCGCCACATCGGCGGTCGGGCTGCTCACCTTCTTCCACGTCAAGTTCCCGGGATTCGTCTGGCATCATGGCGTACTGCTCGTCGTCGTCCTCGCCGCGACGTGGATCGGACGCAGCCCGTCGCTCGAGCCTGGCCACGCCGCAGCGCAGCAACAGTCGCCCGGTGCCGTCATCCCCAGATGGTTGCTGCAACCGGTGCTCGCGGTGCAGGCGGCACTGGGGATCGTTGCGGTTGCCGATGACATCCGGCTCCCGTACTCCCAGGCCGTCAACGTCGCCGCGTGGGTCACGACAGTGGGACTACGGTCCTCGCCGATCGTCGCAGACAACGACTTGCTCGCCGTCCCGCTCGTCGGCTATCTCGGCGTCGATCGAATGCTCACCCCTCGCGGCGATCGTTGGTTTTCCTTCGTCACTCTCGACCGCGCGCGCGTGCCCCGGCAGGTCTCGCGCACCATCGAGCGCATCCGGGCATCGGGCGAGCGGCCCACGATCATCATGGCTCCTGGCGACGCGGACACCGACCCGTGGCCGCTCCGGCTCGGCTATGTCGAGGTGGCGCGTTTCATCACGACGCGGGAAGGCCGATGGCGCGAACGGACGAACGAGGACTACGTGATCTTCCGGCCCATGCGCGCCGCCGCGGTTCGTTGAGCGGCTCCGCGGCCACGCGCCGCCGGGGCTTCTGGCGGTGACTCACCCGGCGTCCCCGCACGGCAACACCGTCGGAATCGACTTTTGGATGCGACTATCTTGCAGGAATGAGCGAGACCACGCCGCCCCTGGCGCCTGACACCGTTGCCGCATCGGGTCACCACGCCGCGGCGTTGGCCGACATGGCGCCGGAGGTTCTCCAGCAGCGCGTGCGCGACGCCGCCGCGCTGCTCGAAAGCCTTGCCGCTGACCGCGCCGTGCTCGCCCGCATCGCGCCGGAGGAACGCACCCGCCTGCTGCATGCCGCGGGCGAGGTCTCCCGCCCCGACGCCCTCGCCCGCCGCCGGCTGGTCAAGGCCACCCGCACCCAGCGCAAGGCCGAGCGCACCCAGCGCGCCGAGGCCGTCCTGCAGGACACGGGCATCCGCAAGCTCCGCCGTGAGGAAGTCTTCATCACGCCGCGCCTCTTCGCTCCCGCCGACTTCGTCCAGGACACGGTGGACGAGGAGCCGGAGCGCCTCCGCGCGCAGGAAGTGCTGAACTGCTACGTCTGCAAGCAGGACTACACCGAGCTGCATCACTTCTACGACCAGATGTGCCCGGCCTGCGCCACGTTCAACTACGCCAAGCGCACCGAGACGGCCGACCTGCGCGGCCGTGTCGCCCTGCTCACCGGCGGCCGCGTGAAGATCGGCTATCAGGCCGGCATCAAGCTGCTCCGCGCCGGCGCACACCTCATCGTCACCACCCGTTTCCCGCGCGATTCGGCCGCCCGCTACGCCGCCGAGCCCGACTTCGCCGACTGGGGCGACCGCCTCGAGATCTTCGGCCTGGACCTGCGCCACACGCCGAGCGTCGAGGCGTTCTGTGCGCATCTCTGCGCCACGCGCGACCGCCTCGACTTCATCGTCAACAACGCCTGCCAGACCGTGCGCCGGCCTCCCGATTTCTATCAGCACATGATGGATATCGAGACCGCCGCGCTGCACGCCATGCCGGCACACACTCGCCAGCTGCTCGGTGCCTACGAAGGGGTGCGCGGCTACAGCATGCTGCCGGAAGGGAAGGGTACCGACCCCGTGCTCGCGCCGGAGCTCCGGCAGGCCGTGGGTCTGACGCATGCGGCGCAGCTCTCGCAGGTGAAACTCCTCGACGAGGAACACGAGGCGCAGCGGGCGCTCTTCCCCGTCGGCCGGCTGGATCAGGATCTGCAGCAGGTGGATCTCCGCGACCGCAACAGCTGGCGCCTGCAGATGGACGAGGTGCCGAGTGTCGAGTTGCTGGAAGTGCAGCTCGTCAACGCCGTCGCGCCGTTCCTGATCAATGCGCGGCTCAAGCCGCTCATGCAGCGCACCCCCGGGCGTGACAAGCACATCGTCAACGTCTCGGCCGTCGAGGGACAGTTCTACCGTCGCTTCAAGACCACGCGGCACCCGCACACCAACATGGCCAAGGCTGCGCTCAACATGATGACGCGCACCTCGGCCGCCGACTATCTCACCGACGGCATCCACATGAACAGCGTGGACACCGGCTGGGTGACCGACGAGGACCCGGCCGAGATCGCCGCGCGCAAGACGGCCGAACACCGCTTCCATCCTCCGCTGGACATCGTCGATGGCGCCGCGCGCATCGTGGATCCGATCATCGACGGGGTGAACACGGGTCGGCATGTGTGGGGGCAGTTCCTGAAGGATTACGTGCCCACCGACTGGTAGCAGGGTGGCCGACCCTTCGCCGGCGTCGGTACCGCGCGTCACGGCGCGTTTTGCACGCTGGTCGGGGCGCCGGGCACGCGTGGCATTGGCACTGGTCGTGGCGCTGATGGTGTACGGCGCGCTGATGCCGGGACGCCCGCGCATTGCAACGGCAGCAGGCATGGCCGCCGATCGCGGCGACGCCGCGCTCCATCGTGCCATCCTCACGCGCATGCGCGGCGGCGAGGGATACTACTCGGCGGCTGGCGCCGAGCATCGCGCGCGGAACTACCCGCTCCGTCCGTTCGTCACGGTGCGACTCCCGACGCTTGCGACACTCTCCACTGCCCTCGGCGCGCGCACGTTGCCCCTGCTGCAAGTGCTCGCGATCCTTGCGACCATTGCGATGGTGCTGCGCATCCGCGATGCCGGCGGTTCGATCGTGGTGACGGCCTCCGTGACCGTGCTCGCGTCGCTCGCGGCAGCGTTCCCGGCGTCGATTCCGCTCTTCCACGAAGCCTGGGCGTCACTCCTGACGCTGCTGGCGCTCGCCGTCTGGTCGCGGCGAACGTGGGGGCTGAGCCTCATGATCGCGTTGCTGGCCGTGCTGATGCGGGAACTCACCGCGCCATTTCTCCTGGTGATGGGCCTGATGGCAGTGAGCGAGAAGCAGTGGCGGGAGGCGACGGGTTGGGCGGTCGGTCTGGCCACGGTCGGCATCGTGATGGTGCTGCACGCCATGCGCGTTGCGGCTGTGCTGCAGTCCGGCGACGTCGCGTCACCGGGCTGGGTGGCTGCCGGTGGCTGGCCCTTCGTCGTGACGATGGTTCACGAAAGCACCGTGCTGCTGTTCCTCCCGCGTGCACTGACCGCGATCCTGCTGCCGCTCGCGTTACTCGGCTGGTGGCACCTGCGGCATCCGCTCGCGTCGCGTGCGATTGCGTACCTCCTGCTGTTCCTTGGCTCCTGCCTGGTGGTGGGACGACCGGACAACACCTACTGGGGCATCCTGCCCGGTCCCCTCCTCATCGTCGGCCTCGTTTTTGCGCCCTCGGCGGTCTACTCACTGTGGCGGCGCGCTGATTCCTGACCGCCGTGACGTGTCCGGCGCAGGGTGTCCGCTTGCCGCGATGGCGCAGCAGAGAGCGCCCAGCACGAGGAAGTAATAGTTCAGGAACGCCTGCTTGTTGAACGCGATGAATGGCAGCATCGTGAGCGCGATCGCCGCTGGCGCCGACACGCGGTGCGTCCGGTCACGCCGCAGCAGCACCACCCACGCCAGCGCGGCCAGCGCGAATGGCAGTGCCATCCATCGCTCCGGCGCCGCGGGATTGGCCCACGCCAGGTAACTCAGCGCGTCGTGGCGAAACGGCTGGCGGATCTGCAGCAGGACCACGCTGTTGATGAAGCCATGCACGTCGGGGAGCATCAGTGGCAGCGTCACGACGGCACCGGCGACTGCCGCCCGCCAGCCGAACGCGAGCACGGCACGCCAGTGCCACGGGCGAGGCAAGAGCAGCAGCACGATGGGCGCGAAGATCACCGAGTATTGCTTCGTCACGAACAGCAGCCCCACCACCCACGGGAGTAGCCTCGGGGCACGGCACTGGCAGAACCACGCCGCGGCGACGAACAGCACCACGTAGCTGTCGTTCCACCCCATCACCAGCATCAGCGGCAGCGCCGGTGACATCAGCAGAAGCGCTGCGGCGATGTGGCTTGTGCGACTTGGCTTCGCAGCGGCGATCAGCAGTGCCGCCACCACGACACAGGCCAGGCTGGTGTAGCGCAGGTCGCCGAGCAGGTACGACGGCAGCGCCATCACGAGCGTGATCGGCATGTACGGAAAGCCGAACTGCAGTGTGCCGTTGACGCTCAGCCCCGGTGCATAGAACAGGCGCGATAACCGCGGCGGGTAGATGTCCGGGAACGTCATCGCGTACGGATTCCGGCCTGCCAGCAGTGCCGTCAGCGACTCGCGCTGGAACTCCGTCACGTCCATGCGCGGAAACGGCAGCACGTGGAACAGCCACCAGCCCATGAACGCGGTGAGCAGTGCGAGCAGGGGGAGCAGGCGTCGCTGCAGCGGCAGCTCGACGACGCACACGCTCAGGGCGAGCAGGGAAGCCACTCCACTCGCGACGATGAACGGGGTGCGTCGCGCCGGTGGCAGCATCCCCAGCAACGGGTGTGCGGCGAGGCACGACGCCGAGACGAGCACCGACGGCGCGACGACCACCCACTGCAGCGGTGGCCCCGGCGTGATCGATGCCCAGGGGGCGAACCAGGCTGCAGCGATCACCAGCGTCAGCCCCGCGATGCCGACCTGCGACAGCATCCCGCGCGACTCGAAGAGCACCACGCCAAGCAGCGTCACGGCCAGCACCAGCCAGGTAGCCTGCTGCGAGGGTTGCTCCGCGCTGACGAGTGCGCGCGGTGGCTCGGCCCCGGTCACCGGTCCACCGCAGGCCCCTCGGCGCGCCGCCGCGGGATCTCGGTGTCCGTGGCCTCGAGCAGGGCCTGCAGTACCGGATCGAGCACCCGGTGCGCCTCGCTGCCCTGAATGAGCTGCATCACCCCGGGGCGCGGACGGCAGGTGACCATGAACTGAAACGCGAACAGGCGTGGCCACACCGCCGCCGCCACCCGACTGCCAGCCGCGAGCGCCCGCCCCAGCCGCCCTGGCATCACGGCCTCGAACGGCACCGCGCAGGGCTGCACCCGCTCCACGTCGTACCCACACTGCCGCAGCATGGCGCACAGCGTGGCCTGCGTGAACAGGCGCGTGTGCGCGATGTCGAGGATGCCGCGCTGGGCGTAGTTGAATCGCCCCAGCAGCAGGTTGAGCCGCACGGCGATGAAGGCGACATTCGGCGTCGAGAGCAGCACGGTAGGCGGGCGACGGGTCGGATCGACGACGGCGCTGCGGTTGCGCAGTTGCAGGAGGAACTGTTCTGGTTCCCGCAGTCGCTCCAGCACCTCGAGCAGGAGGATCATGTCGAAGTCGAAGGCGTCGGGTGGCGTCTCACACGCCTGCAGATCCGCCTGCCGGAAGTGCGCCATGGACCCATCCAGCGGCGGGGTCGCGTCCACGCCCGTGACCTCCACACCGAGCGCCGTGCACTGCCGCGCCACGTAACCCGGCCCGCACCCGATGTCGAGCAGGCGCGCGGGGTGTGCGCGCGCGACCTCGCGCACCGCCAGTGCCCGCGCGGGATACGACAGCTGGCGACGCGCCTCGGCCTCGCTCCCGACGGCGCGCGGATACTTGAGGTCCACGAGCATTCCCACCTGATGCAGACGCCAGCGCAGCGTCGCACGCACCACGTCACGCGCATAGCGCAGCCCCTGCACCCGCGAGATCTCGTCGCCATAGAACGTCGGGATCGGGAATTCGCGGACGCGCGCGCCGACATGAAACGCCTGCAGCAGGATCTCGGTGTCGAAGTGGAACTCGTTCGTGTTCAGCTCGAACGGCACGCGTGCGAGGAAACTCGTCGCATAGCCGCGGTAGCCCGTGTGGTATTCGGAGAGTGACTGGTGCGTGACCGCATTCTGGAACGTCGTCAGCACGCGGTTGCCCACCAGCTTGTACAGCGGCATGCGACCACGTCGCGCCGACCGGAGGCTCGTCATTCGCGAGCCGAGCACCACGTCGGCGCGTGTCGTCCGCCAGGTGTCGATGAACTGCGGGAGCAGCTCCGGCGCGTACTGCCCGTCACCATGCAGCAGGATGACGAAGTCGTACCCCGCCTCGATCGCGATGCGATAGCCGAGCTTCTGGTTGCCACCGTAGCCCTGGTTCACGCGATTGCGCAGCACGGTCACATTGCGCACCCCGCGCTTCTCGGCCCATGCGGCGCCGATCGCCGCGCCATCGTCCGGAGACTCGTCGTCGATGACGAGGATGTCCGTGCCCGGCTGGTGGTACAGCGCCGACGGGATCCGATCCAACACCGCAGCCAAGTGGCGCGCCGCCTGATAGGCTACGATGAACACCAGCACCCTGCCGCCGGCCGCCGTGCGTTCGGTCGCTGCCGGCGTGGCGGCGCTGTCGGTGGCGTGTGTCACGGCGCGCGCGTGTCCCGCTGCGTCGTGTCCCGCCGCACGTGGATCACCGCCATGCTGTCGGTGTAGACGCGTGTCCAGTTCGGCAGATGATCGAGGAGTTCCGTCGATGGACGATCAGGCGCGAGCAGCGTCCAGGCGATGTGGTACTTGTCGAGCGTCGCCTCGAGTGCGCCGTGTTTCGTGAGTGACATCGCGTCGGAGAGCTCCTGCATCACGGGGTCGCCGAACAGGTCCGTGCGGCCGTCCACCATCACCGGCACGCCCTCGAAGATCAGGTAGCCACCCCACGCGTAGGCATTGAACATGTTTCCCGACAGCCCGAGGCGCCGCGCCGCCGCCAGCGCGGCGAGCGGGGTGATTTTCGTCGGCGGCGCGGGAGGCGCGAGACGGTTGCGACCGACCGCGATCACGGCGCAGAGCACCGCCGTCAGCAGCAATCCTCGCGCACGAACCGGTCCAACCCGTGACCGCAGCAGTCGGTCGAGCGGCCCGGCACTCGGCGCGGTGGCGCCCTGCAGCTCTGCATGTCGTCGCGCGAATGGCGTGGCGAGGATGAACGGTGACACGAGTCCCAGCAGCGAATGATGCCGCTGGTGCTTCAGTGCGAGGTAGAGGAGCACGAGCAGCAGCACCGTGCGCGGCCAGGGCAGCACCAGACGCCCCGAGAATGCCAGCCCGAACACCACCGCCATCCACAGCAGGATCAACTGAAATTGCTGGAAATTCGCCGATTGCCACTCCTCGACCATCGCCGTCCACTGCATGCCGAGCAGTTGGACGGTGAACGCGAGGGCGTGCCAACCCTGCGGGTTGAGCAGCGTGGCGAGCGTGGCCGCGGCGAGGAACAGCGCCCAGATGCGGGCGCGGGCGAGGCGTTCGGCGGCCGTGGCTTCCTGCATCACCGCATCGACGGCGATGCCCCCGGCGATGGCCAGGCCAAGCATCACGCTCAGGTGCAGGTTGACCCAGAGCACGATCACCGGGAGCAGGAGCCATGGCGGTGTGCGCCGCGTCTCGGCGGCGGTGACGAGCTGGCTGACCCAGAGCGCGAGCAGCGGCCACGCCAACAGGTGTGGCCGGACGAGCAGGTGGGTGATGAGCAGCAGCGCCGCGAGCGCAACCGCGATGACGAGATGCACCGATTCGACGCGTCGGGCGAGAAAGTCGGCGAGGATTCCGAGTGTGAGCGCGAAGACGGCGGCGGCGAAGGCCTGCAACCCGCCCCATCCAGCCAGTCCGTAGACGGCGGCGATGACGAGCTCCGCCCCCCATTCATGGGCCGTCCACGGCGCGCCGGACATCGAGTGGGTGAACACGTCGTGCCGCGGGATGTCCCCGTGCGCCATCATCCAGCGCCCCGTGGCGATGTGCCAGTAGGTGTCCGGGTCCCAGAACAGCTGCCGCTGCGCCATGACCATGGCGAAGGCGAGCAACGCCACCAGCAGCGGCCAGCTCAGCGCCGGGGCTGGGATGACCGATGCATGCGTGCGCACAGGGGGAGCCGAAGGGGGCATCTCGGGGGTCAGGGCGGCGGTGATGGCACGCTGGCACGTCCGTCCTGCGTCAGCGCCAGCGAGACCGAGACGGCCATGATCAGCCCGTTGTCACGTCGGTGCTGCGGAAAATATCTCACTCGAGCGGGCGTAAACGGGAGAGTGGCCGTGCGAGTCACGCCGTGCGATCGCGATCACAGCGGTCGTCTCGTGTCAGGCGAAAACTGGCGCAGTGCCGACGCATGGAGCGCCCGGGGTCGCCGGAACGGGTGACGCACCGCTGCAACGCGGACTGTCGTGCTTCCGCCACAGCGGGCCCGAGCACTTGGCCGATTTGCCGGGCCGACACGGGACGGCGTTCTCCGGAGCGCGACGCTGGCGAGGTGGCGAGTCGCGGGGGAAGCTGTTGCATTATCGAGGCTTAGATCACATTCTCAGTAGAGGGAGATGGTCTGGCTCGACCGTTCTCAGCCCGGCGTGTGGCTGGCGTGATTCATGCCCCTTTGTCACATAGACGTACTTACTGTTGCGCGCCGACGATGGGCCGCACGGCGTCGTATCATTTCCGTTGACGGAGTTTTATATGTCCAAGATTGTCAATCGTGCCCGTCGTTTTCTTTCCGACGAGTCTGGCGCGACGATGGTCGAGTACGCCATCATGGTGGCGTTGATCGCTGCCGTCTGCATCGTCGTCATCAAGGCGCTCGGTGGCAAGACCAACGCCGCATTCGTGAACGTCAACAGCGCTCTGAGCTGAGCGCGGAGCGGTGATCATTCCGGCAGGTGCGACCCGCGCGGTGCGGGTCGTGTCCCGCTTCCTTGACGACGAAGCGGGCGCGACTCTGGTCGAATACGCTGTGATGGTGGCACTGATTGCCGCCATCTGCGTCGTCGTGATCAAGGCGATCGGCGCGAAGTCGAATGATGCGTTTACGAATGTCAATTCGGCGCTGAGTTGACGCAGGGAGCGTCACGTTCCGTGGGTCCGGGAGTGTTGGGGCGCGAATCAGGGTTGGTGGGTCGGCGGTGCTCGCACCCCGCGATCCCGAATCGCCAGCCGGTTCAGGAAGCTGTGATGCGCAGCCACCGTGACTGTCCACGTCAGGGTGGCGTGCGCCGTTGCCCTGATGTGCCGCCGGCGGCACGACGGCAACCGTGGCGTGTGCCGCACAGTCTCTTTCGGGCAGTCGAGCATGACGCACAGCGCTGATATCGGTCTGGGATTGCAGGGCGTGTTCCTGCTGCTGCTGCTCGGTGCGGCGGTCATGGACGTTCGCCTGCGGCGCGTGCCGAACCTCCTCTGCGGCGCACTCCTCGGTGCAGGGCTGCTCGCTGCGGCGCTCGGCGTCAGTGCCGTTTCGGTGACCCCGGCGCTCCTCGGCATACTGCTCGGGCTCGCCATCTGGTTGCCTTTCTGGCTGCTCGGCTTGCTCGGCGCCGGCGACGTGAAGTTCTTCGCCGCGGCATGCGCCTGGCTCGGGCCATCGATGGCCTGGCGCGCGAGTCTGGCGGTGGCGGTGCTGGCCGGCCTCATGGCGGCACTCGTGATGGCGCGCCGTCGCGGACTCCAGCACGTGGCGGAATTCAGTGCCGTCGGGGTGTCTGACCCAGGTGCGATGTTGCGTTCCGCTGCGGCTGCGCCAGCCGGGACGAGCCACGGGGATTCGTTCCCGTACGCAGTCCCGATGGCGATCGTGGCCGCGCTGGCGCTGCTGCAGCCGTCGCTGTTCCAGTGATCTTGCCCATGCGCGCCGATACTCCACCGGATGAGGTCTTCCCGATGCCACGCTTTCGCCACGTCCTGCAGCGCCGGTTCCACCGCGACGATCGCGGCGCCGCGATGGTGGAGTTTGCGATCATCGCGCCGCTGCTCTTCCTGCTCGTCTTCGGTGTCATCGACTTCGGTCGCGTCTTTTTCCTCTACAACAACCTGACCAACGCGGCTCGCGAGGGCGCCCGCGCCGGTGCGGTGCTCGAGTATCCGCTCGCGACCACCGGAACGACCATCCGTGACCTGGTGCGAAACCGCATCAAGGATTCGGCGGGGTCTACCGCCACCGTCGTCACCACCTACGTCGGTGCCAAGCCCACCATGACCGTGCGCGTCCAGATTCAGAACTATCCGTTTGCACCGGCCACCTTTCTCGCGATCAAGAGCGCCAAGCAGCTCAACGTGACCGCGGAGTTCCGGCTGGAACAGCAATGAGTCCGCACACTCCATCACGCACGTCAGGGATCACCCATGGGTGAACGTCGGTTCGGGCTCGTGCTCGTCGTCGCATTGCTGGTAGCCGGCCTCGCCGGCTTCGGCGTCTACACGTACCTCCGCCAGGCGGAGGTCGCCGGACGCGTCCCGACCGGGCGCGCCGTCGTCGCTGCGGTGGACCTGGTCGAGGGCACCATCCTCAAGGCCACCGATGCCAAGGTGGTCGAGCTGCCGCTGGCGAACATCCCCCCGGGCTCGTTCACGACGGTCGATTCGGTGGTGGGTCGCGTCACGCGTGTGCCGGTCTTCGCCTCGGAGGCGCTGGTGCCGGGTCGCCTCGCGCCGGTTGGCAGCGGCGCCGGGCTCGAAGTGAAGATCGCCCCCGGCAAGCGCGCGATGGCGCTCCGCATCGACGACGTCGTCGGCCTCTCCGGCCTGATCCAGCCCAACAGCCGCGTCGACGTGCTGGTTACGATCGTCGACAAGGCCACCGGCGAGCAGCAGCGCGCCAAACTGTTCATGAGCAACATGCGGGTGCTGTCGGTGGGCTCGCAGATGGAGCGCGGGCCCGATGGCCGGCCCACCAACGGCACCACCGCCGCCCTCGAAGTCACGCCGGCCGAGGCTGAACAGCTCGCCGTCGCCACCAACCAGGGCAAGATCCAGCTCGTGCTCCGCGGCTACGGTGACCCGGACACGGTGGCCACGCAGGGCGCGTCGATCAGCGACATCAGCCTCGGTCGCGGACGGGTGGTGGCAGCACCCGCCGCGCCGGAGCCGCGCTCGCGCCCCGAGCGCCGTCCCGCCACCCCGCCGCCAGCCCCGGCCCCCGCCCCTGTCGTGATCGTGCAGCCGGTGCCGACCCCGGCCCCCAGGCCCCGCGGCGCCGACTCGTCGGTCATTCAGGTCTATCGCGGCGCCGGTGTCACGCAGCAGCGCATCGAAAAGCGCGACACCACCAAGCCGTAGTCAGACGCACCGCTCGCCAACCGCACGCCCGACGGCACCATTCCCTCCCACGCAATCTCCGGATGCACTCCCCGAGCAAGGCAGTCCGTCACCCGTCAGCCCGCCGCCGCCTCGCGCTGGCACTGCTCGCCGGGTGCGCAATCGGCGCGTCGCCCGCGCGCGCCCAGATCAGCGTCACCCCCTTCGTCCAGGCGCCGCAGCAGATCCAGCGCGTGGAGCTGGTCGCCGGCCGGTCGGTGCCCATCGTCGGGCTGACCCCGATCAACAAGGTCACCGTCGCCAATCCGCTGGTGGCCGACGTCGTCGTCATCAGCGAGACGGAGGTGGTGGTCAACGCCATTCTCGCCGGCGAGACCGACATCATCCTCTGGGGACCGAATGTGCCGCGCCGGCACTATCGCGTGGTCGTGACGTCGTCGCCGGAGCGTCGCCAGATCCTGGTGTCGATCAAGTTCGCCGAGGTACGCCGCGACGCGCTGCGCGAGATCAGCACCTCGCTGTTCTACCGCGATCGCGCCAGCGGTACGCGTGTCGGCGGCAACGTCTTCCGGACCGATGCCGGCGTCGACACGCTCGGCAACGCCATCCTCCCCAGTGCGGCGCGTTTCCTGACGGTCCTGAGCAGCTTCAACACGAGAGACCTGCTCGCCCTGCTCGACGCCGAGGAAACGCGTGGCAATGCCCGCTTCCTCGCCGAGCCGAACATCATGGCCGCCAACCGCGAGGAGGCCACGTTCCTCGCCGGCGGTGAGATCCCGGTGCCGATCGTACAGGGTGGTGGTGGCGGTCCGACCGGCGGTGCCAACGTCAGCATCCAGTTCCGCGAGTTCGGCATCCGCCTCGCCTTCACCGGCGAGGTGCTCTCCGACTCGCTGCTCAAGCTCAAGCTGAGGCCGGAAGTGTCGTCGCTGGACTTCTCCAATGCACTGCTGCTGCAGGGCTTTCGCATCCCGGCGCTGCGCACGCGGCGCATCGAGTCCACGGTCGATGTGCTGGCCGGCCGCAGCCTGATCATCTCCGGCCTCTTCAACGAAGAGCGCGAGCAGGTCACCACCGGCATTCCCTGGCTCGTGAAGATCCCGGTGATCGGCAGACTGTTCGCCAGCAGCCGGTGGCTGAAGAACGAGAGTGAACTGATCGTGGTGGTGACGCCGATCCTGATGGACCCGAACAATCCGCGGCCGTCCGACCTGCTGCAGTTCGCGCCGTTCGATTCGGTACCCGCCCGCGACATGCTGCAGAAGCGCTTCTGGCCCGATTCGACCGTCAAGCGCCCGTAGCCGTGATCGCCCCTTCACTCGTTCCCTCGCGATGACGCTTCCTCTCGGACTGGCCACCCGGCGCCTGGCGATCGTGGTGGCCGGGGCCGGCGCCGAGGACCTGCTCAACCAGGTTCTCGAGCCGCGCGGCTTTGCGCCGGTGCTCGTCGTGAAGACCGTTGCGGAGCTGACGGCACAGATGCGGTCGCGTCAGCCGGCGCTGGTCGTGTTGCCGCTGCCGACATCCGGCGCGAGCGGCGAGCTGGCGCTGTTCGAGTCGGAACTGCGTCGGCATCCGCAGACGGCGGCGATCGGCACGGCGCCGCAGAAGGACGCCGACACGGTGCTCACGGCGATGCGTGCGGGGATCACGGAGTTCATCCTCAGCCCGATCACGGAGGCGGAGTTCACTGCGGCCGTCAGCCGCGTCCTCTCCAACATCGCCGGCCCGCAGCGCGCCGGCCGGATCTTTGCCGTCTACTCGGCCAAGGGTGGGGTCGGCACCAGCACCATCGCGGCGTCGCTGGCCTGGGCGCTGGCGCACCTGCCCGGTGCACCGCAGGTGGCCCTCGCGGACTTCAACACCGCCTGCGCCGGCCTGCGGGTGATGCTCAACCTGAATCCCATGTACGACATGGGCAGTGTGGCGATGCACGCCGAGCGGCTCGATCGCGACTACCTCCGTTCCGTCATGCTGCAGCATCCGGACGGGCTGTCGGCACTCATCGCGGCCGAGGAGCTGGACGCCGTCGAACCGCTCGGCGTCGGTGCCGCCACGGCACTGCTCGAGCTGCTGCGCCGCGAGTTCAGCGACACGGTCGTCGATACCGATCATCACTTCAACGATCAGACACTGGCGGCGCTCGACAGCGCCGACCGCGTGCTCGTGATCACGCAGTTCGATGTCTCGGCGCTGCGCAGCACGCAGCGGACGCTCGGCGTCTTCGCACGGCTCGGCTATCCGGCGGAGAAGATCGTGATCGTCGCCAACCGTCGCACCGATCGTGACCGCATCTCCATGGCGGGCGCCGAACGGGTGCTGGGCCGTGACATCGCGTACACGTTGCCGAACGACTACGCGACCTGTTCCGGTGCGATCACGCAAGGTGCCTTCGTACAGCGCTACGCGCCGTCGTCGCCACTGGTCGGCGCCTTCACCGCGATGGCGGCGGCGCTGACGGGCACGACGGTCGCAGCCACGAACGGCAAGGGTCACGAACGCTCCCGGCTGGCGCGGATGTTCTCGCGCAAGACCACGTGATCCTGTTCTCGCACGGGTAACGCATCATGTCCAAGTCACTGCGCGAACGATTGCTCGGCCAGCGGCCCGTGGGGCTGCCGGGAGAAGCGAGTCCTGAGGCACCGCGGCCGCTGCCGGCACTCGGCGGCAAGAGCGTGAGCGAGACGTACACGATCGCGAAGGTGGATACGAACGACGGTGCGTCCGGGATGTTCGGCCCCCGGAAGGCCGAGGAGGCCGCGCTCAGTCTCGTCGACGAGCTGAAGCGCGAACTGCACCGGAAGCTGATCGAGCGGCTGGACCTCGAGGCGCTGGAGTCGGTGACGGACGAGCGCCAGGTGGCGGCGCAGATTCGCCAAGCCGTGGCCGAGCTGCTGCGCAACGAGACGACGCCGCTCTCGCAGGTGGAACGCGAGGAGATGGTGGATCAGGTGGTGTACGAGGTGATCGGCCTCGGCCCCATCGAGCCGCTCTTCCGCGATCGCACCGTCTCCGACATCCTCGTCAATGGTCCGCGCGACATCTACGTCGAGCGCCGCGGCAAGCTGCAGCGGGTGCTCACGTCGTTCCGCAACGATGCGCACCTGCTGTCGGTGATCGACCGCATCGTCAGTCGCGTCGGGCGCCGCGTGGACGAGTCCTCGCCCATGGTGGATGCGCGCCTACCCGACGGCTCACGCGTGAACGCGATCATCGGTCCGCTGGCGGTGGATGGTCCGGTGCTCTCGATCCGGCGCTTCGGCGCCGAACTGACGCCGCAGCGCCTCGTCGAGCTGGGGGCACTGACCGAGGAGATGCTGTACCTGCTGTCGGGATGCGTGAAAGCGCGGCTCAACATCCTCGTGTCCGGCGGTACGGGTTCGGGCAAGACGACGCTGCTCAATGCGCTCAGCTCGTTCATCCCGTCCAACGAGCGCGTGATCACGATCGAGGACGCGGCCGAGTTGCGCCTGCAGCAGGAGCATGTCGTGCGACTCGAAACGCGGCCGCCGAACGCCGAGGGTCGTGGCGAGGTGGCGATGCGTGACCTGGTGAAGAACGCACTGCGCATGCGCCCCGACCGAATCATCATCGGTGAGACACGTGGCGCCGAGGCGCTGGACATGCTGCAGGCGATGAACACCGGTCACGAGGGCTCGCTGACCACGGTGCATGCCAACACGCCGCGCGACGCCCTGTCGCGCCTGGAGACGATGATCCTCTTCGCGGGCACGAACCTCCCCGATCGTGCCATGCGCGAGCAGATCTCGTCGGCGCTCGACGTGATCGTGCAGGTGAGCCGACTGTCGGACGGCACGCGACGCGTGATGAGCGTGACCGAGGTCACCGGTCTCGAAGGGGACATGATCCAGCTGCAGGAGATCTATCGGTTCAAGCGGATGGGGATCACGGCCGAGGGCGAGGTCGCCGGTCGGTTCGAGCCGACGGGTGTGCGGCCGCGTTTCGCCGACCGCCTGCAACTCGCCGGCATCGACCTGCCGACTCGCCTCTTCCTGGAGCCGTGATTCGCATGCGTGAGGCCGGCCGATGAACACGAACATTCTCCTCGCGGCACTCGGCGCGGCGGTGGCTGCGGCGGTTCTCGTCGTGGCGCTGTACGCCTGGTTCAACCGCCGCCGCCTCAACGAGCAGGGGGCACTCGAGGCGCGCCTCGGCGACCTCGCGGCCGTGTCGGTGAGCGGCCGCGGCGAGGGGACCAAGATCCTTCGCGACGTCGCGGAGGGGCGCAGCTTTCTCGATCGGTACTTCAGCGGGCAGAACCTGCTGACGAACGTGGAGGCCGATGCGCGTCAGGCGGGGCTGGGGTGGAGCGCCGGCGAGTTCGCGGGCTTCGTGCTCGGTGGAGCGACGCTTGGCCTCATCGCGTCGCTGCTGGTGGATCCGTACCTGGCACTGGCGATCGGACTGGTTGGCGTGGTGGCGCCGTTCGTGTTCGTGGCCAACCGGAAGGCAGCGCGCATCCGCAAGATCGAGGAGCAGCTGCCTGATGCCGTGGACATGCTGGTCAACTCGCTGCGCGCGGGCTACTCGCTGCAGGCGGGGATGCGGTTCGTGGGCACTGAGATGCCGGCGCCGGTGGGTCCGGAGTTCAACCGGTTCTACGACGAGCAGCGCCTCGGCATGGATGTGCGCCAGGCGCTGCAGGGGCTGACCGACCGGCTCGGCACCCTCGATGCGCGGATGTTCGTGCTGGCGATCCTGATCCAGCGGGAGACCGGCGGCAACCTCTCGGAAATCCTCGGCAACATCTCCACCGTCATCCGCGAGCGCATCACGTTCCGGGGGCAACTCGACGTGCTGACGGCCGAGAGCAAGCTTTCGGCGGTGGTGCTGACCGCACTACCGATTCTGATGTTTTTCGTGATCCGCCTGACCAATCCCGACTACATGAAGCCGCTGACTGACACCGATGTCGGCAAGTCGTTGCTGCTCTACGCCGGCGTGTCGCTGGCGCTCGGCTACGCGGTGCTTCGCAAGATGTCGGTGATCGAGGTCTAGGTGGCTATTCTGGCGACGCTTCCGTGGCCCCTGATCGGGCTGGTGCTGCTCTTCGCGATCGCGGTGGGTGGTGGGCTGTACGCCATCATGCTCGAGCGGCAGCGCCGCGCGGTGCTGGCACGCGCCACCGGCAGCACCGACTCGCAGGGCGCCGCACTGCTCCGCGGCGCGTCGGCTCCCACGTCCACCCGGTCGGCGCTCGAACGCGTGGGCGACTGGCTCGGTGCGCGGGCGCCGGTGCAGTTCGGCGACAGCACGGCGGTGGGCAGCAAGCTGGTGCAGGCGGGGTTCGATTCGCCGGCGGCCACAACGCTGTTCAACCTGATTCGCCTCGCGAGTGCGGTGACCTTCCCCGTGCTCGGCCTGCTGTTGGCACCGCGCGATGACGCGTTGTACTTCGGCCTGTCGATGCTGATCGCGGTGATCATCGGTTTACTGGGACCTCAGGCCCTGCTCGACTCGCTGACGGCGCGGCGCCAGGACACCATCCGCAAGGGCGTGCCGGACACACTGGACCTGCTGGTCGTCTGCGTCGAGGCCGGCGTGGCGCTCGACTCGGCGATCCAGCGCGTGGCTCGTGAGATGCGCATGCTGCACCCGATTCTCGCTGACGAGCTCGTCGGGATGAGCCGTCGCATTTCTGCCGGCATGCCGCGAGAGCAGGCCCTGCAGTTGCTGTACCTCCGCACGGGACTGGATGAGTTGCGCGGGCTGGCATCGCATATGCTGCAAAGCGAGAAGTGGGGCACGTCGATCGCCAACGTGTTGCGGGTGTATGCCGAGCAGTTGCGCAAGAAACGGAAGATGACGGCGGAGAAGCGGGCGGCCACGGCCAGCACCCGGATGCTGATTCCGCTCGCATTGTTTATATTTCCGACCATCTTCGTGGTGCTGCTCGGGCCGGCGGGGCTCGAGGTGTCGAAGATGTTCGACACGATGGGGAAGTAGCGGTCCGTCCGGTGGTGTCTGGTGCAGTGCGGATCGCGTGGTCCGGCGGTGCTGGTCGTATCGTTCTTGCCGTGTCGCAGCAGGTTCACACAGGAGCAACGCATGCACATGCACGACGGGAAGTCACTGGCGCGTCGCCCGGCAGTCCGTGGCGCACGTCGCGGCGCGACGATGGTGATCATGGCGGTGATGCTGTCGGTGCTGATGATGTTCGCCGCCTTCGGCGTGGACTTCGCTCGGATGTACACCTTCAGCGCGCAGCTCAAGACGCTGACCGATGCGGCATCGCTGGCGGCCGCGATGGAGCTGAAGAACGCCGGCACCGAAGCGAATGCGAAGTCACGAGCCACCGCGCTGAAGAGCGGCAACCGCGTCGAGGGGGCGAACATCGCGACCATCGCGGACAGCAACATCGTGCCGGGGCAGTGGAACTACAACACGCGCGTCTTCACGGCTGGGCCGTGGAACACCGCCAATGCGGTGCGCGCGCGCGCGTGGTATGACGCGAACTGGACGCTGGCACGCGTGTTCGGCGTGACCTCGCGCAAGCTGCGTCAGGAGTCGATTGCGGCGATTGGATCTGTGAGCGAGAGCACCTGCCTCAGGCCGTGGGCGGTGCCGTACAGCAACCTGTTGCAGACACTTGGCCGGTCGCCGACCGATACGTCATACCGGCTCACTGCAGCGGACGTGGCCACGCTGGCAAATGCGAACGTGGAGATCAAGTTCAAGATCAGTTCCGACAAGGTCGAGGGTGGTGCGGCCGTGGGCGGAACCATCGTGCCCGGCAACTATTACGCGGTGCGTTACGGGCCCGTCGAATACGCTGATGGCAGTGCCGGCAGTCCCTCCAGCGGAGCGAAACCCTACGGAGAGGCGATCGCGGACACGGGCTGCACGGATACCGGCAGCGCCGGTGTCGGGGACTGGCTCGAGATGGAGAACGGCAACATGAAGGGCCCGACCAACAAGGCATTGGATGACTTCTGCGGTGCGCTACTGGTATCGACCCTCACCTGCAACAAGCCGATCACCGTGCCGATCTGGAACGCCGTGACAGGCAAGAAGGTGAAGATCCTCTACATGGGCAGCTTCGTGCTCAAGGGCCAGAACGGCAGTGGTGAGGTGGTCGGGTACCTGACTGCACTGAACGGTTCCGCCGTCGGAGCCGGATTCCGCCCGATCCCCGGGCCGGTGGCGAAGGCCGTCATCGTCGAGTGACGCTGGTGTAACGAGGTGGCGCATGCTGTCGCAGGCCCGAACGCTCAGGACTGACACGCGTCGGCATGGCGGGCGCTGAGGTGCACATCGCGACGATTGCACCCGGCTCCTGGGAGCGGCGGCCCGGCACCGACGGCGGTGACGTGGTCGAGGTGAGCTTCCCGAAGGCGCGCGATGCCGCAGGTGTCGCGCGCCAGCTCGTACTGTGGCTCGCCGCCATCGATGACTGCCGCGCGCGGTTCGGCGCCAGCGTCGCCGCGTCGCCGCTCCTCCGGCCGGAACTGCAATCCGGGGCCGCGGCCACGCTGACGGCCGCGCTGAACTTTTCGGTGCCCGCTGCCGTTGGCCGCGCGCTCCTCCCGCCGTCGCCAACCCCGGCGCAGATCTTCGCGCTGCTGGCGGAGGTGGGTGCCGCACTCGACGCGCTGCATGCGCAGCACTTCATGCATGGCGCCCTCGGCCTGGATTCAATCTGGCGGATGCCCGACGGGTCACTGCGCCTGCCCGATGCCTCGCTCGCCCACGTGCTGCAAGGGCTCGTGCCGGCACCCACCGAGGCTGGCGCCTATCTCGCCCCTGAACTGTGGCGCGGCGGCGGCGCGGTGCCGGCCAGCGATCAGTATGCGCTCGCCGTCATCGCCCATGAACTGTTCACTGGCCACAGTCGCGTCGCGATCGATGACGAGGGGATGGTGAGCATCACACCGCTCGCGCTCGACCACGACGCGCCGCTCTATCCGGGTGCACCGGCATCGCAGCACGCCGCGATGCTGCGAGCGCTTTCGACCGCACCGGCGGCACGCTTTCCCTCGTGCACGGCCTTCATCGACGCACTGCGGGGCGGGCAGCGGCTGGAGGTCGCGCCGCCGGCCGCTCGCGTGGTTCGCGCGGCTGGCCAGTCGGGGGGCAGTGGGTCCATGCGCACGGTGGCACTCGCCGCAGTCGCCTGCCTGGCCGTGGTGGCGATGGGTTTCGCCGTGCGCGCAGGGATCATCACGCGCCGTCTCTCGGCAGACCTGACGCCGACGGTGGCCGCGACCGCGCCAGTGCGCCGTGCCACCCCGGACAGTGCGGGGGCCGATACGGCGCTGGTCGAACAGTCCGCTGCGGCGAAGTCCTCGTCTCGGCTCGGGCCGCAGCGAGGGGCCTCAGGTGCCGCTGATGCCGAGTCGATGGGAGGGCTGCGCCTGAGGGGTCCCGATGGGGCGCGGTTCTACATCGATGGTGTGTTGGCGCGACCCACGCGCGAGATGGTGCGCGTGCCGGAAGGCGAGCACGACGTCATGATCGTGGTGCCGAACCGACCCAGCGTCCGCCATCGGGTGACCGTCCACCGTGGTGAAACGGTACAGGTGCCCGGCTGAGAGAGTCCGTCGGACGGTACGCGGTGTCGGCCGACGAGACGGCCGAAAAAGAAACGCGGGACTTCCGAGCGTCCGGAAGCCCCGCGCTCCACCCCTGAACATGGCGCCAAGCTGCTGACCCATGCACAGCCCCTCGGGTGGATCACTGAGAGGTCTGGGTGAGGGGCGCGATGCGCGCCCCCGCTCTGTGGCTGCCATCGGCAGCTGATGCCTTATTAAGGTGCAAGGGTGCGGCCGTCGAATCCGGCAACGGTCAGGTTGTCGTAACCTGTTGACATGCAATGGATTAGTCCGTGGGTCCCGCCGCCGCCGGGTGGCATCGTGTCGCCTGTTTCCTGCATTTTCCGTGGAGCCTGCTGCGGTGGTGCACCGACACCGACATTCGCGCGACTGTACCTCCGCTGCCTTTTTGCGAACCGCGTTCGTGGTCGGGGGCGGGGTGTCAGTGTGGCGTCGGCATCGTAATCCGGAGTCATGCACCGAAGACCAAAGCAGGACGCGCCCCGGAAGCGACGGCGCTACTGTTCGCCCGGCAACCCCTCGTGCCGCCGGATGGCACCGCACACTTCCCGCCGCTCGCGAATCATGCGATATCGTCTCGCCCCGTCCGCCCTGCTCGTGCTGTGCGCCTGCGCCCCCGCCGCCCGCGTGGCGACGGCACCGACGACCGCGCCACCCCCGGCCGGCCGGCCGGGAGCATTGCCGGATACGCCGGTACTGCTGCTGCCGCTGTCGCAGCAGATCGCGGTGCGCGAGCAGTGGCTCGTGCAGCGGCATGCCGCGCTGCTGCCGATGATGCGGCGTCACGGGATCGGCATGTGGGTCATCGTGAACGAGGAGTTTCACGACGATCCGCTGGCGCAGTACGTCGCGCCGCCGCGGCCGTACACGGGCAACCGTGACCTGTTCGTCTTCATTGACGCCGGGGCGGCCGGGCTGAAGAAGTTTGCCATCACCGGCTACACCGAGGAAAACGTGGCGCGCTTCTTCGACGCGCCCACCACCGAACCGCGCCCTGCCGGCCCGACGCTGCGCGCCCTTTACGAGCAGTACCGGCCGTCCACCATCGGACTCGGCATCGGCGGACGGCGTGGCCAGACGCGGTCACTCGGCCATGATGCCTGGCAGTTCATTGCCGAGGCAGTCGGCACCGAGGGTGCCGCGCGCATCACCAGTGCGACGGACCTGATCGAGGAGTATCTCGACACACGACTCCCCGGCGAGATGGAGCACTACCGGACGGCCGTCGCGCTCACGGAATCGATCGTGAAGCGGGCGCTGTCGCCCGAGGTGATCACGCCTGGCCGGACCACGGTCGGCGACGTGCGCCGACATCTGTATGACGCGTTGTGGAGCGCCGGCGTGCGGACCTGGTTCCAGCCCGACCTGCGCGTGCAGCGCGCCAGCGGCGACATCGCCACGTCGCGCGGATTCCTCGCGGTGGCGCCCGAGGCGACGGTGATCGAGCCGGGTGACCTGGTGCACATTGATTTCGGTGTGAGTTACATGGGCTTCGACACCGACTGGCAGAAGATGGCGTACGTGCTCAAGCCCGGCGAGACGGACGCACCGCCGGGGCTGCAACAGGCAATCGCGAACACCAACACGCTGCAGGATGCACTGATGCTGCGGCACTCACGGCCCGGTGCCACCGGCGGGGCGGTGTTCCGCGCCACGATGGGCGAGATGAAGGAGCGCGGGATCGAAGCGATGGTCTACTCGCATCCGATCGGCACGCAGGGGCACGGCATGGGTGCCGGCATCGACTTCCGCGCCGCCAACCGCAGCGACACCACGGCCCTCAACAGCCGGCTGCGACTGGGGAGCTACATCTCGATCGAGCTGAACACCGCCACACCGGTGCCGGAGTGGGGCGGGAAGAAGGTGTTCGTGATGATGGAGGATGACGCGCACCTGACGCCGGATGGTTTCCGATTCTTCCGGCCACGTCAGGAGAAGTTCTACCTCATTCCAAGCCAGCCGACGCGTCCGCTGGTGCCGTGATGGTGGCGTCGCGCGCGGGGCGCGGCTGACCTGACGTGGCGCCGCACGCCGGACCGGCGTCGTCATCGGCTGCCGAGCCTGTCAGGCCGGCTGGTTGAGGTTGTAGCGCATGATCGAGGCGTGCGTGCCGCTCTTCACGCGTTCCAGTGCGTACACCTCACCGGCGGGGCCGGGGGCACCCGTCACGAGTGCGTCGAGCACGGCGCGTTCCATGCTGCCAAGGGTGAGCGGGAGTGCCGCGAGCGTGGATGCGAGGTGCAGCGAGTGGCGCGCACCGACGATCGAGGCGGCAACGGCCGGCTGGTCGAGCACGTAGCGCAGCGCGACGGTGCTGATGGTGGTGCCATGCACCGTCGCGATGCGGGCGAGGGTGCGCAGCAGCGCCTGGAAGGCGTCCCACCCGCCGAACTCGTCGATGATGAGCCGGTACTTGGTGAGCGACCTGTTCTCCATCGGCTCGGCCGGCGCCGCAGCGCCCAGCCAGCGCGATGACAGGAACCCGCCCGCGAGCGCGCCGTACGCCAGCAGTGGGACATGCCGTTCGCGCGCGATCGTGGAGAGTGTGCGCAGCGCGCGCGAGTCCAGCAGCGACACCTGCACCTGATGCGAGACGAGCGGCACGCCGGCGTCGAGCATCGCGGTGACGTGCGCGGCGTCGAAGTTGGTGATACCGAGGTGATGGATCTTGCCGGCGCGCTGGAGGTCCTGCAGGTGCAGCGCGGCCTCGACGACGCCGGGGATGTCGTAATCCCACCAGTGGAACTGCACCAGATCCAGGCGCTCCGTCCCCAGTCGCTGCAGCGAACGGTCGATGATCGCCTCCAGGTGCTGCCGCGTGAGGTGTGGCAGCGTGTCGAGGTCGGGCACACACTTGGTGTGCACGCGGATCGGTGCGGCATCGGCACCGCGCGACTGCTTCCAGTGCCGGAGAAAGGCGCCGATCATCTCCTCGACACCGGTGTAGATGTCGGCGCAGTCGAAGGCGGTGATGCCCGCGTCGGCGAAGGCCATCATGTCCTCGACCGCATCGTCCGTGACGACGCGACCATGTCCGCCCGCGAGCTGCCAGTTGCCCTTGATCAGGCGCGGGATGTTGTAGTCGGGGGCGAGGGCGACCTGTGGCACGTTGGGCGTCTGTGTCATGCGGACCGGCTGTCGGCTGGCGGGAGGGGCACGCGCGTCACCTCGCCGTGTCGGAAGGTGGTGGTGCCGATGCGCGTGATGCGGAACCGTCCGCCGCAGTGCGGATCGGGGCAGGCAATGTCGGCATCGGTCGTCATCCAGTCGTTGGCATGCGTGGGGCGCTGCTTCGCCGGCAGCAGCGGCAGCAGTGCGGCCAGCGGGTAGAGCGGAAATCCCTGCCCGTCGGGGAAGTGGAGCATTTCGCCGATCACGTCGAACGACATGCCGGCAGGGTGGTTGCAGACCATGGGGCGCTCGGTGGCGATCACCTCGACGCGCAGGTCGAAGAGGGTGAAGGCGTCGTGCGGCGTGTCCGGATGGTCGGGGGCGTCGGATGGCATGGCGCGAACGATAGCGCGACGCGACTTTCCCCGTCCACATGCCCGCACAGACCACCGAAGTCATTGAGGCGCCGCTGACGTTCCGGTGGCAGACGGCCGGCGCGCTGGCGCCGTTCGTGGTCTTCCTGGGCGGCGTGTCGGTGCTGGCGCTGCACGGCGCCCCCGACGAGAAGGGCTTCTGGCCCGTGTTGCTGGCGGCACTGATCACGGGGCTGGCACTGGCGCGCGATCGTGCGCGCTACTGCGAGGCGATGCTGGACGGCATGACCCAGCGGGTCGTGATGGTGATGCTCTGCGCCTGGCTCTTTTCCGGGGTGCTCGGTGCGGTGATCGGCGGCTCGGGGTTCGTGTCGGCGCTGGCCTGGTTGGCCCGGACGCTGCACCTGACCGGCGGCGCGTACGCGGCGGCAGCATTCGCGGCCTGCGCGCTGGTCTCCACGGCCACCGGCACGAGCTTCGGCACGATCCTGCTGGCGGGGCCTCTGCTGTATCCCGCCGGCGGTCCCGCGGGTGCGAACGCCGCGGTCCTGATGGGCGCGATCCTCGGTGGCGCGACCTTCGGTGACTCGATCTCGCCGGTCTCCGACACCACGATCGCCTCGAGCGGATCGCAGGAGGCGGACATCGGCGGGACGGTGCGGAGCCGGCTGCAGTACGTTCTGCCAGCCGGCGTGATCGCGATGGCCGCCGCGGCGATCTTCGGCGGCATGGGCGTCGCACCGATGGCCGCCGGTGCGGCCGGCGCGGCGCTGACGGCGGAACCCCGCGCGCTGCTGATGGCGATCGCGCCGGCGGTGGTGATCACGATGCTGCTCCGCGCGCGCCACCTGATCGAGGCACTGCTGGCAGGCATCGCACTGGCATGCCTGCTGGCGCTGGCGCTCCGACTCGTCACGCCGACCGCCCTGATGCACATCGATGCGGAGAGCTTCGGCGCGAAGGGGCTGATCCTGGACGGGATGCAGCGCGCGGTGGGCGTGAGTGTGTTCACCCTCCTGCTGGTGGCGCTGGTCGGCACCTTGCAGGCCAGCGACCTGCTGGACCGCCTCGTGCGCGCCGCCGAACGCCGCGCCGCGAGCGCCCGCGCGGCGGAGTGGTGGACGGTGGGCGTGGTGAGCGCGGCGGTACTGCTCACGACACACAGCGTGGTGGCGATCCTCGCGGTCGGGCCGTTCGCTCGCCAGGCGGGTGAACGCTTTGCCCTCTCGCGTTATCGCCGCGCCAACCTGCTGGACCTCACGGTCTGCACCTGGCCGTTCCTGCTGCCCTGGTTCCTGCCCACGATCCTCGCGTCCAGTGCGTCTGCCGGCGGTGAGGCACTCGGCATGCCGGTGCAGTCGCCGCTTTCCGTCGGCGTGCACAATTACTACGCGATGGCGCTGGTGGTAGCGGTGCTGATCGCGGTCGTCACCGGCTACGGGCGTCGGTTCGAGGGCCGCGTCGTTGAAACGTCAACAGCATGACACGAAGGCGCAGAGGGTACTGAAAGGCGCAGAGCGGTCCGTCGCGCTGCGGGCATCGTGCACCGTGGCGGGTCATGGGGTGTTGTGGGAACAGCAACTGCAACGGCAACCGCAACAGCAACTACTTGACGCCAAGGCGCGGAGGCAGTTGCCGTTCGCAGTTGCCGTTCCCCCAAGACCATCCCACGCGCTGCCGTGAACGACGCGCCCCCGCGACCAACTCCTCTGCGCCTCTCAGTTTCCTTCGCGCCTTTGTGTCCTGCTGTTGCAGTTCATGCCGTCGCAGTTCATGCCGTTGCAGTTCATGCCGTTGCAGTTCATTCCGTTACAGCGTCCGACGCCGTCACGCGTCCGATACCGATGCAGGCGCCGTCGCCGAGCCCAGATGAGTAGCGCCGGTCTCGGCAACGGCAGCAGCCCGGATCGTGGCACCAGTGCGGCGGCGCTGTTATCCTCACGGCCCCTGACGTGATGCCGCACGCGCGGGATCCGCGATGATGGAGGTGGGCACCGGGATGCAGACGACGAAGGCAGTGATCCTGGCGCGCGGGCTCGGCACGCGGATGCGGCGGGCCGACGCGGCCGCGCAGCTCGATGCGGCGCAGGCGCAGGTGGCCGATGGCGGCGTGAAGGCCATGATCCCCATCGGACGGCCATTCCTCGACCATGCGATGAGCAGCCTCGCTGATGCCGGCATCACGGATGTCTGCCTGATCATCGGTCCCGAGCACGACGCCATCCGCACGTACTACGACCGCGTTCCGCTCAGCCGGGTGCGGGTGCACTTTGGCATCCAGGCGACGCCGAACGGTACCGCCGGTGCCGTGGCGGCGGCAGAGGCGTTTGCCGCGGGCGATCCGGTGCTGGTCATGAACGGCGACAACTACTATCCCGTCGCTGCCTGCAGCGCACTGGCCGCGCTCGGTGCGTCGGGGACCGTCGGCTTCGACCTGCGCGGCCTCGTCGCCAACAGCAACATCCCCGAGGAGCGGGTGCGCCAGTTCGCACTGCTGCAGCGCGATGCCGAGGGGTGGCTGACGAGGATCGTCGAGAAACCCGATGCGGCAACGTATGCAACCATGCTCGCGACGTCGCTGGTGAGCATGAACCTGTGGTCGTTCACGCCGGTCATCTACGAGGCCTGCCGACGGGTGCAGCCGAGTGTGCGCGGTGAGCTCGAACTGCAGGACGCGGTGCGCATCGCGATCACCGAGCTGGGTGAGCAGATCCGTGTGCTCGACAGCAGCGACGGCGTGCTCGATCTGTCGACGCGCGGCGACATCGAGAGTGTCGCCCGTGTGCTGCGAAACCGACCGGTGCGCCTCTAGTGGCGATGCGGGCGGCCGATGTCACCGGCGCACTGCTGACGCGCGGGTTCAGCGGCGAGCTGGCAGCCCGGACCGCGGCGTCGCTGATGCGCTGCGATGCCGCGCTCGATGCCGGCGGGGCGGAGCGCGATGGTCGCACCTCGGTGTGGGTACCGGGACGGATCGAGGTGTTCGGCAAGCACACCGACTATTGCGGTGGCCGCTCGCTGCTGACCGCGGTGGAGCGGGGCTTTGCGGTGCGCGCAGCGCCACGCGATGATGCGCAGGTCCGCATCGTCGATCCGGTCGCGAACATCCGCTGCGTGACCTCCCTCGCCGCGCCCGGCAGCGCACCCGACGGCGACTGGAGCAACTACGTCCTCACCGTCGTGCGGCGCCTGGCACTCAACTTCCCCGACGCGCGACGCGGCGCCGACATCGCCTTCGTCAGCGACCTGCCGCTGGCCGCAGGGGTCAGTTCCTCGACGGCGCTGATGATTAGCATCGTCCTGGCGCTGGCGGCGGTGAACCGGTTGCGGGAGACGCCGGCGTGGCAGGAGCATCTCGGCTCGCGCATCGACCTTGCCGGCTATCTCGGGGCGATGGAGATGGGCGGCCCCTATCGCGGACTGGCGGGCCTCGACGGGGTGGGCACGCTCGGCGGTAGCCAGGACCAGACCGCGATCCTCTGTGCGCAGCCCGACACCGTCGTGCAGTTCGCATGGATCCCGGTGCGGTTCGAGGGGGCCCTGCCGCTGCCACGCTCGCACCGGTTCGTGGTGGCGTCGTCGGGGGTGATGGCGGAGAAGACCGGCAGTGCGCGTGGCAAGTACAACCGCGTCTCGCTGCTGGCGCGGCACCTGCACGCCACATGGAACCGCGTCACCGGGCGCGACGACCTGTCGCTGGCGGCGGCGATGGAGAGCGATCCGGCAGCGGCGGCTGCGCTGCGCGCGATGATCCCGCACCACACGACCGCGACGTTCGATGCCGCGGCCCTCGAGCGCCGTCTCGATCAGTTCCTGCACGAGACCTACACGCTGATCCCTGCCGCGTCGGCCGCGCTGCAGGCGCAGGACTGGACGCGCTTCGGCGAGGTGACGGCCGCCTCGATGCAGGGGGCGTCGGACGACCTCGGCAACCAGGTGGACGAGACGCGTGCGCTCTGCGCCCTGGCGCGGGACCATGGCGCGGTGGCCGCATCCGCATTCGGTGCGGGGTTCGGGGGCAGCGTCTGGGCGCTCGTGGAGGCGGCGGGGGCGGAGGATTTCCGCGCGGCGTGGTCGGCCGCGTACGCCCGGCAGTTCCCTGCGGCCGGTGCGCTCGCGATGTTCTTCACGACTGCAGCCGGCCCCTGCGCCACGCAGTGGGACGACGCCCCCGATCCCTGACCTCAAGGCCGCCCGATGCCCGATTCGCCCGACGATCTTTCACGCCGCGACCTGCTGAAGGGAGCCGCGCTCACCGGCGCCGGGTTCGCACTCGGTCTCCCCTCGGTTGGCCACGCGTCAGGCGCACCGGCGCACCTGGGCCCGATCGCATTGCCAGAGCCCGCCGCGACGGCGGCTCCGATGGTCGGCGTGCCGTTCGAGAAACACGCCGTGGTGCGCATCGCGATCGTCGGCACGGGCCTGCGTGGGCGGTCGGTGCTGCACGAGTTCCTCGGTGTCGAGAATGTGCGCATCACGGCGCTCTGCGACACGGTGCCGGAGAAGCTCGACATGGCCGTCAGGCAGACGAAGGCGGCCGGGCACGACTACGAGCCAGCCCGGTTCACCGGCAGCGAGACGGCGTACGAGCAACTCGTGCAGCGTGACGACATCGACATCGTCTACACCGCCACGCCGTGGCAATACCACGTGCCCGTCTGTCTCGCGGCACTGCGCGCCGGCAAGCACGCCGCGACGGAGGTGCCGGCGGCGTACACCATCGAGGACTGCTGGAAGCTCGTCGATGCCTCGGAACGGGCGCGCAAGCACTGCATCATGATGGAGAACTGCAGCTACGGCTACAACGAGCTGCTGGTGCTGAACATGGTGCGCGCCGGGGCGTTCGGCGAGATCAAGCATGGTGGTGCGGCGTACAACCACGACCTGCGCGCGATCCTCTTCGAGAACCGCGACGAAGGCCTCTGGCGCCGTGCGCACCACACGCTGCGCAACAGCAATCTCTATCCCACGCACGGCCTTGGACCGATCGCCGCGATGATGGACATCAACCGCGGTGACCGCTTCGACTATCTGGTCTCGATGAGCACACCGGAGATGGGGTTGACCAAGTGGCGCGAGGATCATGAGCCGAAGGACTCGCCGAAGTGGGCCGAGCGCTACGTCACGGGTGACCTGAACGTGTCGCTGGTGAAGACGGCGAAGGGCCGCAGCATCCGCCTCGAGCACGACGTGAGCAGCCCGCGCCCGTATTCGCGCATCAACTCGGTGCAGGGGACGAAGGGGATCTTCGAGGATTACCCCGCCCGCATCTACATCGAGGGGGATGGTCCCGAGCGCTGGGCGTCGATCGACGGGTACAAGGCGAAGTACGAGCACGCGCTCTGGCGCGAACTGGGCGAGAAGGCGCGAGCCGGTGGCCACGGCGGCATGGACTACGTGATGGCGTACCGCCTCGTGCAGGTGATGCGTGAGGGGCTCGCGCCGGACATGGACGTGTACGATGCGGCCGCGTGGAGCGCGCCGGGCCCGCTCAGCGAGCTGTCGGTGGCCAAGGGCAGCATGCCGGTGCGCTTCCCCGACTTCACGCGCGGGCGCTGGTCGGGAGCGCGCACGATGATGTGATGTCGATGTGATGTCGGCGTGCGGTCAATCGGGCGCGCCAGCGATGCAGACCACGCACTCGACGTCGCGGTGCCGGGGGAACCGGCGCCGCGACGTCGGCGCATCAGGCGGGCAGTGTGTAGTCCTTGAATCGTTCGCGCAGCGCGCGCTTGAGGAACTTGCCGACTGTGGTCTTGGGGATCTCGTCCACGAATTCATAGGCGTCGGGCAACTGCCACTTGGCCACGGCGCGGCTGAGCAGGTGCCGGTCCAGCTCCGCCTTGTCCACCGGCATGGCGGGATCGCGCAGCACGATCACGCCCAGCGGGCGCTCGTCCCACTTGGGGTGTGGCACGGCGATCACGGCGGCCTCACGCACGAGCGGGTGCCCCATCAGTTCGTTCTCGAGGTCCACGCTGCTGATCCACTCGCCGCCCGACTTGATCAGGTCCTTGGCGCGATCCTGAATCATCATCGTGCCATCCAGCTCGATGGTCGCGATGTCACCGGTGTCGAACCAGCCGTCGTGCTGTGATGCCGCCGTCGCCTCCTCATTGTGGTAGTAGCTGCCCGTGACCCACGGGCCGCGGATCAGCAGCCGTCCCGACTCGCCGGTGCCCCACGCGAGCTCCGTGCCTGCCTCGTCCAGCAGCTTGAGCTCGACCAGTGGCGCCATCTTGCCGCTGTAGCACATGCGGTCGTACCGCAGCGTGCGATCATCGAGGAACTCGTCGTGGCCCACCTGGTTGACGGTGCCCAGCGGTGTCGTTTCCGTCATGCCCCAGGCGGGCTTCACGTGCAGGTTGTGGCGATCGCCGAAGGCCGCGATCATCGACCGCGGCGTGGCCGAGCCGCCGACGACGAGGGTGCGGAGCGTCGGGAGCTGATGCGGCGTGCCGGCAGCCTTGGCGCGGTCCATCTCGTCGAGCAGCCCGAGGAAGATCGTCGGCACGCCGGCACAGGTGGTCACGCCTTCCTCGGCCACGATGCGCGCGATCGTCTTCGGGTCGGTGAAGACGCTCATGTACACCTGCTTCGCGCCCGTCAGGGTACAGGTGTAGGGATAGCCCCATCCGTTGACGTGGAACATCGGCACGATCGGCATGATCACCTCGTGCGAGGTGACGCCCAGCAGGTCGCCGCTGAGGCTCGTGACGCTGTGCAGCACGATGGCGCGATGGCTGTACAGCACCCCCTTCGGATTGCCGGTGGTGCCACTGGTGTAGCACATGCCGCTGGCCTGCCGCTCGTCGATGAACGGGTAGGTGAACGTCTCGGGCTGTCCGGCAATGAAGGCCTCGTAGTCGATCGTGCCGGCCGGCAGGCCACCAGCCACGGGGCCAAGCACGACGATCGTCGCCACCTGTGGTGCATGCTGCCGGATGAGCGGGATCATGCCCGCGAAGACGTTCTCGATGAAGAGCACGCGATCCTCGGCGTGGTTCAGGATGTACGCGATCTGCTCCAGTGGCAGGCGGATGTTGACCATGTGGCAGACCGCGCCGACCGACGGCACGCCGTAGTACAGCTCGAAGTGCCGATAGGTGTTGAGGGCCATCGTGGCCACCCGGTCACCGGGTTGCACACCCGCCGCCGTGAGCGCGTTGCAGAGCTGCATGACGCGCGCGTGCGTCTTTGCGATGGTCGTCCGGTGCACACCGGGGATGGGCGCCTTGGTGTCGGGGTCCACGCCGACCGGGATCACCGAGACGATCTCCTGATGGGGTGTCATGCGCACGGCGCGCTCGAGAATCGACGGGATGGTGAGCTGGTAGTCCATCATCGTGGATTCGAGCATGGGCGTCTCCTTGCGGTTCGGGTCGTTGGCCGGGCAGGCGCCGTATCCAAGCCGGGGGGGCGCGGATGGGCAAGGTGGCGGGCCGGTTCCTCCAGCGCGGGCACGCCATCCCGCGGTATTCTTCAGCACACGCCGTTCTCCGTCGTTACGCCTCGAGTCCAATCAGTCGACATGCCATTCCATCCCGACACTCGCGCGCGCGCCGCGGCCACCTGCCGGTCTCTGGTGTTCACCGCGCTGGGCGCGTGCCTGCTCGCGCCGTGCAACTCCTTGATGGCGCAGCGTCCCGCCCGCGACGCCGGTGCGCCGTTCGTGGTCAGCACCGCGTGGCTGGCCGCGCACCAGCGTGACCGCGACCTCGTGCTCGTGCAGGTCCTGCGCGACACCTCCTCCACCGCGGAACTGATCCCGGGGTCGCGCCGCCTCACCTATCGCGACATCGTCACCACGCGTGACAGCAACAGCAACGAGCTGCCGACGGTGGACGCACTGAAGGCAACGATCGAGAAGCTGGGCATCAGCAACCGCAGTCGCGTGGTGGTCTACGCGCCCGACGCACCGCTGGCGACGCGCGTGCTCTTCACGCTGGACTATCTGGGGCACGATCGGATCGCCTTCCTCGACGGCGGACTGCGTCAGTGGAAGCGCGAGCAGCGACAGGTCACGACCGTCGTGACGACGCCAGCCCCGGCGACGTTCACGCCGCACCCGCGGCCGGAGCGGCTGGTGTCGGCCGAATGGCTGGCCGAGCGGCTGGACAAGCCGGGGCTGACGATGATCGACACGCGCACCCTGTCCGATTACGTCGGCACGGCCGCCGGCGGTGGCGCCAGCGCCGGACACATCACGGGGGCGCAGTCGCTGCCGTGGGAGGAGCTCTTCGGCGATGCGGACCTGTCGCTGCTCAAGCCGCGCGAGGCGCTGCGGCAGATGTACGAGGAGCGCGTGCGCCCCGGTGACGAGGTGGTGACGTACTGCATCGTCGGCTACCGCGGCAGTGCCACCTGGTTCATCGCGCGCTACCTGGGCTACGACGCCGTGAAGCTCTACGACGGTTCGTACCAGGACTGGTCGCGCCGCAAGCTGCCGCTGCGCGCCGGGGCCGCGCCGTGATGCTGCTCAGTGGCCTGACGGCGATCGCGGCGGCGGTCACACTTACCACGCCGCCCGCCGACTCGCTGACGAAGGCGGAACGCACGTTGGCGAAGCACGCCACCGACCACGCGACCGAGGCGGTGGCGCTGCTCGAGCGGGTGGTGAACATCAACAGCGGCACGCTCAACCGCGCCGGCGTGCGCGCCGTGGGCGACGTGTTCCGCCGCGAGTACGAGGCGCTTGGATTCACGGTGCGCTGGGTGGATGGTTCAGCCTTCGGCCGGGCGGGTCATCTCGTCGCCGAGCGCACCGGCACCGGGCCGCGTGTGCTGCTGATCGGGCACCTCGACACCGTGTTCGAATCCGACAGCCCGTTCCAGCGCTGGGAGCGCCTGACCGACAGCACGGCGCGCGGCCCCGGATCGACCGACATGAAGGGTGGCGACGTGATCATGCTCTTCGCGCTCAAGGCACTGCGTGCCGCGGGGCAGCTCGAGCGCATGAGTGTGACGGTGGTGCTCAACGGGGACGAAGAGTCGCCGGGCCATCCCATCGAGGCCGCACGGCAGGCGCTGGTGGAGGCAGGGGCGCGCTCGCAGCTCGCGATCGGTTTCGAGGATGGTGATGGCGACCCGAGGACGGCAGTCGCCGCCCGCCGCGGCTTCACGGGCTGGACGCTGCAGGTGACCGGCACACCGGCGCACTCCTCGCAGCTCTTCCGCGACGACATCGGCCCGGGTGCGATCTACGAGGCGGCGCGCATCCTCAACGAGTTCCGCACGCAGCTCGGCGGTGACCCGCTGCGCACGTTCAACGCCGGCGTGGCCCTCGGCGGCACCACGGTCACGCTCGACAGCACCGGCACCCGCGGCACGGCGTACGGCAAGAGCAACATCATCCCGGAACGGTTCATGGTCTCGGGTGACCTGCGCGTGATCTCCGCCGAGGCGCTGGCGTCGGCCAAGGCGCGTATGCAGGCGATCGTGGCGGCCGCGTCACCGCACACCACAGCCACGCTCACCTTCGACGACGGCTACCCGCCGATGGCACCGTCCGCGGGCAACCGCGCGCTGCTGGCCGAATTCGATCGCGCCAGCCGGCATCTCGGGTTCGGCGCGGTGGGCATGGACAACCCGGCCCGCGCCGGCGCCGCCGACGTCTCCTTCATCGCCGCCGCCGTGCCCTCGGTGATCGACGGACTCGGCCCGGGTGGCACCGGCGGGCACACCGTCACCGAGACGGTCGACCTGCGGTCCATCCCCATCCAGATCGCGCGCACGGCCGTGCTGCTCAACCGCATCACGAAAGCGGGTGTCTTGCCCTGAACGGCACCCGCAACCGCAATTTCAACTTTGCGTTCTGCTGTCTTGCTCGTGCCGCTGGGGAATGTCAGCGGATCTGGTAGTCCTTTGGCGGATCGGCGTCCAGCAGCCAGCGCACGAAGTAGTCCCAGCGGCGCCGCATCATGTAGTTGGAGGCGCCGCCGAAGCCGTGGGCGGCGTTCGGGATCATCAGCAGGTCGAAATCCTTGTTGGCGCGGATCAGGGCGTCGACCACGAGGTAGGTGTTGTCGGGGGGCACGTTGTTGTCCATCGTGCCGTGCGCGAGCAGGAGCTTGCCCTTGAGGTTCCGCGCCTGCAGCTGGTTCGCCTCGGTGGCGTAGCTGTCGCCGTCCGGGCCGCCGCGGGTGAGCAGGCCCTGATAGCGCTCACCCCAGTCGTCCTCGTAGTTGCGCTGGTCGTGGTTGCCCGACTCGGCGATGCCGACCTTGAAGAAGTCGGGATAGCGGAACATCGCGTCGGCGGTGATGAAGCCGCCGCCCGAGTGGCCCCACATCGCGGCCCTGTCGATGTCGATCCACGGGTAACGCGTCGCCAGGTTCTGCATCGCTGCGACCTGGTCGGGGAGCGTGTTGTCGCGACCCATCGCGCCGTAGTACGCGTCGTGGAAGCTCTTCGAGCGCCCGGGTCCGCTGCCGCGGCCGTCGATGCTGACCACGATGAAGCCCAGCTCCGCCAGCGCCTGCTTGTCGCCACGCGCCGGCGCGAAGGCGCGAGATCCCACGCTGCCGCCCTGCGGGCCGGGATAGGCGTTGTTGATGATCGGGTACTTCTTGGTGGAATCGAAGTTCGTCGGCCGGAAGAGCTGGCCGTAGATGTCGGTGCTGCCGTCGGCCGCCTTGACGCTGAACAGGATCGGCGGCTTCCAGCCGGCGGCGAGCAGCTTCGAGATGTCGGCCGTCTCGAGCGGCATGACCATGCGGCCCGCGGCATCACGCAGCGCCGTCTGCGGCGCGAGGTCGGCGCGCGACCAGGTATCCACGATCCAGCGGCCGTCGGGGGAGACCTGGACGCTGTGGTCGCCATCGTCGGGGGTCAGCGACACGGCGGTGCGGCCGTCCAGCCCGATGCGATAGGCATGGCGCAGGTAGGGATCCTGGCCGGCCTCACGCCCCTGCGCCATGTACCAGAGCGTGCGCGACGCGCCGTCCACACGCACGATGCCGCTCACCGGACCGTCGCCGCTGGTGACCTTGGTCTTCAGCGTGCCCGTCGTGAGGTCGTACAGATAGAGCTGGCTCCAGCCGTCGCGCTGCGAATTCCAGAGCAGCTCGTTGCTCTCCCAGAGCACCCGCCAGCCGGCGATCGACTCGAAGTGCGTCGGCACGGTCTCCTCCAGCACCGTGCGGACAGCGCCGCTGCGCGTGTCGGCGATGCGGACGATCGTCTGCTTGTGGTCGCGTGACGTGGATGCGAGCGCCAATCGCGAGCCGTCGGGACTGAAGCTGTAGTCGCTCATCGAGATGTCATCGCCGAGCGTGGCGCGATGGAAGTCTGGCGGCATCGTGAGGCGCGTGATGGTGCGTGTGTCCACGTCGATCACGACGCGGTGCACCATCGCCACCACGCTGTCGCCGGGCAGCGGATACTTCCACGAGCGCAGCACGGGATGGCCGACGCGCGTCTGCACGAGGAACATGTCCCCCACCTTGCGCTCGTCCTGCTGCTGCGTCGCAATCTTTCGTGAGTCCGGGGACCAGAGCAGGATCGGACGGTCGCTGGTCGTCCAGCCGGCGTTGTCGGTGGCGTAGCCGAAGTTCTCCGCGCCGTCGGTGGTGAGTTGCGTCTCGACGGCGGTGGCCACGTCGCGCACCCACAGGTTCCAGTTGCGGATGAAGGCCACGCGCTTGCCGTCGGGCGACGCAACGGTGAGGGCGCTCCGCGGCGGGCCGGGTGGGGCCGCGACCTGCCCCTCGACCGGCGTGCAGGTGTCACCGCCCACGTCGCAGCGGACGCGTCGGCCGTTCGCCGCCGCGGTGAAGCTGCGCCGGTCGGCGCTGAGCGCGATGTTCGTCAGCGGCAACACCGTCGCACTGTAGCTCGCGCCAAGCGCGCTGCCGAGTGCGGCGGCGACCTTCGCATGATCGAAGAGCGGGCGGCGTGCTTTCGTCCGCGGGTCGATGAGCACGAACTCCGTGCCCGCCGGCCTCACGCTGCGGTAGAAGAACGCGCCATCGGGCAGCCACGACACGCCCGGCGCCGTGCCGCCGACCACCAGCGGCGCCACCGTCTGGCCAAGCATGCGGACGGCGCGGTCGTAGTCGGCGGCGGTGAAGGTGCGGCGGGCCTGCGCCAGCGTGGGGCCGGCGGCCAGGAGCGAGAGCGGCAGGGCCAGCAGCGCGGTGCGCAGCAGGAGGCCAGTGGGGCGGCGCATGCGGATCGTGGTGAAAGGGCACAACAGGAGACGGCAACACGCCGTTCTACTGACACCAATGTTGCCGGAGGCACGTCAGGTCGGCAACGTGGAGTACGCTGGCCGCGCCTCGAACGTTCTCCCGTCGCAGACGCGACACGCAGACTCCCCTCACCAACGCGCCAGTGCTTTCACCGCTCCTCCTCCTCGCTGCGCTCGCGCTTGGCCCGCCTCCGGCCGAGCCGCACCTGGGCCCCGTGTATCCGGGCCGGACCGGCGCCTTGACGATCGCCACGCCACGCGAGGAGAAGGGGATCGAGGTGGACGGCGTGCTGAGCGAACCGGCGTGGCGGAAGGCAGCCCTGCTCACCGGATTCTCGCAGTACTTCCCGACCGACGGCGTGGCCGCGCGCGACAGCACCGAGGTGTTCGTGTTCTACACGGCCACCGCGCTGCACGTCGGCATCCGTGCCTACGCGCCAGCGGGGACGGTGCGCTACAACCTCGCGGATCGCGACAAGATCGCGAGTGACGACAACGTCCAGCTCTTCCTCGGCACGTACAACGACAGCCGTCAGGCGCTGCTGTTCGCGGTGAACCCGCTCGGCATTCAGAGCGACGGGGTCATCATCGAGACCGGGACGGTGCAGGGTGGTGGTTTCGCCGGTGGCATCGTCCGCACCCGCGAGGCGGCCGACCTGGCGCCCGACTACGTCTGGACGTCGAAGGGCCATGTGACAGAGTTTGGCTACGAGGTCGAGATCCGGATTCCCTTCAAGAGCCTCCGCTACGGTGCGGGCAGTGCGCAGGAGTGGCAGCTGAACGTGGTCCGCACGGTGCAGGCGAGTGGGTACGAAGAGACCTGGGCGCCGACGGCGCGCGCCGGTGCCAGCTTTCTGGCCCAGTCCGGCCATCTCGCTGGCCTGCACGACCTGTCACGTGGACTCACGGTGGATGTGATCCCGACGATCACCTCGTCCACCGTCGGCGCCCCAACCAGCGCCGGCTGGGGCTACGCCAACGGCAGGCCCGATTTCGGTGGCAGTGTGCGCTGGGGCGTCACCAGCAACCTGACGCTCGCCGCCTCCGCGAACCCCGACTTCTCGCAAGTCGAGGCTGACGCGACGCAGTTCACGTACGATCCGCGGGTCCAGGTCTTCTTCGCGGAACGGCGCCCGTTCTTCCTCGAGAGCCAGGAGCAGTTCTCGACGCCGAGCCGGTTGATCTACACGCGGCGGATCACACAGCCGGTGGCGGCGACGAAGCTCACGGGCAAGGTGAATGGCTTCGACATCGGCCTGCTGTCGGCGGTCGACAATCGCGACGCGAGCTTTGACGGCAGGCAGTCGCCGCTGTTCACCCTGCTGCGCGTGCAGCGTGACGTGGGGACGCAGAGCCGCATCGGGCTGGTCTACACCGACAAGGTGGACGGTGGTCGGTTCAACCGGGTGGCCGAGCTCGACGGCCGGCTGGTGCGCGGGATCGTGAGCTTTCAGGGGCAGTACGCCAACAGTTTCACACGGACCTCCGGGGTCACGACCAGTGCGCCACTCTTCAACTTGTCGGCCAACGTGAGCGGCCGTCGATTCGGGGCGCAGTATGCCGTGAACGGCATCGCGCCGGATTTCGACGCGCAGAGTGGCTTCATCGCACGCACCGGCGTCGCCAACGTGAATTTGACGAACCGGTTCACCGTCTTCGGCAAGCCGGGCGCACGGATCGAGGCGATCACGCCGGAGATCGCGTGGCTGAACAGCTTCCGCTACGCCGACTTCGTACGCGGTGGTCCGGTGCAGGACGAGAAACTTCATTTCCGCGCCAATTCACGGCTCCGAGGAGGCTGGTCGGCGGGCGCACAGCTGCTGCTCGAACGCTTCTCGTACGATCCCGACCTCTACTCGAACTACGTCTATCTCTCGCCGGGTCAGTCGGGACTCGATACGGTGGCGTACCGCGGCACCCCGAATCTCATCAACGTCGATTGGGTGATCTCCACCGCCACGCCCGAGTTCAAGCGCTTCTCGGCGAATTCGTTTCTGCTGCTTGGCGTCGACGAAAATTTCCCCGAGTGGAGCAGTGCGAACGTCGGGATTGCGAATGTCGGACTGAACATCCGCCCGTCGGATCAGCTCCGGATCTCCGGTACCTGGAACTACGAGTTGTACAACCGACGCACCGACGGCACCCGTGTGCTCACCCGCAACGTCCCGCGCGTGCGCGTGGAGTATCAGGTCACGCGCCAGATCTTCGTCCGCGTGATCGCCGAGGTGGCCAAGCTGCAGCAGGATTCGCTGCGTGACGATTCCCGGACCAACCTGCCCGTGTACTTCCGTGGCGCCGACGGCACGCTGACCCGTGCGGCGGCCTTCAACCGGCTGCGTGGCCGGCTCGACTTCCTCTTCTCGTACCTCCCGACGCCCGGCACGGTGGTCTACCTCGGCTACGGCAATACGTCGCGCGCCGATCGCCCGGGCGGGACCAGCGCCCTGCAACCGACCCGCGATGTATTCTTCGTGAAGCTCAGTTATCTGTTTCGATTGCAATGATCCCGGATCATCCCCTTACCCGAGAACGCCGATGCGCGCTGCGACCTGCCTGTTGACGACCCTCCTGCTGGCGGCATCGGCCGCGTCAGCCCAGGGGATTCCATCCGAGGCCGACCAGATCGCGGCCGCGGTGCTCCCGCTGCCCGCCACACTGCGCGCCGGGGCCGGTGTGATGGGCTATCGCGTGGCGGGCAAGCTCGAGGTGCTCCGGCAGGCCCGCAACGGACTGCGCTGCCTCGCTGACGATCCCGCCGATGACCGCTTTCACGTGGCGTGCTACTCGACGTCGATGGAGCCGTTCATGGCGCGCGGCCGGCAGTTGCGTGCCAGCGGCACGACCGGCACGATGGTCGATACGGTGCGCTTCGCCGAGGTTCGTCAGGGCAAGCTGCGGATGCCGTCGACGCCCGCGTCGCTGTATTCGCTGACCGGGCCCAAGGGCGACTTCGACGCCGCCACCGGCGCTGCGCCGCAGTCGAAGCCGCTGTTCGTGCTCTACATGCCGGGTGCGACGACGGCGACGACGGGTCTGCCCACCGCCCCCGGCAAGGGCCCGTGGCTGATGAATGCCGGCACGCCGCGCGCCCACATGATGCTCTCGCCCGACATGTAGGTCCCGGCGCTGGAGCGGCCGTCTCAGACACACCCATCGGCGATGGTGCACCTCCATCGTCGTGTGCGCCAACTGAACGTGGAGCTGATCATGACCCGACGGATGACACGCCCCCGCCGCGCCATGCGCGCATTGCTGCTCGCCTGCTGCGCCGGTGCGCGCGCCGCCATGGCCCAGGCACCCGCATCGCCGCCCTTCCCGGTTGACCCGCTGGCCTCGGTGCCTGCGCTCAGCCCCATGGTCGCGGCGAAGTCGAGTGAGCTGGCCGAGGTGGTGCAGCGCTTTCAGCTCGACAACCAGACGCTCACCCGCCGCTACGATGCCTACGACTCCCCGGAGCAGCGCACCCGCCTGCGCGGCTTCTATACGGCGTGGCGCACGCGGCTGACGGCGATCGACTTCGACCGGCTGTCGCAGGAAGGCAGGATCGACTACGTCCTGCTCGACAATCACCTGCGCTACCAGCTCGATCTCGCGGACCGGCAGGATGCGCAGCGGATCGAGGTGGCGCCACTGATGCCATTCACCGACGCACTGCTGGCCTTGCACGACGCGCGACGCGATCTGACGCCGGTCAACCCGCAGCAGGCGGCGCGCACCGTCACGCAGATCGCGCGGCAGATCGACAGCCTGCGCCTCCTGTTCGAACCCCAGCCGCGCACGGACAGCAGTGCGACACGCGTCCGCGCCACCGCGCCGCGCGTCACTCGCACCGTCGCCAATCGCGCCGCCGACCAGCTCGACCAGCAGCGCCAGGTGATGGCCGGCTGGTACCGGTTCCACACCGGCTATGACCCGCTGTTCAGCTGGTGGATGAAGGACCCCTACGCCAAGCTGAACGACGCGATGACGCGCTACGCTGCCACGATCCGTGAGCGCGTGGTGGGCATCCCGCGCGCGGTGGTGGCGACGGCGGGTCGCGGCGGCGCACCGCAGGACGCCGCCAATGCCAACACCGGCCCGATCATCGGCGACCCGATCGGCGCCACGGGCCTGGCCACGGACCTGCGCCACGAGATGATCCCGTACTCCGCCGAGGAGCTGATCGCGATTGCGGAGCGCGAGTATGCGTTCAGCCTCAGCGAAGTGAAGAAGGCGGCGCGCGAGATGGGATTCGGCGACGACTGGAAAGCGGCGATGGAGAAGGTGAAGGACGCGTATGTCGAACCGGGCAAGCAACCGGAGATGATCCGCAACCTTGCACGGCAGGCCGAGCAGTTCTTCGACCAGCACGACTGGGTCACCATCCCGCCACTCGCAAAGGAAGACTGGCGGATGGAGATGATGTCGCCGGAGCGGCAACGCCTCAACCCGTTCTTCCTTGGCGGCGACCTGATTCTGGTGAGCTATCCCACGGACGACATGACGGATGAAGAGAAGCGGATGAGCATGCGCGGCAACAACCCGCACTTCTCTCACGCCACGGTGTTTCACGAACTGAATCCCGGACATCACCTGCAGGGATTCATGTCGGCGCGTTACAACGCGCATCGCCGGCTGTTCGCGACACCGTTCTGGAGCGAGGGGAACGCGCTCTACTGGGAGATGTTCCTCTACGATCACGACTTTCATGTCACGCCGGAAGACCGGATCGGTGCACTGTTCTGGCGCATGCATCGCAGCGCGAGAATCATCTTCTCGCTGAACTTTCATCTCGGGAAAATGACGCCCGACCAGGCGATCCAGTTCCTCGTCGATACGGTGAACTTCGAGCGGGCAAACGCCGAGGGCGAGGTGCGTCGCTCTTTCGCCGGTGACTATTCGCCCCTCTATCAGGCCGCGTACATGCTCGGCGGATTGCAGATGCGGGCGATGTACAGGGCGCTCGTGACGACGGGGAAGATGACGGATCGCGAGTTCCACGACGGTGTGCTCCAGGGCGGATCGATGCCGATGGCGATGGTGCGCGCCCGGCTGGCGAACATGCCGCTGACGCGGGAGGGGCCGGTGCCGTGGAAGTTCGCTGA